>JAFDXE010000002.1 GCA_018268085.1 Bacteroidota bacterium
CGGTTCTTTGAATCGAGCAGGTAACCGTTTGTTCCGGTGAGTGAACTGAATTGTTCAATGATTGGTTCCTTTTCGATATTATGGTTACGATAGCTGATATTCCTGGTTTGTTTATTAAATACCGCAAGCCCCGAATCGCAAAACAACCAGTATTTTTTCCTGACAGGATCATCGATCATATTTGTGACCCTCCAGTTTTCAGGAATGGTAAACGTATTGTACACAGAAGAAAATTCGTTGCTCTGTTTATTATAGGTAGTAACTTCTGTAAATCTGAAAATATAAAAAATATTGCCATCGCTATCCTGTAACAGGTATCGCGACCGTTTCAGGTTTACTTCATCCTTTAGTTTAACTTTTACTTTCCTGAAGGTGAAGCCGTGGGTATCGAAAATACCAATATCGCCATTTGCAAACAACAACCAAAGGTTTTGCTGTTTGTCGAACATCAGTTGAATAATAAAATTGTCTGGTATTGATTTAGGGTTTGATGGATTATGACGAAATGTTTTAAAACGGGTGCCGTCAAATCTTTGTAATCCATTAATGGTACCGATCCATAAATACCCCTGTTCATCTTGTGCAATATTGCTGATATTGTAGGCTGCCAGCCCGTTATTTACAGTATAATGAATAAAAGAGTATTGCTTTTCATCCTGTGAAAATCCGGTAATGAATACCAGCAGTAAACATATCGTTGAAGTAATTTTTCTCACGCAGTATTTAGCCAGACATTCAAATATAAATCATACGCCCAATAGTTTAAATTTTCCCGGTACGAACTGTTGATTTTGGGTGCAGACCGGTGAAATAACGGTTTGAATTGCGGACAAATTTTTAATGATATCTGCGCAAATTGAGCATAGAGATTTTTTCATACACAAAAAACATCAATTCATACACAATGGCATTTGCAATTTATCAATGACTATAGAATTTTATTTTTTACAATTTAAATCTATAGCATGAAACAATTGAACCTCTTTATTATGCTCATCACTATGATGGCAATATTTTCCTGTAAAAAAGACAAGCCGGGTAATTCAACGCCCAATCCTGTTGATACTACTTTAGTTCCTCCACCTGCGGGTGACACAGCAGAAATTCCGTTAGAGGACACAGCCAGGTTTTTGCTAAAAGATATTGTTGGCAGTAACCTTCCTACTCCTTATTATCATTTTGTGTACGACAACGAGCACTATGTAACCGAGATCAGTTTTGCCGCTAACCTCGATATATTCAGGCTAACGTATTCAGATAAACGCCTCCAAACTGTTACCAATATCAACCATGGCAACCAACTCAGTTATTCCTATACCGGAGATATGGTTACGCTGGTTACTGAACGAAATGATAGTGGTGTTAAAACATGGGAATACCAAATGGAATACAACAGCCTGCATCAACTTATTCAAATGCGCTGGATACAATTTACCAACGGTGTAACGGCCAGCCCATATAAAAAATACGTTTTCAGTTATGGTGCCAATGGAAACCTGGTAAAAACAGAACGCTATTTCAGGCAGCCATCAGGAGCGCTTGAATGGAGCAGCACAACAGAGTATAAAGATTTCGATAACAATACCAGTACAGATGATTTTGCATTAAACAAAGATTTTTTTGAAAGCCTGGTGTACCTGCCTAAAGTAAGGTTGATGAAAAACAATTACCGTACGGAAATTACCACAGGCATAGATAATGATTACAGAACCACTTACACTTATCAATACAATAACCAGCGCCCGGTTTCGAAGGCGGGAATAATGACGCAAACACGGGGTACAAACGCAGGACAAACATTCAGCTTTAACTGGCAAATCAGTTATTATAATTAAAAGTATATACCAATAAAAAATAAGTAAGACATGAAACACAGTGAACAAAAACTTGAAGAAGCATTCAGGCTTATTGCACAAACCAATTCAAAAAAAATTCTTTTTGCATGTGTTCCTGGCGACGGGCATTTTAATCCGTTAACAGGGCTTGCAAAATATTTGCAGGCTGCGGGCTATGATGTACGCTGGTACACGGGAACTGCTTATGCAAAGAAACTGGAACGGTTACAGATACATCACTATCCATTTGATAAAGCGCTTGAAGTTAATGGTGAAAATATAGATATCATTTTTCAGGAAAGAAATTCAATAAAAAATCCTGTGAAGCGATTGAATTTCGACATTATAAATGTGTTTATAAAGCGTGCGCCGGAATATTATGCCGATCTTATCAATATTTATAAATCATTTTCCTTTGATCTGGTTGTTGCCGATTGTGCATTTACTGCCATTCCGTTCATCACGGATAAGATGAATATTCCTGTTATCAGCATTGGCGTTTTTCCATTGGTGGAAACATCTAAAGACCTTGCGCCTGCCGGTGTGGGTAAAACTCCCTCCTATACTTTCTGGGGAAAACAAAGACAGGCAATAGAAAGATGGGTGGCAGATAGACTATTATTCAGTCCGTCAAATAAATTCATGCGCAGGCTTATGAAGGAATACGATATTGAAGTGGGAAAGCTAAGCCTGTTTGATGTGAACGTAAAGAAATCTACGCTGTTACTTCAAAGTGGTACGCCCGGTTTTGAATACAAACGAAGCGACCTGGGAAAGAACATCAGGTTTATCGGATCGTTGTTGCCCTATCGTACATCCAGTGAAAAGGATGCGTGGTTTGATGAAAGACTGATCAACTATTCAAAAATCGTTTTGGTTACACAGGGCACAGTTGAAAAAGATATAGAGAAATTATTGGTGCCCTCTTTAGAAGCATTTAAAAATACAGATACGTTAGTAGTGTGTACTACAGGTGGAACCAAAACAGATCAATTGAAAAAAAGATTTCCTCATGCAAACGTGATCATTGAAGATTATATTCCTTTCGCCGACATCATGCCTTATGCAACCGTTTACATAACAAATGGTGGTTACGGTGGCGTGATGCTGGGTATTAAACATCATTTACCCATGGTAGTTGCAGGCGTGCATGAAGGAAAAAATGAGATCAATGCAAGGATCGGGTATTTTAATCTTGGTATTAATTTAAAGACAGAAACACCTTCTGTACTTCAAATAAAAAAAGCAACGGAAGCAATCATGCAGGATCCTTTATATAAAGAAAATGTGATCAGGCTGGCAGATGAATTTAATGAATATGATCCTGAAATACTGTTTGCAAAATATGTAAGAGCAGTTTTAAATGAAAGGCGATCCTTTGCATCGCGGTTAGAAGTAGCGGAAAACTAATGGCAGATAACCCGGGATACTATTTACTGCTTTTGATTTTTGAAATGATTTAATACTGACAAAGCGAAGCCACCGGTTTGCCCATAACAGTTGACATCCCATAGAGATCAAAAAATTGTTCAGTATAACAAAACAGGTTTTGAAGAAAAGCATGCGCATCCCTGGTACACCATGATTCCATTCCCGGCCGGGATAAGATCAGGGGTAATAGCTCAAATGCGGTTTCCCGGTCGTTTGATAGTATATAATTTTTTATTTCCCGAAACAGGTTCACCTGCGCAGCATGCATGTTAACGGATTCAAAGGTTGCGAATGAACCTGTTTCATTTTTACCCGGAAGAAATGAATTTGTACTTGCTATGTTTTTCATATAAAATCGTAAAAGACGAATGATGCTGTAAATTATGGGGAGACATTTAATACTATCATGAATAGTTTCCGATGTGTTGGTTTGCTTTAATAAACGGTTTACATTCGTTGAAGTTTGCAACTATGAACCGGACCGGAGTTTTACAATCCTTTATTGAAAAAATTTACCCGTTAGATAAAAGTACAAGCGATCAGTTCTTATCTATATGGCAACCGTATGATGCCAAACGAAAAACCGTATTAACACGCCCGGGTGATACGGAACGGTATCTTTATTTTGTTACGGAGGGTATCCAGCGAGTGTACTATTACGATGAACACGATCGGGAAGCGACCATTATCTTTAGTTACCCGCCTTCATTTTTTGGGATTGCAGATAGTTTTTTGCTGCAAACGCCTTCCCGTTTTTTTGCAGAAACCTTAACGGCTTCTTCCTTCCTCAGAACAGATTTTCAACAACTGGATGAGCTGATGAAAAAAGATCATACAGTGGAACGCATGATCCGTATGTTAACAAGCGCCGCATTTTCAGGCCTGATGGAACGCATGATTGAAATCCAGTGTTTTTCATCCGAAGAAAAATTTGTTGCATTGTTAAAGAGAAGTCCGCACATATTAAACATGATACCCCATAAATACATTGCCAGCTATTTGGGTATTGATGCAACCAACTTCAGCAAATTACTTTCGAAAGTGAGAATTTAAAAAATGATCAATTGATTTATTCAAAAAGTTTTTGAAAAATTTTTTATTTGACTGATAGTTGTTGTAAGAAAGTGGAACTGAAACCTGCCAAACATAGCAACAGCTTTTTGTTGCAGTATCTTATCTTCTTTTACATCGCTGCCATACCTGTCCTCAAAAATCATGGTATTTACCAATAATTTTATTTTCCGGAAGGTTCAAATTTGTATTCTAAATTTTAAGCCATGACATACAACACAAATCAACTACTCAACAATTTGTACAACCAAACCGAGGAGCATCTCAACCTGGTAATTGCCCAATGGCAATCGCTTCCACCCATTCGTTTGTTAACACAACCTTCACCCGGTAAATGGAGCGCCGCACAATGCCTTGATCACCTCAACAGTTACGGCAGATATTATTTGCCCGCCATTGAAAAAGCATTAGCCGGTGCAACAGCAAAGCCTGCACCTGATTTTACCAGCGGATGGCTCGGAAATTATTTCTATAATCTTATGCTCCCGGAACGAAAAGGTAAACAAATGAAAAAAATGAAAGCACCTAAAAATCACACGCCGGTAGTGCAGCTTAATAGTGCCAAAGTTGTAGATGAATTTATCAGTCAGCAGGAAATGCTGGAACAACTAATTGATAGGTCACGCAAAACGGATATCAGCAAAGTACGCATTCCCATTTCCATTGCACCGCTTATCAAATTAAAACTGGGCGATACCTTTTTATTCCTGGTGGCGCATAATAAACGCCATATCCTGCAGGCGCAAAAGGCACTGGATGAAAGCTGCTTTCAGATAAAGGAAGTTCAGCATTCCGGGCCAAACCTGTCATGAATACAGTTCATGCATAGATATAGTCAATTCAAACAGTAAGCAGTAGCCGCAGTTACCATAGCTGTTCATCTTTGTGAAATAAATTTCATGAGATGAAACGGCTGAAGAAAATATTAAAATGGACTGGATTAATACTGCTGGTACTTATCGTGGGAATTACAACAATTACGGCTTCAAGACAAAACCTGAAATATGATGCACCGTACCCGGATATCAAAGCCAGTAGAGATACCGCAGTGATCGCACGTGGTAAACACCTGGTATATGATATAGCCCATTGCAACAACTGTCATAGCCGTACCAACAGCGATTCTATTTTAAAACTCGGGCAGGAAGTGCCACTCACCGGTGGTTTTGTATTTGATATTCCGCTGGGAAAGATCTATTCGAAAAATATTACGCCGGATACTTTAACCGGGATTGGCAGGTTTACAGATGCGGAGATTGCAAGGGCACTTCGTTATGGTGTTCATCCCGATGGAACAGTTGTGTATGATTTTATGCCGTTCCATAATTTATCGGATGAAGATATGACAGCCATTATTTCTTATCTGCGTGTACAAAAACCCGTTAGATTCTCCGTACCCGATCATAAGCTGAATGTGCTGGGAAATATTGTAAAGGCATTTTTAGTGAAGCCTGTAGGTCCTACAGAAAAAATTGAACATTCGGTAAAACCAGATACAACTGCCGAATATGGAAAGTATCTCGTAAACAATGTAGCCAATTGCAGCGGTTGTCATACAAACCGGTTGCCAACAGGTGAATTTTCAGGCGAACCATTTGCCGGAGGAAAAATTGAAGAAGGGAAGAATATTTTTTACCCGCCCAATATTACACCGCATCCGGAGAGTCCTATCTATCACTGGACGGAAAATGATTTCATCCAGCGATTTCAAAAAGGAAAGATCATCAGCAACAGCATCATGCCCTGGAATAATTTTCAGCGCATGAGTACAGACGAAGTAAAAGCCATCTATAAATACCTGAGAACAGTAAAGCCGGCTCCATCCACCATTGTACATTAATTGAATATCGAATTATATAATTATTAACCAATCAAAAATTAGATCATGTTACGCTACAACATTTTTAACCTCAAACACAAGGGACTCCGGGCTATGCTGTTTGAAACAGCCATCACGCTTCAACACACTTCATTCGAAGACAAAGATGCCGCTGAAGAATCAATTAAACAGGTGGAAGCCGTGTTACATGCTTTCCATGATCATGCGACGCATGAAGATGCGCACGTGTTGCCCGCTATCCAGAAGTATGATGCGGATCTGGTAAATGAATTTGAAAGTGAACATGGGATTGATGAATTGCTTACGCAAAATATTCAATCGCTGATTAACACCTATAAAAACGCATCCGGGAATGATGAATTAAATGCAGCAGGATATGCCTTGAATATGGCCTTTAATGAGTTCGTGGCGTTCAATTTATATCACATGAACAAGGAGGAAAACAAAATCAATAAAGTATTGTGGGATCATTATTCAGATGTTGAATTGGGGCATATTACACAAACGATCATCGCAAGCATTCCGCCGCAGGTGATGGCTGAAGACGCAAGATGGATGATGAAAGGTACTTCTGACAGTGAACTCATTGCCTGGTTGCGAACAATTAAAAACACAGCGCCCGACCAGGTATTTAAAGCGATGTTTGCCATAGCCGAATCTGTATTACCAACAGAAAGGCTGCAGGCTGTTCAGGATGGATTGATGGAAGGTGCGATGTTGGCCTGAATGTGAAAATAATAAAGCTATAGTTTATGTGATGCTGTTCTTAGAACGGCATTTTTTTATGCAGCTAATTACAATAAAAGCATACTACAATTCATGTTCTCTTCTGCACAGTTCATTCATCATCTGCTTTATTAAGCGATAAGCCGGGGTTAGTTTTACACCCGGATATTAAAAGAAAAAAAATGAAAAAAGTAAAATTTGCGGCCCAGGTGATCATTCTCGCAGCAGCATTCCCGGTATTGTTTATTGCCGGTATTTACGGTCCTAAAACAAAAGCAGTTAAACCTGCAACGAAACAGGAAGAGCCGGCCTGTATTCACAAAACTACGGTTGGGAATGCCGTGAGCATTTGTCCGTATAGCCCCTGCCCGCTTAAAACATCCTGATTATTCACTTGTCAATAAAAGTTATGAGAATACAATCACTCACCATCCTGGTAAATTGCCTTCGGGCATGCATCGTAGCACTCGTATCGGTACTGGTAAGTTTTTTAGCGGTCGTTTTTTCGTGAGCAAACAGTGAAATAGCAATAAATCACCTGTACCTTTCAGTAAGGCAGCCCCTGTGGTTGCCTTTTTTGTTTGATTCACCTAAACTCATGATTTTTTCAGATATTTGCACAATTCTACAAACGAATGAAGGTTTTAATCAGGAATGCGCACATAATTTGTCCGGCTTCTCTCTTCCACGGGCAAAAAAAAGATATACTTCTTACCGACGGGATCATCCGTAAAATTGCCGATTCAATTGATGAAAGTGCAGATGAAACGATTGCCCTGGAGCAACTTCACCTGAGCATCGGGTGGATGGACCTTTTTGCCCACTTTTGTGAACCCGGGTTTGAACAAAGGGAAACCATTGAAACGGGCGCTGCTGCGGCCGCGGCCGGTGGATTTACGGACGTAATGATATTGCCCAATACGAACCCGGTGGTATCAACAAAATCGCAGGTAGAATTTATTAAGCAAAGATCGGCTGCTTTACCGGTGAATATTTATCCAATCGGTTCTGTAACGAAGAATGCCGAAGGCAAAGAACTGGCAGAAATGTATGATATGCATTCCAGTGGTGCCATTGCATTCAGCGACGGTACACAGGCAGTGCAGCATCCGGGCGTGTTGTTGAAAGCCCTGCAATACATGCTGCCTTTTGAAGGAACCGTGATACAGGTGCCTGCAGACAATTCCATTGGCGCACACGGGTTGATGAATGAAGGCATCGTAAGTACAAGATTGGGATTGCCGGGAAAACCTGCCATCGCCGAAGAACTGATGATACACCGGGATATTGAATTACTGAAATATTGCAAATCAAAACTGCACATAACAGGCATCTCTACCCGAAAAGGAATTGAACTGATCGCAAAAGCAAAAAGCGAAGGACTACAACTCACAGCTTCGGTAACGCCTTATCATTTCTTTTTTTGTGATGAAGACCTCGAAAGCTATGATACCAATCTCAAAGTAAATCCGCCATTGCGAACAAAAGAGGATATGATGGCCATTAGAGAAGCGTTGTTAACCGGAACGATAGATTGTATTGCTTCTCATCATTTGCCGCAACACTGGGATGATAAAACCTGTGAATTTGAATATGCGAAAAACGGGATGACCGGACTTGAAACTGTTTTTGCAGCATCAAATACCTATTCTTCCAATATTGATGCACTCATTGATAAACTGAGCATTGCACCCAGAAAGATATTTAATGTACCCGTGCCCGAAATTAAAGAAGGTGCGGAAGCCTGCTTTACCTTGTTCAATCCGGAACATGAGTTTGTGTTTGATCAGTCAATGATAAAATCAGCCTCTTCCAATAACGCATTCATTGGCAAAAAGCTAAAGGGAAAAGTGTACGGCATTATTAACAAGAATAAAATTTCCATTAACCGGTAATGAAAGCAACCAGTCCAAAGCAAAAAGGATTGATCACCGCTGCGTTGATAATTCTTCTTTCCGGGATCACCTACTACTTCCGCAGGAATTTTGACAATGAGATTATGCTGGTTGCATATTTTGTGTATGCTGCCGGGATCGTGTGGACCTTACTCGCCTACCACCGGCAAAAAGATCAACCCAGAAATTTTAAAGCATATTTTCAACAGGGATTCAGTTGCTTTATTGTAGTTACGCTGATGATGGTTTGTGCAACCTGGTTATTTTTGAAATTCAATACTGCTTTGCAGGATGAAATGGTAGCCTACCAGAGAACGCAGTTGCAACATTTGGGCAATTATTCAGCGCCCGATATAGAAGAGAAATTAAAACAATACCGAAAAATTTTATTACCTGGCTATACAATAGGCGCAATATTATCTTATCTTGGAATTGGTGCATTGATCAGCAGCCTGCTCTCGGTTTTCTTAAGCAGCATTAAAAAAGCTGAGTAACGATATGCAGTACAAGAGTGTGACACCAATGAAGCTGATAAAAGATAAAATGCCCGGACAATAATTATGGATATTTCAATAGTAATACCGCTTTTAAACGAAGAAGAATCGCTTCCGGAACTGGCTGCGTGGATTGAACGTGTGGTAGCGGCTAACCAGTACAGTTATGAGATCATAATGATTGATGATGGCAGTACCGACGGTTCATGGAATGTGATTCAGCAGTTACGAAAATCGAACAGCAACATTAAAGGCATAAAATTTCAACGCAACTATGGCAAGAGCGCTGCGCTGAACGAAGGTTTTAAAGCAGCCCAGGGTGATGTGGTGATAACGATGGATGCCGATATGCAGGATAGCCCGGATGAAATTCCGGAACTGCGTAACCTGATCATTCGTGACGGGTATGATCTTGTAAGCGGATGGAAAAAGAAAAGGTATGACAATACGCTTACGAAAAATATGCCGAGTAAACTATTCAATGCGGCGGCAAGGAGCATGAGTAAAATTAAACTACACGATTTTAACTGTGGTTTAAAATCTTACAGGAAAAATGTGGTGAAGAGTATAGAAGTGTATGGTGAAATGCATCGTTATGTTCCGGTGCTGGCGAAGTGGTCGGGTTTTAAAAAGATCGGTGAAAAAGTTGTTGAACACCGGGCCAGGAAATATGGTGTTACCAAATTCGGCTGGAGCCGTTTTGTGAATGGATTTCTTGACCTGATGACGATCTTCTTTGTAGGGAAATTCGGCAAACGCCCCATGCACTTTTTCGGATTATGGGGAACAATATTTTTCCTGTTTGGATTTGGGTTGTTCTCCTACTTATCCGTATCGAAATTCTTTTTTGATAAAACCGGCTTAACGCAACGGCCACTTTTCTTTTTTGCCATCCTGGCGATGATCATTGGTACGCAATTATTTCTGGCAGGATTTATCGGCGAACTGATCTCAAGAAATTCTTCAGAAAGAAATAATTATTTAATTGAAGAAAAGGCGGGTATATAATGTAGAAATGGATTATTGCCTGTAAATACTGTTAAGGAGTACAGTTCATCCGGCTATAAGATTGTAATGACCAGCGGTAAAAAAAATATCATCATCATTGGGCCTGCACACCCGTTACGGGGCGGTTTGGCATCTTTCAATGAACGCCTTGCGCTGGAATGTAAAAACAGCGGCCACCAGGTTAGCATCTACACGTTCTCGTTACAATATCCCGGTTTCCTGTTTCCCGGAACCACGCAATATTCTTCGGAACCTGCGCCACAGGGATTAGATATACAGGTGCTGATCAATTCGGTAAATCCTTTCAACTGGATTAAAACAGGCAGAAAGCTACAAAAAGAAAAGCCTGATATCATTTTGGTTCGTTACTGGTTGCCCTTTATGGGGCCTTGTTTGGGAACCATTTTACGCATTGTACATAAGAATAAACACACGAGGATTGTATGCCTTGCCGATAATATCATTCCGCATGAAAAAAGACCCGGTGATGTTGTATTTACCAGGTATTTTTTGAAGCCGGTGGATGCGTTTGTTACCATGAGTGAAAAAGTATTATCGCAATTATCCAGGTTTGCAGCAGGTAAGCCGGCTCGTTATGTAGCCCATCCGTTGTATGATAATTTTGGAGAGAAGATCAGTAAGGAAACTGCAAGGGCGCATTTGCATATAAACCCCAATGAAAAGATTGTATTGTTTTTTGGATTTATAAGGAAATATAAAGGCCTGGATATATTATTTGAGGCCATTAAAATACTGAAGCAATCAACGCATAAACCATTTGCTGCGCAGATAAAATTTTTAATAGCGGGAGAATTTTATGAAGACCGTGCGCCTTATGACGACATGATCCGATCGCTGGGAATTGAAAGCAGTTTGATACTGCATACGGAATTCATTTCAGACAGCGAGGTGAAAAATTATTTATGTGCGTCTGACCTGGTAGTACAACCCTATAAATCAGCAACGCAAAGCGGGGTTACACCACTCGCCTATCATTTTGAAGTACCAATGGTGGTAACGAATGTAGGCGGATTACCGGCAATGGTTCCGGATGATAAAGTAGGATTGATTGCAGCACCCAATGCGGCTTCTGTTGCAGAAAAAATAATAGAATATTTTGAAAAGGGTGAGGAACATTTTCTGCCCTACCTGCGGGAAGAAAAGAAAAAATATTCGTGGAAGATTATGCTGGATACGATATTGTCGGTTTAGGTGTGAGTGTTATATTTACTGTTCTTAATTTCCAAATACAACAACGATATGATACACAGAAGTAAAGCGCCGCTTCGGATAGGCCTTGCCGGTGGTGGTACAGATGTGAGTCCGTATAGCGATTTACACGGAGGTGCTATTTTAAATGCAACCATTTCTTTAGCTGCGCATGCCAGTATAGAACCTTTACAAACACAGGAGATCATAGTAGAAGCGCTGGACCGGAAAGAACAACAGCGTTTTCCATGGATGCCGCAATTGCCCATTGATGGCACACTGGATCTGCTGAAAGGTGTGTACAACCGCATTCAGCGTGATTACAAATTACCGGCAACAGGTTTCCGTTTAACCACGTTTGTAGATGCCCCTGCAGGTTCTGGTTTAGGAACATCTTCTACCCTTGTGGTGGCGGTGCTCGGTGCGTTTGCAGAAATGCTTCGGTTGCCTTTCGGTGATTACGATATTGCCCACACCGCGTATGAAATTGAACGCAACGAATTAAAACTGGCTGGCGGAAAGCAGGATCAGTATGCAGCCACATTTGGCGGGGTAAACTATATGGAATTTTACGACAACGACCGGGTAATTGTAAATCCGTTACGGGTGCGGCCACAATACATGCATGAGTTGGAAAACAACCTCGTATTGTATTTTACTTCCACTTCCCGGGAAAGTGCCACTATTATTAAAGAACAGGTGCGTAATGTAAACAGTCGCAACGAAAAAAGCATTGAAGCCATGCACCAGTTGAAAGAGCAGGCGCACATGATGAAGGAAGCATTACTAAAGGGGCGACTGCATGAATTCGGTGAAATCCTCGATTATGGTTTTCAGCAAAAGCGGTTGATGGCTGCCAATATCAGCAACAGTAATATTGAAAATATTTATGAAGCTGCAAAAGCTGCCGGTGCAACAGGAGGTAAGATCAGCGGTGCCGGTGGTGGTGGTTTTATGATTTTTTATTGCCCCGGGAATACTTCCTATGCGGTGAAAGAAGCGTTGCTGACATTTGGCGGTGAAGTGAAAAAATATTCTTTTACGAAGTATGGGCTAACAACGTGGACCTTGTAAAATAGTTTGCCATCGGCTATACGATTCTGGCTAAGGGTAAGATTCTTTGTACATTGGTTGAACGAAATGAGCAGGCTAAAATTTGAACAATTAACTACTATCAGCTCATAGCTCATAGCTAATAGCTCACCGCTCACAGCTAATACATCACAGCTAATACCCCCCGAACTCCTTAACTTTGCCCGAAACAGATTTTCAGCATCATGACCGAACAAATTAAAAATCTTATACAGGCATCTATCGATGTAAAATTGCAGGTATTATCCGATAAACATCTCCAGCAAACCATTGCATCCTGTGTTGATACCATAACAACCGCTTTTAAAAACGGCAATAAAGTGCTGTTTTGTGGAAACGGTGGCAGTGCCGCCGACGCACAACACCTGGCAGCCGAATTCAGCGGTAGATTTTATACCGACAGGGAAGCCCTGCCGGCAGAAGCATTGCATGTGAATACATCGTACATGACTGCCGTGGCAAACGATTATAGTTATGATGTAGTGTACTCGAGAATGATCCAGGGCATTGGTAAAAAAGGCGATGTACTGGTGGGCCTGAGTACATCCGGTAACAGCGGAAATATTATTAAGGCTTTTGAAACAGCCAGGCAAAAAGGTATGACCACCATTGGCTTTACCGGCGCAACGGGCGGCAAAATGAAAGACACCAGTGATTTCCTGTTAAACGTTCCTTCCACAGATACACCACGCATACAGGAAAGTCATATTTTACTCGGACATATCATTTGCCAACTGGTAGAAGAACAAATTTTTCCTTCTAAATAATTATGAGTACGGAAGCTATTATTCTTGCCGGTGGTTTGGGTACGAGGTTACGCAGCGCAGTGCCGGATCTTCCCAAATGCATGGCACCGGTTGCCGGGAAACCATTCCTCCACTTTGTTATTGATTACCTGCAGCGGTCAGGCGTTGATCGTTTCATATTTTCATTGGGTTACCTGCATGAAGTGATCGAAACTTTTGTACAGGAAAATTACCCGGCAATGGATTGCGATTTTTCCATAGAATCAGAACCACTGGGAACCGGCGGCGCTATCAAACACGCCTGCGGAAAAGCAACTAGTGAAAATGTACTGGTATTGAACGGGGATACCATGTATACAATCAACCCGTTGAAACTGCTCGACTTTCACCAGCAACAACACGCTGCCTGTACACTTTCATTAAAACCCATGCAGCAATTCGACAGGTATGGCGTGGTAGAAATCGATAAAGAAAATCATATCCGGTCTTTCCGGGAAAAACAATTTTATGAACAGGGACTCATCAACGGTGGCGTATATGCGCTAAACGTGATGCGGTTTTTATCCCTGGACCTCCCGGCAAAATTTTCATTCGAAAAAGATTACCTGGAGAAATATGTTAACAGTGAAAAGATGATGGGACTGGTGATGGATAAATATTTTATAGATATTGGCATTCCGGAAGATTTTAACAGGGCTAATCTTGAATTCCATTAAGGCCTTACCGTAATTGTAAAACACATCTCCTGCTGCGCACCAAAACAAAATAATATGATTGACCTGGCTTCAATAGATAAATCCTGGACACTTTTCCTCGACCGCGACGGCGTAATCAACCATGAAAAGCACAAGGATTATATTCATACCTGGAACGAGTTCAGGTTTTATGATGGCGTTACGGATGCTTTTAAAATTTTCTCTTCCTTTTTTCACCGCATTATCATTGTTACCAATCAACGGGGAGTAGGTAAAGGTGTTACCAAACTGGATGACCTGCACATGATTCATGCAAACATGCAACAGGAAATAGAAAAAGCCGGCGGGCATATTGATGCTGTTTTCTATTGCAGTGATATGAACGACGACAGCCCGTTTCGCAAACCAAATCCCGGAATGGGATTGCAGGCATTGCAACAATTTCCCGACATTGATATCAAAAAAACAATCATGATCGGCAATACAATGAGTGATATGGAATTTGGTAAAAACCTCGGTGTGTACACGGTCTTCTTACCTACTACAAGACCTGAAGTAAATATTCACGACGAAAAAATTGATGCGGTATATAGTAGTTTGATTGAATTTGCCCGGGCGGTTGAACGGGGAAATAAGTAAAAAGTAAAAACTCAAAATACAAAAATGGGAAGAGAATAAAAATCGCCACTGAATCACTGATTAAATCTTTGAGTTCCTTCCTGCCTTAGTGCCTTTGTGGCAACTCTCTGTGCAACGCTGTGGTTGAAAAATCAAAAGTCAAAAGTCAAAATTCAAAAGTCAAAAATGGGAAGAGAATAAAAGTTGCCACTGAAACACTGATTAAATCTTTGAGTTGCTTCCTGCCTTAGTGCCTTTGTGGCTAACAATTCAAAAATAAAAATTCAAAATTCAAAAATAGGAAGCGTATAATAAATTGCCTGACTCAAACTTTGAGTTTCTTCCTGCCTTTGCCCCTTTTTGGCAACTCTCTGTGCAACGCTGTGAAAACACTCTGTAAACGCTGTGGTTAAAAACTCAAAATTCAAAAATGGGAAGAGAATAAAAGTCGCCACTGAAACACTGATTACATCTTTGTGTTCCTTCCTGCCTTTGTGCCTTTGTGGCAACCTCTGAGATCTTTGTGGCAAACAATACTACCATAAGTGTATAAAAAATTAATCCTTCTTCTTCACCGGCGCCTCATTCACTTTTCCTTTCCCATTATCATCCGTTTCTATACCATGATTTTTATCCAGCGGAACAGGAATGGGCGGTTGTCCTTCCGGGGTAACCGTTCCGGAAAAAACCCTGTCAACATGCACCCATTTATTATTCACCCATTTAAATCCATCATAATCTCCATCGCCTACCAGTGTATATTTTTTTGCAGGCTGATTGGATTCAGAAACCAGGTGTTCCACAATGATCATCTGCAATTCATTGTCATACGTAAGCCGAGGTACGGCATCTTTTTTAAATTCAATAATATAACGGGCAGGGTTATGCGGTTTTAAACCATCTGAAGGAATGCTGAAAAACGGTCCCCCGAAAATCGGCTCCTCATTTTCAAAATGCAATACTTCAATGATCTTACGATCGCTGCTGATGCTGTTGCCATCGAATCCCATCAGGGTATAAAATTTTTGTCCGTTGAATTGTGTAAGTACTATTTTATAATACACCGCTCCGATCCAGCCATTATTATTGCCGATTGTATCCGCCAGGTTTTGGGTAACATCCGATTTATCTATCAGCGGGATCAGTTTCAATGAACCATCTTTCGTTCTGATTTGAATGGCACCATGTTGACGATACACCCGGTCGTTTACCACGAGTTGCCAGGTATAAATGCGGAAGCTGCTATCCGGTGCATACAATTTGGAAATGGTTTCCAATGAATCAAAAGGATAATAAAATGAGTTGGCTGTCTTTAAATTTTTTACAAAGCCACGGGTAAAAATACTGTCGGCTTTTAACCGGTCAATTGAATTCATGCCGGTTATTATTTTCCAGGCATGCACTTTTAATGTATCCTCTCCTTTCTGCAGTTTTTTATAATCAACAGCAGTAATCTGTTGTGTAAATGAGGAAAGATGCATTATTAGTAGCAGGAAAACAGGCAGTATTTTTTTCATTGGCTAAAATTAATTAATCTAATGGCAACAGCCGATAAGGAATTGTGAATTGTAGAAATAGTTCGCTGATGAGGAAATTAGCTGATGTGGTGATGTGTATTTCTTAGGGTTACTTCCTGTATTTGTGCTTTTGTGGTGTTCCTTCAACTGTCTCCCAACGTCTCCCTACGGGAAGACATTGGAGGAAGTAAATAGCCACTGATTCACTGATTGCTTTCGTGCAACTCCGTGTCTACCTCTGAGAACATTGTGGTTAATCCTCTCTCCCAACGTCTCCCTACGGGAAGACATTGGGAGAAGTAAATAGCCACTGATTCACTGATTGCCTTCGTGCAACTCCGTGTCTACCTCTGAGAACATTGTGGTTAATCCATTCATTATGCTTTTTTGGTGTTCCTTCAACGCTCTCCCAACGTCTCCCTACGGGAAGACATTGGGGGAAAATCAATCGTTTAATTTCAACACGGCCAAAAATGCTTCCTGCGGCACTTCCACATTACCTATCTGCTTCATGCGCTTCTTACCTTCTTTTTGCTTCTCCAACAATTTACGTTTACGGCTGATATCACCTCCATAACATTTTGCCGTAACATCTTTTCGCATGGCGCTGATATTTTCACGGGCAATCACTTTTGCACCAATGGCCGCCTGTATCGCAATCTGGAATTGCTGGCGTGGTAACAGCTCTTTTAATTTTTCACAGAGTTTCCTTCCAAAATCCTGTGCCCTGCTTCTATGGATCAATGCACTTAATGCATCCACCTTTTCGCCATTCAATAAAATATCCATTTTCACAATATCACTTGCACGATATTCCAGCGGATGATAATCAAATGAAGCATATCCACGGGTCATGCTTTTCAGTTTATCGTAGAAGTCGAAAACAATTTCCGTTAATGGCATATCAAAACTCAACTCTACTCTCGTAGGGGTCAGGTATCCCTGGTTAATCAACGTACCCCGTTTGGTAATGCACAATGTCATGATGTTACCAATATATTCCGGTTTGGTGATCATCTGCGCCCTGATGTATGGTTCATCAATATGATCGATACGGGTTGGGTCGGGCATCTCCGTTGGGTTATTTACGATAATCGTTTCACCTTTCACCGTAACGGCGGTAAAGCTTACGTTCGGAACGGTTGTAATAACGGTTTGATTGAATTCTCTCTCGAGTCTTTCCTGTATGATCTCCATGTGCAGCATTCCTAAGAAACCGCAACGGAAACCAAAACCCAATGCCTGTGATGTTTCCAGTTCAAAAGTGAGCGATGCATCATTCAGCCGCAGTTTTTCCATACAATCCCTCAACTCTTCAAATGCATCAGTTTCTACCGGGAAAATACCGGCGAATACCATTGGCTTCACGTCTTCAAAACCTTTAATAACATCGGTTGAAGGATTGGCCGTGGTGGTAATCGTATCTCCCACTTTCACTTCTTTCGCATTCTTGATACCGGTAATTACATAGCCCACATCTCCTGCTTTCACTTCGTTTCGGGGCGACAATCCCAGTTTCAACACGCCCACTTCATCTGCTATATATTCAGCCCCGGTGTTGATGAACCGGATCTTATCATTCTTCTTTACGGTACCGTTCAAGATGCGGAAATAAACGATGATGCCGCGGAAAGAATTAAAAACACTATCAAAGATCAGGGCCTGTAATGGCGCCTGTTCATTACCTTTTGGTGCCGGAATGCGTTCAATGATGGCCGTGAGAATTTCCTCGATACCGATGCCGCTTTTTCCGCTAGCCAGTAAAATATCTTCCTGTTTGCAACCGATCAGTTCAATGATCTGGTCGGTTACTTCCGGGATCATCGCTCCATCCATATCAATCTTGTTGATAACCGGGATGATCTCGAGGTTATTGTCAATTGCCAGGTATAAGTTGCTGATCGTCTGTGCCTGTATGCCTTGCGATGCATCTACTAATAACAACGCTCCTTCGCAGGCAGCCAGCGCCCGGCTTACTTCATAACTAAAATCAACGTGTCCAGGAGTATCAATCAGGTTCAGTACATAATCCTGCCCATTATGTTTGTAATTGATCTGTATCGCATGGCTTTTAATGGTAATGCCCTTCTCCCTTTCCAGGTCCATATCATCCAGCACCTGGTCCTGCATATCCCTTTCGCTAATGGTGTTGGTAGATTGAAGCAAGCGATCGGCCAGCGTACTTTTTCCGTGATCAATATGAGCAATGATGCAAAAATTCCTGATGTTCTTCATGTACTGCGAATAACGTTTTTAAGGGTGCAAAAGTAGGGAATTTTAGGGGGAAAAAGGGTTTAATTACAACCTGTTTTGTATAGGAAAATAAATGATTTGAATTGTTGATTTCGATTGTGGCAACAAAGTTCAGGTGCAGCCGTAAATCCGTTACCTGGTTCCTGCTTTTTTATATATCTTCAAATGAGTATTATAATCCTACGGTAATGATTGCAAAACCTTTCTGGTATCATTTGATTGAAGTATTCAGAAGCAAAGACCTTATTCTTGATGGACTTACCATTCCTTTTATACTCGGTGCTCAGCAATACATTGATAAAAATGCTGAGTTGGATTATAATGCTGTGGCGGGATTATTTACTGCAGTTGCCGGTGCCGACCTGCCTGAAAAAGCAGTGTTGAAAGATTGTGCGGCCAACCAGTATATCATTACACTGCGCACAAATGAATTTTGCCGGGAAAATTTACAGCATGCACTCATTTTTAAAAATGCAAAAGGCCGGGCTTCCCTGTATGTTGCTGAATATCTTATGTGGTTGGGAAAAAATATTGATGAGATCAGTAAAGCGTTATTCAACGAATATAAAGGGTTGTTTCAGCGGAAAACATTTTCATGGCATGACCGGAAACTGAGCTGGCAGGAATTGAGTGCAGATGAAATACTTGTTATTCGGGAAGCCGCAAATCTTCACGCCTGAGCAGAAAATGAATATTGTTTTACAGGCAGTTAGCATTCTTCCAATTTTTACTACACCGATTGCAGTATTTGTTCTACAGCTATTTTTCCTGCTGTTGAGTACATTTATACTGCTAAACCTAACACCTATGAACAGTATGTTTCCCCTTATCGTAGCAACAACCAGTAGCCAGTAATCACGCTTCCGCAAAACATTTCTAATGGAAATGGCTGCCGGATGATTTTACTAACTTAAACTTAATTATATGAAAAGGTTTTTCATATTTGTAATGTGTTGCATTATGATGATCGCAGCATTTGTTTTCGGCTTATAACGGTTATTGATAGCCGCATTAATGGAATATCCGGTTCTTTTTAATCGGGGTGCAGTGTTCCGATACGATCTGAACCTTATTGTCTTTTTTAATCACTACGATACTGCAGCGCTGGTCTTCATCAAAAGGGCCGCCACGGTATGTTCCCTTACCTTTCCATCTTGTGCTCACAACGGCAGTATTGCCAATGATGGTTACCTCCAGTTCTGATCGGCTCATGTCGTGCAGGGTGTAATCCGACTCACCTGCTGTAGCTACAACCGAATCCCTGCTGAAAATTCCGCCGCTCTGGGTAAAATATGTGTATTCCTTCGCAAGTGTGGAATCAACCACCTTCATATTTTTATGTTCCCATGCATCGTCAAATTTTTCGATCGCTGCAATTACTTCCTCTTTTGTTAAGGAAGATGAGCGGGGTTTACACGACTGAAAATTGATCGTTACAATCAGTAATAATAAAACTCGTTGTATCATGTTGCGGTATTATTGCTTTTTTCGTTTCGGCAAATTTACCCGATGCAGGCTAAATACTAAATGTTTTTTGTGGTAACAACTATTTGCCGATGCATAAAACAATTCAATATTGAAGCGTACTTCATTAATTTTGATCTTTAGCGTTAACTATGAGTAGTTCAAAAAGAAAACAACCGGAATTTGTAGTGAGAAATTCTGTGGTCGTACTCGCCATCACTGCTATTGTATTCCTTGCCATGCTGGCCAGTGTATTTCAATACAACACAAACCTCGGTATAACAGGCTATGTAATCGTTGCTGCACTGGCACCGGTGATCATGTATTTTATCAGGAAAAAAGTGCAGACAAAAGTGATCACCATCAACAGCAACGGCATCTATTCTCATACCAAACTCATTACCGATTGGAAACATTTCAGGTCTGCAAAAACAGATCAGTTGCCGCTCGGTGTTGGCGATCCCCGTGATAAAGTAGTATTGATTGTACAGTTTTATAACGACCAGCGGGATAAATATTTCGAACAACAGATACGCCTCTACAATACCCTCAATAAATCTGAAGAGCAGATTCTTGAAGCCATCAATTATTTTTACAGGGAAAGCAGCAGGTACTGAGTGATTAATTCAATCGGCATATTGCCTGCATCTACTTTAAAATAACGGGCACTTCCATCCCGTTACCAAACAAGGCAAACTTACAATACCGGGTTTGCGCCTTACTCCTCCCTGAACCATTCATTGTGCTGTTCCTGCACCCTTATGAATGTTGTACGTTTCGACAGTTCTTTCAAATGTGATGCACCCACATAGGTACAGGTTGAACGCAGTCCTCCGAGTATATCGAGTATGGTATCGTTAACGGGCCCGCGAAAAGGCATTTTTATGGTTTTGCCTTCTGATGCCCTGTATTCGGCAACACCGCCGGCATATTTATTCATTGCTGTTTCAGAACTCATGCCGTAAAACAGTTTGTATTGTTTGCCTGCCTCATCGGTTACCAGTTCACCGCCGCTTTCTGTGTGGCCTGCAAACATTCCACCCAGCATTACAAAGTCGGCCCCGCCGCCAAAAGCTTTCGCTACATCGCCGGGGATTTTGCAGCCGCCATCGGAAATGATATGTCCACCCAAACCATGTGCTGCATCTGCACATTCAATGATTGCCGATAATTGCGGGTAACCCACACCGGTTTTAATTCTGGTTGTACAAACAGAACCGGGGCCAATACCAACTTTGATGATGTCTGCACCGGCAAGTAATAATTCTTCTACCATTTCACCGGTTACCACATTACCGGCGATGATAATTTTTCCGGGATGTTTTTGCCGGGTTGTTTTTACAAAATCAACAAAATGTTCTGAGTAACCATTGGCTACATCAATACAAATAAATCTAACTGATGTGCATTCCTGTAAAATAGCTTCCAGTTTTTTTGCATCTTCACCCGATGTTCCTGTACTTACGCAAATGAAATCATGAATGCCTGCGGGTGCTGTTGCCATGAACGATTTCCATTGTGCTACTGTATAATGTTTATGAATGGCAGTGATCACCTGGTGTTTGCTCAGTACCTGGGCCATTTCAAATGTACCCACCGTATCCATATTGGCAGCAATGATGGGTACACCTTCCCATCGGTTATCTCCATGCCTGAAATGAAATTTTCTATTCAACGAAACTTCCGATCTCGACTTTAATGTTGAACGCTTGGGCCTGATCATTACGTCTTTGAATCCAAGCTTAATGTCGTTTTCTATTCTCATACACTAAATTTAAAATGAAAGTTAAGGTATAATTGAAGATTCGAAAAATAAGGGAATGAATTTACCTGCCGGCTGTTTTGCGTAAGCAGTACAACATTATCAGGAACAGCATTCAGGGCATTTTTACCTGTACACTTTCCACTACATCTACTACAAATTATGTATTGAACACCCTTTTCATAAAGGATACTTTCGTTACCGGATACGTAAACTGCTCAATTATTCTTTCATCTCTATCACGGTAAAATTATTATTATGTCAACCAAAACATCTTTTCTTAAAAACAAAAGACTGTTGATTCCTGCTGCGCTGGTAGTGGTGGGTTTGCTCATGTCTTTTCACAGGCCAATCATGGGATTGATTGCCCCGGCAACGCTCGATCTGAAAATTCAGCACCAGCCGGTGATCATGCCTGCATTGTACAAGGTTTATGCAAACGAAAATGCACTGGAAGGTAAATACAGTTTGTTTAAAATGCTCGTTACGAATAACAGCGGAAATGTAGCCAAGAATGTAGAAGTAAGTTACCAGATTCCCAATTATATAGAATGGAAACAGGTAGCCAAAATTAAAACCATCTTGCCGGGGCAATCGGTTGTTGTGAATTGCTATCCTTCATTTCCGGACAAGATCGTGGAGAAAACCACCACCAGTAAAGAACAGGTAAATATTAAAGTGTCGGGGCCAAACATCAGCGAAGCGGAAGAAAGTTTCGCTATTGATATTAAGGGCAGAAATGAATTTATGTACACCTGCATACCTTCAGATGAAATAAGAACTTCTGCTGAAATTTTTGATAACATGGCATTGCTCAGTTGTTATGTTACGCCTGAAGATCCGATCATAAAATACTATACACAAAAAGTACAGGAGAAAGTTCTGAAAGGAGAAGATGCTTCCGTTGGTAATAAAGAACAGGAAGGTGTTCGCTTCTTAACCGGTATTTATTATTCAACATTGGTAAGTCACATGGTGTATAGCGGTACCAGTGGCGTACCTGCAAAAATAGATGACGTTTCATCGATCATACAAAGCATACGTTTACCCAGAGAAGTGATTACAGGTAAAACAGGTTTGTGTATTGAGCTTTCTTTATTGTATGCAAGCATTTTAATGGATGCCGGACTAGATCCGGTTATCTACCTCATTCCCGGTCATGCTTATCCCGGGTTTAAAATGAACGGTAAATATTATGCAATTGAAGCAACCGGGATCGGTGGTGAAGGCATTGGCGGAAGATCAACACCTGAACAGGCTTTGCAAACAGGCATGAAAAACCTGGATGAGTTTTTTCAACGTGCTTCCCAGGGCGATGACCGGTATATGCTGGTAGATATCCGTGAATCTATCAACCAGGGTGCATTGGCAATGGAACTGAAAGACGATAATTTCCTTCGACAGAAAGTAGATGAAATTGCGCAGGCATTCGGAGATAATTACCAGGCAAACAATTACAATGCTCAACCGGTGAATTATGAAAATAACGGAGGCGGCAACGATAATAACGGCAACGCAGACCCGAACGGTTACCAGAACTATACCGGCATCGTAAATTTTGCATACCCGGCTTCGTGGCGGGCTATGCCGCACAATCCGCAATCGATGCCGCAATTGAAAAGTATCATTTCAAACTCGGGCAACACAGCGTATGTGGAAATTTACCAGTTCAATGGTTACAATAGCACCAGCCAGGCCATACAATCCATACAACAATATGTTTCTAATCAATTCGGGGGAAATATGCAATATACCTCCGGCGGACAAACAGCTTCCGGTTATGAAATCATCAGTGGTAAAACAACGGTTGGTAACCAGGGAATCTATTGGAAAGCTGCTTTCAAATCAACAGGCAACGGCATTGCAGGGATAGCAACAGGGGCAAATTTTTCTACCGGCTCCAATTATGAATCTACCGTAAACAATATCATCAACTCTTTAAGATAATCGCATGAAAAAAATACTCATAATACTCTTCAGCCTGTTTAATGCTTATGCATCGCCTGCACAGCAACAGGTGGAAGGCATGAAACAGGTTTTTGATGTTACCCTGGATGAACTCGGAAACGCCAACGTGGAAGTATCCATGAAATTAAATGCATCGCAATGGGATATGTTTAAAAAGAACCTTGGTACCAACACTTCTATCTTAAAAAGAGAAATGGAAAAGGCTTTACCAAAATATTATTTGTCTGATTTCAATTATTCCGAAGATGCAATGGAACGTTCCTATAAAATGAAATTCAAAGTAGCCGGCCTTGCAGGATTAAATGGTAAAGATGCGTGGGAAGCAAAACTGGAATCTAAAAATCCTGACATTACAAAATTATCCGACAAAGAATTTGTGATGAACGCCACCTATATGAATAATGGAATGCTGATTCAGCAAACACAGAAAATTCATTTACCATCGGGTGCTTCCGGTGCAAAAATTGAAAAAGACAGCTTCGGAAAAGCGGTACTAACGTTTACGACCAGTGGCGCCATAATGCCAAGGGTTATTACCTATGCAGGGATACTCCTGGTATTGGTTGGTTGCTGGTTGTTGTATAAAAATTCAAAACCTAAAAGTCCGCTACAGGTGGCACCAAAGTCTGCAATGGCCGCCTGATGGTAATTAAAGAATCTCCGGGGAGAACAGGTGTATCAGGGTATCAACAATGCCCGGGTAAACTCAACGCCTGTTCTCTCCGGTATGTTCATTATATGATGGGCAATCACTATCCTTTGCAGGTAAACTGCGTGTGAAAAAATAAGTATTCAAAAACAATGAGATTAATCACAAGGCCTTAATGTCTGCACATTTTTATTGCTGATGATGATCCTGTTTACCTTACCATCTTTCCCAAAAAATGCAACCATCACTCCATACCGTGTTTGAAATGCGTCCCAGGCAAGATCTTTAATCTGGGGAAGGCCAAATAATCGCAACAGGTTGTTGTGATCCGTTCCCATGATCGGCGGATTCATTGTGCCACTATACTTATCCGTTATTTCAATATAATCACGATAGGTATAGAAGTTCAGTCCTTTATCTTTTAAGAATACACCGGCGCAACCTGTAGCCGCAGGTTCTTCAATGGCTTCTGAAAAGCAGGGGAATTTTGTATAGATCTCACCCCAGGGAGATTCCGGGTGAAGTTTGTTTACCGTTCCGTCTAAAAGATCAATAAAAATGGGCGGACATTCAGTAGAAGTTTTTAACTGGGCATTGCCGGACGATATGCAAAATGCAAATGCCAGTAGCAGTAAGCTGTGTTTCTTTTTCATAGATTTGGGTTAATATAATTTCACACAAAATAGACGTTTTCTTTGCCAACTGCAAGCGTAGTTTTGCGTGTATTTTTACGATCGCATATTATAAATCCCGGCTTTTCAGTTCGGTATGTTTTCAGCATATCTCCTTCCGTGGAAAAAATAACCCGAATTACGGGAGAAAAACTTTCATTTTGTTATTTTCACCGAAAGCAAAAACATGTTACAACCTGTACGCTATCAAAAAGGCGAATACATGATATCCACCGATCCGGCATTATTGGATATTCAACGGATCCATCAATATCTTTCCACAGAATCCTATTGGGCCAAAGGAATTCCCTTCGAAAAAGTAAAACGATCTATAGAACATTCGCTGAATTTTGGCGTGTATCATCAAAACGATTTTGCCGGGTTTGCCAGGATCATATCTGACTATACAACGGTGGCCTACCTGGGCGATGTATTCATTTTACCCGGCCATCGTGGAAAAGGATTATCGAAGTGGTTAATGGAAATCATTATGCAGCATCCGGATGTACAAGGTTTGCGCAGGTGGATTTTGTTAACAGGCGATGCGCATGAACTGTATAAAAAATATGGATGGGTTTCAATTAAAGATCCTTCCCGCTGGATGGAATTGCATAATAAAGATGTTTATGTGCAGCACTAGGAGGATGTTATTATGTATAAGTATCGGTTATCCTTCGGCGTTAGTCTTACACCCCACCATCTACACTACAAATGGTACCACCGCCTTTCTACCCACCGGGTAATCATTAAACTTATCCTTATACCATTTATGATGTGATATTGCTCTTGGAACAAGGTTGGCAAAAGTCCAGACAAAAAAACACAAAGCAGGTAAATTCCAGCACAGGATGGCAAAGCCCAGCCATTCTATGAGTTCGCCAAATAAATTCGGGCAACTGATATAATCGAACAGCCATCCTCTCGGAATTACATAATGAGTTTCATTGGGCCTTCGAAGTTGAATGAGCATGTTGTCGGATTTCCAGTTAATGAATAACCCGATCATAAAAATAGCCGCACCGAAAATAAACCTGAAATCCTGTAGCCACCAGTCGGGGTAATTGGCAAAATGTGTGAAATAATAACCGATAAGAGAACCATTTACCAGGTTAAAGAAAATAGCCGACAGTACAATAACAACCGGCATTTTTTTGCCTTTCGTTTTTAGTCGTAATGGAAAAATGAATATGCGATTGATATAATGAAAACTAAATATCCCTATCATGATCCAAACAGGGTAACCTAATGATTGTTTGAAATTAAAGATGAATACCGCCAGTACAAGTAAAACGGGTAATTCCATGATTATCCATCCCAACTTGTTGTTGATAACCGGCCCCCAGGTGGTTTTACTGTGGCGACCGTAAGGCGCCGTTACAAATAACAGCAGGAAAAAAACCAGTAGGGCAAGGCCGATCCATGCGTAGGCAAATAACCGGTATTGGGTAAACGAGATTAAAAAGGATATCATAAACAGGGTGAAAAAATTAAGGCAACAAAGTACAAAATCAATGCATATAAATTGTATAAAAACATTATCTTTATTTCTTCCCACCCGCCGCCAGGGAAACTCTAAAAGTTCAATGAAATGAGAAAATTTTTGCTTTTACTGATGGCGTGTGTATCAGTAGGACTATCTACCAGGTCGCAGCAAATCGTATTTCGCGGTCATGTGTATAATGATAATAACCAAAATGGAACCAGGGATAGTGACGAACCTTACCGGGCCAATTTCAAAATCCGTTTATCCAACGGGATGTTTACTGCTACAGATAATTTCGGATCGTACTATATCAAAATAAATCATACTGGAAATTATTCCCTGTCATGCGACGCACCGGCTTATTTTAATGCAGTGCCCGCAGCCTATCAATATCAATGTACGGGAGATACTGTTATCACCAATGATTTTGCTTTTATTCCTTATGCAAATGTAAAAGGCCTTGGCATTTCTGTTACTCCCCTGGTGAGTGCAGCCCGAAAAGGATTTCCTATGCCTTATGATATCACTTATGAGAATACTGGTTCTACGGATATGGCACCGGAGGTACTGTTTACTTATGATAACACAAAATTGTTATTCGATTCCTGTTCAAATGCCGCGGCAATGCTCAATGGAAACAGCCTGTTGATAAATGATGACGGCCTGAAACCCGGAGAACGCAGAAGTTTTACAGCATATTTTCATGTAAACATAAATACCGGCCTGGGTGAAAATGTAACAGCCGGCGCAGTTGCGGTAGAAGGCAGCATTTCCGCATCAGATGAAGTTACCAACCAAATAAAAGGTTCTTTTGATCCGAATGATAAATCTGCTACTCCTTCCCTTTCACCACAGGAATTGACGGATGGAAAATACATTTACTACATCATCAGGTTTCAAAATAAAGGTAACGATACCGCATTTGATGTAAGAGTACTGGATACGTTAAACAACAACCTTGATTATACCACACTACAGGTGCTGGCCAGTTCTCATCCCTGTATCACCACTGTAAAAGACGACAATACCGTTGCTTTTGAATTCATGCATATCAATCTACCCGACAGTGCAACTAACGAATTAAAAAGTCATGGCTATATCAGTTTCAGGGTTAGGCCGTATCCAACCATTCAGCAAAATACCAGCATACCAAACCAGGCTGCCATCTATTTTGATTTTAACCCGGCGGTTATGACCAACGTTGCTGTAACAGAATATACAACAATGATTGTTGTACCCATGAAATTAATTTCCTTTGATGCTAACCTGCAACAGGAAAATAAAGCGCTGGTAAACTGGACTACCAGCAATGAAAACAATTTGAAAGAATATGTAATTGAATTGAGCACAGATGCAGTGAATTTTAAACAAGCGCATATTACTATGCCGGCTGGAAATGTTTACAATGTGTATTCAGAAAAAATAGATGTTCCGAAAACTCCTTTGTTATATATACGGTTAAGGATAACCGATAAAGATGGGACATTTAGTTTCAGCCCGGTGGTAACTTTAAAGAATAACCAGGCTGCCAACCCAATAAGCTTTTTACAAAATACGGCAGATCATACGATCCGGATTATGGTAAATAATCCTACATTAATAAACAGCACTGCCGTTATTTTAAATGCGCAGGGGGCTGTTACAAAGAAGTTTATTCTTTCCGGAAATAACAACATAGATACCCGTAGTTTTTCTTCAGGCTGGTATGTGTTGAAAACGCAGCAACTCACCAGGTCATTTTTGATCGTTAACTAATTATTATTGATCGATATTATTGTTGCAGAAAGATTCATTACTGCAATGAATAACTTACATTCAGGAAATCAAAAATTCATTCATGAAAAAAGCGATTAAAACTTTCCTGTTGTTGATGTGTGCAGGTGTATATTTAGTTTCCTGCTCAAAATATCCAAAATCAAATTATGTTACACTTAATGAGGCGATAAAATCAGGAGATGCCTATTCACTTGATTTAAGTAGTTATGGAGGAAATGATGCAAAGGGTTCCATTACCACACAGGCTACAGCATACGTAACCAGCCAGGTGGATTGTGATGCTTCAACCGGCAAAAAGATCTACCATTTTTCAACAGATTCCAATACAGATACTCAGGAAAAAGTAGTGATAAACCTGGAGAACAAACAAAGTGGCCGTTGCAGAAGCAATGAAGGACAAAAAACAGTGGTGACAATCAATTTTACGATCAGCAAAAAATAGTGGACAGTATCGGATTCGAACCAATGACCTCTGCGATGTCAACACAGCACTCTAACCAAGTGAGCTAACTGTCCTGAAGGTTTTTTTTGTGAACGCAATCTAAACTTTTTACATAAAGTACATCGGCATAAAAAAAACGGGAAATTGCTTCCCGTTTTTTTTATTAAATAAGCGTATGTTTAGCTTTTTGCAACACCATCTATCTCATTTACCCATTGCAATTCTGTATCTTTTGAATTGCCAGTTGTTTTGCGGGCTTTCTCTAATTTCTTCTCTTTCGATTTTCCCAAAACTGTTTTTAAACGGGCAACTCTTTCGTCGTTCAGTTTAGCCAATGCTGCCTTTTTCTCTGTATCGTTTCGAAGTGAATCAGTTTTTACCTGTTCTGCTTTTGTAAAATATACCTGGTTGATGAAATTCACCTGTTGTACCTGGTAAGGATTCAGCTTTGCTTTTTTACCTAATGATTTGCGTTCCGTTTCCACTGCAATGGTATTGGAATGCTGAATGCTCAATTGTTTACCCTGTTCCCTGTTCAAACTGTCTGCCTTCCTTTCCATAGCCTCATTGGCGATGCGACGTTGTTCCAGGTATCCTGCGTATTGTACACTGTCATTAAAGTGGCGTGCAGCATCTGCCTGCTGTTGGGCAACTATCATTGAATCTATTTTCACCTGGCGCAGCGCCTGGGCCGATTCGATTTTTGATTCAGTAAGTGCCGTATAATCTACCTGTTTGTTTTTTGATTTTTTCACAGGCTTTCCTGTTTGCGCTTCTGTTGCGGTAACACACATTCCCACGCAACATAGTAAGAGTAGTTTCTTCATGATAAATAGAAATTTTCACTCGCTTCGCAAATCCTGTGCCATGCAGCGGGATGACTGTATTTTCTTTTAGATCTTAGCATTTATGTAAAAAGAATACCTTGTATCACTGAAATTTTCATGAACATAGTTGAACTATACAACAAACTCCCGGAAGAAGAACGTATAATAGTTGATGTATTAAGGCATATCATTATTGATGAACTTCCAGCATATTGCAAAGAAAAGATGTCGTTTTCCGTTCCGTATTTTTATGGAAACAAAGGGATCTGTATCGTTTGGCCCGCAACCATCCCACGCGGGGGCAGCAAAGAAGGTGTACTATTGGGCTTTTGGTATGGCAATAAATTAAGGGATCCAATGAACTATCTTACCAGGGGAACGAATAAACAGATATTTTATAAAATCTACCGGTCGGCCGATGAAATTGATGGTGAAGCGATCAGCGGGCTGCTAAAAGAAGCTGTTGAACTGGATAGATCGTTTGCTGATTCAAAAAGGAAATAAAAAACCGGCTAATCTGAATTGGGGATTATGTTTTAATAATCTTCCCTGCTATATTCAATTATTTCAAATCAACAATTCCATTTTTAATGGCATATATAACCAGGCCTACCCTTGTTTTCACTTTTAATTTTTCGAACAGGGTATCGCGGTAACCGTCAACAGTACGTGGACTAACAAACATTTTGTCGGCGATATCTTTATAGGTTAGTTCGCTGCAGGTTAATTTTAAAAATGTGGTTTCTCTTTCGTTGAGCTTTATGATATTGGCTTCTCCCTCATCATCCATTTTATTTATGGCATTAATGAGTTTGCCGCTTACGAGTTCTGAATAATAAAATCCTTTGTTTACCAAAGCCTCCACTGCAGCCTGAAGTTCTGAAGGATCACTGTCTTTTAAAATATAACCTTTGGCGCCGCTTTTTAACATGCGAATGATCGAGGCCTCACTGTCATACATGCTCAGGGCCAGTACACGAACTTCCGGGAAATGTTGTTTTAACCAGAGCGTGGTATCATAACCATCCATTTCGGGCATATTGATATCCATTAATACAACCTGTGGGAGCGCCTGCGGCTCTATCCGCTGCATCAATTCAACCCCGTTACTGGCTTCAAATAGAACGTTATGACCAAGGTTTTTAATTAACCCTGATAAACCGTTACGAAGAAGAACATGATCATCTACTAAAGCTAGATTTGGCATTGCTGTTAGAGTAATTAGGATTTCAACCTTAAAGTTACAAAGAGTTACCTATCGGCACTTTAATCTTTATATTAATTCCTTTATTTTCAATTGAAGATATTGAAAATTCTGCACCAATTAACGAAGCCCTGTTTTTCATACTCTTTAAACCGATACCGGTTTCAGCATCTTTGAGTTTTTCCGGACTAAAGCCGATACCGTCATCCTTTAATGAAAGTGTACATGCATGTGGTGTGTATTCGAAAGTTATGGAGATATTTTTTGCTTTGGAATGCTTAATCTCATTGTGCAATGCTTCCTGCACAATCCTGAACAAAACGGTTTGTGTTTGGGAAGGAAGTTGATACACATCGCCGGATATTAATAACTCCGTGTTAAACTGACCGGAGTTTCGCAAAATTTTCAATTCATGTTCAATCGCATTTTGTAAACCTATTTCGGCAATTTTTTCTCCGTGCATACTTTTAGCCAGGTCTCGCAGATCGCTGATCGCTTTGCTCACTAATTCTCTTGTTGATATTAATTTTTCCTGGTTAGCTTCATCGGTAAAAGTATTAAAAGTTCCAAGGTTCAGTTTTGCCAGGCTCAGTACCTGTCCGATGTTATCATGAATTTCTTCCCCCAGGTTTTTTAAGGTTTGTTCCTGTATCTCTATTTCCGTTTTCAGCAATTGTTCGTTCAATGCCGCAATTTTCTTCCGGTTGGCTTTTTGTTTTTGCTTAAACAAAAAGTAAAACAAAAGAATAAATACGCCTAAACCTATTAGTATAAAGGTAAAAGCAAACGTTAATATGTTTATTTCATTATTTTCCATTGAACAAAAAAGTCGAATGCAAAAAAAGAATAGATGAACAAACTTAATGATCTTGCGATAATAGAAGGATTATCTGCGAGTACGGGGTATTTCAGCGTTAATAAATTCGCAATTCCGAAGAAAGGCAATATCCCTAGAAAATACAGGAAAAAAGCTACAGCGCTGATAAAAAAAGGAAACTCAATTGGCCGGATCACATCATCGTTCTTCAGGGATTGATAAAATAACAACAGGCAGTTAATGATCACGAATACCCCGCCGGCCGCAAGATAAAGCGTGTGCATCTGTTCAAATAATCCTTTGTATAAATACCAGCAGATGATAAAAAAAATGATGGATAAAATCCAGAAGCCTTTGATGAAGTAATCAATTGCTTTATTCTTATTGCCGAATATTTTAAAGAATATCAGGCCTAACAGGGGAAATCTAAAATACCAGTATAGGTTGTAAAAAACGATTGTGTGCATGAAACCCGTGTTCTTAAAAAAATAACACATGGTTTCGTTCGCCAGTGTTACTACCAGTAGCAGTAACAATAATTTATAAGCTATGTGGCTTTGTTTTCTCACGAAGATAAAGCCACATAGCACTGAAATTCCAATGATTATTATATAGAGATAGCTGAGCAATTGAAACAATTAAAAGTCCAATAATCCCAAACCCTGTCCATTGGCTGGTGGAGGAAAACTCTGTCCTTCATTGAAGTATTTACCTGCCGGATCAGGATTCATGGGATCCGGATAAGCAGGTGGGGTATTCATTGGTTCGTTAATAATGTCGAGATATGCTGTTTCCATTTCCTTACCTCTCCATACTTCAATATAGTCCTGCCCAGTACCAACAAGTATCAATGTTAACTTATTATCATTTTCATCATTGGCAGGATAACCTGGATGCGAAGCTGCATCTTCATAGGCACCGAAATACATTCTCAAACCTGTGATGCCAGGTGTGTTTAATTTTGGATCAAGCCCCAAAGCTTCTAAAATCGTTTCCTTTGAAAACCATATACCCTGGCTGTCGTCTGCCAGCAATGGCTTTCCCAGTTTGTTAGCTTCAAAATTTTTGGCGAGTTGCCTGGCGTAACTTAGGCTGATGGCCTTTCCTCCGAAATTTGGCATGATGAGTTAAAGTTTATTAGGTTATAAATAAGAATGGAACACTAATATAACTTATACTTCCATTAAAAAAAGTTTACCGTAAATTTTGAATGGAATTAGGGTGTTTTTACCGGTAAGACTGGTGTTTATACTGCAACAGGTCATCACAAACTTAAAAGCTCAATAATGTTACACAGGTTTGTATCTATCGGGAGAATGGTATGCTTACCTGAAAAAACAAACCCCTGCATACCTGCAAGGGTTGTTTCCTGGCTATACAGTAAAATTAATTTCCTCCTTTGATCCGCTTGGATTCACTTTCAAGACCGGTTTGCCGCTGGCGTGAATTTTTTACCTGGCTGTTTCCAAACCTCCAGCTAAAATTTAACCTGAATGTCTGGCTTTCCCAGGAACCACCTCCTTTGATATACAATCCTGCAAAATCATTGGTGGCTTTCCAGGGCGCTGTATGAAAGATATCTGTTGCTGCAATTTTGATATTTGCCTTTTGTTTTAAAATCGATTTTTGCAAACCTACGTCTACGCCTCCCTGTGACCTGGTTTTCCACGTACCACCCCATACACTCGGGCCATTAAACCAGCCACTGATTTCCGCTGTATAATTATGGCCCAGCGAAAAACTCTGTTGCAGGTACGCACCGTAAGATGGAATATTCTCTTTTACGGCATTGTCGCCAATTTTTCCCCTGAACATCTGGTAATTATACCAGATGTTTACATAGCCATTCCACCATTTTTTAATTGGCAATGGCGAACCGATATTGGCGCTGATGATATTCTGCTGAGCAAAATTTTGTTGCTGCACATAAGTGGCATTACCTACCGTATCTGTTGCCTGTGTTGCATAATCTTTCACATGACTGTAACCAACCGTGGTGTTGATCATGCCCATAAAAGTGTGCGTTAATTCAATATTGTCTGTGTACTGCGGACGAAGAAACGCATTGCCCTTTTCGTACGTTAATTCATCAAGTTTATTTTCAAATGGGTTTAAATCCTGGTACGTGGGCCTGTCGATTCTACGGCTATACGTTAAGTTTAGCGAATGTTTCTGGCTTACATTCCACGACAAAGCAGCGCTTGGAAACAGATCCCAGTAACTTCTTTTCACCTTATTGTCGGATTGGATAAATCCATCGGTACGCGTTAATTCCCCATCACTATTGGTTTGCTCTGTTCTTACACCGGCCTGCACACTCCATTTCTCATTTAACTGGCGGTTATAATTTATATAAGCAGCATTTACATTTTCCGTGTACTTAAATGAATTGCTTCTCGATAATAACTTAACCGGTGTACCATTGATATCATCGGTAAAAAAGTCAAATGTATTTTGTGTTACTACGTATGAAAACTTAAGTCCGTATCCCAGTTTTCCTTTACCCAGTCTTTGTTCTGCATCCAATTTGGCTGTAAATATATCTATGTCGGTTGGTGTATAGTTCCTGTTGGTGATGCTGCTTAACAGATCCCCGTTTTTAGCGTAGTAAAAATTAGGCTGATAGCTTCTGCCCGTTCCCCTGAATAAACCATAATCAGCATCAAAATTTATTTCCCTTCCGCTGGTATCTGCATACCGATAATTAAAATTAAAATTAGCATTGGTACGTTTTCCAGGCACTTTGTTGTTTGCCTTTAATTTCTTTACGTATTCACCGGTGGGCACGTAATAAATATCGGTTGCACTGTTGTTCTTCCAGTCGCCATCACTAAAATTGGTGGTAGCCAGTACGCCAATGGTATTTTTGTTATTGAGGAAATAATCCAATCCCGCTTTTACATTGTAATTGTTATTATAGTTGTGCATAACAGATTTCTGATCATAAAGCGTATCTTTTTGAATCCTGTACAGGTCGAGTGTATTCTGATTGCGTCCTACATATACACCTGCATTTCCAAATACATTTATTTTTTTATTCCTGTAATTCAGGTTCAGTGAACCGTTACCCTTTGGCGTTACTCCCTGTACAAACCCGAGGTTTACGCTGCCATTCGTTCCGAATTTCTTGTTTTTCTTTAAACGGATATTTACAATGCCTGCATTGCCACTAGCATCATATTTTGCACTTGGGTTGCTGATCATTTCAATTGCTTCAATATCATTGCTGTTGATACTTTTTAAATAAGCGGCCAGGTCTTTTGTATCCAGTTGCATCATCTTTCCGTCAACATAGATCTTAACACCTGTTTTTCCTTTCATGGTTATGTTGTCGTTATTATCTACCTGTACTCCCGGGCTCTTCTGTAATAACTCCAGTGCGTTGCTTCCCTGCGCATTGATGCTCGCTTCCACATTAAATACGGTTTTATCTGCTTTCACTTCTATCATTGGCTTTTTTGAAGTAACCGTTACTCCCTGTAATTTCACGGCACTGGTAACCATGGTTAGCACAGGCAATTCTTTTGTTTCTCTTTCTTTTAATTCGAACACATCAGAATATTTTTTTTCATAACCGATCAGTGAATAGCTAAGCAGGTAATTGCCGGCCTTTGAAATGGTTATATCAAATTGCCCCAACGCATCTGTAACATCCGCTTTCACCATGCTGCTGTCTGAAGCTTTCAAAACTGTAATGGTTACCGCATTCAGCGCTTTTGTCTTCTCGTCTTTTACAACACCTTTTATTTTTGCAGGCGACTGTGCAAAAGATTGCAGGGCGATCATCAGTAAAATGACAGGTAAAATTATCTTTCTCATCTGTAAACTAATTTTTAATTGATACGCAAATCAATAACAAATTGTTACAGGCAGATTTGGAAATGGGATGAACTGTATCTTTTACAGCATGAATGGGAAATGCGATCACATGAACATGTAGTTACCCGGTAAGTTTGGGTAATGTATGCAAAAGCGGGTAAGGATAAACGTTTGATAAAGCAATTAATCTGCTTTATTGCCAATGGGAATGGCAAGTTTGATCCCGCTGAAAAAATAACTGTCTCTTCTTGATGAATTCCCCCGCTTCTCTCCTTCTTCCATGAAAGGTTCTCGTTTCCGGTACGACAACTGAGCAGCCGTTTCGCCTCTCACTTCCTGGAGTGCTTTCTGGTTAGGATATGTTTTACTTACATCATCAAGATAATCGGTGAAGATGATCCGGTAACCGAATTCAAAACCAATTTCCCAATGTTGTTTTTTTGTACGGTATTTAAATCCGCCGCCAAAAGGGATGAACGGTTGAATTAATGAATATTTTTTCCTCGTTGGATAACCGGGCAAACCCTGGCCTTCCGTTCCCAACGGTTGTAACATCACTTTCTTTCCATCATCGGTATAGGTGTATGGATTAAAATAAAATGCACCCACACCTCCGAAAATATATGGATAAGCGTAATAAACTTCCGGATCGAGCACGTTCACCTCTACAGCCGCATACAATTCATACAGGTTTGTTTTAAAACTCAGGTGCCGGCTTTGCAAACCCGCATCCGGATTATCAATATCTCTTGCACCCAGTTTGGCAAACGATAACCCGGCCCTGAAATTTAAAAAATCTCCTGAATTATATTTCAAATTGAGGCAGAACGACGGACCTATGCGCTTTGCAGATAATTCTCTCTTTGTAAGATCGCCATTATAGGATGCGATACCGGCCACAGCTTCCGCATACCACTGCTGGGCATTTGTTACAGAATGAATAAAAAAACAAAGGAGTAAAGTATAGAACTTCATTCAAAACGATTGTGTGTAAAAATGTTGGCCTTTCAAATAAGGATTGAACAAAAAGCAATTAGGATAGCGGTAAAAGTACTCATTTTTGCGGAACCAAATCTGCGTATCGGGAAAAATTATGGCATGGCTTTCCTGTGTAAACCGTCACGTTTTTCTTCCGTTTATCCGTATCCCGGCTTTATTCAGCAGTATTTTTCTATATTCATTTATTAAATCACAACTATGAAGAAATATATCCTTTTCCTGGTGGTAATTGCCTGCTCCTGCACAGAATCCAGAAAAGATAATGCAGCAGCGATGAGCGATAGTCCTGCGCTCAAACAGATGCTTCAGCAATATTATAACGAACGCATGCAATTGTTCCCGCTAGAAGCTACGGCCAATGGTGATAGTACATATAATAACCTGTTGCCGGCAGATTTTACCGACAGCTACCGTGCAAAACTGAAAGATTTTTTTACAAACTATTCAGCAAAAATCGCAGCATTCAACCGCGACAGGTTAAATGACAACGATAAAAAAAGCTTCGATATTTTTTCTTACGAAATGAAAATGCAACTGGAAGGATTGTCGCTGGGTTTCATGGCAAGTTCTGCACTGGTCGATAATGCATATATGCCCTTTGATCAGTTTAACGGGCTCCCTTTATTACTAGGACAAATGGGAAGCGGCAGCGGTAACCAGCCTTTCGCAACATTGAAAGATTATACAAACTGGTTGCAAAGAGGAAATGCATTTGCTGCATGGGCCGACAGCGCAATAGTTTACTTCAGGAAAGGAATGAAGATGAATTATGTACTGCCGCACGCAATTGTTGTAAAGATGATTCCGCAAATGAAAGCCATGCTCACCGATAGTGTACAAAAAAGTTTATTCTATGAACCGCTGAATAAATTTCCTGCAGGTATTGCTGATGAAGACAGGCAAACACTTATAAAAGAATACAGCACCATGATAAAAGAGGTGATCATTCCCTCTTATGGAAAACTGGCTGCTTTTCTTGAAAAGGAATACCTGCCTGCATCCAGGAATTCTACCGGCGTAAATGCACTGCCCGGAGGGGATAAATATTATGCCTACATGGTTCGGTACTGGACAACAACGCATAAAACACCGGAAGAGATTTATAACACCGGGCTGGCCGAAGTGACACGCATCCATGCAGCAATGGAACAGATAAAGCAACAGGTTGGATTTAAAGGAGACCTGCCAGCTTTTTTTGAATTCATGAAAACGAATAAGCAGTTCATGCCTTTTACAACTGCAGAACAGGTGCTGGATGCATTTCGCAATATTCAAAAACGCATAGATCCTAATCTCAAAAAGATGTTTGGCGTTGTGCCGAAAACAAGATTTGAAATCAGGGAAACAGAAGCATTCCGGGAAGCAAGTGCCAGTGCAGAATATTATCCGGGATTGCCCGATAATTCAAGACCGGGAATATTTTATGTGCCGATCATTGATCCAACAACATTCAACATCACCAGTGGAATGGAAAGCCTGTTTTTACATGAAGCAATCCCTGGACATCATTACCAGATGTCGTTGCAATCAGAAAACACAAACCTGCCTGCTTTCAGAAAATTCATCTGGTATGGTGCATACGGTGAAGGTTATGCGCTGTATTGTGAAAGCCTGGGAAAGGAACTGGGTTTATATACAGATTCGTATCAGCACATGGGCGCATTAGGCGATGAAATATTACGGGCTATAAGATTGGTTGTTGATGTAGGTATGCATACCGGTAAAATGACAAGAGAAGAAGCCATTAAGTACATGATGGATAATATGGCCATGAGTGAAGAAGGTGCGGTTGCGGAAATTGAAAGATATATGGTTTTTCCCGGTCAGGCATTGAGTTATAAAACAGGTGCGCTTAAGATAAGGGAACTGAGAGATAAGTATGCGAAGGAACTGGGCAATAAATTTAATCTTGCAGCATTTCATGATGAATTCCTGAAGAATGGTTGTATGCCGCTGGAGGTTATTGAAAGAAGTTTAGATGAATGGGCGGAAAGAAATAAGTGATTGGCTGATATGCCACGAGTAAATATAAATGATATTCAACTGTCAGACTGAATCATCTCCTGTTGTGCCTGTAACAATGCGGCAGCGATCAATGCATTGAGTTCTTTGGCCCTGTTCATGATCATCATGTGGTTACCGTTTTTTATGATATGTGTTGGCTTTGTAAATCGTAAAGGCAATACCTTGTCCTTTGTGCCATGTATTTGAACAAGCCTGGCAGGAATGGAATCATTCTTCCAATGCAACACCGCACCCATTGCCCATTTAATAAACATCGGGTCGCTTTCATTAATTACCTGGTACAGGACTTTGCGGTCTGCTTCATTGTCGGAAGTAAACAAACGGTTAAGTATAGAGGCAGATTTTAAAAACCTCACCGGTATTAGTTTATGCAAGGGTAAATATTTCGACAACCTGAAATAGGAAGGTAAATGTGAATGAGCAGGTACACTGGAAATTAAAATAGTAACCACAGGGCAATTGCCTGCAGCGCAAAATTGTTTGGTGATTTCAGCAGCCATCATCCCTCCCATCGATAAACCCAGCAATGCAAATTTTTCTCCTGGTTTAATGGCCGCAGCTAATCTTAATGAATAGGCTTCCAGGCTATCATTCTTTCTGAATGGAATCCATTCGAGGTGTTTAATGGTAAATCCTCCGGGCAGGTGAATGTGTTTGAATACACGACTGTCGGCACCCATCCCGCTGATAAAATATACTTTCATTACTGTAAAAATATCCGCAGTGCTGTTAATAAAAAAATATTGGAACAGGCTATTTTTTTTTGTATCTTAAATGTATCTTAAAATTACTCACCTTAAAACCTCTTTCTATGGGCTTGTTTCATCAGTCATACCGAACCGGAGAAAACGTTCCTAAATGGATCTTTATTTTAAGGATAGTTGTAGGGCTTAGTCTTGTATTTAAAGCCTATACATTCTTTACCCGTCCCGAAATTCTGTCAAATGCATTTGCCAATTCGGGTTTTCTGAATGCAACGGATTTCCTGATCCCGCTTGTTCCCTGGGTAAACCTCATTGGCGGAATTTTAATAACAGTTGGTTTATTTACACGACTTGCTTCACTTGTACAGATCCCATTGATGTTCGGTGCCGTATTGTTCGTTAACCTGAAGGATACTGCAACCGCCGATCTGCCCTTTTCTTTCCTCATACTCGTATTGGTGGTTGTATTCTCATTCATTGGCGGAGGATATTTATCCCTCGACGAATCATATCGAAAACCTTTAGCTACGGCTGAATAATAAATAGTAAAAGTCCCGGATAACGCCGGGACTTTTTATAACGACTTATCTTTCTTTATTCTTCTTCCTCTTTTTCACCTGAGTTCAGTCGTTCTGCTGTTTTCACAAGTGTAATAAATTCCTGCCTGTATCCTTCTTTGTCGCTTCCGGTTGCAGTGGCAGCCAGTTTCCTTATCTTCTCATAACTATTATCTCCTTTAAATTTACTGTTGCGCAACAGCATACCAAATCCGGCAACGGCAGAAGCAAACCGAAAATTTTCAGACATACTTTCCTTGTTTCCTGCCTGGAACATTACCGGCTGTTCCAGTAATTTACTTACATCGCCCTGTGGTGCTTTATACCTGAGCCTGATATTTACCCATTCATTTCCGTGGGTGCTGCTGTTAGCTTCATACGAATGCTGGTATTTAAGTGTATCCACAGTTTTTAAATAGGGCGATGGAACACCTGCTGGGATTATTTCATACAAAGCGGTAACGGTATGCCCGCTTCCCATTTCACCGGCATCTTTAGTATCATCTTTAAAATCTTCTTTATTCAATAAACGATTTTCGTACCCAATCAAACGGTAACCGGCCACTAATGCCGGATTAAATTCTACCTGTAGTTTTACATCTTTTGCAATGGTGAATAAAGTGCCGCCAAATTCATTCACCAGCACTTTCCTTGCTTCGTTAATGCCGTCGATATATGCATGGTTGCCATTTCCCTTATCTGCCAGTAGTTGCATTTTATTGTCTTTATAATTCCCCATTCCATAGCCAAGTACCGTTAGGAATATCCGGCTCTCCCGCTTCTTTTCAATTAAACGAACCATCGTATCATCACTGCTTTCTCCTACATTAAAATCACCATCCGTACAAAGTATCACCCTGTTATTTCCATCCTTAATAAAATTTTTCATCGCAATAGTATAAGCGAGTTTTATTCCTTCACCACCGGCAGTTGAACCACCCGCTTCCAGGTTGTTGATGGCTGTTTTTATTTTTTGTTTACAGGCGCCACTCGTAGCCGGTAATACCAATCCTGCATTGCCGGCATATACTACAATTGAAATTTTATCCTGTTCACGCAATTGATCCGTGAGCAGCTTTAATGAAGATTTTACCAACGGCAATTTATTTTCATCTTCCATCGATCCCGATACATCAATTAAAAAAACAAGATTGCTGGCCGGAAGATCCGTAACCGGAATGTGTTTTCCCTGCAGCCCCACGAGTAATAATTTGTTGGAGCTCCATGGGCAATTCCGCAATTCCGTATTTATGGAAAATGGCTGATCACCTGCAGGCTCAGGATAGTTGTAGGTGAAATAATTGATCATCTCCTCCACCCGAACAGCACCTTCGGGAGGCATTTGACTGGCATTCAGAAAGCGACGCACATTACTATACGATGCCGCATCCACATCAATAGAAAAAGTTGATAAGGGTTCATCCGTAACCCGGTGAAATTCATTTTCAGCAATATTGCTGTAGTCCTCTGTATTGGCTCCGTCAGGTGAGTAACCATTGCTATTAGAAAGTTGGTAACTCCCGGTTGACATTGTACCCAATGATGGAGCTACATAACTTACAGCCTGGTCTCTTTTGATGGAAAGGCCGGTTACCACAACTTCCTGCAACGCCATACTGTTTTGTTCCATCACCACATTTAAGAATGACTGTTTTTTTATTTTTATTTCTTTATCCGAATACCCAACAGCCCTGAATACCAATACCGCATTAGGATTTGAAACTGTGAGCGAAAAATTTCCGTTTTCATTCGTGGTACTCCCGTTTTTCGTTCCCTTTTCCTGCACCGTAGCAAATGCGATGGGATTGCCTTGTTTATCTTTTAACACACCTTTTACCGTGAAGGATGCCTGATACCCGATAGAGAAAGCAATACTTGTAAATACCATTGCAAATAGTAATAGCTTTTTCATATATTTTTTTTATTACAGATGCAGGTAATTTGACAATTGCATAAGCATCCGTAAAAAAATATTTGAATAACTTAGCCTGTTGACGTTCATTAAAAACATAACAACCGGAATTGCTGATGCCGAACTGGTAGCTGCCTATAAACGCGACGGCGACATGGAAGTGCTCTCCAATCTTTACCAGCGCTACATGGACCTTGTGTATGGTGTATGCCTTAAATACTTTGAAAATTCCGATGATGCAAAAGATGCAGTGATCAATATTTTTGAAGAACTGGTTGTTAAAGTAAGAAAATATGAAATAGAACATTTTAAAGCCTGGTTGTATCAACTGGCAAGGAATCATTGCCTGATGAAGCTGAGAAGTGAAAAAAATAAACCACGTGCTGTAGTGTATGATTTTATGTATTTGGAAGAGAATATACATCTTACCGAAGTAGTGATCAAAGAAGAACAGTTTGAAACCATGAATGATTGTATGCAGCAATTGCCGGAAGAACAAAAAATGGCAATCGAAATGTTTTACCTGAAAGAGAATAGTTATAAAACAATTGCGGAAACTACAGGTACAGATATTAATAAAATAAGAAGCTTTATCCAAAACGGGAGAAGGAACCTGAAAATTTGTATGGAAAAAAAATCGGTTGAAAATTATTAAACATGCCTGAACAGGATAAACATAGTCAGTACAGCGCTTCGGATTTTGAACGGTATTATGCCGGACAGATGACGGAAAAGGAAATGCATGCTCTGGAAAAAGCAGCGCATGAAGATCCTTTTTTATCAGATGCATTGGAAGGATATGCTTATACCACTACGGCCAGTGAAGACGTGGCCGCACTAAAACAACAAATCGCCGGGAAAGCTAGCAAAAAAACTTTCTTTCTTTTTTCAACCTGGGCCAAAGCTGCTGCGGTAGTTGCATTCATTGCAGGCGTTTGGTATTTCACTGCTGTAACAACTAATAAATTATCTCCTGTAGCAAAAAATGAATTGCCGAAACAAACTGAACCAGGTGGTAAAACGGAATCACCGGCTATAACAGCAAATGGATCCACAGCAACCCTCCCCCGCAATGAGCAACAAAAACTTGTGCTGGATTCAAACAAATCAAATGTAACTGCACCAACTTATAGTTTTACCATTGATTCCAGCGCAGATCAAATGTTAACAGCATCTGCTCCTGCGAGTGGTATGTATAAAGAACAGGTAAGCAATGAGAATACCCGGAGGCCGATGTATGACAGCGATTCAATTCCGCAGATCGCAAAAAAGCTGGATGAAGAAAAAGGGAAACGGGATATTGATGGGATAACTGATATAACAAAAGACAAGGAACTGGTAACAAAAGCCAATGTATTTCGTGGTAAAGTGCTCGATGAAAAAGGGCAACCCATTGCTTTTGCCAATGTAATAGATACCAAAAGAAAGCAGGGCTTCGTAACAAATGAAGAGGGCAAATTTGTGATCAGTACAAACGATACTAACTTACTGGCAAGGGTGGACGCAGTTGGATACAGTTCGCTAAACAAAACGTTATCCGTGAACGGAGATGATATCATTGTACTTTCACCGGATAGCAAAGCACTCCAGGAAGTAGTAATAGCAGGGAATAAACTGGAAAAGATGAGACAGAAAGCTGCAAAGCCTGTACAAAAACCGGATTCATTGCTGGCTCCGTCGAGTGGCTGGCCAGACTTTGAGGATTACGTTGCAAGTAATAACAATTTAAATAACAATAGAAGTAACAATGTGCTTAACATAAACAAGAAAGACACAGTGGTGTTGTCGTTCTTTACCAACAAAGAAGGAAAGCCGTATAAGATCAAAGTGGTAAAATCTGTTTCCCCGGAGTATGATAAAGAAGCGATCCGGCTTTTAAACCAGGGGCCGCTATGGAATAACAGCATCAACAAAAGAGCTACCGTATCTATTGCGCTTTAGTTAAACAGTAATGAAAGAGAATAAACGCATCATACAATTATATCAAAGTGTTTACAACGGTTCTCCCTGGATTGATGTGGACATTGTATCCACTCTTTCAACCATAACTGCAGGTAATGCGGCAGCAAAGATTACTGACAACTGGCATTCCATCTGGGAAATAGTGAATCACCTCATTGCCTGGCGTGAAAATGTTTTACAGCGCATGCAGGGAAAAATTATTAAATCCCCTGCGCACAACTATTTTCTTCCCGTTAAAAATACATCAGCCGTTGCCTGGAAGAAAACGCTCAAAAAGCTTGAAGTAACGCAACAAAAATGGATAGAGCTGCTGCAACAATTTAATGAAGCTGATTTCAAAAAGATATATCCGGGCAACCAGCTTTCGTATTATGAACACATACACGGAATCATTCATCATGACATTTATCATTTAGGGCAAATTGTTTTACTTGCCAAATCATTTAATAAAAAATAAGCAGCTACCTGTACAGGCAGCCGCTTTTCCTAAATTATAAAAACACCAACTTTTCAGTAAACATTTCTTTGGTTTCCAAATCGTACACTCTCAAAATGTAAATCCCTTTACCAACTGAAGCAGGCCGCTGGATGTCAATTTTATTTTTACCATCGCTGGTTACGGTCGTTTCAAAAATTAACCTGCTGCTGGTTGTTACCAAACTAATTGAATAACTATGTTTAACCGGCCCGAAATCAATGGAGAATTTTGATACAACCGGGTTTGGATAAACCGTAAACATCGTTTCCGCATTACTGTTATTGAGTACAATGGTATTGCTGTAGCTGTAGGATTGATCTTTTGTTAGTAGTTTCAAACGGTAACTATTTTTCCCCTTCAACGGGTAACTGTCTGTAAAACGATACTGCTGAGCTGAATTTCCAGTTGCAGGAATGGTTCCTATTTCCGTAAATGTTCCGGATGCATTTTTCCGCTCAACGATAAACTGTTGTAAATTTTCTTCCGAAGCTGTTTTCCAGGTAAGCAGGTTTTTATCCTGAACGACCTGTCCTTTAAAGTCGGATAATATAACAGGCAGTACAATCCAGCACTGACCATTAACATGGAATGTAAATGTTCTGTTGATGCAACCCGAATTAACCGATACATAACAAACATAAATCCCGGTATCTGCCGGCGAAACATTCGGAATGAAATAACTGGTGCCGGTTCCGATCAACGTACTGTCGGTACTACTCTCTTCCAGTTTCCTGTACCATGCATAACTCGAGTTAAACAATGAATCAACGGTAAGTGTTGTAGGTTGCGATAAGCAGTTTAAAGAACTTACGGCTCCATTTAATGCAAGTGGTAATATACTGGCATCTCCCAATGTTGCATTTCCGCAGGCATCCAGAGCCCTTAAGCGTACCAGTGAATAGGTAGAGCCATTGTTGATGGTAAAGATCGGGCTCGATTGCGGGGCTGTAGTAATATCAGGTGTGGTTGGCTGGCTACCTATGATTTCATAAGTGAAAGGTCCTACTCCATTTGTAGCAACAGCGCTAATGCTAAACCCGTTTACATCGCATTGATAAGCGGATGAACGGTCAAGGTTCGGGAACTGGTAGGTAGATATTACCACTGTGTCGTACAGGTTCCTGTTACAGAAATTTTCGCTGTACCGTAAAATGTAGGAGCCGGGGCCGAGATCTATAAAAGAATATACACCGGCAACAACTGTATTTGCCGACAAGGAAGGTGACAAACTCACACCATTCTTCTTGATGATCTTTACCGATAGTGAACCCATATTCGTAGCAACGGTAGCTTTAATATCACCGGAACCATTAGCCCAAATCGCACCAGGGCATTTGGGCGTAACTACAGGCGAATGGGTAAAATAACTGGCAGTACCGGCTACAGTAACAGAATCCTTATTACCGCAATTATCTGTAGCAACAATTTTATAACGTAATGCAGAATTAATTCCGGGAATACTGTCGATGAAGACTGCATTTGAATTGTAATTGGTTGAAGACAACAATGAACCATCCGGATTATAGATTGCAATGTTTACCGGCAGCAAACCATTGTTCCCTCCCATATTCAGGTTAAACTGTGCCCAGCCATATGAACAGGATTTTCCGGAATTTACCGATAGATTTACTTTAACCGGCGCTTGTGAAAAGCAACGGGTGATTGTTGTATCATAACAGTCGTCGGTAATCTTTATACAATAATTACCATAAGGGATATTGGAAAATACGCCACTGGTACCGCATGAAACCTGTACGTTGTTGTCATCGAACAGACAGTACAATGGATTGGTTAAATTTTGCTGACCATTGATGGATGCGGTGAAGCCAGTACAGTTTTTATTGGATACCTGTACAGTAGCATCTACAGATGGCAATGGAGGTTCTGCATGGAAGCAGGTAATGAGTATGGTATCCGGGCACGCAACTGCCGCTTTGATGCAATAGTTACCATAAGGCACGTGTGTAAAAGCACCGCTTGAATCACAACTTACCTGTACATCATTTTCATCGTATAAACAATATAATACTGCGCCGAGATTATTGCTGCTAACCGTTACCGTGAAGTCGGAGCAGGTTTTATGTGAAATGGTTGTAACCATATCGTTATTTATCGTTGGCGACAACACACTTACACATCGGGTAATCAGCGTATCATAACAGGAATCATGAATGGTGACGCAATAATTACCTAATGGAATACTATCGAATACACCGGAATTATTGCAGGTAATCAGTAAGCCCGAACTATCGTACAAACAATACAATGGAGCAGTTAAACTATCGCCTCCTACATTAATTCCAAAATTGGTACAGGTTACATATCCCGGGTTAATTACCGGTGGAATTACAGGGGTTGGTGGCAACGCACTAAAACACCTGGTGATCGTGGTGTCGCGGCAGCCATCCTCTACAGTTATACAATAAGGTTGGTAGGTAAGACCATGAAACACGCCTGAAGTATTGCAGGTAATTAAATTACCGGCCGAATCATACAGGCAATATTGCGGATTGGTTAATCCAACCTGCCCCGTTATGGAAGCTGAGAAACTTTCGCATACTTTATTGCTGATTGCAACAATTGCTCCAATGGAAATTGGCGGAGCATTCATAGAGAAACAGCGGGTTATCGTTGTATCTGTACAGGCATCATGAGCGGTTATACAGTAACTACCGTAAGCTAAACCGGTGAATACGCCCGAAGTATTACAACTTATTAATGCATTGGATGCATCATATAAACAAAAATCAGGTGTAAGGAAGTTGGTTCCAACAGCAAGAGAAGCTGAAAAAGAATTGCATAAATAGTTGGAGGTATGCACAGATGCCGCTGCTGTTGGTGCCAGCGAAACACTTGTTGTTCCCTTTTTTATAATTCCGCAATTGTCTTTTGCAACAACCTGGAATGTTGAATGACCGAGTAATGAAAAGCTGAAGTTCGGACTGGTTGACCAGATTGTATCACCGGCGGCTCTTACAATTCCATACATAAATCCCGGGATGCCGCCAATGGTACTGATGTTGCCACGGCTGTCAATTACCTTAATAAAACCGGTGGCTTCATCGCAGGCTGTTCTTGTAAACGGATAACTATCGATCCACCAGGTATAATTCAACACCGTTATTTGCCTGGTTTGAATGCCACCGCAGGAATCGGTCATGCGTACCGAATAATCGCCTGCCATTAACCCATTAAAAGTTCCACTGCTGTTACTTGTTCCTACCTGCATCGGTGATGGTGCCACAATTGTGTACAAAAACGGAGGGCGGCCAAATGAATGACTGTCTACAATAACACTACCATTACTTGCATTGTCGCAACTAACATCAATTTTGGTAAGTGTGAACCTGGGATCCTGGTATGAACCGGCAACGGTTACATTGGGAATGGTAATGGTGCAATTGGTTACCACATCATTTACAGTTACAGTGTAAACGCCGGCGGAAAGCCCGGTTATAGAATCACTTGTGGTGAAATTGGTATTCACCGGCCCGGCAGTTTTGTACTTATAACTACCCGAACCGCCCGATGCGAGTACTTTTATAGCACCGGTAGCCGCACACCTTGATTCATAACCGGTACAGGTTGCCGTTAGTGAAGCGCATTGAGATTTTGCATGAAAGTGTAACAGGCTGAATACAATTGCCCATTGAATAGGAAGGTAAATTTTCTTCATAGGATCAGGTTGGTTTCTTAAACACAAAAAATAGTTGCAGCACAGTGCATGCAATATTTCATGATTAAGAAGGTTAGCAAAAAGGGTATGATAGATCCTGTGAGTCTAACAAACAACGCCACATAAAAATCAATATTGCGGTATCGGGAAAAAACAATTTTAGCGCTTATCAGCCACGCATTTCTCCAATGAAAAACAGATGCTCTACGTAGAAAAATTACCTGCTTTTACCATTTTTGTAATTGATATACTACAACAGAATTATTGAAAATAGCTGCCGGAAAACTTGTGGATTTAATTCAACAAACAGGTAAAAATCGCAGCATGTTTACTGCTGAAATAATTAACTGCCTATTTAAAAAAGTAAATCATTATTTCAATATTAGTGGCACGCATTTTCCTTCATAACTGGCACAATTATGTATCCTTACGATTGCATCGATCACTAAATAATATATATATTGACTACCACCAGGAAAATACTCATCAGTTTCACCGCAGGTGTTATACTTGGAATTTTATATGCGCCTGGTAAAGGAAGTAAAACGAGAAAAAAGTTAGCTTCCATCGGCTCCGGAATAAAAAACGGCTGGGAAAATCTCTGTTCAGAAATAAACAATGGCATGGATGTAATTGAACGCTACGCAGAAGGCATAAATAATGCAGGCGTTGATTCCATCGAAATAAGGGAAGTTGAAATTAAAGACCGCAGCGGATTTTTATAATAGCTATTAATTGATCCAGGTAGTATTAGCGAATGGTAGCTGAAATTTACCGTACATCAACACATGCAACTGTTTACAATATTTATCCGGGAGATGTTTTAAGAATTGCTGAACTTCTTTTAAAGTTTTAGCCATTTTAAAATCATTTTCAATGCATACATTCGGTTACCTGCGTTGGATCGCCTGCGTTGTTGCAGGTGCCTTTACGGTATTACAGAGCAATGCTCAATCTGATTGCATTTTTAAAGACACGATATTCTCTATCAATTTCGGCAATGAGCAAAACAATGCCCGAATTAATCTGAATGCGCTTAGGAATTACAGGCAGTCCAATTCAACTTGCCCCGATGATGGTTATTTTTCATTCGTACCGCAAACGAGTGAGTGTTTTAGGGGCGACTGGATTACAATGAAGGAAGATCATACGCCCGGAGATGTAGCCGGCAAAATGATGCTGGTAAATGCATCGGAACGTGCAAGCGATTTTTTTATGATGAGCTTTGAAGGATTTAAACCCGCTACTAATTACGAGTTTGGTGCATGGATGATCAACGTATGTAAACTCAACAGCGGTTGCTCCCCTCTTCCACCTAATATCCGCATTGTAATCAGAACGGCTACCGGTGGTTTGCTCGCCGACTTCACTACCGGAACTTTACAACAAAGCGATCATCCTTCCTGGAAAAAATATTACGGCATGTTCCGAACTCCGGATGAGCCCATGATCATTAAACTCGTTATGACCAATACCACCAATGGCGGTTGTGGAAATGATTTTGCCGTTGATGACATAACATTCCGGGAATGTTATCCGCCGCCGCCACCTGTGGTTGAAAAACCTGTTGTGAATACACCAGTAAAAAAAGAAGTGCCAAAAACAATTGAACCGATTGTTCAAAAAACGGAAACGCTCACCAAATCAACTCAAAAAGAAGTGAAACCTGTTGAGACAGTAAAACCAACTTCAACTGGCAGCCCTCAAATAAAAACCATCAAACCTGTTGTACTCAATATACCGGTTCCATTATCAACGAGAGAAAATTATCTTGTACAAAAAATAAAAACTGCGGAAGAAGAGATTTTGGTTGAGTTATATGATAACGGTGAAATAGATGGCGACACCATTTCCATTTATCACAATAATGAACTTATTGTTTCACACCAGGCGCTTTCAGCAAAGCCTATCCGCTTTCATATTAAAGTTGATAAAAAACAACCTCATCATGAATTGATAATGGTTGCAGACAACCTGGGATCCATTCCGCCCAATACTTCATTGATGATCGTTACAACTAAAACCAAAAGGTATGAAGTATTCATCTCCTCATCTGAACAAAAAAATGCGAAAGTAATATTTGAGGAGAAAGATTAAAAAAAGTACAGTATTAAATGTATTTCAACATTTGTGCTTAACCATTCTGGTCACATTAAAAAAGCCGCCCATTAAAAAGAGCGGCTTCCTGTTTTACGGTCGATTTTTCTATAGTTTAATAAGTTTGATCACTTTTCGTTTATCTCCCTGGATCAGTTCTGCTACATAAATGCCTTTCATGTACGATGAACCAACAGAGATCGTTTGTCCGGGCACAATTCCTTTTCTAACCTCGATCATTTTGCTGCTGATATCTGCCAGTCTTAATGTAACCGGTGTTGTTTTATCATTACTCAACACGATCACTTTAAAATCACTGTAGGATGGATTAGGTAAAACTTTTACGTCTAATGCATCTGCTGCTGTTTCAGTTGGCGTTACGCTGGTTGCATTTTCTGTATTTCCTCTGCCTGCAAAGTCAGTTGTTTTACCCAGTACGCAAGCAGGAAGATTGATGGTTAAGTTTCTTGCTGTAGAACCATTGCCGCAGTTGTTATTTCCAATGGCGCTTACAGATCCGGTAATAGCTGCCTGTGTGTAACTTACTGTGATGCTCAATGTTCCCTGGCCGTCGATAATGGTTCCGCCTGCAGGTACCGACCATGTTACAGAAGTAGCATTTGTTGGCATTGCTGCAATCGTGTACGTATAGATTCGGTTCGGACAAGCGCTCAACACTGCTGCCGTAATTGCACCTGGTGTTGATGGTAATTTCCTGGTGAGTGTCAATGTCCGGGTAGAACTGCTGCCGCAATTCGCATCTGCTCTGGCAGTGATGGTTCCTGTTGTGAATGCAGGTGTAAAGTCTACAATGATAATTGTATCATTTATTCCCGGGCCATTAGGATGTGTAACTGTAGCTCCAACCGAAGGCACTGTCCAGGTATAACTGGTTGCATTTGTTATTTTTTTGATCGTGTATATTGCTCCTGATGTTCCGATCCAAACGCATGGATCAGTTGGGCCGGTAATTGTTGGTGTTGTGGATGGAACCAGGGTTTTAATACTCAGCGTTTTAGCGACACCGTTATTACCACAACCATTCGAAGCCAGAACAGCTATCGATCCACTTACAAAGCCGTTTGGATACACTACATTAATGATTGTATCATTTGCTCCCGTACCGGCAGGATGTGTAACGGTTGTACCTGCAGGCGTTGTCCATGTATATGCATTCGCATTGGCAACTTTTGCAATTTTATACGTTACAGGATTAGATGTTCCCAGGAATTCACATGGATTTGTAGCTCCGGTGATCGTTCCCGGTGTTGACGGTACTCCTGTTCTGAGTACACTTAATGATCTCGCTGCGCTAGGTACGCATCCGCCGGATTGTACCTGTATGCTGGTAGCAGATACGAAATTATTATCGTATGCAACAGTAATAATGGTATCATTGATACCAGCCCCACCCGGATGAGCAGTAATGGTAGCACCTGCTGGAACTGTCCAGATATATGCACTCGCATTTGAAACCTTCCTGATCGTATAGGTAGCAACATCGGTACTTCCGATGAAAGCACAGGCATTAGTTGGTCCTGTAATGGCTCCCGGCGTAGAACTTGTTGTTGTTGTAATGCTTAGTGAACGATCTCCACTAACTGAACAATTTGAAACAGATTTCACTTTTAATGATGCAGTGGTGAAATTCAATCCGAATGTTACTGTAATACTTGTTGTTCCCTGTCCGCTAACCAATGTCATACCTGTTGGTATTGTCCATGAATATGATGTTGCATTGGCTACTGCATTAATTGAATATACTACCTGCGTTGCTGTTCCCAAATACTGGCAGGCGTTGTTAGGTCCGGTGATGCTTGCAGGCGCCGCAGGTACTACTTTAGATACGGTTAACGATCTTGGTGCCCTGCTTCCGCAATTTGCGTCTGCTGTAACTTTAATTGCACCGGAGATAAATGAATTGGTATAACCAACCAGGATGCTTGTTGTTCCCTGCCCGCTGATAATGTTTGCACCGATGGGTACTGTCCACGTGTACCCGGTAGCGTTAGCAACGGCTGCAATAGAATACACAGCAGTTGGAGCCTGGTCAATTAGCGGACAAACATCCGTTGGACCGGATATTGCACCCGGTATCGCCGGAATTACTTTTGTGATCACAAGTTTGGATGGAGCACTGTTGGTGCAAATTCCACCAGAAACTTTAATTGTATCAGTAGTTGCGAAATTGCTGTTGAAACTTACCGTGATACTGGTAGTTCCCTGCCCGCTCACGATGGTAGCTCCTGCAGGTACAACCCAGTTATACGTAGTGGCATTTGCCAATGGAGCAATGGAATAAACGGCATTGTTGGTACTGCCTATGAACGGACAAACATCTGTAGGTCCGCTGATTGTTCCGGCTTTGCCAACAATTGGTAAAATGTTAGCTGTAATTGTATTTGATGTTGCTGTTGTTCCCTGGGCACAATCTGTATTGGCCACCATCGCACAACTGATCACATCATTATTCAATAATAAAGTGGTTGTGTAGGTAGAACCTGTAGCGCCACTGATGTTCACGCCGTTTTTCTTCCATTGATACGTTGGAGCAGTGCCGCCTCTTGTAGGTGTTGCTGTAAAGGTTACCGATGATCCTGAACAAACAGCGCCTGATGGGCTGGCTGTAATTGCCAGTGATGGTGTACAGATAACAGGAGCAGTGATAATTTTTATATCGATGATTGAAATATATCCGAATGCATCTCCATCTCTTACTTTGATATCAAACGTCATTTCTGTCTTACCGGAGAAAACAAATACAGCGGCATTATTATAATCTGTATTATTGGCCGCATCATATTGCTGGTAAGTAGTTTCATCGGCACGTTTGATCTGCAGGTAACGCTGATCACCAATACCGGTTCTTGAGCCCCAGAATTTTACGGTGTATTGTTTTAATGAATCCAGCCCGGTTAATTTCCACTGGCCATTTGTTGCTGTAGGGTGTGCAAATGCATAGTCTGCAGTGGCGGTAGAAGGATAATCCCCCAGGTCGCCAACACTGTTTCCGGTATTTGTTCCCGGCCCTGCAATATTAAATGTTCCGTCTATCCTGTTAATGATACTTAAGCCTATTGTGGTAGGAATGTTTCCGGTAACGATAGCGTTATTTACTTTAACACCCGGAAGTCCGTCTGCAATATTATTCCAGTATTTTCCGCCTGCATCGGGGCCTGTTGTGGAGGTTGGACCGATATCGAATAATACCCTTGTGTTTACAGTTAATGTCATATCCGTTGCGGCTACAGCACTACTATCATCTGTAACAACCAGGTGGAATGTATATGTACCTTCAACGAGGTTATTTACGTTGGTGATAGCTGCATTGGGCGTAACGATTTGTGCGGTTGAAGGACCAGAAGTCTGGGTCCAGGCATAACTAACGATAGAACCATCATCATCGCTTGATAAACTTCCATCCAGTACTCCACTTGTTGCAGGAATAGAAACCGTAACATCACTCGCCAAAGCTGTTGGAGGAACATTGACTGCAACTGCAGGAGAAGTACGTGTAATGTCAATTAAACTAATATAACCGAAAGCACTACCCGCTTTTACACGAATATCGAAGGTCATTTGTGTTTTACCGGTAAATGTGAAGGTAGCGGAAGTATTAAAATTGATATTGTTTGTAGTGTTGTATTCCTGCCAGGTAGATTGATCGGCACGTTTGATCTGGATGATTCTGTCGTCGGCAACAGATCTTGTTCCCCAGAATTTAATCGTGTACTGTTTTGTACTTTCCAAACCCGTAATTCTCCACTGGCCATTGGTTGCTGTTGGGTGTGCGAAAGCAAAATCTTCTGTGGCTGATGCCGGATAATCTCCAATTACACCGGTGGTATTTCCATTATTGGTACCAGGGCCTGAAATATTAAATGTTCCGTCGATCCTGTTAATAACGGTTAACCCGATTGCAGTTGCAGTATTGCCAACTGTAAGGGCATTGCTGAGTTTTACGCCGGCTGTTGCATCGGAGATGGTATTCCAGTAATGACCAAATGCATCTGGTGAAGTGGTTACATCCGGTCCGAAATCTATTAAAATCCTGGACGCTACTACCACATCCACGGTATCTGATTTTACATTTGATGCATTATCCGTTACCGTTAGTTTGAAAGAATATCTTCCTTCTACCAATCCGTTAACGGCTGTGGTTACCGATGTTGGTGAAACAATTGTAGGGGCAAATCCAACAGGGTTTGAAATTACAGTCCAGCTATAACCGGTAATAATTCCCCCCAGCGAACTAAATGAGGCACTTCCATTTAATGAAGTGCTGTTGGTTGGTAAAGTAACGGTGATGTCATTTCCTGCTCTTGCAACAAGGGTTTGTACATTCCTGGCGCATAATGAATCCAGGATGGTTTCCGCCTTTATTCTCTTATAAAACAGGTCGTGACCAAAATTATTTACGTGTACATAATCAAAATCATAAAATGTATTGATCGATCCGTCTGCATTAGCAATGGTTGTCCAGAAATCAACCGCCTTATCTCCGAAACGTCCTAAAATCCAGTCACGCATCAGGGTAAGGTTATTAATCTGGGTTGATGTCATATTATTTCTCGGCTGCGTAGTAGTAACCCAAACCGGAACGTTGGCAGAATCTGCCAGGTGCATTGCTCTTTCAAAATTGGCCTGTTGTTCCGCAAGTGAATAATCGTTGGCTGCATCATTAGATGGCATATTGATAATGATCGCATCAGGATGAAGATTTAAAGCTGCCGTAATATTAAAGCCACTATTAGGGCTGGGCCGGTTAGCAGGAGGAACAAAACCAGTGGGACATAAATTCTGGTAAGTAGTAAATCCCGGAATACCAAGATTGTACACTACATTATTTACATTTTTTCGTTGCAGGTATGCTGTAAACTTTGCTGCCCATGAACTATCTAGCACCGAAGCGCCCGTACCATAAGCTGTTGATGAGCCCAGGATGGCCACTGTCCACACATGGTTACAGTTAACCACATCAGAATCATTCGCCCTGGCTTCGCCGGCAAGTAAAAAAAGAACAGAAATAACAAGTGTAATTCTGGAAAAAAGATTAAGCATGTCTGACAATTTTCTCTTCGTTAATATATATAGTATTATCTATTGATCTGTGCATAGATTTAACAGCAGAAACAATGGATTAATGATCTTGTTGGGTATTACAAGTGTATTGCGGTATTGGAAAGATGATTTATAACAGGATACTTAGGGGGTAAGCTGTACGTGTATTACGACATATTAGCTACAAACATAAAAAAAAATTGTAAAATTTAAATAGTTTTTTATGTTTTTCTGATAATATTTTTTTATAAAGCGCTTCATTTCCAGATTTTTCAGCATCAATGAAAAAATAAGGGAACAGTAGTTTGGAAATGTGAATATAAAAGTTATTTTATCCGGCCGTTTTCGGGTGATTCACTCATTTCATGAATAAAGCGGCGGCTTATAAATAAAAGGCAGATAAAACCAATTTGCCCCAATGGTGCAATATCCATTATTACCCAGTTCAGAAAATGAAAACCCAGGAAAGCGATGGCCAGCCAGGAATCAAATCGCTTTGTGAAAAAACCAATTAGGGCTATTCCTTCAATTACAATGGAAGCGATATAAAGAACATAGGTAAACCCCGGATGACCGGCCATGAAAATATTAACAGACGTTCTGGTTCCTGTATTCCCTTCCACAAAATAAGTGGCGAATTGCTGGCTGATCATGTGGCTAAAGTGTTCGGGATGTAACCAGGCTTTACTGCTTATCTTCAAAACAGCGGCAGAAATGTAAAATAGAAGCATATAGTATCGCACAGCCTCAAAAGCAAATAACCTGTTCCTGCTTTTTCCGAAAATAAAAGGAACAAAAACGAGGAAGATTCCTGTCTGGAAATTACGATGAGTGAGATACGCCATGAGGCTGATGTAAAAGAAGAATAATAATATGAGCAATATAAGCGCAATCTTATTATTCAATGGATCTCTTACAAAAAGGAGTAAAAAAAATATAGTGAGGGTGTCTATTAAAACCGCCAGCCAATGATGGGTAATAATATATTGAGGCAAACCGGTTAGGAAAATGAACCAGGAAGCCGGATCAACACCAAAACTAAAGAAGGTATCTCCCTGCAAAAAAGAAAAACTCACTCCGGAAAAAATAAATAAAAGATATTCCAGCAGCACAATGCAGAAAATGAATCTCAATTGAGCCAGGAACACGCTATCGTAATTTTTTTTCAGCATTGATTTACCATGCGCTCGTTTTAAATACAACAGAGGAATCTTTGATGATCATTTGGTTTGACGAACACTCCAGGGAATACTCATACACTTCTAATATTGATTTAGAGTGAAAAGTAGCTCCTGTAAAACCGGCATACCATTTTAACCAGGATGCCATTGCAGCTTTTTCCGGCGTAAGTTTTTCCGTTAATAGTTGCCTTAGTTTACCATCATGGAAGGTATTTTCCAGGTAATAACTCATGTACACGTTATCGTTATCTTTCTTATACCGGGCATAATTGGCAAGGGTTTCTTCCAGGAAATCTTTCTTCCAGTACAGGTATGATGTGGTTACCACAGGCGTCCCGTCAATTTTCAGCAAATAGGCCTTTGCCGAATAATTGCCGGTAAAGTCGATGGCAAACATGTTGTTGTAGGGGAACAATGCGGCATCCATTTTTTTTGTAAAGAATAGCAGGTAAACAGCAATGAATAAAAGGATAGTTACAAACCAGTACCGGGATGTTGTATAGAGTTTATATAAAAAAGTATGTTTCATTTGCTGTACCAGGTGAATGTTACATGAATTGCTTTTTAAACCCAGCGAATAAATACAGGAATACCATACAATAAGCAACAGAACTGATGATGGCAGCCGCATACACGCCATATAAAGGAACAAATATTGCATCACAGGAAAATACAATCATTAGTCCCGCAAGGTCGCCCCTGAGAATTTTACCGGTATTTCCTTTGCCGATATACACCGCATTTATTAAAGTAAGCATGCCCAGGCAAATGAATCCCGGCAGTAAAATCAACATCAGCGGATACATTTTACTGAAAGCTTCACCGAAAAGTAAAGGGAACATAAATTTTCCGGAAACAGCCATGGCGATAGCCGCTACAAACAATAACAAAAGGTAAGGCCTGTTTATTTTTTTCCATTCTTCATAAGAATTACCGATAGATTCGGATGCAATAAACGGCAACAAAGTAGAACTGATGATAGATGAAAAGTACAGGAAGTACTGCCCTATTTTTCCGCATTGAACGTAGTTACTGAGTGTAATACCATCAGCATATTTCTGCACAAAAAAATTGTCTATCCGTAAGAAAAGAAAATATACAAGTGAAGAGATCATGATAACAATACCGGGCCTTATAAAAGAAGCCCAGTTAACCGTTACATCAGTACGTTTTCCCGGCGTACTGCTCAGGAGAAAAATAAGTATGCCTTGTACTATAAAAGTAGCAGCATATACCATTTCAATATTTCCGGGAGTAATATGCGATCTCCTGTTATACTGATAAAAAAGATATCCAAGAAAAACCAGGTTCGTAAATACAAGGATAACATTCTGCTGGTTAAATTTTTTCAATGACGATAATATCCCCTGGTAAAATATCAGTAGTAAATTACCAATGCTGAACAATACAATAGCAATGCCCGGTTGTTTAAAATAACTATTAGAGACGGGTAACACATAAAACGCATATATTGAAATAAGCACTGAAAATACCAGCACAACACGTAACAATGCAATACGAATTACAGGAAGTACTTCCGGGGTTCTTGAAATAAGTGCTATAGCTGAATAATCGAGGCCGGCGCTAAAAATAAATACGATGATATTGAGCAGGTAGAGCTCATTAAAATAATTACCGCTCAAAGATGCGCCCAACATTCTTACGAGCAGGATATTGATGATAAAAACAATTACATAGTTCAGCAGTTTGCCAATCACATTATGCCTGAGAATGGTAGCGAGTTGAACCATGTACTTATGTGAAACCTATTTAAGGCTATTGATAATAATTGCGAATTCTGCAGCAACAAGGCTTGCCCCTCCAACCAACCCGCCGTCTACATCCTGTTTTGAAAAAATATCTTTTGCATTGGCACCTTTAACACTCCCGCCATACAACACTGAAACGGAGTTTGCGATATCACTACCGTACTGTGCTGCTATTACGCTGCGAATATGTGCGTGCATTTCCTGCGCCTGGTCGCTGCTGGCGGTTTTGCCCGTACCGATTGCCCAGATGGGTTCATAGGCAATAATAAAATTTGTCATTTGTGCTGCGGATAAATGAAACAGGCTTTCTTTAATCTGTGTTTCAACATAACTGTTTTGTATAGCCGCTTCTCTTACAGCTAATGGTTCGCCGCAACAAAAAATAGTGTTTATATTCGACTCAAAAGCACGGTTAATTTTTTCTGCCAGTATTTTATTTGTTTCTCCATAATATTCACGGCGTTCACTGTGGCCGATGATCACATAACGAATATCCATTCCGTCGAGCATTTCTGCACTTACTTCACCTGTATAGGCGCCATTTTTAGTAGAAGCACAGTTTTGAGCGGCCACGAAAACATTATGCTTTCCTTTTAATTTTTCTTTTACTGTAAGCAGATATGGGAATGGCACTGCAAAAATGGCCAGTTGATGTTCGTTCAACGAATGGCTTGTTGCTACAATTTCATCGGTTAATTGGTTGGCCTGGGCAAGCGATAAATTCATTTTCCAGTTGGCAGCAGCTATTTGTTTGCGCATAAAAATTTATTGATTTGAAGTATATAAATGATAAAGTGTTTCGTATTCCTTTTCTGAAAGCGATTGCAATTTCATCTTTTTCCAGTTTTCTATATCCCTGATAGCTTTTTCAAAGATATAACGTTCACTACCCCACGAAAAATTTTCAATAAACTTTGGTGGAAATTGCTGGCTGAAAATATTACAGCAAACGCCTACAACTGTACCTGTATTAAAGGAAGTGTTTATCCCTGCCCTGCTGTAATCTCCCATCAGTAATCCTGCTTTATTACCGGCTGAAATGGATGAATGATACTTTCCCAGCATAAACTTTACTTCTCCACCGGTATTTTTTACGTTGCTGTTGCTGGTTCCGGCACCAAGATTACACCATGCACCAATTACGCTATCGCCCAGGTAACCATCATGTGCTTTATTGCTGTATTCAAAGAAAACAGCGTTTTTAATTTCCCCGCCAATCGTACAACCAGGGCCAACAGATACTGCACCATAAATTTTGGTTCCCATTTTTACCACACTCTGCTCGCCTATGGAAAAAGGCCCCCGTATCATACTGCCTTCCATCACTATGGCACTTTTACCAATGTACACCGGGCCGGTAGCTGCATTGATGATACAATGTTCTACTTCTGCACCCTCTTCAATAAAGATTTGCTGTTCATTGATACAACGGTTGGTTGCACTTATCGGCTGCGAAATTTTTCCTTCCGTAACCAATGCAAAATCATGGCGTATGGCCCAATCGTTATATTGAAATATCTGCCAGGGATGGTGTAAAATCTTTATCTCGTTGTTTTCCAGTATTGAAATTTTTTCACCTGAAGTTCGCATTACCGACTGGAAATTTTGCAATGTTGGGATGATGTCGGCATGAATAGGCAACTCGCCTCCCTCCAGTTCCGCCACAGATGTAATTATTTTTTTTTCAGCGAGCAGTTCCCATTTCTCCCTGATGGTTAAAATGCCCACACGTATATCGGCAACATGCCTTGTTTGTGTAAAGGGATACAAATTTTCCCTGCATCTTCGATCGTCTAAAAATATATTCATCTGCGATAAAAATACTAATAACGATTTACAAATTGAACATGGAGGATATAATTATAATTGGATTATCAGGAACGCTGATGACGCAGGTGGAACGGATGTAAAAAGAAAGTGAAAGCAGATGTATGGTTGTAGTGTAGCAACTGAACTTCATCATTGCTACTCCTAATGTAAGATCGCTGTAAACAAAAGCTATCCTTTCAGCGAAATTCTGCTACTATAGCAGTTAGTCCACTAAAGGAACTAAATATTTTATTCAGCGCAAATCAAGGAAAAAAAACGTCAGATTCAACACTCAGCCCTACTGCAAAATGCTGCAGTGAATGCTAATCTTAAACAACATATCTTTTCTGTTTCCTTCAGGATAAGTTTGCAGCCAAATATCTTTCCCAGGTTAAGCGTAGCAGAAATTTCGGGTTAATTATTTGCGCTGAGAAGCGATAAAATTTAATTTTTTCCTGGTACAACCAATACTTATAGCTCAAAAAAAATCCCCCCGGAAAACCGAAGGGATCTTAAAGTATAGCCATGAAAAACACAGTTCATACAAGGAAACAAGCCCCGTAAATTATTTTGTTTTTTTCTCGTAGCGTTTTTTGAATTTATCGATACGTCCTGCTGTATCCACCAACACATTTTTACCGGTGTAGAAAGGATGCGACGTATTTGAAATCTCCAGTTTTACAACTGGGTACTCCTGACCATCTTCCCATACAATCGTTTCAGAACTTTGTGCAGTTGAACGGCTTAAAAAAGTTGTTCCATTACTCATATCCTTAAAAATTACCTTTCTGTAACTGTTAGGATGAATGCCTTGTTTCATATTAGTTTAATTTTGCATACGGATTTTGCCGTATAGTTATTTAAAGTGCAAAAGTACTGTTTATTATTTAAAATTGATAACCCAAAACAGACAATTTTAATCAAATCAGCCTGCTGAGCAATTGACATTCAACTGTATCTAGTATAAACATCCTGAAATCAGAATTGTTCGCAGCTTACATCAGCTTTTCATATTTACATATTGAAGAGCAATGCCCAGGCTCCAGGATTTACTTAACTGGATAACTTCCTGCAGATCGTCGATTTTCTTACCGGTGATCCGGATGATATCGTCCATTATAGCCGCCTGCACTTTCAAACCACTGTCTTTGATCAGTTTCACAATTTTCTTGGCATCCTCCTGTTTAATGCCATTGCGAACAGGCACATCTTTTTTCGTAACCTTGCCACTTGGGAAAGCTTCTTTACTGAGATCGTAAATTTCAGCCGCCAGTCCCTGTTTCATGCTCCGGCTGATCAGTACATCAACAATTTGCTGGATCTTCATTTCACTGTCTGCTTCCAGTTTTAGTACCAGATCTTTTTTATTCAGATCTATCACTACATGAGAACCTTTAAAATCGAAACGGTTCGTAATTTCTTTACTGGTTACATTAACGGCGTTATCCAAAGTTTGCAAATCAACTTTGCTTACCAAATCAAATGAAGGCATATCTTTTTTTCCAAAGGTAATAATGAAAAGGCTTCGCAACTCTTTAAATTCCTTTCACCCTGTTTTGCTCATCTCCTGCACCACCTGTTTTTCTTTTCTGCATAGATTTAAGCGGCTTACCAAAGCGGTAATTAAAGCCAATAGTAATCACCCTGTTGTCGTTGTACTGACTGAAACTGGCCCTTGTTTGTTGAAAATTAATATTGCCTGTATTTACCCTGGGACCATATACATCCCTCAATGCCACCCTCAACGATCCTTTGTTTTTCAGTATATCTTTTTTGATAGCAATATCCATCTGGCTCATCCCATTCAATTGAATCTGGCCTTCCAGTGATTGCGACCTGTAAAAACCTGATATTTCAGCACCCCATCCTTTTTTAAATGAAAACTGGTTATTTATGTTTCCGGTAAATATCATCCGGTGAAGATCTACCGATTCACCACTTACCTGACCATGAAATTCCTGGTAGTTTACTTCTGCATAAAGGATAAGGTTCCACCATTTCGTAATCTTTACCTGTGCATTTTCTGATAAGCTGATATTGTGTGCAATTCCAAAATTACCCTTTGATAAGATGCTTGAAATACTATCACCGGGTTCATTGTTCTGCCTGAATGTTTCGCTGAACAGATCTTTAGTGCGGTTATAGTTCAAAGTTGTATTGAGGAATTGGTTGTAGGTGTGCGTAAGTTCAAACACATTGCTGTACATCGGTTTTAAAAAAGGGTTGCCTTCCCCGTAAGTATATTTATCGAGAAAATACAGGAATGGATTCAGGTCTTCATAATCCGGTCTTTCAATTCTTCTGCCATACGAAAATCCAAACTGGTTTTTATCATTTGCAGTATAGCTAACATAGGCAGTAGGAAATGCATTGGTATATGATTTTGTAAATGAAGAATCCATTTCCGGGCGGAAAATATTTCCATACTGGTGTCCTTTGTAATGAGTATTTTCAACACGAACGCCTAACTGGAACCCCCATTTTTTTATTTCCCTGCTAAAATTCAGGTAGGCTGCGTTGATGTTTTCATCGTAGGTAAAACGATTCGTTTTCCGGATGTCAATTGTTTTTAAATCATCTATCACATTATAATAATCAGCGGTATTATTGGTGGTAACATAGCTGAATTTAAGCCCTGCATCCATTTTTATTTTCTTGGCAATTGTTTGTGTATAGTCGGTTTTAACTGAGTAAATTTTTAGCGTTGCAGGCAATTCTCCAAGCAAACGATCGCTGTATCGTTGTGTAAAGTCTGCATTATAAATTACATTATCAAACTGCTGATCTTTATCTGAACTGTATTGAAGAAAATCAACATCAGCAGTGATTTGCCTGCCGGTTGAATCAAAATTATGAATGAAGTTCAGGTTGATTGCAGCATTTTTCCATTTGCTGTCTTCTGAGTTTGTAGCAGTAACTATAGAATCAAGAATTCCGGCGCTGCTGCGTGGATAAGAAAAGCTGTTGCCTTTCTGCACCCTCGGTGTGGTATAACCGGTTAATACTATACCGAATGTAGTTTTCTTACTGGCGTAATAATCCATTCCCAGCTTTGCATTAAAATTGTAGTTCTCCCTTTTGTCGGTAGTATTCTGGGAGAATATTGCTTTTACGGAATTATCTTCGTTTAGGTATATCCGTGAGATATCCAGGTGCCGGTCGTTTTTCCTGTAATTAGCGCTTACCGTACTATACAGGTTAAATTTCCCGTTCCTGTAATTCAGGTTGAAGCTGTTATTTGTTTTAGGATAAAAGCCTTGTCCATAGGCCAGGTTAGCCGAACCATTCAATCCCTTCTGTTTGTTCTTTTTTGTTTTGATATTGATCACACCTGAATTGCCCGACGCATCAAATTTTGCCGGTGGGTTGGTCATGATCTCTATCTGTTCGAGATTGGATGACGGAAGGTTGCGAAGAAAATTGGCAAGATCTGCACCACTCAGGTAGCTTGGCTTTCCATCGATCATGATGATCACTCCCTGCTTTCCTTTTAAACTGATGTTATCATCTTTATCAATAGAAATACCCGGTGCTTTTTCCAGGGCTTCCATTGCCGATGTACCGGTATTGGAGATAAGCGCATCGGGGTTCACTACCGTTTTGTCGATCTTCCTTTCGATAAACTGCTTCTTCGAATGAACCACAACTGCAGCCATTTCCTTTCCTGCAGGAGCCAATTTCAATAATCCCGTATTAAAAGCAGTGTTGTTGGTCTGGAGGTTTATTGTCTGACTATACACTTTGCTGTGTCCAATGGAACTGGCTTCCACAATATATGTTCCGAACGGAACCAGCTCAAAAACGAAATTCCCATCTTTGTCTGTTACGGAAGTTTTAACCAGCGAAGAATCTTTCGATTGTAGCAAAAACACCGTTGCGGCATCTATGATTTGCTGGTTACCACCGTCTGTGATCTTTCCGGATATAGTACCGGATGTTTGTGCAAAGCTAATTGCAGACTGGCAGGCGAATGCTGCCCCTAATAACATTTTTTTCATGGCTATACTTTTAAGTAATGTTGGCTATACGTAGTAATTACTACTTAACAAACATAGGTACTTTGTTTAGCATAGTACATTGTTATAAAATAGACGGTAAAATGCTTAGATTACTGGCATCTATTAAGGTTAACTGGCCTGTAGCAACAAAAAAGTGGCCCTGGATCGGCCACTTTAATAATGATCATTCTGTGTATTTATTTAGTCAGATTTTTTACTTCCGAATTTTGCAAATACCGCTAACAGCAATCCAAGCAAAACAAGTCCCAGTGCGATAATTTCAGCCTGTGTAAGTTGTAAGCCTGCAATTTGGTATAATTTATTTACCCGTATGGTTTCCACGGCGAATCTTTCCAAACCATTCAGCACCAGGTAAATGGCAAACATCATCCAGGGCGTTACGATTGAGCGACGAATGCCCCACAGGAAAAGAAAAATCAATGAACAAATGATGGTTTCGTATAAAGGAGTAGGGAAAACCGGCAAGGGCAACACCCGGTTGTGTTCTTCCGAATTTCCGGGAATGAGGATACCATCTTTATTTACATTCTGCGGATAGGCGTAAGCAAAAAACCAGTTTGGTAAAAATGAAGGGCCAAGCAGGTGTTTATGGGGTACAGTTTCGAGAGAGGAATAGGTTCTGTCGGTAACAAACGACATTTTATTGGAACTATCCGCCACTTTTCCTTCCAGGAAATAACTGGCATTCTTTTGCAATTGCCGATCAAATTCGCCGGGCTTCGCTACAGAAATTTTACCTTGCTCATCGCTTATATAGGCACTGTTATAAATGCCCCAATCGCCATCACCCGACACCTGGCAACCGATCCGTCCTACGGCATAAGCAATCATCAACGCAGGTGCAGCCGCATCCACTAAATGTTTAATTTTTATTCCTTTTTTATATGCAAACCAACATATTGCGATAGCTGCAATTATTAATCCTCCGTAAAAAGTTAACCCGGTTGGTGAAAATATTCGTTCTATGGGATGGGCTATAAAATCATCCCAGTTTTCAAAATTATCGAACAATTTTGCGCCCAGGATACCGAACACCAGCCCCAGGATTATGATATCTCCCACCCTGTCGTGCGGCCAGATCCTGACCATACGTTTCTCCGGTTCCTTTAACTTTTGTTTGTTCTTATCCCACCACTTCAAACCTGCCAGTAGTATGGCCAATGCGATACCGCCCGGGATGCTCCCTTCCGATGAAAAGATATATTCCTGTGCAGACAGGCCCGCCGGTTTACTGAAAAACAATCCAAACAATTTATATCCGAAAAGAAATCCTGCAAAAGCATTGAGCAGTAATTCCATGGCTGTTGCCGGTTGACCAACGATGATCATTTCTTCCCTTGGCAATAGTAATCCTTGTTTTTCTTTTCTTTTCAATTCAGATGACAGCGCCAGTGCTGCTGCGATGAATGCAATAGCAACGAACAATCCAAATGTATTTAAAAAGGAAAGCGCCGGCCACTCTACACCAAACCAGTCTTTAAAAACGTAATATAAATTGGGATACATTTTCTGGGTTTAAGTATGCAATAAGAACTGCAATATATTCTATACTTTGGTCAATAAAAAATCCTCCTGCAAGTGAAACCGGCAGGAGGATTTAAGTATTGTGAAGATTAATTGCAATGCATTTCAAAAGCACTCACCAGGTTATCAGCAATCATACGGGCACTTCTTCCTTCAATATTGTGGCGCTCGATCATGTGTACCAGTTTGCCATCTTTAAACAATGCAATGGCTGGCGAAGATGGAGGATAGGGCAACAAATGTTCCCTTACTTTATTCACAGCTTCAATATCAAAACCGGCAAAACTTGTAGTAAGATTGTCGGGTTTTTTTCCTGCAGATTGTACGGCCATGATTGTTCCCGGACGGGCAGTTCCTGCGCTGCATCCGCAAACAGAATTGATCATAACCAGTGTTGTTCCTTTTTCATTCAATACTTTTTCTACATCGGAAGCGGTTAATAATTCAGTGAAACCATTTTCGGTTAGTTCTTCCTTCATAGGGATTACTATTTCTTCTGGATACATATTGTTGTTTTTATTTGATGTTTAAAAAGCAAAATTACAACCTTCATTTATATTATCCATTGATATTTTTCAATGTAAATTTTCTCTCTTAACGGAAAAAAAGTCTGCTAATTTTATATAGTTCAGCCACAATGACGCATATTTTTCACGTTTTTGTAATTATGGCTTTATTAAATGCATTGGATTGCATTTTGATCTTAGCTGCCAAACAACAATTTTTAAAATTTAAATTGATACATGCCATGACACTTGTAAAAGTAAACAACCCCGTTTCAAGATCTTTTGATGGATTGATGAAAGATTTCTTCACTGAATTCCCGGTTGCATTTGGAAAAACAATGAGAGAAGATGTTCTGCAGTTTCCCCCGGTGAATATTGTAGAGCAACCCAATGCTTACCAGTTGGAACTGGCTGCACCAGGGTTTGATAAAGCAGATTTTAATGTAAAACTGGAAGACAACCTGCTTACGATCAGTACGGAGAAAAAAGAAGAAAAAACTGAAAATGATGCAAAACACATCCGCAAGGAATTCAGTTACAAATCATTCAAACGCAGTTTTACCATTGATGAAAAAATTGATGCTGAAAAGATCAATGCAAAGTATGAAAACGGTGTGTTGAAACTGGAATTGCCTAAAAAAGAACTGGCAAAACCATCGGCAAAAGAAATTAATATTCTGTAAAGAATAAAAGTTCATACAGTTGGTAAGCTTTTTTGTGAAGCTGGCCTCCCTACTCCTGGGGAGGCTTTTTTATGGTTGCACATGAATTTTGGTAACATTATTGTTTATGGAGAACAAACCATATTATGAAAAACTCAACCTACATTAACTTCTTCGTGGCTTTCCTTTCAGTTATTTATTTTGCCGGAACCGGCTGTCATAAAAAAACAGTTCCTTCAAATGCCAGCAGTAAAGTAACGGTAACCAGTAAGGGCGAGCCAACAACTTCAACACCGGTAAAAAAAGTGAAAACACCTGTACCTGCAGTTATTGTTGTAAACGATGATATTGCCCGAAAAACTGTGGACGGGCGTTTATATTACGATTTAAACGGGAAGCGGTACTGGAAAAATTACAAAGACGGTAAATATTATTTGTTCAATAAGAAAATGTATGATAACCCTGATTTTACACCGAGGTAAATTTTTTATTGAATAGTAACATAAACAACACAGTAGCCTTATTTATATCCAAGTATTTTCAACATACTTTGCGCTGTTTGTTCTTTTGCATATACCCAATCTACCAGTTTACCATTTTTATCATGACCAATGATCACGTGTTGCGGCGATGGGATCATGCAATGTTTGATACCACCATAGCCACTGATCTGGTCTTGGTAAGCGCCGGTATGAAAAAAGCCGATGTACAGCGGTTCACCATCATCTACTTTAGGAAGGAATACTTCGTTGATATGCTCTTCTGAATCGTAGTAATCATGACTATCGCAGGTAATTCCACCTAACACTACTCGCTGGTATTCATTTTTCCATTTGTTGATGGGAAGCATGAGGAATTTTTCGCCAATGCCCCAGGTATCGGGTAAAGTGGTAATGAAAGATGAATCAATCATGTACCAGATCTCTTTATCATTCTGACGTTTTTCTCCGATCACGCTATAGATATGCGCCATACTCTCCCCTACCGTATAACTACCAAATTCTGTAAAGATATTCGGCATAGGCACTTTATTCCTCGAACAGGCAGCTTTAATATTCCTAACAATTTCATTGATCATAAACTGGTAATCGTATTCGAATGCCAGCGAATGCTTAATCGGGAAACCGCCACCAATGTTTATAGAATCCAATTCGGGACAGATCTTTTTTAACTGGCAATACAGGTTGATCACCTTATTCAATTCACTCCAGTAGTAGATATCGTCTTTAATTCCTTTGTTCAAAAATATATGCAACATCTTTAACTGGAAACGATGTTCATTTCCTTCGATCTTATCTACATAAAACTCAAGAATGTCTTTTGCTCTTATGCCCAGTCTTGAAGTATAAAATGGGAAATTCGGTTCTTCATCTGCTGCTACCCGTATTCCCAGGTTAAAGGGAACTTTTACAGCTTTCACATAGGCCCTTAATTCATCCGTATTGTCTAAAACAGGAATTACATTTTTAAAACCGCTGTTGATCAATCCGGCAATCCTGTTGGTGTAAGATTTTTGTTTGTAACCATTGCACACGATAAAAGTTTCTTTCGTTATTTTCTTTTTATCGTATAGTTTTTTGATGATATCGATATCGTATGCATAAGAGGTTTCGAGGTGAATGTCATTCTTTAATGCTTCTTCGAGTATGAATGAAAAATGCGAACTTTTTGTGCAATAACAGTAATTGTATTTTCCTGTGTACTTGTATTTTTTGAATGCATTGGCAAACATTGCTTTCGCTTTGTTGATCTGCTTGCCAATTTTAGGCAGGTAACTTATTTTAAGCGGTGTGCCGTACTTATCAATAAGCGCTTTAATATCCTGTCCGTTGTACTGTAAATAATCTCCTGATAATTTAAAATCTTCCTGTGGGAAATTAAAAGTCTGATCAACGAGGTCGTTATATGTATTGTTCATACCTACTTCACCGGTGTTGCGCATCTTTCTTGTAGAAATTAATGGTTAATAATTAAGGGAGACCAAAGATAAACGTTTACACAGGAACCCGGCCTAAAAAAAACCGGATACAAGAAATTTGTATCCGGCTATCTCAAAGTATAATGGTTGCTTATTTAACCGACTGTACCAGTTTGGTAAAAGCAGCAGGCTCATTCATTGCGAGATCAGCCAGTACTTTTCTGTTCAGGTCAATTTTCTTTTCAGCGAGTTTATTGATGAACTGGCTGTATGTCATTCCTTCAGCTCTTACGGCTGCATTGATACGTGCAATCCATAATGTGCGGTATTCACGTTTTTTGTTTTTACGGCCAACATAGCTGTATGTTAACCCTTTTTCCATTACGTTTTTCGCAACGGTATATACATTTTTACGCTTACCATAAAATCCTTTGGCAGCTTTTAATATTCTTTTGCGGCGGGCCCTGCTGGCTACTGCATTTACTGAACGTGGCATATTCTAATTTTTTAAAAGTTAATAGTTGATAAATTACGATCCGGCTTATTTCATCGCCAATAAGCGTTTTACAAAATGCAGGTTTGAATCTGCAACTACGCCGTCTTTGCGCATCGCACGCTTACGTTTTGTTGATTTTTTGGTGAGGATGTGACGTTTGAAAGCTTTCTGGAAAGTAATTTTACCGGAACCGGTAACTTTAAAGCGCTTCTTGGCGCTGCTGTTGGTTTTAACCTTTGGCATTATATAACTATTTTTAAGTTACTCCCTGCTGGCGTTTCCGCAACTGCGGAACTCTTATGGAGCCTTACGGGAAATGAATAAAATGAAAGATTGCTCTTTCGGGCGGCGAAGGTAGGTAAATATTTCTGTTTTATTGCAATTTTATCTGATTATTCAGGAAATTCACAGGCACAAAGTCCATAAAATAGCTCCAAGCTAAAAGCATCATCGTAGTTCATTCATCTTTTCCTGGTCACCCTAAATAAATTTAAAAAAAGGCTGTTCCCTCAAATTTTGTTAATCTCCCCGGATGGCAATATAGAAGTAAGAAAGGTTTCGTAGCAGAGAATTATCTGATTACCTTTTCATTCTAAAAAATATAGCCATGAAAAATTTACATGTAGTTTCCCGTTTATCTATTTACCTGCTTGCCATCATCTTTTTTAGCTTTGGTATTTTTCATTTTATGCATCCGCACGACCTGCTTGTGTATGTGCCTCAATTTTTGCCGGGTGGTGTTGCCTGGGTTTACCTCGTTGGTATGGCTTTTATACTTGGCGGCATTTCATTTCTTACCAATACTTGGGTTAAAGCCACCAGTTATATTTTGTCGCTCCTCCTGATCATTTTTATCCTTACGATACATGTGCCGAATTATATGCACGCCGGGGATAAGGAAATGCGGCAACTGGCTTTTATCAATATCCTTAAAGATGCCAGCATTGCCTGTTTTGCTTTGCACATTGCTGCCGGGGCACATCACCAGAAATTACACCTGGAAGAAGCGGACTGAATTAAGAATTATGAATTATGAATGCTGAATTGTGAATGTTGAGTGCTGAATTAAGGGAAGTTAAGGATGTGCAATGAATTATATTATGGACTACCGTTTGTCTACCTTTCTCTGAAATGTAGAATTGTATCAAGAATCTGCCATTGTATAGCCTGCCTTCATTCAGCATTTACAATTCAGCATACAACTCATTCCCCCATACCTTCTGCATCATTTGTCTTACTACTGAATTTCAGCATTTCGTTAATAGCCTGCATTTCAACCGGTGAAAAATAACGCCATTTGCCAGGCGGCAACCCGCTCAGGGTAATATTCATAATGCGGATTCTTTTAAGCGAGGTTACCCGGTATCCCAACGCTTCACACATACGCCTGATCTGGCGGTTAAGCCCCTGCGTTAGTATAATGCGAAAACGGTTGTCGCCTTCCTGTTTTACAAAACATTTTTGCGTGGTTGTTCCTAAAATCCGTACACCATTGCGCATACTGTTTATAAATGCAGCATCTATTGGTTTATCTGTTGTTACGATGTATTCTTTTTCATGCCCGTTACCGGCCCGTAAAATTTTGTTTACGATATCTCCGTCATTAGTTAAAAATATTAGTCCTTCTGAAAGTTTGTCGAGCCTGCCTATCGGAAAAATTCTTGTTTTATAATTTATAAAGTCTACAATATTCGATTTGTCTTTTGTATCCGTTGTACAGGTTACGCCCTTGGGTTTATTGAGCATAATGTACACCTGTGATTTTTTCTTTTTCAACGGTTCACCATCTACCTGCACCACATCTCCCTCTTTAACGCGGTTGCCTTTGTGCGCATCTTTTCCATTAATAGTAACCCTGCATTCTTCTATATATTTGTCCGCTTCCCGCCTGCTGCAAAAGCCGGTATCACTGATGTATTTATTTAAACTGATATCCATCTGGTAAAATTAGAAAGAGATAATGTAATGGTGATATTATCGGGAAATTAAAAAAGCCCGTCCGGTTGTACAGACAGGCTTTCATTATTGTGTTTGCAATTTTATTCTGCATCTTTCTCCACATTCGGAACTGCTTCCGTGGCAGGCGCTTCTTTAACCAGCTTACCAATCTCATTCGCTTTTTTCTTTGAATTTGATTGCGTTTTTGGCGCAAACATCACCAGCATTCTCTTTCCTTCCATTTTAGGTAATCCTTCCAACGCACCAACATCTTTTAACCGATCGGCAAATTTCAATAACAATAATTCACCTCTTTCTTTAAACATGATCGCACGACCTTTAAACTGTACGTGTGCTTTCACTTTATCGCCCTCTTTTAAAAACTTTTCGGCGTGTTTAACTTTAAATTCAAAATCGTGATCGTCGGTATTCGGTGTAAAACGAATTTCCTTCACCTCGCTGGTTTTGGATTTCGCTTTCATTTCCTTCTTCTTCTTCTTCTCATCGTACAGGAATTTATTGTAATCGATGATCTTACAAACCGGTGGATTTGCACCCGGAGAAATTTCAACAAGATCAAGCTGCTGCGCATTGGCTATACGTTGTGCCTCCATCGTGGAAAAAATTCCCGGCTGCACATTATCGCCAACGAGCCTTACTTCCGGCACTTTGATCATGTGATTGGTACGGTGTTCCTGTTGTTGTTCTTTTCTGAAACGGGGATTAAAGCCTCCCCTGGCTGGTCTTGGTGGAAATGACATTTACTAATTTTAATTTACAATGTTGTTTGAGTTCAGTTTTAAGCATCCAACTGAAAGCCTGAATATATTTTATTTTCCTGTTTGCACTACTTTGTTCAGCATCGTTGTGCCTGCCTGTCGGCAGAAAGTTCACTCACTTGTACTGTTGGTTCGCTATTCTTCTTTTTTAAACAGCTTTCACTTCAGCAACTTCACCTCGTCTTTCTTTTATTTCTTCGGCCAGTTCCGCTACAAATTCCTGTACATCTTTTGTTCCTATATCTCCTTTACCCTGGCGGCGAACGGCTACTTTTCCCTCATTCATTTCTTTTTCACCAACCACCAGCATGTAAGGAACTTTAGCCATTTCTGTATCCCTGATCTTCTTTCCTATTTTCTCACTCCTGTCGTCTATTTCAGCACGAATATCCGCTTTTTTCAGTTTTTGCAAAATTGAATTTGCGTAGTCCATGAACTTATCACTGATCGGTAGAATTTTCACCTGCAAAGGCGCCAGCCATGCGGGGAATTTACCTGCATAATGTTCCAGCAAAAACCCGATAAAACGCTCATGTGTTCCCAGAGGCGCCCGGTGAATGATCAGCGGTACATCGGTACTGTTATTTTGCGTGGTGTACGACAGTTTGAATTTATTCCCGCTGTTAAAATCTACCTGGTTGGTAGCCAGTGTAAATTCCCGGCCTATGGCACTCCAAATCTGCACATCAATTTTTGGTCCGTAAAAAGCAGCTTCATCCTGTACTTCAATATACGGAATATTTGATTCAATTAACACCTGCCTTACCATTGATTCTGTTTCTTTCCACAATTCCGGTTCGTTCACATACTTCTGCCCCAGTTTGGTGGGTTCGTGCAGGCTCAGCCGCATCACGTATTTATCAATCCCGAAAATCTTAAAGTACTTAATATACATTTCATTTACTGCCCTGAATTCATCTGCAAATTGTTCCCTGTTGCAGTAAATATGTGCATCGTTCATGTGCAGGCAACGCACCCTCATCAATCCAAACAATTCGCCGCTTTGTTCATAACGGTAACAGGTGCCGTATTCTGCAATGCGATATGGAAGGTCTTTATACGTTTTTGGCTCGGCATCAAAAATCTTATGGTGATGCGGACAATTCATCGCCTTCAAATAATATTTAGTACCATCCATTTCCATTGGCGGGAACATGCTTTCTGCATAATAAGGCAAATGCCCGCTGGTGAGGTACATGCTTTCCTTGGCGATGTGTGGTGTTACTACCCGCTTGTATCCTGCGGCCATTTCCGTTTCCTTGGCCAGTTTCTCCAATTCTTCTATGATAATGGTTCCGTTGGGCATCCATAACGGTAACCCCTGTCCTACGTCGTCGTCCATAGTAAAAATGCTCAGTTCTTTGCCGAGCTTACGATGATCCCTTTTCTTTGCTTCTTCCAGCATGGCAAGGTATTCATCCAGTTCTTTCTGGTTGGGAAAGGTTACGCCATAAATACGGGTCAACTGTTTGTTGTTTTCATTTCCTTTCCAGTAAGCACCGGCAATACTGGTGAGTTTGATCGCTTTGATAAACCCGGTATTCGGAATATGCGGCCCGCGGCAGAGATCGGTAAATTCTCCCTGGGTATAAAAAGTAATTTCTCCGTCTTTCAGGTTCTCGAGCAGGTCGAGTTTATATTCATCCCCTTTCTCCGTAAAATATTTTACTGCTTCGCCCTTCGGCATTTCTTTCCTGGTGTACACGCTATTCTTCTTCGACAATTCATTCATTTTCTTTTCCAGGTGTACCAGGTCTTCTTCACTCATTTTTGCATCACCCAGGTCGATATCATAATAAAATCCTTTATCTACTGCCGGGCCAACCCAGAATTTTGCATTCGGATATTTATCCTGTACGGCTTCTGCCATCAGGTGAGCCGATGAATGCCAGAATGTGCTTTTACCTTCGGCATCATCCCAGGTTAGTAATTTTAATGATGCATCATTATGTATTGGCCGGCTGGCATCCCACACTTCTCCGTTTACGGATGCGGCAAGCACTTTCCGGGCGAGTCCTTCGCTGATCGATTTTGCAATGTCCATTGCTGATGTTCCCGCGGCAAACTCTCTAACCGAGCCATCGGGCAAAGTAATTTTTATCATGTGTACTGATTCTAAAATTTTCGAATGCAAATTTAACGAACTCTTAGCCTAATACAAGATTCCGTTGTACTTTTTACGGGAGATTTCATTTTATTTTGCGGCTTCGAATAAGCTATATGAAGATGAAAAGCATATTTCTATTCTGTTTATCACTTATTTTTTCGGTTGTTGTTACCGCTCAGAATTTTACTGGTCAGTGGACAGGTCATTTTGTTGACAAAAGCACTTCGTTCCGTGGTTTTGGCGGAGATGAATGTGATTATGTAATTGACCTGGAGTGTAAAGACAATACGGTATCCGGTTATTCATACACTTATTTTTCAGATGGCGGCAAAAAGTATTATACCATTTGCAGGCTTGAAGGAAAAATTATTCCAAAACAGCAATACATTGAAATAAAGGAAGTAGAACGCACCAAAACAAATGTTCCGGTAAACATCCGCAATTGTTTCCAGGTGCATAAGCTCACTTTTTTTAAACATGCTGATAGCGCAACATTGGAAGGAAACTGGGTTCCGGCTCCCGATCAGAATGGCGATTGTGGATATGGTACTACGGTCTTGTCGAAACGAATGTTAAAAAACAACTTACCTGGATATAACAGCGCCACCACTAAAGGCTCGATTAAACAGTCGTTGGCATCTGCCAAAAAAGAAAATGGAAAAACGGGCAATACATCAACTACTATCAAAACTGCACCATCCAAACCGGTAGCTAAAATCCCGCCTCCGCAAAAAAAGCCGATAGTAAAAACTCCTGTAAAACAACCAGCAAAAAAGCCTGTTGCTGCAGCGCCGGTTATTTCAGAAATAGCAAAGAATGGCACTCCTGCAGAAGTTTCTATTCAAAATATTGCGATAGAAAAAACACCGGACAGTGTAACTACTCCAAAAGTAAAATTTGAGAAAAGAAGTAATACTGTTCTGGAAACGATTTCTGTAAAAAACAAAACGGTAAAAGTAGACCTGTACGATAATGGCGAGGTAGATGGCGACAGTATTTCCTTGTTCTACAATGGAAAACTGCTGATGTCGAGCAAGCGCCTGAGTGAAAAACCGATTAGCTTAACCATTACTGTGGAAGACAATGTGGAAAATGAACTGGTGATGTATGCAGAAAATCTCGGAACAATTCCACCCAACACTGCATTAATGGTTGTTACCGATGGCAATAAAAGGTATGAAGTACGTATTACCTCAGATTTGCAAAAAAGCGGGGTGATTAATTTTGTGCATAAGCCGTGAGATAGAGTTGGTAGTTGCCAGTTATAAGTTATTAGTTATAAGTTATTCGTTTGAGGCTGTATTCACGTCAGCCAGAAACTTGAAACTCATAACTATCAACTTTCTTCTAAAATTTAAAATTCCATGTTACCGCGGGAATGATCGGGAATATCGACACCTGTTTTCCCTGGATCTTCAATGAGCCATCATATGGGTTTCCTTCCTGGTCGAAATAAATAAAATAAGGATTCTGCCTGCTGTATGCATTATACACACTAAATACCCATTCTCCTTTTATTTTTTTATTCAGGCTTTTCTTAGGCGTAAGCGTTGCAGAAAAATCCAGGCGGTGATAGGAAGGCAAACGGTACTGGTTAATCGCACTGTATTCCTGCGATAGCACGCCGCCTACAATATAAAAACGTTCAGGAAGTGTGGCCGCATTCCCGGTTCCGTAAACAAAAGTGGCCGACAATTTCCATTTCTTATTCAACTCATAAATCAGTACCACGTTCATATCATTCCTTCGATCGTACTTCGCCGGGTATTTATTGCCGTAATTTAATCCGGGGAACTTTCTCCAGGTCCAGCTTAATGTGTATCCAATCCAACCGGTTAATCTACCCTTCACTTTATTGATAAAAAGTTCGGCTCCATAACTCCAGCCTCTACCGAAAGTGAAAGAATTTTCAACATCATCTATCGTACTCTGTATATATCCTTCTTTGTATTCAATCTGGTTTTGCATGTTCTTGTAATACAATTCCAGGGATGTTTCAAACATATTGTTCCTGAAATTTTTAAATAAACCGGCTGCATACAACCAGCTTATCTGTGGCTTTACTTTATACGTACTCGGAACCCACAGATCAGTAGGCAGGGTTGTACCGGCATTGCTCACCAGGTGAATATATTGAAGGTTACGGGTAACAGATGCCTTAATGGAAGTTTGATCGTTTATGGAGTACCGTAAGGTAAGTCTTGGCTCTAGTCCACCATAAGATTTTACCGGTTTTCCTTTTCCATACACGATACTATCAAGCCTGTTACCGTCATCATCCGTTTTATAAATTTTATTTGGCCCTACCTGCTGAAACCCGCTGTACCGCAAGCCCATTCCTAACTGGAACGCCGGAACGATTTCCCAGTCGTCCTGCAGGTACACTGCTGCTTCATGTGCAAATTTCACCTGTGCATTCTGTGGATTGAAAACAGTTGAATCCTGTTGACCGCTAACTACCGATGGCGTAAAACGGTGGTAAGTGTACAGCAATCCGAATTTTATTTTCTGTTTGGAAAAAGGATAAAAATCAAAATCTTCTTTCAGGCTGATATCCCTGATACCCGATTTAAGCTGTACGTTAAAATTGTTCTGGCTTCCTTTAAAAGTAAAATTGTAATCGTTGTACACAAGTGTTGTATTGGCAAACAGTTTATTGTTGTACACATGGTTCCAGCGAATGGTGCCGGTTGCATTTCCCCAGGGAATATTTACATCTAGGCTCTGACGCCCGTTCTTAAAAGTAAATACATCCCTTCCAAAATATCCGCTCATGTACAGGCGGTCTTTCTCTGTGAATTTGTAATTAACCTTTGCGTTGAGGTCGTAGAAATAATAGCCGGAACCATAAAATTCGCTGCTCTTTTTCACAAAGGGTTTGGTTATAGCATCTACATACGTTCTTCTTGCTGAAATAATGAAAGAAGCTTTGTTCTTTTTAATGGGCCCCTGAATAGATAATCTTGAAGCAATAAGTCCGAGCCCGCCTTCTGCCTGTAATCGCTGGTTGTTACCTTCTTTCATGGAGATGTCCAGTACGCTCGACAATCTTCCTCCATACTGCGCAGGCATTCCGCCTTTAATTAAAGAAACATTTTTAATAGCATCTGAATTGAAGATGGAGAAAAATCCAAACAGGTGACCGCTATTGTACACAACAGCATCATCCAGTAAAATTAAATTCTGATCGGGGCCACCGCCTCTTACATAAAAACCAGCGCTGCCTTCACCTGCATTGCGCACACCGGGCAACAACTGCACTACTTTCAACAGGTCTATCTCCCCCATGAATGCCGGTACAGATTTGATTTGTTCAATGGGCAGACTGATCTTTCCCATTTGAGCGGTTTTTACATTGTTATCCCGTTTCCTTGAAGTAACAATTACTTCCTGGGATACAGTAACACCTGATTTTAATTCTATATTCAGGAGTGTGTCAGCCACAAGATTGATAGTAAATAACTGTGATACGTAGCCGATATAAGAAGCAACCAGTGTATAGGAACCCTGGCTGAGTGTAATGGAATAGAATCCGTATTGATTACTGGTAATGCCTTTGGCGTTTTTTTCAAGCGCAACCGATGCGTTTATAAGTGTTTCCCCTGTAGCGGCATCTTTAATATATCCGCTGATGGTGTATTTCTTTTGGGCGCCGGTGATGAAGCTGGAAGAAATAAAAAGCAAACACAGGGCAAAGATTTTCATTGTATTCATGGAATATAACGGCAATGGTTAGTTGGTTTTGATACTGTCTTTTACAGAACCGCAATGAAGCATGTTTTCTTTTCCTGCCGGTTGATGTTTTCCCATGTATGGATTGATGACTTCACTGCTGTTGCTGATCCAGTTGGCCGGACGATCTTCTCCAAAAGCCATCGGGCAGTTAATCAGGTAAATGTTTGGTCCTTCATAGTTGATCGTTTTAAAAAAAGAGGGATACATCATATCGGTAACCATATTAAAATCGTGGCGCATTTCGGTGATGTCTGTTTGTGCCAGTATTGATTGTGCATTTGATTTAATATCATTCACGTTTGATTTTGCCGTTTCATAGATGAGCGTAGTGTCTTTCTTTAATTCATCCAGTGGAATGCTGTCGAGTAACCCGATGAACGAACGGGCATGTTGCTTCACGCTGCTGGTATCATCTTCAACAAAGGCATCTTTCATGCTGATATAGGCGGTCATCATATCGGCTACCGCCCTGTTAAAACTTTCGCTGTGTTTCTTCACTGAGAGTGGCGTCATTTTCTCACCATCGTCGGTTTTGTGTTTTGGTTTAAATGCAAACCAGTACACTGCAAAGGCAGCAAGCGCAACTATTACAATGAGCAAAAATCGTTTCATAAAAAAATTTTTCCAAAGTTAAAGGTTCAGTAACAAACGAATGTTGATTTAGCGTAAACAATCATAAACAATCAATTGTTCGCTGTCAAACTATTAAACTATTTTTGCAGCTCATATTAAAAATTTTCAGTCGAGATGTTGTTAGGATTACAAAACGTAACATTTGAATTTGGTGCAAGAACGATCGTGGAAGACGCCACCTGGCATATACAGCCCAACGAAAGAATTGGGCTTATTGGATACAATGGTACCGGTAAATCCACCTTATTAAAAGTACTCACCGGCCAGTATTCCCCGGCAAAAGGCACTGTTGAAAAAGGGCGGGAAACCACCATCGGTTTTTTACACCAGGATTTATTGGGATTTGATACGGAGGATTCTATCCTGGATGTTGCGCTGGGTGCATTTGAGCGGGTAAAGCAACTGGAAAAAGAAATTGAATTGCTGGGTGAGGAATTATCGAAAACCGGTGACGAACAGTTGGCGCATCAGTATGCAGATCTGTTACATGAAATGGAAGTGCTGGATGGTTATAGCATTCATCATAGGACAGAAGAAATTTTACAGGGATTAGGCTTCAGCAATGCAGAACTTAAAAAGCAGTATAAAAATTTTAGCGGGGGCTGGCGCATGAGGGTATTGCTGGCTAAGATGATCCTGCAACGCCCGGATGTTTTATTATTGGATGAACCTACCAACCACCTTGATCTGCCAAGTATTGAATGGCTGGAAAAATATTTGCTTCATTACCCGGGTGCCGTGGTTATCGTTTCACATGATCGTTTTTTCCTCGACAGAATGGTAACGAAAGTGGTAGAATTATACCAGCAGCAATTGCATTTCTATGCCGGTAACTATACCAACTATGAAATTGAAAAGGCATTGAGGGTAGATATTCAGAAAAAAGCATTTGAGAATCAGCAGGATTATATCCGGCAACAGGAAAGATTTGTTGAACGATTTAAAGCCAAAGCCAGTAAGGCGGCACAGGCGCAGAGTATCGTAAAACGATTAGACAAACTGGAACGCATAGAAGATGTGGAGATTGAACGACCAAATATGAAGATCAATTTCTCTGTTGATAAACAACCGGGAAAGATCATCTGTACCCTGAAGCATATCACTAAAAGTTTTAAAGACGTTCAAATCGTTGAAAATACCGGGGCAGAAATAGATCGTGGCGATAAGATAGCTTTAATAGGCGCAAATGGTAAGGGGAAATCAACCTTGTTAAGAATTATTGCCGGAGTAGAAACATTTGAAGGTGAACGGGAATGGGGACATAATGTTGTAGAATCTTTTTATGCACAGCACCAGTTGGAAGCGTTGCGGCTCGACAATGATATATTGGAAGAAATGAAAGAAGCCCGCAGTGGAAAGAACGACCTGGAATTGAGAAGTTTATTGGGGGCATTTTTATTTAGCGGCGATTCTGTTGAAAAGAAAATAAAAGTATTAAGTGGTGGTGAACGTGCACGTATTGCATTGGCAAAGGTAATAGCCAGTAAAGCCAATTTTTTAATGCTGGATGAACCAACGAACCACCTGGATATCCATTCCGTAGATTTATTAGTAGAGGCACTGAATAAATATGAAGGAAGCCTGATTTTGGTAAGTCATGATCGTTATTTCATCAGCAGGCTTGCGAATAAAATATGGGAAATAGATGATCTGAAAATAAGAGAGTTTAAAGGTACTTATGCAGAATGGGAAGAATGGAAAGAAAGAAGAGCGAAGGCGGAAGCAGAAATGAAAAAAGCGGAAAAAGCAGACGTTGTGGTAAAAGTGGAAACACCTGTGAAGCCGGAAAAGGAATCGCCAAAACCGGATAATAAGAAGGAACTCCAGAAAGTAAAGCATAAGTTTAAACAGTTGGAAGAAAAGCTGGCAGTGTTAAATAAGAAGAAATCGGAGCTGGAATCGGCACTGGCATCACCTGAAATTTATAGCGACAAAACCAAATTCCTGAAAGCTGAAACAGATTATAACAATGCAGTGAAAGAATTAAATGAAGCAAATGCTGAATATGAAATTGTTTTTGAAAAGATAATGGAACTGGAGTAATCTGTTATATGTTAGAGATATGCAAAAGATAAGGGTTGTATTAAACGATGTAGTATCATTTACATCTTAAGAATAAAACAAGCCCCATGATAAATTTATCTGGTTCATTTTTCAAAAAGTTTTTGCTGTTTTCATTTTTAGCAGCAAGTGTAATAATAGCCCAAGCCCAGCGGCCTGAACATAAAAGCAGGGAATACAGACAACAGGGGAATGGAAATAATCGCAGGCCCAATCAATCAACTCGTCCTCAATTTGATCCAAACAGGAGACATGACGGATATGAAAGAGGAACGCGACCTCCCCGTACGATGCCCACTGTGAATGCACCAGCTAACCGGGGAGCTTCAGCAAACAGGTTCCCACATGTAAACAGGGATTTCAGGGAACACCGCATACGCATTGCTCCACGCCCGGATTACCTCTATGTAAATCATGCATACAGGAGAACCTATTACAGGGCTCCAGTATATAGTGCACACAATCCCTGCTGGAGATATACATATCTTCCTGCCCGCAGAACAGTCATCAGCAGTTTTCCTTTTAGTTTTGTAACAATCAATTTTGGTGGTTTCGGTTACCGTTATTACAATGGAACTTTTTATCAACCTTTCAACAATTCATTTATCGTGGTGGCGCCACCGATAGGGTTACCTGTTACGGTGCTTCCGTTTGGATACAGTAGAATTTTTGTAAACAGTAGCCCGTACTACTATTACAACGGTACTTATTACAATGATTATAACGATGGTTACCAGGTGGTAGCTCCTCCGGTTGGAGCCTTAGTGGAAAGTATTCCGCAGGGTTATGAAACGATAACAATTGATGGCGAAACCTATTATAAAGTTGATGGTGTGCAGTATAAGCCGGAAGTGCAGGATAATGGTGAGATCTGGTATCGTGTGTTAAAAGTTAACTGATTCAACGGAAAAGAATAGTATCCTCTTTTTGCTCAACTTAACTTAATGCTGTAATCTCCATTAATTAGTCGTATTGTTTGAATCCAATTTTATTCCTGGCGGGCAAAGGCTTCTGTTGTTTTTCTATCAATTCCTTTAATACCATAAAAATATGCTCAATGTCTTTCTTATTCCCTTTCACTTCCTTTTCAAGTTTGCCAAGCTGAAGTAAAATATCTTTATGGGTTACTGCATATTCTCGGAGTTTGGTAAATACCCTGATGATCCGGATGTTTACTTCTATGGCAATATCGCTGTTTAAAATACTCGACAACATAGCTACGCCCTGCTCAGTAAATACATAGGGAAGTTTTCTTCTACCACCCCACCCTGTTATTTCGGGTGTAAAACTTGATGTCGCATTTTGCGATATCAAGTTATTGTATTCTTTAGTAGTGAGCGTGAACATAAAATCTTTTGGAAAACGTTTCAAATTTCTTTTAACCTGTTCATTTAAACGTCTCGTTTCCACTTTGTACATATCGGCAAGATCCTGATCCATCATAACTTTCTGCCCACGTACAACATAAATCCTGTTTAGAATTTTTTGTTCAACAACCAGTAGTTGTAATTCTTTATTGCGCATATTTAGCGTATTAATAGATAAATGTAAACCATTCAATAAATTCATCTCTGTGAGAAAATACCTGGCAAAAAGTTTTTTTACCCTGAATTTTTTGTTGAAAATACCCGGGTAAACACGTGTCAATATCTATGGATTTACTTAAGCTGTGTTTTTTTAAAAGAGGGCAAGTGGAAATTTAATGGCTGGCTGCATACTTTGCTAACTGACTCCGGTGCGAATTAAAGCAGGGAGCAACATTGATAAACTTGATGTCGCAAATTGCGATATCAAGTTTACAGGATAGCTTTCAATAAATAAAATGTTTAAGCAAGAAAACCTGTATTTTAAATTTAAATATTCTGAAAACGATTTTTTAGTGTATCCGTTACTGTTATATTTACCAGGCATGCTTAAAATAAAATAATATTTAAAATACTTTCCAGATCGCTTTTATGCGAAGATCAAACCAAACTGTTTCATTCATTTTTATTTACTCAATCTTGATGTCGCAATTTGCGATATCAAGATACTCAGCAGTAAACTGATTTTACCTAATGGTACGTCCTGGCCACAGGAAATAGTTTTAATTCTTTGTGTAATACCTGGATATCCCGATACGAATAAACTTACACTCATTGATACCAGGAAAGTTTCTATTAATGTGCCTGCTGCAATTGCTGCCAACCTTATGTTGGTGAATATTTCTTAAAAAGAAAAACTAAAAAGACACTACCGTTTCAGAATTTTAAAAGTTTTCTTTGAGGCATCAGTTCGTATAACAAGAAAGTATATGCCTGCCGGAAATTTCTTCATATCTATTTTAGTAAGATCACCGAATGGAAAATAGTTTGTTTGCAATTGTTGTCCGACTGCATTGAACAGTTTCGCATTTTTAATAGCAGGCAAAGTATAATTCACAACCAGGAAATCGCTCACCGGGTTAGGATATATTAATGTAGTATTCGTAATAACGCTGTCGATTGCTGCAATGGTAATTTGCTCAGCAATTGTATCTGCAGTAAAACAGTCTTTTGAAACAGTGAGGCTTACCATATAATTTCCGTTTGATAAATAGTGATGAGAAGGATTTTCCTCTGCAGATATTTGCCCATCACCAAATTGCCAACTGTACCTTTCCCCGTTTGAAGACTGATTAACAAATGATATCAACGTTTCGTTAAGTTTGGTATAATTGAAGGCAGCAGATGGTGTATAGGATCCAACTTTCCATTTGGTTAAATTGTTGTACACAACTGATTTTACCGCTTCTTTTATCAGTGCTGCATTCGTTGACGGGATAGTATAGTTATATCCCGACAACGTTGGATCTTTCTGAAACAAGACAGTAGCAAAACAACAGGCTGCTGCAAAAGAGCCTGCCGGGGAAGGATGGCTATTGTCGGAAGCATATAATTCAATCGCCGGATATTGTTCTCTTATATATTTCCACACTGCGCCAACAGGAGAAACAACTGCATTGTTTTGTTCAGTCATTTCCATATATCGTTTATACAGCAAACTATCCATACCGGCATAGGTACATACCGGCGGCCATTCGGCACAGTTAGTATTGTCTCCGTTCTTTCTGCCCCAGGTCATATAAAAAACGGTTTCGCAGCAATGGTTGTACAGGTTAATTACACTATCGAGTTTATGTGCATAAGGAAATACATCTGATGTTACCATTGAATCAGGAAAAGAAGGTAGCTGGCTTTGTTCCTGCAGCACTACAAAATCCCAGTTACCAGCTTGTATCTTATTTAATGAAGTTGTATTACTGAAATGCCCCTGCAATGTATAGCCGCCGGGTGCATTCATATCTGTTACCAGCGTATCTCCCAGTGATAAGGCAAATGATTTTGTAATTGCAGGAAGGTTATTATTGCCGGTATAGCTGTTGCCGAGGAACAAGGCTCGTTTGGTTGACTGGCCAATGGCAGCATCCATCAAAAAAAGCAATATAACTACGGGCAATAATTTTTTCACAGGGGGAAGATAAAAAACTTATGGGAAATTGGGCGGTAAGCAGTTTGTAGTTTGTTCGGTTCGTGGGGCCTGAAACGGGGCGGACAGTTGTTTCATTCCTGTAATAAAACGAAAACAGTGAAACGAAAATGAATGATCAATTTCGTTTCACTGAATACCATCAAATGCCCAACGCAAATTATAAATGATATTTCTATTCTTTATTCAAACAAATCCCCCTGCCCACCAGGCTTCTCTTTCACTTCCCATTCCATCTCCACCGATTTGGAAAAATCTACCAGCTTTGCCCCTACTGCTTTCCAGCCCATTACTTCTACCATCTTATCTACCTTAAATTTTGCTTTGTTTACCTGTTGTCCTCTTCCTGTCTGCACTTTCAGTATTGGCGATTCCTCGGTAGTTACCATTTCCAGCCGGTTGCCTTTTCCTTCTTTAATAAAATAAAATTTACTGTGTAAGGTGGTGGTTTCAATTTTAAATCGTTTGATATTGTACTGCAGTTTTTCATTGTCGAGGTACACTGCTGTTACCACTTTTTCCGGATTGTATTTCTCCAGCAACAAGATCTTATCTACATCAAAACGCTGGGTTAATTCCTGGTCGAGAATTTCATAATTTCCATCATTGTATATTGCCAGCAAGCGATCTTCCGGCTCAAACTTGCCCAGCAATTCTCCTTTCTCTTCCGTATTTAACCGGCCATAAGTATTATCAAACCAGAGCTTTTTAGCGCCCAGGGTTGATTTACCTGTTTCTTTAAACTTCACTGTTTTAACCGGGTATTTTGTAACCTGGTTACCAATGCTACCCCGGTTCTTTATTTCCAGTTCTTCAAAATAAAAATCAAATTCTTTCTTTTTAGCGGCACATCCCGGCGTGAGAATTATTTTTACTACTTCCGCTTCTCCATTCGGGTTTGAGCTGAAATAATTCACCTTACTGTTCTCTGCTCCTTTTGTAAGATCATATTCTTTATCTCTTGTAATTCCCGTTACATTAAAACGTTTCGCAAAACTGATCTTGGATTTTCCATCCATGTAAATCATATTGTATGTGGTACGTTCATCTCCTTTCTGGAAAACAGCAACATGTAAAATATCTTTGCCTATAAAAACCTTTTCCGCCACTTTCACCACTTTCATCTTCCCCGCTTTGGTAAATGCAATGATGTCATCCAGGTCGGACACTTCCGCAACAAACTCATCTTTCTTTAACCCGCTGCCCACAAAACCATCGGTATAATTTACATACAGTTTCGTATTGGCAATGGCTACGGTTTTTGCCTGGATCACATCAAATAGTTTGATCTCCGTTTTGCGCTCTCTTCCCTTACCATATTTTTTCAGCAGGTTCTCATAATAGGCTACGGCAAAATCAACCAGGTTGGCCAGGTCATGCTTTACTTTCTTTATTTCAGCTTCCAGGTTTTTGATCTGGTCTATAAGGTCGTCGATATCAAGTTTGTAAATTCTGCGGACAGGCTTTTCCGTGAGTTTCAATATATCTTCACGGGTTATTTCTCGTTTCAGTAATTTTTTAAACGGAACAAATGCCTTATCTATCGCAACAATCACCTTATCCCAGGTTTCATGTTTCTTTTCCAGTTCCTTGTATATCTTCTCTTCAAAGAATATTTTTTCCAGGGAAGTGTAATGCCATTTTTCCTGCAGCTCGCCTAATTTGATCTCCAGTTCTTTCTGTAAAAGGTCTTTTGTTTTGTCGGCAGAAATTTTCAATAACTCCGTTACGCTTAAAAACCTCGGCTTATCTTCTACAATTACACAGGCATTAGGTGAAATACTCACTTCACAATCTGTGAATGCATATAAAGCATCGATGGTGATATCAGGTGAAATTCCCTGCGCCAGTTCAATAATAATTTCAATATCTGCCGCTGTATGATCAGTAACTTTTTTAATCTTGATTTTTCCCTGGTCGGTTGCTTTTACAATACTATCCATTAACTGTGTAGTAGTAACGCCATAAGGAACACTTTTGATCACCAGTGTTTTCTTATCCTGTTCTTCAATTAGTGCCCGTACTCTTATTTTACCGCCGCGTTTTCCTTCATTATAATTACTTGCATCCATCGTTCCGCCTGTTTGAAAATCGGGTAGAATTTCAAATTTCCTGCCCCGCAGGTATTTGATAGATGCTTCAATGAGTTCACAAAAATTATGAGGGAGGATCTTTGTTGCCAGTCCAACTGCAATACCTTCTGCTCCCTGCGCCAGCAACAACGGGAATTTCATTGGCAATGTAATGGGTTCGTTTTTGCGACCATCATAACTCAACTGCCAGTTGGTTGTTTTGGCGTTGAATGCAACTTCCAGTGCAAACTTGCTCAACCTCGCTTCTATATAACGCGGTGCTGCTGCATCATCTCCTGTTCTAACATCGCCCCAGTTTCCCTGTGTTTCAATGAGCAGATCTTTCTGACCGAGATTTACAATGGCATCCCCGATACTGGCATCGCCATGCGGATGGTATTGCATACTTTGCCCGATGATATTGGCTACTTTATTAAAACGCCCGTCGTCCATTTCCTTCATCGCATGCAAAATGCGGCGCTGCACCGGTTTCAATCCATCTTCCACCGCCGGTACTGCACGCTCCAGTATTACATAGCTGGCATAATCGAGGAACCAGGTTTTATATTGTCCGCTTACGCCTGTTTCTCCATGTAAAAATTCTTCTTTTTCTTTCTTAGCCATTGTAGTAGTTAGTTCCGTTTACGGGTAAATATTGTAGTTAAACACCGGCTTCCGTTAATTCCTTTGCCTTCCATTTTATTTCAAAATCCTTCATATTGCCTACTTTTCCCTGCACATCAAACATATCCTGGGCAATCATCGTTTTCAATCTCCACAACAGGTATGCATCACCGGTAGTGTGTTTCGATTTACTTAAATAGTTATGAATCACCTTAGATGCTTTCTGCCAATCGGGAGTTATAAATTTTTTAAGTTCCGCATCATAAAAGTCATAATCTTTCTGATCCAGTTTCTTTCCTCCTTCCAGCAGGCGAATGCCTTTGTGTTCGTTGCAGATCCTTGTCCATTCATCCGGATCTACTTCAAATTCACTCAATGTAATTTCTCTCGCAAGCTTTTTTGCTTTTAAAAATTCCTTCGCCGGAATTTCATGCAACCAGTTCGGGTAAAAAATATTTCCTTTCTCATTAATAAAAGGCAGGTTGTTGAGGTAAAGAATAAATACTCTTCCCTGGAATTCTTTCATGTAATGCAGGAGCCAGTAATAACCGCTTACATCATGTTTATTCTGCGCCGCCCATATCCATATTTTTTCTGCTTCATTCCTGCGCATCGTTCCTACCAGTTCTGCTGCCGTTTTATAATCGTCTGCTTCTTCGGTTTCTGTTTTTCCTTCGTAATCGCCGCCCGATAATACTTCTCTCCACCATTGTTTACGGGCTTCAATGCCTTCGCCAACATAAATATTATCCAACGGACCAACCGCATAATCATCTTTTATCTGTACCACTTCGCCGGCAAGGGATTCATCCAATGCTATGGCCTCGTTTAAAATTTTTACATCGGGTTCGTTAAAAACTATATGTATCATTTTGAATGCTGAATTATGAATGTTGAATTTTGAATGATGAATGCTGAATTATGAATTATCAATTGTTATTGCAGAACTTTCATCTTCATTGCTTATTCTTATTTTTTATTTCTTATTATCAGGCAGTCGTGGGTTCTTCTTCCACAAAATCCAATTCAACTCTTAAATTGTCGATAATGAAATCCTGCCGCTGTGGTGTGTTTTTTCCCATGTAATATTCAAGCAGGTTTTGGATGTGATCGCCTGTTTCCATGATCACCGGCGCCAGTTTAATATCGGGGCCAATAAACCTTGCGAATTCCTCCGGGCTGATCTCTCCCAATCCTTTAAACCTTGTGATCTCGGGTTTAGTGCCAAGTTTTTTCATGGCCGCCTGTTTTTCCTCATCATCATAACAATAAATTGTTTCCTGTTTGTTTCTCACCCTGAACAGCGGCGTTTCCAAAATGTACACATGCCCGTTCTTCACCAGGTCGGGAAAGAACTGCAGGAAGAATGTCATCAGCAACAACCGGATATGCATACCATCCACATCCGCATCGGTAGCAATTACAATATTGTTATACCGCAATCCTTCATATCCTTCTTCAATATTCAACGCATGCTGCAGCAAATTAAATTCTTCGTTCTCGTACACCACTTTTTTCGTAAGCCCGAAGCAATTAAGCGGCTTTCCCCTCAAACTAAACACCGCCTGTGTATTTACATTTCTCGATTTTGTAATAGATCCGCTGGCACTGTCTCCTTCCGTAATAAATATGGTACTCTCTTTTTGTTTCTCTACGATCATCTCCTTATCCTTGCCGCTGGGCTCATCGTTGTAATGGAACTTACAATCACGCAGTTTTTTATTGTGCAAATTTGCTTTCTTCGCTCTTTCATTTGCAAGCTTCTTGATACCGGCCAGTTCTTTTCGTTCCCGCTCATTTTGTTCTATACGGCGTTTTAAGGCATCTGCTGTAGTTGGGTTGCGGTGAAGAAAATTATCCAGTTCCTTTACCAGGAAATCGCCTATGAAATTCTTCATGGTGGGGCCACCCTCATATACATTCAACGAACCAAGCTTCGTTTTTGTCTGGCTTTCAAAAACAGGTTCCTGCACCCGTACCGCAATGGCTGCACAAATGCTTCCCCTGATATCTGCCGCATCATAATCCTTCTTAAAAAAATCACGGATTGTTTTGATGTATCCTTCCCTGAACGCCGCCAAATGCGTTCCTCCCTGTGTGGTAAACTGTCCGTTTACAAAACTGTAATAATCTTCCCCGTAAGCGTTACCGTGCGTTAAGGCTACTTCAATATCCTCTCCTTTTAAATGTATGATCGGGTAACGGATCTCATCCTCATTTGTTTTCCGTTGCAACAGGTCAAGCAAGCCATGCTTACTTACATATCTTTTGTCGTTCAGGTTCATCACCAGCCCTGCATTCAGGTAACAATAATTCCAGAACTGGTTATCGAGATGCTCCTGTACAAAATGAAAATTCTTAAAAATAGTCTCGTCGGGCACAAACGTTACCGATGTGCCATTTTCTTCTTTGGTAGCTGCTTCCTTGTATTCTTTTTTCAACAGGCCTTTTTCAAATTCCGCCGTTTTTTCTTTTCCCTCACGGTAAGCCGTAACCTTAAAGTAAGTACTCAATGCATTCACCGCTTTTGTACCCACCCCGTTCAATCCCACACTTTTCTGGAAAGCTTTGCTATCGTATTTCGCACCGGTGTTCATCTTACTAACCACATCTACTACTTTGCCCAACGGAATACCACGGCCATAATCTCTTACGGTAATTGTTTTACCATCAATGCGAACATCCACATGTTTACCATATCCCATCGTATGTTCATCAATACAGTTGTCGATCACTTCTTTCAGCAATACATAAATCCCATCGTCGGGGCTGCTCCCATCTCCCAGTTTACCAATATACATCCCGGGGCGCAGGCGAATATGTTCCTGCCAGTCGAGGCTACGGATATTCGCTTCCGTATATTCAAATAAATTCTTCTCTGCCATAGTTTTTCTTTGGTTACAAACAGTTGAATTTCCCATCGGCGCCGGCTGCCCGCCCGGATGAAACCTTTCGAACGGGTGTCACTCACTTGTACTTATATCGTTATGCAGTGAATACCATTACCAACGGGGCGCAAATGTACTAATGTTTTTAGTAAATGCAATTGCGACAAATATAGTTCATGCCTGTTGTAGAAATTGTTGGTGGTTTTAAACAAGATGTTGATAAGTGGTTGTCGCATGGAATTGATCACAATTTCTTACCCTTTAAACATCTTCAAATTGTATTTTTCTCAATGGAAAATAAATATCTTACCAGTTAAACTGACTGATATGAATAAAAAAATACTTTTAATTGAAGCAGTTCTTGCACTGGTCATTGTATTGGGTTTCAGGGAAGCCAGGTTGCATAACAACAATCAGACTTTTACTTCAGCAACGCCTTCCAGGGAAAAGCTGTACGCCAACCGGTTTATGATCGGCTGTTCTCCCGATTGGAACCTGTTGAATGCAGACAGCCTCGGCCGTACCATGGTTCCGCTGCCCGGCTGGGGAAATTATACCTGGCCTATAGAATCCAATAACGACAGCGCCCGTTTCTATTTCAACCAGGGTATCAACATGTATTATGCCTTTCACATCATCGAGTCGCTGGCGTCGTTTAAAAAAGCATCGCAATTCGATTCTGCCAATGCCATGTTGTATTGGGCGCAGGCACTTGCTTACGGACCAAACATCAACGATGTTTCCTATGCAGCCGCTCCCGATGCCCTCGCCGCCACACAAAAAGCCGTTTATTATTCTTCAAAAAATACTCCGAAAGAAAAAGCATTGATTGAAGCGATGCGTGTACGATACACAAGTGATACGACTGTTTCAAGAACGGATCTCAATGAAAAATATGCCGCAGCAATGCTACAGGTATTGAAACAATTTCCCAACGATGCTGATGTTCATGCGTTATATGCCGACGCCCGCATGCTGCAGCATCCCTGGGAATACTGGGAACACAACGGCAATCCAAAAGCATGGACACCTGAAATACTCAGTGTTCTTGAAAAGGCACTTACCCTTTCACCCATGCACCCGGGCCTTAATCATTATTACATTCACATGTGTGAGGCATCGCTACATCCCGAAAAAGCAACAGCCAGTGCAGAACGACTGGAACACCTGATGCCCGACGTTTCGCACATGGTACACATGCCTTCGCACATTTATATACGCACCGGCAAATACGCAAAAGGAATAGCGGTGAACAATAGTTCTATCAATGGGTACAGATCTTATCTTAGTTTATATCCAGATGTGGCAGGCAACGATGGTTTGTACCTCGTACACAACCTGCATTTAAAAACGGCCTGCGCCATGCTCATGCCCGATTATACCAAAGCACTGGAAGCTGCAAGTGAATGCGCCACTTCATTTGATACATCTTATTTATCGTTGCCACAACCTATAGGAAATTTTATCCAGTACGTGTATGCGGCACCGTTAATGGTTCAGGTGCAATACGAAAAATGGGATGAGATTCTGTCAACGAAAGATCATCCCGAACAATTCGCCTTTGTACATGCTTTTTCAAAATGGAGCAAGGGAATGGCTTATGCTGCAAAAGGCAATATGAATGAAGCAACAAAAGAACTGGAAGCATTGAGAAAGATCATGAAGCATCCCGACATGCAGGTGTTGAATTATCCTTTTAATAAAGCTGTTGATCAAATGACCGTGGGCGAAAAAATTCTATGCGGAATGATTGCCGAAAAAGAAAATAAGCTGAAAGAGGCTATTGGCTTTTTAACCCAGGCAGTAACATTGGAGGATGCGCTTGTGTACCAGGAACCGAGAGACTGGCTCAATGATGCCAGAATATATCTTGCCAAAGCTTACATCAGCAATGGCGATTATGTAAATGCGGAAAAAGTTATCCGGAAAAGTTTGGAGATCAGTCCACGCAATTACCCCGCTTTGCTGGTATTAAAAAAATTGTATGCAACACAAAAAGGCAAAGCGGACTTGCTGCAAAAAACAGAAAGGGAGATAAAAGAATATTATCCTCAGTAACGAATAGCCAGTACATTTGCTTTTCCATTAAAATTGAATGCACAGTATGAATCTTGATCTTACAGGTAAAACCGCCATTGTTTGCGGAAGTACACAGGGACTTGGTCTTGCATCCGCCATTGAATTATCATTGCTCGGTGCCAACGTGGTGTTGATGGCAAGGAATGAAGAGAAATTAAAATCAGTTATCGGCAGCCTGGATACGGCAAAAGCGCAACAGCACAGTTACCTTGTGGCCGACTTCACTGATGTAAACAATGTGATTGCTGCGGTAAATTCTTTTCTCAACAATGGCAACACCGCTCATATACTGGTGAACAATACAGGCGGCCCTGCAGGCGGATCTGTAATGAATGCTACCATTGATGAATTCAGCCAGGCATTTAACAACCATCTTATCTGCAACCATGTATTGGCGAAGGCGCTGGTTCCGGGAATGAAAGCGGCAGGTTTTGGCAGGATCATCAACATTATTTCTACTTCTGTAAAACAACCCATCGTTGGATTGGCAGTAAGCAACACCATTCGGGGTGCAGTGGCCAGTTGGAGTAAAACGCTGGCAACCGAGGTAGCCCCGTTCGGCATAACAGTAAATAATGTGCTACCCGGTTTTACAAAAACAGTGCGTGCAGATTATATCGTACAAAAAAGAGCAAAAGACTCAGGCAAATCCGAAGAGCAGGTGATGAAAGAACTGGAAGCAGAAATACCTGTTGGCAGAATCGGAAGGCCGGAAGAGTTTGGTGCTACCGTTGCATTTTTGTGTTCGCCTTCTGCGGCGTATATCACTGGGATTAATTTGCCGGTGGATGGAGGAAGGTTGAGTTGTTTGTAAGATATAGATTCAATTGCTAACGAATAAATTTCACTTACGAATTTAAAATAGGGCGTGGTACGGTTTAGTTTGATTGAAAACTGACGCTTTTGGGTAGATATTTCCAAAGCAGTTGTGCCATATTGTGACGGTTCTTATATGCACCTGTAAAGTAAAATATTATAATTAAAGGGTAAATCAGGGATCTACAAAAATATCCCAACAGTTTAACTTTGCGTTCCAGGAAAAAAAATACCTATATCCCGAATACAAATAATAATTTACTGATTTAACTTGAGAGATGATGTTGATATAAAGACCTTGAATAGTAAAAGTACTTTGATAACCATTAAGAATACTTTGATTAGTCCAACTTTGATTGTCGGTCGAAGTCTGATAAAAAATGGTGTTCCCTGTAGAATTAGTAATCAGAATTTTTCCGAACAATTCAGATCTAGGTGAATATTCAAATTTTTTTGGAATCTGCGATTTGTCTCTGCCTTCCTGTGTAAAATTCGGAAGTTCACGATGGATTTCAGCCTCTCTATCTAATTGGCAATAGCCAATGATTGGCAAAACAAACGTCAATGCCAACAGTATTAATTTACGATTCAGCATTTGAATTTTTATTTGAAGCTTTCCCTAATAAATAACCTGCAACTGTTCCAAATAAACCAATGGCCGGAGCAATTTGATTATTATCATATCCTGCTGTAATCAAAAATAAAGTAGCAGTAATAATTAGCGTTACCAGAATAAATTTTACAAGTAGGTCTTCCGAAATGGCCTTCCCTTTTATCAATATAATTTCTAGGATTATAAGAAAAATTCCAAAGCCTAATACTCCCAATGATAATCCAAACTCGTAAGAACTCATTAGAGAAGTTTTAGAGGGAAGCTGTGCATTGATTTTTTCAGAAAATCCACTGATGGATGAATTTTGAGGAGGAAGGTTAATCATGCTATCCTGAACAGGATGTGTTTGTAATAAACCTTTTACTTCAATAGACCTGGAAGTGTCGTTTGTTTTCTTATTGGATGTTTGTCCCAATGATGGATAAAAGCAAAATGCAAACAGCCATAAAATCAATAATCTCATATGGATTAATTTTTTATTTTACCATTAACAAAATTTGTAAAAAATAAAAATTAAAAAAAGGAGAAAATAACTGTTTTTCATACAGTGTTTTCACCTTTTAATTGATTATAGAGAGCTATTGAAGAAAGATCAATGTTGTTTTTCAGATGGGAACATTCTATGTGTGTACCCGGTATCATTTTAGAAGTGCCAAATGTAGCAGGGACAGGCTATCTGCAACCGCTATGTATCTGGTCCTTTTTCAATTCTACAAAGCAAACTGGCGCAAGTGATGATCCATGTGTTTAAAGGCTGCAATGCCCCATTGACGGGTAGAAATATTTCCAAAAGCAGGATGCGTTAGCGTTAGTTCTTTTGTATTCAAAGGAAACTTTTCTATGAGGCGGATAAATTCCTTTTTTTGAAGGTCAAATTGCGAGGCATCTACTTTACCTTTTGTAATATGTACCGGTTCACTTGCTAAACCTTTTTTAAAGCCGGGCGCAATATATAGTGCAAGTATTCTAAGTAAATATTGTTTAACGGTGGTTTTATCTTTTCCTCTGCCTTCTTCCAGGATTTGTTTGTTACAGGAATTGCAATGGGCCAGCATTTCAACAGCGTTCATGTTGCCCCATAAAGCTTTTTGGTTTACTGTTAGTTTCTCCACACGGGAAATGATGGAGGCCGCCGCTTGCTTGTTTAATAAATTTTTCTTCATAGAAATGTAATTTACCTGCAACGGAGATAATAAGCTACTTTACCCGCTCCAGTGTTAATTCAAATTCATCCCCAAATGCACTCGACATACTCAATATTAGTTCATCACGCAAACATTTATATTTAAAACGATGAGGTTTCCGGTTTTCACCGCTGCCATACAGCACTTCCACCGTATGCGTACCTGTATCTATTGTATAGCTGCCACTAACTCTTATCATACCCGACCTGGTTTCCTGGTAATGAAATGAATCATCAAAAGAAAAATAATAGTCTTCGTATTGATAAACAAACATAGATAACATCTCTACCGTTATTGCACTGTCTTTTTTTCCTACCAGTGAATCCTGCAATTTTTTGGTAATAGCCATCGAATCTGTTTTGTAATTGTAATACACACCGTCATCCACCGCAACGATTTTCCATTTTCCTAAAATGGGATTAGAAGTTTGCGCCTCTGTATGAAGGGCCCAAACAAGTACAGCTAATATGAATAATAGTTGCCGCATATTTTACAATGATGTATTTGAATTGTTTAATCGCTTATGTTATACGCAGTGCCTTCCCCATTTATTATCCTTTAGCGTTTTTGTTTAGTGTAATAAACTACTCCATCGCCGTTTTCCAACACTAATGTATCAGCGTTCAACTTCAATATTTCACACACCATAAAAACAGCATTTTGTGACGACACAGTAATAATATCTTTCTTAACCTTGTAGGATAACTGATAGGAATTACGACCAGTAGAATCTGTTCTTATAATATAGAAATGAGTGCTATCGAAGTAAATGCCTGGCAAATTATAAGTTAACGACTTCCATTCTCCAAATAGCCTTATGTCTCCATGAAATTTCCTGGAACATGAAATGAATAATATCAAACTACAGACGTAAAATAAATATTTCATAAATTTTGATTAACTATTCAAATGGAAATTGCGTACAACGTCCGGAGCTTGCTGCAGGTAGAAATTACCAGTGCATCTGCCCGGGCCGTTAACACATTAAAGAAACGAAATTTTTATGATACGCCGGTGAAAGACCACCCGAATGAATCCAGTTAAAACTGCCGTAGGACTTTCTGCGTAGCAAAAAGCTGCAGCGGATTATAAAAAGTCAGGCCGATTGACTAAAGTTGATTAAATATTTGCTGTTGGAGATTGATTGCCAGGTAACACATGTGGCAAATGTTTTATTGTACGCAGGTATAGCGTTTAAAAAACTAATGAAGACTTATAACTTTTGCAATTGTCCATTTGCCATTATTCTCCTGCCAAAGAATCACAAACTTGCTTGGGTGTGCTGTATCATTCTTTTCCTGGTTATTGTGGAAAATGTGAGAACCTAGTTCAACGGCTCCGTAACCGGGAATGGCAGAGACTTCAAGGCTTCCTTTAACAAGCTCACGGGTTACTTTACCACAGATGTATTTTTTAGTGTTTGCAATTATGTCCGTTTTTGAAGTGCTTAATCCGCTTTTGTCGTGATAAAATTCTATGCTGTCTGAGTAAAAGTCCATCTGTGTTTTTATATCACAGGTATTATAGGCATTAAAAAAAACACTATCCAAACTTGCAATGGTTTCATAAATTTTGGTATTCTGACCAAAACAAATAGTACTGCTGAAGAAAGTGAGCATTAATAGTACGAGATATCGAGTCATGATTTTTTTTGTTTGCGTTATACAATTTTTCTTGTAACATAATCCTTTCAATGTACAGCATTCTCCTCAGCCACCACCGCATTAGCGCAATCTATTTGTCACTTTACGCACAACTTCTAAATCAGATCAATAAAAATAAGTTTCTGTTATCAAACAACAAAAGCAGGGATTAATGGGGAAAATTGGTATTTATCCATTGGCGGTAATCAGAAAAATATCCGGTACGGCAACATAATTAAGCAAGATAAAAATCATGAACATATTCCATCTCCTCCTCCATCATCATTCACCTGTACATCCATTAATTCCTCCCAACCAACTGCCTGTCTACCATTACGTCTGCCCTTGTTCCAGCATGTGCTTTTACAAAATCGGAAACCAGGTAGCTGATCAGCTTGCCCGTTGTCTCATCTCTCCTGCCGTCTATCAACTGGCAGGCGCCTTCGCTGATGTGCAGGTAAGCCACTTTCGCATCGGTGGCGGTGAAATTAATGTACTGCCTTGCCTGTAAATTGGTAATGCCACAAGGTGTGCAGGCGCTGCTGAGTACGTGTTCTATGCAGTCGAGATCTAATTCAATGCCTGTATAAGTATCTTCCGTAAAACCGGTGGCGTGTGCAATGGCCTGGATAAAATTCTTTCTTTCATGAATGAATATGTCTTCAAAACTGGTGTACTGTATAAAAGGGTTGGCATGCATCTCCATCAATACATTTTGCGGTACATAATTTTCATGCATACCGATGATGCTGTATTTACCAAGGAAGCCGTCTTCTTCCGCATAACGAAATCCATTGCCACTGTGTCTTCCTTCCATTGGCCGGTAATCGGTTTGCGCATCCATATTAATACAATTGATCTGCGCCAACGGTAACATTTCTGCTTTAAACAATCCTTTGGCCACCGCTTTAATGATCGGGTATGCGTTATTGTGACCTCCGCCTACAATCAACGGTATCTTTTTGGCGGCAGCAATCTGCTTAATAATTTTTTCTACTTCTTCATCAACAATATTTACTGCATGCCGGTATGCATCAATCAGTTCATCCTGGTTATAGGCATTGTTATCAATCAGGTATTTTACATCGCCAAAATCGAAATGACCGAGCAATAATATTTCATTGCCGGTGAGGTAATCATTACTTTGAATATTCAGGAAAGAAGAAAGGAAAGGCAGCCAGGCAGTATCGGCACCACCTTTTCCGTAATTAGCTCTTACACCAATATCTTCCGGTATGCCTACCAGCACATATTTTGCAGTCGACTGTTGCAATACTTCCGGCCATTCGGCACCGGGAGGCACAGACTGTATCCGTTCTCCGAGCTTGGTTTCAAACTTACGTACTTTGGTGAGGGAAAGAATATCTTCCTTGCTGTAAAATTTAAAATGATTCATAAACGTAAGTTATGAATCAATTTGGAAATTTATGGAGTGACCATTAATAAATTTAAAAAGAGTATCCGGTTATCCATGGTGATTACTGTAACCGTTAAAAGAATCTCGGGCATCGTACCATATCCAGCGAGCTGTTCCGGCTCTGGCGGAAACCTTTATAAGATAGCGTTACTTCAAACCCGCCTTTTGATTGTGAGGCTGTTTTTAATTTGCTTGTATTGATATCATACGTCATCCCCAGGCTTACGTTGTAATATTCCAGTTTTACCACGGGAATAAATGCATCTTTATAGCGGTAAAATAAACCGCCGGAGATGCCCAGTTTCTGGTCGTTGTCTCTCTTATCCAGATCGTGATTGATCATTAATCCACCCTGCACCTGGCTGGCACCTCCCTGTTTAAAATAATCAGCATACACGATCAGCCGGTTGTCTTCGTCCATTGCTGTTGTGAGACCTGCATTTACCACGTATTTGGTGTTGAGTGAAATATCATTTTGTTTCTGGAACGCCACTTTTGGTTTTGTAAAATGATATAACCCCAGTCCAATATAATAATTGGCATTTTCATTGAAACTATTGCTGTAGCAAATACCAACAGCCGGATCCCAATAGGTTAAACTGGTGCGTGTAAATGTCTGGCGGGTTGGATTACTGGCGCTGTAAGTGCCGCCTACAAACTGGTCGTCGAAAGTTAATTTAGACGGATCGAATTGCTGCATCACGGGACCAAACATAAATGCTGCAGAAATATATGCGGGCTTATCGGCACTCAAAGATTTATGATAATTCAACACCGGAAAAACCTGTGTTCTGCTCAGCCTCGAATCACCTGCAAGGTCTTTTGTAAACTGAACACCATACGTTATATAATCTCCTGAGTTCTCCCCGATGAGTCGTTTCAATTCTATTCCTAATGCCATGGTACGATAAGGTGTGGTTACACTTTCCCACTGGTTCCTGTAAGCGGAAGTGATCCTGATATCTCCTGTAAAGATACCCGCCAGTGCAGGATTACGCAACAAAGGAATATCATAGAATTGTGAAAAATTCACATCCTGGCCAACAGCCATTTTTGCCAGCACAATTATCAGCAGTAAGGTAAGTTTAAGGTTTTTCATGGATCGTTTATTTTAGGATAGTTGTATTTCCTTTGTACGTGTACACGGTACCGTTATCACAAACCACTTCTGCCGTGTAAACATAAACATCTGGTGTAGCCGGAACGCCACGAACTTTTCCATCCCAGCCATACTTACTATCATTAGGTACAAAATTTTGTCTTTCAAAAACCAGCACACCCCACCGGTTAAACACACGGAACGATTTCACCTGTATGCCGGTTCCCCGGATCATCAGGATGTCATTCAACCCGTCTCCGTCTGGTGTAAATGCGTTTGGCACAAATACTTCCGCTTTCTGGCAGAATGAACTTACAAACACACTGTCAACAGCAGAACAGCCGAAGCTATTCACCACCGTTAATGCATACGTAACATTGGTATGAATGTTTGCTGTTGGGTTCGGACAATCGGTACAACTCAATTCATTTGCCGGCGTCCAGGTATATTGTGTGATCGGACCACCGGTGATGGTTGGCGTAAACGTTGTGCTCGTTCCATTTTGTGCAGAAATATTACCACCAATATGCACAGATGGTTGCGGACCAACGGCAATGGTTACACGAGCCGTGTCGGTAAAGCAATGGTATGCATCATAACCTACAACCTGGTATTGAGTTGTAACAACGGGTGTTGCTACAGGATTGGCTGCATGCGGATTATCAAGTCCGGCAGCAGGCGACCAAACATAGGTGGCTGCATTCGATGCAGACAGGTTGGCTGATCTTCCGAGGCAAACCGTATCATTCGGAGGCGTGCGCATCTGGAAAGGTTTCTGAACGGCAAGTAATACCGAATCATAACCGGCGCATCCCTGCATACTTATTCCTTTTACCTTATACCAGATAGAATCTGCAGGCGTAACCTGGGGATTTGCACAGTTGGTACAACTCAATCCTGCAGATGGCGTCCATGAATATTGTGTGGCACCACTTGCCTGCAACTGAACGCTGCTGCCCTGGCAAACTACCTGGTTGTTATTAGCCTGCACTGCAGCAGATGGGTTAACGGTAATTGTCATCGTATCCAACACAGCACCACAAGTAACATTTGTTCCTGTTATAATGATAGATGCTACAATGGGAGCATTGGTAGTATTGATTGCGATGAATGATGGAATATCTCCTGTTCCGATTGCCGGTAATCCAATTGAAGGATGATCATTCTTCCAGCTAAATACAGTGCCACTAACCGGCCCCGTAAGGGGAACGCCATTGGTTGCAATGCCATTACAAACGGCCTGGTCCATCGGTTCATCAATTGCCGGCGTTGGATTTACTGTAATCGTAAATATTTTTACATCGCTGCCGCAACTGTTTGCAGAACCGGTAACCTGTATAATGGCAGTGATGGGAAAATAAGTATCGTTATGTGCAGTGAATACCGGTATATCGCCTGTTCCTGCAGCAGGAATTCCAATCTGTGCTGCGCTGTTGATCCAGGTATAAGATGTTCCGATTACCGACCCTGTAAATGCAGCTATGTTCACTGTTTCTCCATCACATACAACCAGGTTGGCCGGTTGCGTAATCACAGGTGTAGGATCGATGGTAAGATAAAAAGTTTTAGGTGTGCCCGGGCAGTTTCCTGTTGACGGTGTTACCGTAAACGCAGCAGTAACCGTACTGTTGGTTGGGTTATTCGTTACAAATGGAGGAACAGTTCCAGTACCACTTGCAGCAAGACCAATAGAAGGCAAACTATTCGTCCAGGTAAAAGATGTTCCCGCTACCGTTCCAATAAAATTCATTGCTACGGTTGTTTCCCCGTTACATAAGTATTGATTCAACGGCTGTATCATGCCTGGAACCGGGTACACGGTAATGCTGAAATCTTTTGGTGTGCCTGTACATCCGTTGGCAGAAGGTGCTACACTGATGTTTGCTACAAGATTTGCATTTCCATTGTTATTCGGATTAAACGAAAGCAGGTTACCTGTACCGTTAGCAGGTATGCCGATAGCAGGCAGATCATTGGTCCAGTTATACGTTGTACCGGCAACAGCACCACTGAATTGTATAGCAGTTGTTGCAGATCCGGTGCAAACAGATTGACTCGCCGGCTGATCTACTGTAGGCGTTGGGTTAACGGTGATATTGAATACTGCCGGTGTGCCATAACAGCCATACGCCAATGAAGAGGCTGTAATGGTTGCCGTAACCGGTGCATTTGAATTGTTGATTGCATTGAAAGCCGGAACCGCATCTGAACCACTCGCTGCAAGACCAATGGAGGGCATACTGTTCGTCCAGGTGTACACTGCATTACTAACCGTACTGCTGTACTGCACTGCATTGCTGGTTGCACCATTGCATAGAGACTGCATTGCTGGTTGTGCCATATCCGGTGTAGGGTTAACCGTTATGCTGAATGTTTGAGGAACACCGTTACAACCATTGTTTGCAATTGAAATGGTTATATGTGCAGTTACCGGTGCGCCTGAATTATTCACAGCAGTAAATGCAGGAATATTTCCGGAACCGGTTGCAGCCAGTCCGATAGACGGGTCATCATTTGTCCAGGTGATATTTGCAGATGCCGTTGCGCTGGTAAAGCTGTTGAAAATAACGGCATCGGTTGTTCCCCTGTTACATACAACCTGGTCGGTTGGACGAAACACAGAAGGCACCGGGTACACCGTAATGGCGATTGTTTTGGGGAAGCCAATACAGCCGTTAGCCGTTGGCGTTACCGATATGTTTGCAGTTATACTTCCTGCTGTTGTATTGGAAGAAGTAAATGATGGAAGGTCACCGGTTCCGCTTGCTGCCAAACCAATAGACGTATCATCGTTTATCCAGGTAAAAGTTGTTCCGCTTACCGAACTGCTGAATGCAGGCATGTTTACCACTACACCTGTACATACTGCAGTATCCTCGGGTTGTGTAACATCGGGTAATTCATTTAAGGTAATCGTGGTTGTTGCTGTATCTGCACAACCGTTAACCGTTACTGCAATCAGTTGGATAGTGTAGTTACCGGTTTGGGTGTAGGTGGCTGTAAAACTTGTTCCTACTCCACTGGTATTGTCTGATGATTCCCATAACAGATCAGCAATTGCATCTGCAGATTGCGTTGAACTGGTAAAGGTGATGCTGTTGTGCAGGCATACAGTTCCGGGGTTATCAATGATGGCAACCGGCAATTCCAGGATCGTAACCACAACAGGTTTAACCATTGTATCCCTGCAGCCATTGGCTCCTTCAATGATCAACTGTACATTGTATGTTCCTGAAGCAGTATAAGTGTGATTGAGTACAGCACCTGTACCGGTATGGCCATCCCCAAAATTCCAGTTGTACTGGGCAATTCCAAAATTAGATGTTGACGTACTGGTGAAATGAACTTTCGAACTGCCGCAATCACTTTGCGCTGTTGTAGTAAAATCAGCATGAAGCAATTCTATTTTTATCGGGTCTGTTCCGGTTAAAACAATGTTACAACCCTGCGGAAATGTTACCGTAACCGTAGGTAAATAAATTCCAGCCGTTGTATAGGTATGAGCAATGGTTGTTTGCGTGGTAGATATCGTAGTTCCGTCACCAAAGTCATATACAATGGTTCCGGGGGCAGAACTGTTTACGGTAAAATCTACGGTAGTGCCGTTGCAAAAATTTCCACCGCTGTAATCCAGTGTTGCCGTTGGAGCAACAACGGTTACTGTTCCCTGGTAAGTTCCTGTACATCCGCTGCTAAGCGTAACAGTGAGTGATACGTGGTAAACGCCGGGCAACTGGTAAACATGTGTTACCGTGTCTCCTGATCCAGTATGACCATCACCAAAATCCCAGTTTGCTGAAGCGGATGGTAATGCGGTATTGTAGAAAGTAAAACTATGTGGTGCACACACGCCTACTGTATCTGAAACATCAAAATGAGGGGTAAATGTGCTGTTGATATTTACCGCCATGCTGTCGCGGCAACCGAAATCATTGAAAGGAATTAATTCCAGCCAAACGGTGCTGTTATTACCAGGGTTAAAAGACGCGTGTTCCCCTGTAGCAAGAATTGCGGTATAATCCTGGTTCCACCAGTTATAGGTTTGAAACCCCGGAGGGCCATCGAGTGTGGCAATCCCTGTCTGGCACTGGTAGTTCAGTGTAATAGACTGGCCACAGGTATTTTCAACATCTACGTACGCATAACCCCAGTGACCTCTCCTTACGCAATCTGCTGTAGTAAATTCGAGATATAAAGTCTGACCGGCGTGCCCTCTTAAACTAATATACGCACTTGCCCATGGTTTATAAATTACCGAGGTATCAACAGATGATGCCTGGAAGCCTGGTAAATTGGAAGTGGATATATACTCAAAAGACGCACAGTCGATGTACGTTTGGGCAGCAGAATCATATAGTTTGGCAGTGAACCGGGGTTGTGTCCAGGCGGTGTGTCCCGGATCCTGGAAAACAACGGCATAGTCATATTTAATAGAGAAGTTACTATCGTTCAGGGGTACATGAATTACATATTGAATTCTTTCGGCTTCCGCTCCAATGCGGGTGTTACCCAGTTTAACGGCGAAATTACTTCCATCGGGCGGATTGGTTGGGAACATTCCAAAAGGATCTATTGCAGAAGGTGTACTGGCTGCATATACACGATGACGGTTGGCAACCGGCGCTGAAGGTGATACGGTAATTACATTGGTATTACCAATTGAATCTGCCGTACCAATAAAACAATTCCAGTTGTTGAAGTTACCGTTCTCAAAATCAATATTATCCGGGCAGGGCGTTGAAACAGTGGATGCTGTTGACCTGTTTGCTTTTACTTTGTTGTTTGTTGCAATTCTCTCACCGGTAAAACTTATTTCACCAGTTATATTCATCATTCCAACATTGCCATCTTTTACAACCCTGGCAATACCGTTTTTAAATCCATAAAACAGATCAATTGCCGGTTGAAATACTACTTCACCATTCGTATTAATTACGGTCCATTTTTTATCAGCATACACACCGGTAACCGTTTCTTTAAAATCGAATACAATGTCGTACTTGAAAGGAATAACTGTTGCTGCCTTTTCGTTGATAAATCCCCATTTGCCATCTTTTTTAACGGCAGCCAGTTTGTTGGAAAAATTCCTGGCATCTTCAAATTGAACAGCAGTAACCAGTGTTCCATTGATATCAATAAATGAAAATTTGCCCTGGCGCATTACCCTGGCAAAACCATTTATATACGCTTCCTGTTCTTCCCATTGCTGAGCAGAAATATTACCGGAAACAGATGATGAAGTTTGTGAAACGGAACGATTGTTCGGTGCAGATTTTACCGGACGCTGTGCATATGCAGCAATACTGAACAGTAAGGTCAACGTAAGTAAAATTCGATTCATGGATATTGGATATTGAACCGTAAAGGGATATCTTACTTCTGTTAACGACGATGTATTGCATTTATTTCTATGGATTGAAAATTAGGGTGATAGTACTTTGCGCACACGTATTGTTACTTCGTAGAATTACGTAGTGTAATAGGTCTTTGGTGAATTTGCCGGGCATAAAAAAGCCCCGCTAATGCAGGGCTTCCATTTTAAAAATTGTATTGATTAATTTTTCTTTTCTGTTTTAACCGGTTTTGCTTTTACTTTTTCTGTGCTGTTTACCAATGTGTATCTTTTGTATGCATTATCTCCCATTGATTTTCTTACAGACGCATTTCTTTCTGCTTCAATGGCTTCCAATCCTGCTTTCTTTTGTTCAGGTGTTAAACCATTATCATTTTGCATTTTAGCTTTGCGCTGATCAAAATCTGCATTGATCTTATTTACTTCCGTGATTTGTTCTTGAGTTAATCCTGCTTTTTTGTATGAAGCAGTTGAGCCTGCAACAATCTTACGTTTAGGAGCAGGTGTTGCACTCATCTTATCTACTGACTCTGCTTTTTTCTGGTTGTCTTTTGCCAATTGCTCTTTTGAAGGAGCTGGTGCGATGGTAGGACTAGCTTTCGCCTGCTGAGCTGAAGCCGTATAAGTAGTGGCCGCAATTGCAACTGCGATAAAAAGTATTTTCTTCATTTTGTTATGATTTAAACTCTAAAATAGGAATTTTAGCCGATAAATTTCGAATTTTTTACGAGTGAATGTATGCTTTTACTCTATCACTTTTTCAATGGAAACCAGTTTCCCGTCTGCCGTCATTCCCTGTAATACAACCCTGAATTTTTTTGCATGATCGGAATTGTAAAAAGAAAAACTGAATTTCTTATTTCCCGGATCTGTTTGCAGGTAAGGATCCCAGTAAATAGTACTCCTGTTGTCGTCTGTTGCCGGACTGGGTTTGCCGGGTGCGTAATCAGGAGAGAAAAACTCTTTCACGGGAGAATAGCCTTCTACTTTAATTGATCCCAGCGCATCTCTGCCCGAATAAGGCCTGTAATAATCATCGCCGCGTTTGGTATAAATTGCCAGTGTTCCTCCCGAGCCTCCGCCTTCCACACCCATAAATCCTGCAGAGTATAATTTGATCATCGCAATATCAGTCATCGGAATGGTGGAGATCTCCAATGTGCTCGACACCTGCATCTCATCCAGGAAAATAGCCATGGGAACCATTCCGCCACTGAGGCTCATCGTGTTCCTGTAATTTAAAAAATAATTGCCGGCACTACCCACCACTTTTAAGCCGGTGAGTCGTGTTTTAATGAACTCAAAAACATTGGTTGAATACGTAACCGGTTCATTGATCAGGTCGAGCGTTTTCAATGCATACGATTTAAACATTCCATTCCTGATATATTTATCTTCCGTTGTTTTTACACTGTTCTTCGCCTTCGCCGTAACTTTTATTTCATTAAGCGTAATTGTTTTTTGTTCTTTTTCCGACAATACGGCACCGTAACGTTGTTTTATATTATCTGCTGAAGCATTTGCAGTAAAAGTTTTTAGCGGGTTAATGAGCGATGAAGGGGCTGCATTAAACAGCTTCGATAAAGGCATGTTGCTGAACTGTATGCTGCGCTTTTTATTTTTGGCAAACATATCCATCAGGAACAAAGTAGCCGTATCACTGAATGCCAGTCCCGGAATGTCTACCTGTCCTTCTTTATCTACATGAGCCATCAGCATATCGTTTTGCCTGTCTCTTGTTTTGATGTACACCGTAAGGTTGGTTTCTTTTACCGGCGTCCCGTTCTCCTCATCGTACACCAGGCCTTTGAGGCTGATATAATTCGGATCTTTATACGTGATCTGCGGCAGTTGCTTGCTGGTGATCTCCTTCCAGGAAAATTTCCTCCAGCCATTGGTAAGCATTACAAGATCGAGATGGCTACGATGAATGTCATCATCTCCTTCAAAATAATATCCGGGATTGTTTACATAACCTTTAATGTCGTTGGTTAACAGGAAACGGGAAATAATATTATCTGATTTGTAGGTGGCCAGTTCATTGCCGATATCTGTTACGGCAACAGAAAAATCGCCATCTAAACTATCCGCCAGGTCAAATGAATACACATTTTTTTTCCGGGGAGATAAGGATACCGTATCTGTACTGAATGTACCTGCAGCAATAAAATCTTTATTGAAATTAAAAACGAGTCTTTCTGCCAGCGGCTCATCGTTACCGTTAAACACCGTTAACTGTACAATGCCACCAGGCAATGCATTGAGTGGTAAAACGCCTTTGATGTTATCCTGGTCTTCTGCAATGTTAATCCGAAATGCAATGGAGTTTTCCATTGTTGCCAGGAGATAAGCAGGTTCAAGCCTGTCGCCGTTTTTTACGGTTTCACTGTTTACATTGAAATAGGGTGTTCCGTTTTCTGTACGCACACCCAGTAACACACCCGAACCTGCTGCCGCAGGAAGCGACACTCTTTTATTGACTATACCATTTATGGTTACTACGGCCGTGTAGGTTTCCTCTTTCTGAGGTGTGATGCTGAACTTTCCCATGCCGTCGTGCGTTGATGTTAATTTACATACTTCCTGCCCCGAACTGTTTTGCACAATGCCTTCCACGTCGGCCGGAAATCCCCATTGGTCGGTACATTTAAATGCAACGGTATTGTTTAATCCTGCAACGAAATTGCCCGATTCAGGTAACAGGAAAAGACTGTACTCTTTCTGCACGGCTGCAGCAGGTGGATTGGATGGATTGATGACCTCAATATTGTGGTGATAAAAATAAGGGCTACCGAAATTCATGAGTCGCCGGGTATATGCCCTGATTGTGTAGTTTGCCTGCTGCAGATCGGGCGATAATTCGAAATTGCCTGCAGCAACGCTGTTGATCACCGGCAATATTTTTTTGTCGATTGTTCTGCCAGAATCATTGATCAATTCTACACAAATAGAACTACTGAACATGGAGGGAACAAATCCTGAAAGCAGGTAGATCTTGAACCAAACGGATTCACCGGCCATGTACACCTGCTTATCATAGTGAACATAAATTTTTTCGCCTGCATAATTTTCTCTAACATTTGTAAGCGCCGTTTCAATTTGTTGCGCCTGCGTTGTGAACGCATAAAAAATAATAAAAAAAAGCAGCATTAGCTTGAAGTATTTCATGTTGTACAGTTTAAATGAAGTTAGGAAAATTAAAAATAAATTTTGCCGGTATATAGTTGTAAACTAAAAATGCTTTGCCTGTTGTAAGTGCAATGCAGTAGTAGAGCATGTAAACATTGGTTACATAGTTTGGTAAAAGCCATGTAAATTGTAAGTACATTTTTATATTGATGAAAGATAAACCCGGCAACACGGATCTGCATATCGTCATCGCCTGCGGCGGCCGAAGTTCCAGGATGGGAACAGATAAATACCTGCTGGAATACCATTGCAAACCACAATACCTTTATTTATATGAAACGTTGTCGCCGCTGTGCAATTGGTGTGCTGTTTCCTGTAATGCACAACAAACAACTTCTATTAAAAACAATATTGTTGTTATAGAAGATTTGCCGGCTTATGCGGATATAGGTCCGATGGCCGCATTGCTTACAGCATTTTCCCGGTTCCCGGATAATGATGTTTTGCTTGTTGGTTGCGATTATCCATTTATTAGTGCAGGAGCACTGGAGATTTTTTTGCAAACCTTCAGCAGGTCTGAGATGGCAGCAGCGTTTTATAATGAAGCGCAAAACATCTATGAACCATTGCTCGCTTTTTACAACTGCAAAGCGAAAAAAATATTGGCAGAGATGTTTGCGCAGGAAGATTATTCGCTGCAAAAATTTTTAAAGAAGATGAATGCGGTAAAGTATTTGCCTCCCGATAACCGGGTAATACAAAGTGTGGATACTGTGGAACAATACGAGATGGTGAAAAGAACGGTTGGCACTAAACATTACTAGCTGGTCTGCTAATTCATTTTCTCCTAAAAAACTTCCCTACTTTTATCCAATGAATTCGATGCAACAGGAATCAATTATCATACGGAAAGTGAATGCAGGCGAAGCTTGGGAAACACAGGATATCCTGGCGGTAGAGGAACCACTGGAAATACAGGTTTGCTACAGCACTGCAACCGGGAGAATGAATAAAAACATTTCAGTTACCATGCGCACGCCCGGGCATGATGCGGAACTCGCCGCCGGCTTTCTATTTACAGAAGGCATCATTCCAGGTATTGAAGCCATTGAAAAAATACAACACATCGGTGCAGACGAAAACAGGATACTGGTTACCCTGCGGCAGGATTATCTGCCTGTACTTAACAATGCTGACAGAAATTTTTATGCTACTTCTTCCTGCGGCATTTGCGGTAAGGCCAGCATAGAAATGATCCGTACACTTACAAAATACAATACCACACCTGGTTCGCTTACCATTACTCCCAATCAATTGCAATCATTGCCAAACCTTCTCAGGAAAAAGCAGGAAGTATTTGAACATACCGGTGGCATTCATGCCTGTGCCTTGTTTGATGTACATGCTGAATTGATGATGCTCCGTGAAGATGTTGGTCGCCACAATGCACTCGATAAACTCATTGGCGCTGCAGCTATGCAACAACTACTTCCCTTACACAATTATATACTGCTATTGAGTGGCAGGGCAAGTTTTGAACTGATTCAAAAAGCGGCCATGGCTGAAATAAAAATGATCGCAGCGGTTGGGGCTCCTTCAACCTTAGCAGTAGAACTGGCTAAAGAATTAAACATAACTTTAATCGGCTTTCTCCGGAACGAACGTTTTAATATTTATTCCGGCGAACAAAGAATCTTATTATAAAATGAAATTACGCATCAAAGGCAACGCTGTAAGGCTGCGGCTCACCAAAAAAGATGTTACGCTTTTACACGATACAGGGATCGTGAAAGAACAAACATCTTTTGGAAACAGCATCTTCCGCTATGCATTACAAAGTGCAGCAGCCGCAACAGCACTCTCTGCAACTTTCAAGGATAACACCATTACCGTTTTCATACCGCAATCATGGGTAGAAAAATGGCCGGAGAATGATGTTGTTGGATTTAATTCCACGATGAAACTAACGGCAACGGACAGCCTTTACCTGCTGGTTGAAAAAGATTTTATATGCCTGGATGAAACTACGGAAGACCAGAGCGACAATTATGAAAATCCAAATAAGACCTGTTAATGAATAACGAACAGCATACAACAATTCCTGCTGCAGAAAACCCCGATGTTTTTACCGGGCTGAAACTTGGCCCCCCGAAACACACTGCTGCCGGTGTAGCTGCAGTGATGATTTCACTCCGCCATATTTTACATGAAACAGGTTTGTGGCGTGGTGTAAAAGGGCTGAACAAAATGAACCAGAAAGATGGATTTGATTGCCCGAGTTGTGCCTGGCCCGATCCTGATGATGAGCGCAGCAGCATTGGAGAATATTGTGAAAACGGCGCCAAAGCCCTGGCAGAAGAAGCCACACAAAAAAAACTGGATGCCGGTTTCTTTTCAAAAAATGCGGTAGCCGACCTGGCGGCATTATCTGATTATGAGATTGGCCGCAAAGGACGTATCGCCGCCCCCATGTATTTACCTGCAGGCGGTACGCATTACCAACCCATAAGCTGGGAACAGGCATTTGCGAAAATTGCTGCTGCACTGCATTCACTGGCATCACCTGACGAAGCCGTTTTTTATACATCCGGAAGAACCAGCAACGAAGCTGCTTTTTTATACCAGTTGTTTGTTCGTGCTTATGGCACTAACAATTTACCCGACTGCAGCAATATGTGCCACGAGAGCAGTGGTGTTGCATTAACCGAATCGCTGGGCATTGGCAAAGGTTCGGTAACGCTGGAAGATATTTATGAAGCCGAAGTAATAATCATACTCGGGCAAAACCCCGGCACCAATCATCCCCGAATGTTGACGGCTTTACAAAAAGCGAAAGCAAACGGCGCCTGCATCATTTCTATCAATCCAATACCTGAAGCAGGGCTAATGGGATTTAATAATCCGCAAACAGTGAAAGGTATTTTGGGAATGAGCGCACCGCTTACAGATATATTCTTACAGGTTAAGATCAACGGAGATCTGCCGCTGTTACAGGCAATTGAATGTTTGCTCCTGCAGGAAGAAATGAAAGAACCGGGAACTGTTTTCGATCATGATTTTATCCAAAACCATACAGAACAATTTGAAGCATTTAAACAACACCTGCTGCAACAAAATATAACCCAACTACTCGCTGCATCAGGCATTGATGCCACAGATATACAACCCGCTGTACAGGTGTTGAGAAGCAAAAAGAAAATCATCGCCTGCTGGGCAATGGGATTAACGCAACATAAGAATGCAGTTGACGGCATTAAGGAAATTGTAAACCTGTTGCTGTTAAAAGGCAGTATCGGAATACCCGGGGCAGGTACATGCCCGGTTAGGGGGCATAGTAATGTTCAGGGCGACAGAACGATGGGCATTTACGAAAAGCCATCTGAAAAATTCCTGGATGCACTGGCCCGTAATTTTCATTTCGATCCGCCGCAACAACATGGATATGATGTTGTGGAATGTATCAAAGCCATGCATAACGGTAACGCTAAGCTGTTTTTTGCAATGGGTGGAAATTTCTTATCTGCAACACCCGACACTGTATATACGGCGGAGGCGCTGCGCAAATGTGATATGACGGTACAGGTATCTACCAAACTCAACCGCAGTCACCTCGTTCATGGAAAAGAAGCATTGATCTTACCTACCTTGGGAAGAAGTGATAAAGATGAATCGAATGGCAAAGAGCAGTTTGTTTCCTGTGAAAATTCGATGGGTGTGATTCAGCAATCAAAAGGACCATTGAAGCCGGTATCAGATCAGTTGTTAAGTGAACCCGTAATTGTGTGCAGGCTGGCAAAAGCAACATTGCAAAATAAATACGGTATCAACTGGGATCAATACGAAAAAGATTATGACCTGATAAGAGATGAAATAGAAAGAACCATTCCCGGTTTTGATCAATATAATGAACGGGTAAGGAAGCCCGGCGGTTTTTATTTACCCAATTGTAACCGGGAAGGAAATTTTGATACGCAAACAGGTAAAGCGCTGTTCAACATTGCCCGTTGTGAAACCCTGCAACTGCAAAAGGATGAATTATTGATGATGACGATCAGGAGCCACGACCAGTTTAATACTACCATTTACGGGTTAGACGACAGATACCGGGGCATTTACAACGAACGCCGGGTTATCATGATGAACCAGGCTGATATGAACGAAAGAAATTTACAGAGCGGAGCTGTTGTAGATATTTATAACAACAGTGATGGCGTGGAAAGAGTGGCACATAAATTTATCGTGGTGCCTTACCCGATACCCAAAGGCTGTGCAGCAACGTATTTCCCGGAAACCAATGTACTCGTTCCCATTAACAGCGTGGCAGCAAAAAGCAATACGCCCGTTTCAAAAGCAGTGGTGATTACGGTAAGCAGTGTAGCATGATGGCGGTTTGCAGGAATGAATAACTCAGGCTGCAAAAAATTTATTCCGCCTCAACTTCCTTTGCCCGATTGTCTTTCAGAATAAGCAGGCTATATACCAATAAGAGCAGCGACATCAGCGCAATGGCAAAAGCGATCATACGTATTAATTAAAATGTTGGATTTGCATAAACACATAAGGATTCACCGAGAATGCCTTCTCTCCTCTTTCTTTAAATTCACCAAACAATAAATCGAGAAAGGAATCAGCTTCATTAATAGCCCAGAGGGTTAAAGAACGGTTATTTCCCCATTCACAGATTTCAGGGAGCGTTTCCCAGATCAGTCCATTCCAGCAGGCCTCTTCCAATAATTCTTTTTCAGATAACCTGCGTTCATTGCCGTGTTCATCTTTACGGTCGAGATGCCGGGATGAAAATTTCGTTTTAACGAATAATAAAATTTCCTGTTGAGTATAGTTTTGTCTCATAGGAGATGGTTTTGGTCTCTAACGGATTAAGTTTTACAGGCGCAAATGGCAAACAATAGATGCACCAACCGAAGAAACGAACACTGTTACGGATATATTGTACCTGCTTCGGAACGCTATTTTATTTTTTACTTCACATGATTGTGCAGTTAAACGTAATTACAATCAGTTATGCGCTTTTCGGTACCATAAAAAAAATTTATATTTATAGAGTGAAAAAAGCCAGTATTCATACGATAATGCGCTTTGCACGAAAAATTGTTTTCCTGCTGTTACTCCACTCCCCGGTGCTCAAAGCACAAGAGGTATATTCCCCTAAAGATTTTAAAGCCGTTGATAGTTTTGCCGCAGGCGTAACCTTCCAGGGCGATTACATCGATCTTGCCCGGAACCTGGCAAACCCCTTCCCGGAAGATATTTTTAAAGTGAGAGCCATCTTTAAATGGATCTGCAACAACATCGCCTACGATTACCGTTTTATAAACAGTGGTAAAGAATTGCAGGTGCCCGATTGTGCCGGTGAATTTGATTGCATAGAAACCATGAGGGCATGGGAAAACAACTATATCAAAAAAATACTGCGTACAAAGAAAGCTACCGCCGATGGTTATGCTAAGTTGTTCAACAGGCTATGTGAAATTGCCCATATACAGTGCGAAGTGATACCTGGTTATTTACGAACCAAGCCCTACCAGATCGGGAATAAGATCAGCGCCAGCCACACCTGGAATGCCGTGTTCCTCGATACATCCTGGTATTTCCTGGATGTTACACTGGCCGCAGGGTATTGTATAGAAAATGAAGAAACAGATAAACTGGTAAAATTCGTTAAAGACTACAGTGAATACTACTGGTTGTCGTCTTTTGAACAAATGGCAAGAAATCACTTTCCTAAAAATCCATACTGGGGAGCACAACACAATATGACGCTGGAAAATTTTTTCAATAATCCTCATTACTATTCCATTGAAGTAATGGATAATATTTCAGATGAATGCCCGGCTACAGGCATACTAACGGTGAAGCAGAACGACAGCATTCATTTCAGTTTCGACTATAAAAAAGACATCCGATTTATACAGGTAAATTCAAATACATTCAGGAATCCTTCATTGTGGACAACCATTAATGTTACCAAACGCAAAACAAAAATTGTGAGAGATGAATGGGCCGAAAAAAAACAGGTGTACATTCCTTTTCAAAAAGCCGGCTGGCATTATGAGTTTGATTATGTAGCAAAAGATATGTCGCTCTACTATATCGAACTCGTTTTCGATTACAAAAAAGCCATCCGGTATAAGGTAACTGTTACGAAATAATGTTGTTGAATCTACAATACCTTCAACACTCAGTTCTTATGCTGCAGTAATTTATCTACCAGTCCCTGGTTCGTTTTATATACACAAAACAAATTACCATAGAATGAAGGCAGGTCGTTCACGATTTTGCTGAACTCATCTATAATTACATAGCCCTTTTGTTTCAGCATATTGAATAATGCCTCATGATTTTCCGTAACCTCGATCATCATTGTAGGTTTCATTTCATCAAGAATATGCTGCATGCCTTTAATAGCAAGGTACTCCGCTCCTTCAATGTCGATCTTTATAAAATCTACTTTTTTGATATTGCGTTGTTGTACAAAATCGTCGAGGCGGATCGTTTCCACTTCAACAGCATTTTTCTGTAACTCCGTAAACGTTTTTGATTGTATCTTTTTTGTAACGCGGTAATCTTTTACCAGTGAATTACTCTGGCCGGTAATATTCTCGAGATAAAAAGTAGCTGTACCATTTTCGTCTGATACCGCTTTTTCAATCAACTCAATGTTTTTAATTTTCGAATGACCGAGGTTAAATCTTGTGTACGGAAGGTTATTTGCGCCCGGTTCAAATACAAACAATTTACCGTTTGGTCCGGCCAGTTTTGAATAATACAGGCTGATATAACCGATATGTGCTCCCAGTTCAATCACCGTATCCCCTTCTTTAATGATGGTTTTAAAAATATCCATCTGGGTTTTTTCCCTGTTCTTGCCATGGTACCAGTAACCTTTATGAATGAAGGCGTCGATCTTAAACTTAGAACCGGTGTAATGATGTTTAATATGGATATTGCCCAGGTTAAGCTTTTTCAACAGCGGGATAATGATCTTTCTCAGTTTCTTGTTCTGGTATAACTTCATAGTATTAGTATTAAACCTTTTAGTATTCAGGCGTGCAAATATAGAGGAATTGAGATAAAAGACCGAGTTGTTCTGAGTGTGAATTACACAAAAATAATAACAGGGCACCGCTGACAACGACCATTCATCAGATTCGACCCGGCAATACATGAAAATCATTTATCTTCCCAACGAAATAAAACTAATATGAAGAAAATATTTTTCCCCTTTGCAGGTGTTTTGCTGCTGGCATCCTGTAATTCAAACAAAACCGAAACAGCCGTTGAAGATTATAAACCCATTGCTGTGAAATATCCTGAAACAAAAAAAGACACATCCGTACATGACAATTATTTTGGTACTTCCGTTGCCGATCCGTACCGCTGGCTCGAAAATGATACGAGTGCAGAAACGGGTGCATGGGTGAAAGCAGAAAATGAAGTAACACAAAATTATTTTAAACAGATACCATTCCGCGACGCCATTCACAAACGATATGAAACCCTTTTCAACTATGAGAAGTATTCGGCTCCATCCAAAGAAGGCAAATACATTTACTACTATAAAAATTCGGGATTGCAGAACCAGTCTGTTGTTTACCGGGAATTGATTACCGGTTCCGAACCGGAGGTTTTCCTTAACCCCAATGATTTTTCTGCTGATGGTACTACATCGCTGGCAGGTATGAGTTTTTCCAAAGACGGATCCATGATGGCATATAATATTTCTGAAGGTGGCAGCGACTGGCAGAAAATAATCGTTATGGATGCCAATGCTAAAAAACAGGTTGGCGATACCATGACCGACATCAAATTCAGCGGTGCCAGTTGGAAAGACAACGATGGATTTTATTATGCTACCTATGATCGTCCGAAAGAAGGAAGTTTCTTACAAGGCAAAACGGAAAGACATATTCTTAAATACCACAAAATCGGAACTGCCCAGAAAGACGATAAAATTATTTACGGTGCCGACGGACCTGCCATACGATACATCGGGGCCGGCATCACTGAAGATCAGAAATGGCTGGTGATTTATGCTTCAGAAGCTACTTATGGCAATGCCTTGTATGTAAAAGATCTTACCAAACCGGATGCGCCGATTGTTGCCGTTGCTGCTGATTTTAAAAATCAACACGGTATCATCGATAATGATGACAACAACTTCTACATCCAGACAGACCGGGACGCACCCAATGGAAAAATTATGGTAGTACCGGTAAACAACCCGGCAGAAGCCAACTGGAAACCATTAATAGATACCAAAGCAGAAGTATTAAGTGCTTCTACAGCCGGCGGTTTTATATTTTGTTCATACCTGAAAGATGCAGTTACCAAAGTGTATCAATACGATCATAGCGGGAAACAGATCAGGGAAATTAATTTACCCGGGCTGGGTTCGGCAAACGGATTCGGCAGCAAGAAAGACGAAAAGGAATTGTTCTTTAGTTTCTCATCCTATACCGTTCCAAACAGCATTTACAAACTGAATATCGAAAACGGTACATCTTCATTATACAAACAACCGAAAGTGCAGTTTAAACCGGAGGAATATGAATCCAAACAGGTTTTCTATACTTCAAAAGACGGAACAAAAGTGCCCATGATCATTACCTATAAAAAAGGCATTGAACTGGACGGAAAAAATCCATGCCTGCTGTATGGCTATGGCGGATTCAGTGTAAGTCTTACGCCTTACTTCAGTACATCCTCTATTATCCTGCTTGAAAACGGAGGCATATATGCAGTACCGAATATCCGCGGTGGTGGAGAATACGGTGAGTCATGGCACCAGCAGGGCATCAAAACAAAAAAGCAAAATGTATTTGATGATTTTATGGCAGCGGCGCAATGGCTGGTAGATAACAAATACACTTCCCGCGACAAACTCGCCATTGAAGGAGGCAGCAACGGAGGTTTGCTGGTGGGCGCCTGTATCACTCAACAACCGGATATGTGTAAAGTGGCTTTCCCGGCAGTGGGTGTGATGGATATGCTGCGCTACCATAAATTTACCGCAGGTGCAGGATGGGCTTATGATTACGGAACTTCCGAAGAAAGCAAAGAGATGTTCGAATACCTGTACAAATATTCACCTGTTCACAATGTAAAACCTGCGGCCTACCCTGCTACCCTGGTTACTACTGCAGATCATGACGATCGTGTGGTGCCGGCGCATTCTTTCAAATTTGCGGCTCAAATGCAGGCCAATCAAACAGGCAGCAACCCGGTGCTGATACGTATTGAAACTAAAGCTGGCCACGGCGCCGGAAAAAGCACGCAACAGATCATTGATGAACAAACGGATAAATGGTCGTTCATGTTTTACAATATGAACATACACCCTGATTACAAATAATATACACCACATACTTTATAAATAACTGCCGGTAAAATGGCAGTTATTTTTTTGGGTGTAAGGCAAGGAAATGAACCAGGCAAACCTCAACTTCATGTTGCCTGATGTATTACAAATGAACGCTGAATACAGCTAATATGCTTCTACCTGGAATTTCATGCATACCATTTTAATCAGACAACAATGCTTCTTTTCGCCAATCATGTATTCTTCAGCTAACATCAACCATATTTTTCGAAAGCATCCCATCGGTTAAATAATACGTAGGTAATAGCAACCAATTTACCCGCAGCAGACCAAAAAAAATTTCCATTTTGCTGTAAAGGAAGTAATTTCATGTAGTTAAGTCCTATCCCTCTGTTATAACCAATATTTCATCAACAAAAGCTTTATGGTTATGATTCAAAATTTACGCAAACAACCTCTGTTATTTTCCACAAAAAAAATCTTTACTGTTGCAGCCGCCCTGTTTACCTTTTCGGCTGCCACTGCAAATTCCTGGTATGTAAACGATGGCTCCTTAACCGGTGATGTATTTACTACTGCCATTGGAAATGATGCCAATGCAGGTACGGCCGCTGCGCCTTTTGCCACTATTCAATTTGCATTAGACAATGCCGCAGCAGGTGATACGATTTATGTAGATGCCGGTACTTATACTGAGGCAACAATTACCATTGCTAAATCAAACATTGTTTTACGCGGTGCTAAATTTGGTGTGAATGCAGGACCACTTCCTGCAGAACCCGGACGCGGTACAGACGAAACCACTATTGAAGGAAGTATTTATGTAGGAGCATCAAAAGACGGTACAACGATAGATGGATTTACCATTGATATGGGTTCTTCTCTCCGTGGTATTGAAGCCCGGGGATTAAACACAGTGATCGTTAACAACATTGTTACCGGTACCACCAATATTTTTACGCAACAGGCAGGTATATCTACAAGGGCAAATGCGCCAAACAGAACACACAGCTATTTGATATCGCATAACAATGTGCAGAATGTAAGATTTGGAATTTACATGGATGGGAATACGGAAAATCCTTCTGAGATCAGTTACAATTTCGTGAGCAATTGTTTTACGGCAGGATATGTACTAACCGCCAGCCGCGGGCACCATTTTAAAGCAAATGTTTGCGTGAACAACGGCATACAGGGTTTGCTTATCAGTAAAGGCGGCAATATCATTGAGCAAAATACATTTGCTGCCAATACCGGCGCCGGAATTCGTATTGCAGGAACGGCACAAAACTTTGGCAATGTGATCATCAACAATTTTATAACCGCCAATCAAACCGGTATTGCGCTCACCGAAGACGATGCAGCAGCCACCAATAACCAGGCGAATTATAATTTCCTGGCTGGCAATACAACGGATAATATTAACAGCACACATACGGCCAGTTTCAATGCAACCTGTAACTGGTTTGGAACAATAGTGCCGGCATTAATTGCTACGCAGCTAACCGGTAACATCACTTTCAATCCTTTTTTAACCGATGGCATTGATACCGATTTACCACTGGATGGTTTTCAGCCGAATACAACCTGCGTTGTACTACCGGTAGTGCTCACCGATTTTACTGCACAGGTAAAAAATTACGATGTGGTATTAAACTGGCAAACAGCATCTGAGATCAACAGCAGTCATTTTAATATAGAAAGAAGTGTTGACAACAGGAATTTTTCAACCATAGGTTCGGTAACTGCCGCCGGTTACAGCAACGTTAAACTCAATTATGGATTTATTGATAACAAACCCGTTCAGTTTGATAAGCCAGTATACTACCGCATAGCAATGGCAGACAGGGACGGATCTGTAAAATACTCAAAGATCATTGCAGTAACGCTTAAATCGAATGGTGTGTTTGTACAAAGCGTTTACCCGAACCCGGTAGAAGCAGGAAAAACAATGCATGCAAATTTTGTGGCAGTGGCCAGCCAGGACATTCAAATTTCATTGGTGAATGCAACCGGTCAAACCATCAGCAATTATGCATACAATGTTGTTAAAGGCACTAATGATATTAAAATAACTGTTCCGGCAAATGCAGGAGCCGGCGTTTATTTCCTGTTGATAAAATCTGCAGGAGAACTGAAAAAAATTCCGGTGCAGATCCGGTAAGCTTTAGTAAAGAATACAGCAGGTGCTGTTCAATATACCAATCCCCGTTATCGCTAACGGGGATTTTTTATGTAACATGATAATTGCCTGTTTCGATTTGTACAGTTCTATTCAAAATATTTGCCTGTACTATTCCAGCATCGCTGCAATACTGCCCTGTTCGTATTCACTACCTGTTGTGCGATTTCTTTTAAACGATTGGCAATAGGCGACAACTGTGCTCTCGCTTTTTCATCTTTATCCCACTGGTTTATATTGCTGTGAGCCGGTAAAGCCAGTGTGTACAAAGTACCGTCATCCGTTGGGATGGCGGCCACATTTTCTATTTGATAGTCGTTTGCCGGACTGCTGTTATCTGTTATAAGCTTCCCGGAAAAAGCTTCTTCCAGGGTCAATAAAGCATTGTTTATTTTGTTGAGATCTGCTTCTGAGAATTCAATAATGAACGGATAGGTGCTTGCCATATTAAGGTAGTTAAAGTGTGCTGGTATAAGATCGGCTGATTCGTTCGGAAGTGGAAAGCTTAGTTCGTAGGATGGAACTGCAAAATAATACATGAATTTATAATTTGCAATAGCTGAAATTAAAAATTTCGCAGACCTGGGAATAATGCTGTTATACGGCCAAGAATATTTTTTCAAATAAGCTTTAAAACCCGCTGCCAGCCTGCATTACAAACAATGTTCAAACAGTAAAACCGTTTGCAGATTGTTACACCCGTTTGCAAAATACATGGATACATTGCAGTGGCGGATACGTTAAAATGAGTATTGCCTACAGAAATTGAATTAATTTTATTGCGCTATGATGAGAGGCATATTTACATTGTTTTTGATGTTGATGATGACCCAGCATCCGGTTGCACAGAATCTCACCGGTGTATGGGAAGGAACGATGGCTGGTGGTGAGGGCATTGTTGTAAACATCATAAAAAAGAACAACGAATTGTGCGGATATACTTCCGACTGGGAAATTTCAAACAGGGCTTCTTATTGCAAGGCTAATTTCAGGGGTTGGTATGATGATGAAGAAAATGTATGGATACTTGTAGGTACATCCTTCCGTGAAAATAGTGGTGAACACATTCTGATGGTGCTGCGGTTGTGGCATGAGAACGGCGATCCTGCCAATACGCTCCGGGGTACAGAGGAAGCAAAATACGGTTCTAATTCATTTTTCGGCGGCAGCAACCGGGGCTGGGTAAGGTTGCGGAAAGTTTCATCAAAACCGCCTGCCGACATGCCTGATTGTTTTCCTAAAGTAAAAAAGCCTGCCCCTTCACAAAAACCCAAAGAAGCCATTGTAAAAACAAAGCCTTCACCCCCCCAAGAAAAACCTTCAACAATACCATCGGTTAAAGCCAAACCGGTTACACCACCTGCAACTCCTGCAAAACCAAAACAACCAACACCTGTTAAACCTGTTGAAACAAAACAGGATTCGGTTAAGCTAAATAAAAAACCAACCGGCATTGCATCGGATACGGCAATTGATGTATCCAGGATCAATACATCGCCTTTATCAAAAGACTTCGCCGAATCTGTAAAGAAAATGAATGAACGGAAGAAAACAGAATTCAGTCGCATTGTTGTTCACGATACAAAAGTTACCCTGAAATTGTATGACAACGGCGTAGTTGATAACGATACAGTGAGTGTTTTTTACAATGGAAAATTAATCGCCGGGAAAAAACGACTTTCAGAAAAACCAATTGAACTTCATCTCGACCTTGACGAAAATACTTCTATACATGAAATTGTAATGTTTGCAGAAAACCTCGGCAGCATTCCGCCCAACACCGCTTTGATTGTAGTAAATGTAGACGGGAAAAGATACGAACTGCATTCAAGTGCAAGCTTAACCGAAAATGCCGTACTTACTTTTGAATATAAGAAGCGGGAATAAAAAACTATAACCGGTTACCGTAATGCAGCAATCAGGCCACTGATTCACTGATTGTTTAGCCCGAAGCTCGAAGCTCATAGCTCACAGCTAAAAACTCATAACTAACAACTAGAAACTAGAAACCAGCACCTGGCAACTAGTGAAATGAGATTGAAGCTGATGCTACTTTTTTCATTTCCGATTATCAATAACTTACTACTTTTACTCCATGTCCATTTCCGTTACAGAAGAAAATTATCTCAAAGCAATATTTTCGGTGGCTCAGCAACCCGAAACCCGTGTGGGCAACCAGCTAATAGCAGAACACTTAGCCATTAACCCTGCATCCGTTACCGAAATGCTGCGCAAACTTGATGACAAGGGACTCATAGAATACAGCAGGGCTTCCGGTGCAAAACTCACCCGTCGTGGATTGAAAGCCGCCATTAAAGTTATCCGCAAACACCGTTTGTGGGAAACATTCCTGGTGGAACACCTCAACTTTACCTGGGATGAAGTGCATGAAGTAGCTGAACAACTGGAACACATCAAATCAGATAAACTACTGGACGAACTCGATAATTTTTTAGGCAACCCCGGCTTCGATCCGCATGGCGATCCCATACCCAATAAAAAAGGAATTATGCCCGTAATTAAAAGCCGCATATTAAGTGTGGCCGACCTGGGCAAACGGGTAAAGGTTGTAAAAGTTGAAGACAACAGTCCTTCTTTTTTGAAATACCTCGATAACCAGGGCATCGCCTTGTCAGACATCATCCACATTAAAGAAGTGCAGGACTTCGACTACTCGTTACTGGTAGAAGTAAAAGGCAAACGGGATATTTACCTTAGTGCCGAAGCTGCCCGGAAAATAATGGTGCAATAAATTGCCAGGGCATTTTTTTATGCAATCCGTTTTAATGTTTCCAGTAAAAATCCCCAGAATTTCTGTACAGAACTCACCTGTACTTTTTCATCCGGCGAATGGGCGCCCGTGATGTTAGGGCCAAAGGAGATCATTTGCATGCCCGGATAATTGGTACCGAGAATGCCGCATTCCAATCCTGCATGAACTGCATCTACATTGGCTGATTCACCAAACATTTCTTTATACAGATCCGACATAAGTTTAACCACCGGTGCATCCGGCCTTGGTTCCCATCCCGGGTAACTGCCTCCAAAACCTATCTCAGCACCAGATAACTCAAATGCACTTGAAATAGACAATGCCAGATCGTTCTTTTCCGAATCTACCGCACTCCGGGTTAAACATTGGATGCTGTAACTTCCGTCTTTTATCAATACCCTCGCAATATTATTTGAACTCTGAACCAGCCCTTCAATGCCCGGGCTCATCCGGTATATACCATTCGGGCACGCATAAACGCTTCTCAATAAACGGTATTGTAAATCGGATGGTAAAACTGATGATGGCAGATCAGCACTTTCAAGCTGAACGGTAAGATTCGGATCTGTATAATGATATTCTGCCTTAAAAATCAATTCCTGTTCCCGGATAATTTCCTGTAAGTGGTCGCTTTTCTCAGCGGCAACCGTTATGATCGCCACCGACTCTCTTGGAATGGCATTACGCAAACTGCCTCCATCTACTGAAGAAATATGAATCGCACAATCATTGTACAACAACAACAGCAAACGATTCATCAGCTTATTGGAGTTAGCTCTTCCTTTGTAAATATCCATTCCTGAATGACCACCGGTTAATCCCCGTATGGAAATTTTCCAGGCTGCATTAAGTGTAGGAGCTTCAGGTTTATAAGTGCCGGTTGCCGTTACATCTACCCCACCTGCACAACCGATCGTTAGTTCATTGTCTTCCTCTGTATCCAGGTTCAGTAAAATCCTTCCTTCCAGCATACCGCCTTTCAATGCAAGCGCACCCGTCATACCGGTTTCTTCATCAATAGTAAACAATGCCTCAACAGGCGGATGTGCAATATCTGTTGATGCCAGTATGCTCATGATAGCCGCAACGCCGATACCGTTATCGGCACCTAACGTAGTTCCTCGGGCTTTCACCCAATCACCATCTACGTACATATCAATTCCCTGGGTATTAAAATCAAAATGGCTATCGCTGTTTTTCTGGTGAACCATATCCAAATGACTTTGCAATACAACAGTTGGCCTGCCTTCCATGCCTTTGCTGGCCGGCTTTTTAATGATCACGTTGCCCGCCTCATCTGTTGTTGTCTGCAATTTTAATTTTTCACCAAACTGTTTCATGAATTGAATAATGCGTTCCTCTTTTTTGGAGGGCCTGGGAACAGCATTGATGTCTGCAAAATAATTCCATAGTGCTGCAGGTTGTAATTTCCTTACCTCTTCATTCATGATATTTAATTTTTTGTTGTGAAGCAATCCGCAACGTTACGCACTTTAGCTGAAAAAAAATCAGGAATGAATACAATAAGGAAAAACGGGTTTCGTTTATATTATGCGTGACTTGTTATGAGCTGGTCACCTGCTAAGCCCTCAAAAAATAAACTGCTTAGCCAAAATGCCCCAATATTTGGGGCTATTTTTTTTGCTTTAATAACGGCGATGTTACCTATAAAAACCCAATTGGGTTATTTAGGTTCGAATAATACGGAACGGAATACTCCATTGTCAGACAAACGCACCAGGTACACGATATTTTTAGTCTTGTTATTTCTCATCGTTGTGATATCATATACGCTTGAGCCGTACTTCTCATTTATTTGCTTTACCACTTCAGCAGGAATATAATTACTCAATACCGGTTTGTATTGTGGGGTTTTGGGTGTTTCAGTTATGGTAGTAACCATTGGTGATTTTACCGGTTCCGGTAATGGCTCACGGTTAATAGTAGCCGCAGGTTGCCGAACAGGTTCTGAAACGATCGTTGTAGCTGCGCCGTTAGATACTGCCGTAGTAGTTTCTGTTGTGGATTGCCCGGTTGTTACGGTTGTTGTGTAAACGGTGCCCTCCGGACTGCTGCTCAGGTACACTCCTTTTTCAACATTTGGATTTGGAGCCAGTTTATTATTGATGCTGTTACTGTTTGCAGAATAATTTATAATGGTTCCGGGATTGCCTGCCGGATTAACGCCTGAATTACTGCCCAGCGTTCCGTTGCTGGGAAGAAGGTTATTGCTTTTAGGCGCTGCCTTCTCAATAACAGGAGGGTTTTGTGCATCAGAAATTATATGAAGTAGCAGGAATGTCAGAATAAATGCTGTCTTTTTCATAACGATAATTTGAGTACTATTCTCTAAAACAATCGTTATGCCGTAACTGGTAAAAACAGGATCAGCATTGTTATGTAAGTAATAATTGCAAAATTATACCCGAAGCGTGTAGGAGGTTACGCATTATTTATTTTCCCGGAAGCCCCAGAAATCAAAGTAGCTGTCCACATTATCTTTTGTTTCAATACCCGACACCGTGATGGAAGATCGGGATCCGTTTGATTTTGTAACGGTAAGATCCATTACAATCCTGTTATCCACGATCAGCGGTTGCACACCCAGGAAAGAATAGTCTTTGATCCCGGATTTCATAAAATTGATAGCGCCAAGGCATTCAGCAGCAGTTGCAGAGGATTTATCTTTATACTCCATATTGGCCTTGTATCGTAAACATAATTCATTTCTAACCTGGCCAAGGCTATTCGTATTTTTAAACTCATACGGATTTGCCAATGAAAGAGAATCTATGCTGTAGATTTTCTTTTCCTTATCAATTTTATAACTCTTATTCTCCGTAAGATCATCAACAAATATTTTCTCAATGATTTTGTTATCGTCTGGAATATATAGGATAACCATGATGCGCATTTTGTCGAATACAACTGTCATCGAATCTGTTGGTGCATCCGCAACGCCTGGTGTACCCAGCGTGTATCTTACTACACCTACAAAATCAGTTTGAGCCATAATACTGGAAACAAAAAAACTCAATAAGAGGGACGCGATAATTTTTTTCATCTCTTTGCTCCCAAAGAACCGGAAGCAGGTGTTTTAGTTAAGCCGATCTTCAATAAATTGTTTCGGGCGTGCAAAGTACAACCATTTAGTACAATTTCATACTGTACAGTTCTGCCCTTTACGCAGTGCATACTTTTATTTTAGATGCTGGTAAATAGGCCGTAATTTTAATATAGTTAAACGTACAAATATGAAAAAATATTACCTGCCTGCTTTATTTCTTATCTTTTTTACTGCAGTATCGTTTGTTGGAACCTCACAAATTATCGTTTCTGCCAATGTAAGCAATTGCAGTTGCTATTTAGGAAGCAACGGCTCTGTTACGGTATTAGCCAGCGGCGGAGCTGTTCCATATTTGTATTATTTAAACAGCATGCCTACGCCCCAGGCGAACAATGTGTTTACCGGGCTTAGCGCCGGTGTGTATGTGGCTACAGTGATGGATGCAAATTCAAATAGTGCTTCTGTATCTTTTACCATAATCGACGGGCCCGAACTTACCGCAAATGCTACAACCCTTCCTACAACCTGTAATAGCGGAGATGGTGGCTCTATCACTGTAATTCCTACAAGCGGAACCGCACCTTATAATTTCCAGTTTGACGATGGAACTACCGTTTATACTTCCACAGGAACAGAAGCAACTTTTAACCAGGGCCATTTATATGCCGGCGATTACCTTGTTCAGTTTACAGATGCTGATGGATGTGTAGGCGCAACCTCCGTGCAAATTGCCGACGGCGATTCTTTGCGTGGAACGTATAATGTATGGGCTCCCTCCTGCCTGTCGGCTGCCGATGCTTTGCTGCAATTTAATTTCAGCAATGGCGTTGAACCATTCACAATATATAATGCTTCACTGAGCTTTTTGATTGATGGTGCTCACAATAGTGCTGCTAATCCCAACGAATGGCTGGGAATATTTGCGGCTGGAAATTATCACTGTACAGTACAGGATTCTATTGGATGTGTTGGAGAGATTGACATCATCATTCCTGCCGGTCTCCCGGCATTTACACATGTTGGCAACGACACTGTTGTTTGCGGCCAGGCCGGCATCCAGGTTACGGTAACGGATAATGGCACTTTACAAAGTGAAGGGTTTGAATGGCAACCCACAAACGGCGTTAGCGATCCTGTGTCGGGCCACCCGGTTTTGAATCCAGCAAGTACAACAACGTATACAGTTACTTCCGCCAGCACGTGGAATACCGGATCTTATTGCATTACCAGCGATACCATTACCATCTTTGTGGTAAATCTTGACATTCCGGTGATCCAAAGCAACGGAACGGAATTAAGCGTAACTAATGTACAGAATAATGTATCCTACACCTGGCAGGAACAAAATGGCAACGATTGGACAAATGTTGGTACGGGAACCAGTTTTACATCATCTTCAGCTAACCCGTACCGTGTGGAAGCATCTGCAGCAGGCTGTGTTGAATATTCTTCGTCAACAATTATAAACAGAACGGCATCTGCAAATCCTTACGGCATATACAGTTTCCCGAATCCTGCTACAGACGTTTTTACACTGGAAGCATTAAAATTGGAAGACGGATGGACCACACTGGATGTATTCGACATGTTTGGAAACAGGGTTGTTTCACCTGTTAATATTAATAACCGCAGCAATGCTTCCGTAAATGTGAGCAGGCTCAACAGCGGAATATATACTGTAAAACTTACCGGCGCCGACGGAAAAACTACCCGGTTTCGGTTCATGAAAAGATAATTTTATCCCGGTTATAAAGCAGCTATTCAAAATTAATTTCAACATCTCCGTAAACGGGAAATGCCTGGCAGGTAAGCACCCGACCACGGGCGATTTCTTCATCGGTTAATACTTCGTTATAGGCCATCCATACTTTGCCACTAACACAGGTTGCCACGCAGCTACCACAACGCCCGGCTTCACAACTATAAGGCAATTCAATGTTGTTTTCTTTAGCAGATGCAATGATGGATTTGGGAAATTGAACCCGAATGGAATACCGTTGCTGATGTATATGTATATGAACAGTATGAGCATTCGTATCCGGTGGCTGTGGCACAATTAAACGGGGAAAAGAAGTAAAATTTTCTTTGAAAATATTTCCTGGTGGTATAATACCGGCAAGCGTAATCTTAATCATACGCATGTACTCAAATGGTCCGCACAAATAAAACAATGCATCCTTCGGAGGAACGGTAAGCAACCGATCCAGCAATTGCAATAGCAGCCAGTTGCTCAGCCGGCTCCTGTACACATCTAATATATTGCTGAATAAAAAACAGATCCTGAACCTGTTTCCAAACACCTCTTGTAATGATTGTAGTTGTTCATAAAAAATGCAATCTTCTTCATTCTTAGTACTGTAAATCAATACAATTTTTACGTTGCTGTTTTTCAGCAGGGTTCTGATCATCGGGTAACAGGGTGTGATGCCACTTCCTGCGGCAAGAAAGAAAAACTGTTGTGTATCGGATATAAGTTCCGGCAACAAAAAAAATCCACTGATGCCTGAAGTGTATAATGTGTCGCCTGTTGAAACATGTTCTAACAGGTAACGGGAAAATTCACCATTGTCCACTTTTTTTACCGTAAACGACAATGCCTCTCCCGGAAGAGCGGATATAGAATATGACCGCCGTTTTTCACCGTGTTCTGTAAAAAAAACCAGGGTAATAAATTGCCCTGGTTTCCATGCCGGTTGAACATCCTCCGAAAATTCCACCACAAATGTTTTTGCAGTTGAAGTTTCGGGTATGATGTTTTTTACTGTTATTTTTTTAATGATAGCATCCATACAATATGAACAATTGATTTAAATGCTGTCAGCAGTTGTACGTTATCATTTTGGAATCTTAGTATTAACAATTGATAGAATTTCTGCTTCCATTGCTATTGCTTTATCTTCTATTTCTTTTCCCTTAGCAACTATGTCGGCAACAAATAGCTTATCATCGTAATCGGCAGTATTTATCCGAACATTCATGTAAGCGCCCATCACCGCCGATCTTGCACACAATGCACCTACACCGGCATCCGACACTGAATTGGGATTTCCTGTTTCTGCCATTGCCTTAATGATCTCCATACTTTTATAGGCGGCCTGCATTACTTTAAACGGAACTTCAATGGCATGTTTGGTTGCATCCTGTATTGCTTTGTTACGGATGAGTTTTTCATCGTCATTACTTTTCGGTAGCGAAAATGCCTGCAATATCATGTTAAATGCTTTTGTATCTGCATCTACCAATCGTAGCAATTCATCTTTTAATTGCTGACCCTTATCTGCCCATATACTAAATTCTTCCCAGCGTTCATCCCAGCCCTTTTTGTGGGAAGAAAGATTCGCTACCATGGTTGCTAATGAAATACCTAAAGAACCAATATAAGCAGAGATAGAACCGCCCCCTGGTGCCGGACTTTCACTGGCTGTTTCATCTGCAAAATCAGTGAGCGTCATCCCTATGAGTTTGCTATCCGCTTTACTGGCGAGCATGTATTCAATGATTCTCTCTTCAGGTTTGAACGGTCCCAGTTCATCCAGTCCCATAGATCTTACCGCAATTTTAATCAGCTCTTTTTCACTTACACCGGTTGATCGCTTTTGTTTTTGAAGGAAATATTTACCGGCATCCGTCATGGCTTTTAAAGGTATCAATCCAACCAACTCACTTCCCGTTACCCTGATACCCCTCGCATCCGCCTTACGGCAAACTTCGTCAAAAGCAATATGTACAGGCGTGATATTAATATTTGTAAGATTGATGGAAATCTGGGCAACGCCATATTCTTCAATATACCAACCGATTGCTTTCACTGCTTTTAAACTTCCGGGAATGGATACAGGATTTCCTTTTTCATCCAGCACTTTCTTCCCGTTTTCCATTTTTACCCTTCCTGCTTCCCGTACATCAAAAGCAATGGCATTAGCCCTCCGGGTAGATGTTGTATTCAGGTTTACATTGTAGGCAACAAGAAAATCGCGGGCACCAATTACCGTTGCCCCACGTTTTGCATCAAATGCTGCAGGTCCAAAATCAGGTTTCCAGGCCGGATCCAGAATTTTCTTTGCAAAACCTTCATACTCACCAGCACGTATAACCGAAAGATTGCTTCTTTCTTTGTTGGGCTGAGCTGCTTCATATAAATAAACCGGGAGATTGAGTTCTTCTCCTACTCTTTTGGCCAATTGTTGCGCCCACTTTGCTGTTTCCTCCATGCTGATGTTGGCGATGGGAATTAAGGGGCAAACATCTGTTGCGCCCATACGTGGATGCTCCCCTTTGTGTTTGCTCATATCAATGAGTTCACCGGCTTTTTTAATACAACGAAAGGCAGCTTCGATTACATTTTCCGGAGCGCCCACCATTGTTACTACAGTACGGTTGGTTGCTTTACCGGGATCTACATTTAATAACCGCACTCCTTCTACCTTTTCAATTTCCGATGTAATCTGATTGATAACGGAAAGATCATTTCCTTCGCTGAAATTGGGAACACATTCGATGAGTTTCATGTACGTTGTGAATTATGAATGATGAATTATGTATTGCGAATTATGAATTGTGAATTGTGAATGTGAGATAAATTAGTAAATATAATTTCCCGCAACAATCGTTTGTTTAATAAAATTTTTCACCGATCAATACTTTATCAACGAGGTTACTGCCAAAGGCATACGGCAAATAAGCAAGTGATGGTATTGGTTTGGTGAAAATGAGATTTGCTTTTTTCCCTACAGAGATACTTCCCAATTCATGCTGCAATTCCATGGCAAATGCTCCATTGATGGTTGCTGCATTGATGGCTTCTTCCGGTAACATTTTCATCTGGATACAACTCAGCGCTACAACAAAATTCATGTTGCCACTGGGAGATGAACCCGGGTTAAAATCAGATGCCAGTGCAATGGCCGTTCCTGCATCAATTAACCGGCGGGCCGGCTGGTATTGCATACGCAGGAAAAAAGCTGCCGTTGGCAGTAAGGTTCCAATCGTTGATGAGGAAGCGATTGCTTTTACATCTTCATCCGTCATTGTTTCCAGGTGATCTGCAGATATTGCATTCAGTTCAATGGCTTTCTGTAATCCTCCAATACTGTTTAACTGGTTAATGTGCAGTTTGGGTTTTAATCCATAGGCAGCGCCTGCGGTACAAATCAATTCCATTTCTTCGGGAGAAAAAAATCCCGTTTCACAAAAAACATCAATATAATCTGCAAGCTTTTCGTTACCGATAACCGGCAGCATATCGTTGATGATCGAATTGATATATCCTGTATGATCTTCTTTAAACACAGCAGGGAAACTATGTGCGCCCAAAAAAGTGGCTTTGATCGACAAAGGCGATTTCTCTTTCAGTTTTTTAATCACCCGCAGCATCTTCAGTTCCCCTTCTACCGTTAACCCATAGCCGCTTTTTATTTCTATCGCACCGGTGCCGAGCCTGGCCAATTCTTCCAGCCTCTTCCAGGCGCTGTTGAACAGTTCATCTTCGCTGGCTTCATTCAGCTTCCTGGCAGAATTTAATATACCGCCTCCTTTTGCCGCAATTTCAGCGTAACTCACACCCTTTACCTTATCAATAAACTCTTCTTCCCTGCTTTTTGCAAAAACAATATGTGTGTGACTATCGCACCAGCAGGGCAAAATAAATTGTCCGGCAGCATCAATCACCTGTTTTGGTAATTGCGGAACTTTCAGTTCGAGTTCATACATATTTCCATAGTCTGCAATCATTCCATCTTCAACCAGTAAAAATGCATGTTCTATGGATGGAAGTTCTGCCAGCCCTGCACCTTGTAGCAAATGTGTTTCAGCCCTTACGTTTATTAATTGTTGTATGTTTATGATGAGTGTTGTCATTCGTTTATTTCCAGTTGATCTTTATTTTAAAGCGTTTCAGTTCCTTTTGAATGTGATGATCCTTGTTTTCTTTTACCGAAACAAAAAACAGGTACAATGGCTGCGTAACTGAGGCAACGGGTAATTCTTTGCCACTATCCACCATATAAAACTGTTTGATAGATTTCGTGCCGGTAATGTTATCGCCTTCTATCAACACATCCTTATCGAAACGATGCCAGTCGAGTGAAGGATCATAGAACCAGTACGCCCAACCACTTTCATTGATCAGCAACTCCTGGTCGGGATTGAATGAGTTTTCAGCCATTGCCAAAACCGGCAGTGATTCGAGGTCGGGAATTTTATCCGTTGCTGATAATTTATAAATACTGTCGGTGAAGGCCGCATATACATACACACCATCCAGTTTATTGAGTTTCACCTGTATTGTAAACGGTGCTTTGTTTAGGGTAATTTCATTTCCCATTATAGCATTTACCGGGTTTCCATCCTGCCAGATACTCACTTCGTATGTATTTCTTTCCTGGGCAGAAACAGCAGATATGATGATGAACAGGAATAGAAAGAAAGGAAATATCTTTTTCATATCATTACAAATTTTCAAAAAGTTGTTTACTGAAATTTTCAAGGCCCGGATCTCTTGCGCCCATTAACAGTAGAACACAATTACCGGTTAGATGCGCACGAACGGATTCCAGGAACGCATTCCTGTCTTCAACGAAAAAAGCATTTTTACCTTTTGCCCTGATCTCTTCAATGAGATCGTTTGCGGAAATATCTTTTACCGCCGTACCGCCAGCATAAAAAATTTCACTCATCCATATTTCATCTTCCGGTCTTAGTACCGCAGCGATCTCGTGTACAAAATCATTGCGTAAAAACCTCGTTGGTCCGTAACCGTGAGGCTGAAACCAGGCCACAACTTTAGGTGCTACCGACTGGCAGGCGGCAATAGAAGCCGCACATTTTACCGGGTTGTGGGCATAATCATCAATAACATAAACGCCGTTCTTTACACCCAATAACTGGTGACGCCGGTAAATACCTTCATAGTTCTTTAATGCAGCGGCACAGGTAGAAAGATCAACCCCAACCTGGTTTGCAACGGCAACAGCAGCCAGTGCATTTTCCATATTGTGTTTACCAACAGTGTTCAAAGTAAAATCCACGCCGTTGATCATAAAAGAAATGGCCAATCCATTCTGTGTAAAACCGGCAGATTTGTACCCGGCTTCTGAATCTACATTGATATCGAAATCATTTTTACTGTTTACCGACAACTGTCTTGCCAATGCATTGGAACGATTAACAATGAACAATTCCTTTGTATGCGATTTAAACACAGAAAAAATATGCATCAGTTCATCAATTTCCTGGTGATCTTTATCTACGTTCAGCAACAAGCCAATCTCGGGATAGTATTGAACGATGCTACCATCACTTTCATCGGCTTCTATTACCAGCCATTCGCCCGAGCCAACTTTTGCATTTCCAATTTTCCCTTCTTTAATGATGCTGGTTAATCCTGCACCACTGATGATGCTGGGATGCAAACCGGCTGCCTGTAAAATATCGAACAACATGGCACTCGTTGTGCTTTTTCCGGATGTACCGCCAACCGCAATCGTTTTTTTACTTCGGGCAACCACACCGAGTAACTCACTTCTTTTAATGATTGGTATCGACAATGATTTTGCTTTTTGCACTTCTGCCACTGTATCTTCAATAGCGGTAGATACAACCACGAGATCAGTATCTGCCGTAATGCCTTCCCCATTCTGTTCAAAACATTGTATACCTGCCGCTTCCAGTTTATTACGGGTATCGTTGAATTGCCCGGGTAAAAAATAACGATCACTTCCACTCACGGCTATGCCAGTGCCTGCAAGGTATTGAGCGATGGCACTCATGCCTGTACCTGCAATCCCAATAAAAAATACATGTTTACAATCCCTGATCGATTCAATCATTTTTGTTTCTTTTCTATTTTAAATGGATGCGCTTCTGTGTTAAATACAATTGTATTGAGATCAATAGAAGATGATGGTGCAAAAAGCAGCCATGCATACTTTAATGTTTCCGCAAAGAAAAAGCTTTGCATTGAATTTGCCTGCTCATAGGTCTTCACATTTTTTATGGAAGCAAATGCTGACGTTGTTTTGCAATGCTGCAGAATATCATCTACCATCGTTTTTCCCATCCACAAGTATTCATAATGTTCTGTGGCACGGTAGAGATAAAAACAACTTTCAAGATTTTCGGGTCGTAAAATATAATACGCACTCAAAATTGAATCGGTTTTATAATTAAATGCTTCCGGTTCCATATTAAAATGTACCCACATGTGCATATTCGCATCCTGTATATGTTTGGCTGTTTCAATATCTCCGGCTAAAGCACACAGTCCGGCGTAAAATGCATCCAATGCCCCGTAAGTAGTTGCTGTTTCCCTGCCGGTGTACATATTTACATGACGAAGAAACCAGCCGTTAGCAGTTTTATCAACCAGGTATTTTTTAATGGCTGCATTGTGGCGATCAAATGCAGTTTTAAAATCTTTGTCGCCAAACAATTTCCAGGCTTTGAATAAATATTCATAATAAGAATCGATGTAACCGCTGATATGCGATTGTGTGCTAACCCATTTCCCGGTTAATACATTTATTTGTTCACCAGCGAGATTGATTTTACTGCGCCGTTTATACACCTGCATCAATGCTTTTTTTGCTGCCGCATAATATTTTGGTTTGCCGGTAAGTTGTGATAGCTTTCCGAATTCCAGCATCAGCGTTCCGATTTCTGCCGGGTTATTTATTGAATCCCGTATTTTCTTCGTTTGAAGATGAACATACCGGTAAGGCATACCCGTAGGGGTGTTGAATGCCGGCATCATCCTGTCGGCAATGTCTTTTGCCAATGTGAGGAATCGCGGATCTCCATCTAATTCGTAAGCAGATAGCAAACCACCCAGGATACGAATGGTAACTTCGAAAACCTGTACTTCATTGTTTACATCAAACTGTAATTTTGAAAAAATAAGTTCTTTGGCTTCCCGGACTTCATCGTTCAATCCCAATAACACAAATGTATCGAATGCATCAACAGGCGTCATCAGCATTGGTTGTGAGTACCAGTTTTTGGGCGTTTGGCTCAGGGGCTGAAGATCGTCGGCGCCCCAGGCAAATTGTTTATAGCCCTGCCAGGCATGTCGTGCTGCATTTTTTATACTGTCGCACATGGCCTGCTTCAATTCATCGGTAAACTTTACGGCCCGGCCCTGTGCCATCAATGAAGAACGGTAAGTGAACAGGCAGATAATTAATACAAGGAGGCGTAATTTCATGATATATTTTCAGGCGCTAATTTACAGCAAATTGCTAAAGACCAACCTGTTTATACATAGCTGCCTGTGTACTGCATCCAGGAAAATGCTGGCGCAGATTAAAAATGAAAAAATGAATTTCAATTTGTTTAACAATTAGGTAAAACCGTTGTTGTACAGGTTACGTTTATCAGATAAATAAAAAATCACATGAAATCTTTATTCTCAGTTCTTGCTACTGTTATGCTTTTTGTTTCCTGCGCACAATCACAAACAGGTAATGTGCAGATACCGGTTGGTTCAAAAAAAGCCGGCAAAAATGAAGCCGTGGCAACCTTTGCCGAAGGATGCTTCTGGCATGCAGAAATAGTTTTTCAGAGCCTTGTGGGTGTGAGAGATGCTGTTTCGGGCTATGCAGGTGGTACAGATGAGGATCCTACGTATGAAAAAGTTTCGGGTGGGAATACGGGGCATGCAGAATCTGTAAACGTGTATTACGATCCTTCTGTGATTTCTTATGAAACGCTGGTTGCTGCTTTTTTCGCCAGTATGGATCCTACTACAGTAAACAGGCAGGGAAATGATGCCGGAACAGAATATCGTTCCATCGCATTTTACCGGAATGAAAAAGAGAAGAAGATCATTGAAGCTGCTATTGCTAAAATCAATGCATCCAAAAAATATCGTTCTGCCGTGGTAACGGAGGTAAAACCATTTACTGCATTTTACCCTGCTGAAGATTATCACCAGGAATACATAAAATTCCACCCGGAAAATGGATATGTACAACATGTTTCAATTCCCGATTACCTGGAATTCAGGAAAAACTTTAAAGGCCCTTATAAACCATAATCCGGGGGAGCTTTTCAGGCGGCTAACTTTTACTCATTGATTTATCCATCTGGTTTCCCAGGAAATAACCAATTACCAGTCCGGCCAATATCACAACTGCCAGCCATAGTGTTGTACCAACGGTAAACCACCCTACAAAAAATGCCAGTACGGCGCAGAAGATCATCATGGGAGTTTTTGCAGATGATTTCTTTTTTTCGTGGGCAATGTGTTCTGCGTGTGTTTGGGGATGAGCGTGTTTGTGATGCGTATGTCTTTTTTTGGATTCGGGCATGATGCTGAATTTAAGTACACAATATGAATACCGGCAAAAGGTACACAATTCAACCGATTTATAAAATGATTTCCATCTCTCTCCGGTAATCATATTGAAGGTCTTCATGCATCCCGGAGATGGCTGCTTTTATTTTTTTGGCCTGGGCTGAAAACAGGTTCACCAGTTGCTGGCTTTTTTCAATTTCGAGCCTTGAATCCTTTATCTTTTTACAGAAATACAAAAGCAGTGTAGCTTCGGTGGTTTTTAAACCGCTGTATCTGATATACCGGTTTACAGAGCGCAATATGCGGCGCAGGTTTTTCTTTGCTATGTAAATACTTTTAATGTTTAATTCTTTAAATGCTTCATCTATTTCAGTTTTCACCGATTCAATATACCCCTGCTCATTGCTTTCTTCAAACAATAGATAAGTAAGTAATTCTTTGTTTTCTTTTTTGAATTTTGCCAGTTGTAAACAAAGCGCTACCAGTTTTTGCGCTGGTACTATTTCCAGTTCTGCTTTGATCTCTTTTAAAGAAGCTGCTTTCATTTGAATATGTATAAAAGATAAACTTAGTAAAAAAGATGAATGAGAAAATATATTCCGGGAGGGTATTCAATATTCCGCAGTGGTAAAACTTATTTTTGATGTAAAACAAGTTTACATTATTATAATATGAAAGCGTAAAGTAAATAGCTGAGCAAATGCAGCAATAATGAGTATCCTCATGCCTGCATTCAGAGATGATAGGTGTTATGCAGAGAAGAAAAAAAGTTGTTGGATTTTAAAGCGGAACTACTCGTATAAAAACGAGCACAAGTTAGCAACAGTATCAGGGGGAAAATGTAGAACTGTATTTGAAACTGATGTAGTTGTAACTATGATGTATAAAAAGAAAAAAACCTTCGTTAGGTTCGAAGGCTTTTCACAGATTCAGTTTTTTCCAGGATAATGGAACGGGGGCTTTCTAAAGATATTTTTTCCAGCTTCACAGTTATTGGATGCGAGGCTTCTTACAGGATAGTTGATCTTTGAATATTGGACTACTACTTCGGTTCTTCTACAGGATTGGATAAATTCTTAATACCGGACTTTATCGTTGGCTTTTCTACAGGATTGGAACTTCGCTATGATATTGGAAAAGGTGATTCACTTTTTGGTATTTCACAGGTATCTCAGGATTATAACACAAAGATAAAACCCGCTGCCCGCCTTTCTTGTAGGCTGTGCAGTGATTCATTTGTAGTATTATTTCGACTTTTTGAAAATTCTCGTAGAAACCAGCGCTTTTATTCGTAATTATACTAAGTAGTTACAACATTTTAAAGCAGCATTATGTAACAGGAAAAATTTTACTAACAACTTTCAATAAATAGTACAGCGATTAAAAAGATAAAACGAAAGTTATGCCGCCAAATGGCAGTCGACTGGGCAGAAAGTAAAGTGAAAAACGTGTACAGAAACTATTTAGCAGTGGAAGTTGAATTGTTATAACCGGGAAAAGCTGATGCAGTAGAAACAAACAATTCATCAATCTTAATATTTCGTATATCCTCCTCCGTTATGGTGTCATTTATATCCTCGAGGTGGCGGCGAATTTTGTTATAAGTTCCTTCATCTTTATAAGATTTCATGGCCGTCCAGTTAATAAGTGGCTTAGGTCCTTTGTTGAAGTTCTCCATAACTTTAAAATTGAAAGCATGAAATTACGAAATCTCCCGTCAGCAGCCAAAGAGTATCCAAAAATTATCCGGGCGGTAATACGGGTAATTTATTAATTGATTACTTTCGGCAAACCGGCTAATAGCCATCATCTTACAAGCTTTATACATGAAAAAATTTGCAACACTCGCCTTCCTGCTTACGCTTCTTTCTCTTAGCACAATTTATGCACAGGTTATCAGTTCAGCTCAGATCGATTCCCTGGCGGAAAAGACATTAAGAACCTTCGACGTGCCCGGAATCGCCGTGGCGGTAGTGAAAGATGGCAAAGTAATTCATGCCCGTGGTTATGGCGTTCGCTCGCTTGCTACAAAACTTAAAACAGATGAAAACACTTTGTTTGGCATTGCCTCTAACAGTAAAGCGTTCACTACTGCCGCCCTGGGGATGCTCGTTGATGAAGGCAAGATTAAATGGGATGACCGGGTCAGGGATTATATTCCTGAGTTTAAATTATATGATCCGTATGTTACGGAATCCTTCACCATACGTGACCTGCTCACCCACCGCAGTGGAATGGGACTCGGTGCCGGCGACCTCATGTTTTTCCCCGATTCTAACAATTTTACCATTAAAGACATCATTCACAATCTCCGGTACCTGAAAGCGGTTTCCGACTTCAGAACCAAATACGACTACGATAATTTATTGTACATGGTAGCCGGGGAAATCGTTGCAAGGGTTTCAGGAATGAGTTGGGATGAGTTCATAGAAAAACGCATCATGCAACCGCTGGGTATGAACAGCGGTGCTGCCTGTTATGCCAGGTTAAAAGACAAATCAAACGTAGTTGATCCCCACGCACCCGTAGATGGAAAAGTGCAGGTCATTCGCCGCGACTGGAGCCTGAACGCTAACGCAGCCGGGGGCATCTATAGTAACCTCACCGACCTGGGTAAATGGGTAATCCTGCAAATGGAAAACGGCAAATATGGCGATAGCCTGAAGAAAACACTATTCAGCGAAGAGGTACATGAAGAAATGTGGACGCCGCAAACCATTATCCCGGTACATGGAGCCAATTCGTATAACACGCATTTCGCCAGCTACGGGTTGGGCTTTTTCCTGTCGGATGTAAAAGGATATAAACAGGTATCTCATACCGGTGGCCTTGCAGGAATTGTTACACAGATAACGATGATCCCGGAAATGAAACTGGGGATTATTGTCCTCACCAACCAGCAATCCGGGGCAGCTTTCACTGCCATTACCAATACAATTAAAGACAGCTACCTGGGCATAACCGGTAAAGACCGCATCAAAGAAAATCACGATCGTGTGGTTAAGAATGAAGCAGAAGCAAAAAAAATAACAGACGGCATCGCCAGGGAAATTGAAAAACAATTAAAGAATAACAACGGTAAAAATAATACAGATGCTATACTGGGAACTTATACGGATGCATGGCTGGGCGATATTGTTATTTCTGTTAAAAACAATAAAACCAGGTTTGATTCAAAGCGATCCTTCATGCTCACGGGCGAGATCTTGCCCTATAAAGGAAACACTTATATTGTAAGATGGGACGACAGGAGTTTTGATGCAGATGCCTATCTGCGATTTGAAATGGATGAAAACGGGAAAGCAACTGGCATAAAAATGGCGGCTATATCACCGTTAACCGATTTCAGTTACGATTTCCAGGACCTGGATTTCAAAAGAAAAAATTGATATGAAAAGCTGTAAACGTAAGCATGTAACCACACTCGCACTTATACTGTTGTTATCTCTCTTTACCATTTCTGTACAGGCACAGCAACAGGATAAGGCAGCCATCATCGAAAAAAAGATACAGGAAAAGAATTTCGTGTTCATGGCCAACTCACTAACGCCTATGAGTGGCCGCCTGAGAATTCTCACCGACCCATACGATGTTACGGTTAAACCGGATACCATCGTGAGCTTTCTCCCCTATTTTGGCCGGGTGGATGTTGCACCAGTAAGCAGCAGAGACGGCGGCATAATGTTTACCTCTGCACAATTCAGTTATACAGCAGAAAAAGGCAAAAAAGATTCCTGGAATATAGAGATCAAGTTCAAAGACCAGCGCAATGCCAGTACATTTAATTTTATTATTTACGACAATGGTGAAGCTTCGCTGAATGTATTAAGCCCTTATCGTGACCCTATTTCTTTCAGGGGTGAAATAAAATTGTAGTATTCCCTAACGATTGCTTTACTGGTATTGAATGTAAATCGGCCTGGGCGTAAACTTCAGCAATTCTTCCGGGGAATACATACCGCTGTTGCTTCTTTTTACATCGTTCTTGTAAAATAATTTGAAACCGGTAAACTGTACGGGTTCTTTGTAGATATAGCGGTCCCAGGTAGATTTTTTCAGAATCTTGCTACCCCAGCCATCCATATCAATCACTACCTGAACTTCCGGCACAAGTTTGATCTTATCATAGTTGGTAATCATTCCCTGTGTGAAACGATGTACCACTAATATCTTCGGCGGCAGGTTATTTTTTTTCACAATTGCAGCAAGATAGTCTACCGCAAAATTGATGTCTTCTTCATTGAATGTCCCGATTTTTGTTCCCGGTTTTTCGCCGTTCTTTAAAGAAAATTCCGGATCAATACCCAAATGCACCGTTGGCAGGGAAAGGTATTTTTCAAGTAAGGGAACTTCATTTTTTACGTAGCTATTGCCCACCTGTACATCCAGGAAAACCAGCCCGTTGATTTCCTTTGACCATGCCATTACCGTATCAATTTGTTTAAACGGCATCCGTAAACGGTGTTTTCCATCGGCTCCCGGCGAACCTTGTGCAGTTACGGCAATATAATGCAGCGCCGGTATTACGGGCATGGTACTATCCGCCTTCTTCCAGTTCTCCACTTCACCCATTAATTTCTTCAGCATTTCGTCTTTCGGGTATTCTCCCAACACACCCATTTTTTTCGAGTACAGGTTACCGTAATATGCTACGATCCTGTTGTAAGGCAGTAATGCTCCATCGAGCGGATATGGACCTTTCACCGGCCATTTACCTTTTTTATCAACATTACTCAGTTCTATCATCCGCCTGTTATAATCTGCAGTATCGATCTGAACATAATGGATAGTATCAGCCGTTGGCTTCACTGTTGTATCTTTTAAGGTAGCTGCGGTTACATTTTCAGCAGCATTCTTTTCTTTCCCTTTGCCAGTTGCCTGTATGTTTACGCCTGCTGAATTTGATTGGTTACAGGAAAATCCTGAAAGGATCATTGCAGGTATAACCAGGGCAAAGCTGTTTTGAAAAAATTTCATGGAAGGAATGGTTTCAGGTAATGAATTACATTATAAAACGAAGGTAAGCTGTGTTCATTGCACAAATTCAATTGATCCGGGATAAAAATACTTATCCCAATGTACGGGTAGTTTTGCCGATAAGGTTCCCGTTAAAATAGAGTTGCATGGTATAAGTGCCTTTCTGGAATTTATCGCCGGCTAAACTAAATGAAAGTTTTTTATTTTCTCCTTTGGCATATTCAAATTTAACCTTGCAGGAATAGATCTTTTTTCCTTCCCTGGTATCGAATCGGCCTGTTTCCCAGGAGGAAGCCTGCAGCACTTTATTATCGGGTTGCAATACCACCACTACAATTTCAGTATGGTTAAAAACACTGAGGTTATTTTTTACCGTAAATGTGCCAACAAATTTGTCGGTTTGCAGTGCAAGATTGGTTTCCTGTTCCCGGTCTCCATCTACCATTAAAGCTGTTAACTTCAGGTCGGATGCGGTAAATATAGATACGGGCATACCCGGTTCGTCATTTTGATCTTTATTTACCATTGAAACCGGTTTCACAGATTGCTGTATCTGTTCTTTGGGAACATTAGTTAACTGTTGTATTACATCATAGAGCCGCTTATTTTCTGTTTCGATGTCGGTGTTCGTATCCCTCAACTGGTTGATACGTTTCTGTAGTTCATTAATTTTTTGACGGGCAAGATCAAGATCTTCTTTCTTTACGGGGTTTTTGAGTATAACGGCAATTTCATTTCTCAATTTATAAAATTCACTCAGCTTTATGTCGAGATCAGATTTGAGGGAATCTGCTTTTGTCCAGGTAGAATCCAGTGTACTCAGGTTTGAAATTGTGGCCTCGTACACTTTCTTAAGTGAATCCCTTGCGGCATTGGTAGCTGCAGTTGAATCTTTTACAATTAAAACAGTTGCCTGTTTATTTTCTTTGGCGAAATTACCGATGTTGAAGCCCCATGTCCACAGCAGTGCACAAGACACAAGTATCAGCAATACTGATACAACCAGTAGAAGAATCGATTTAGAGTCTTTCATGAATTGGTAATAAGCTACAAAGCGCAACCACTAAGGCTGTTTTGATACACTTTGATTTACATAAGCACTTATCCATCCCACTTGTCCGTTCTTCACTAAAAAAAACTGTTTCTTTTCCCACACTCCTTCAAACTGGCGCATAATTTTTAACAGCAAACCAGTGCCGGCCATTAATGAACGCTGGTCAAAAACTTTATTTACTTTTTTAGCTTCTGTTGCAACCGCATTTTTATCGATGGTTGGATCAGTAATTGATTTTACAATAGCCGAATCCGAAATAGATGCATAGTTATTGGCTAGTCGTTCTGCAAATTTTGCCACTTCATCATACGTAACCAGCACTACCGGATTGTCAATCATTTCCGGTAACATTAATGTTGCTACAGACCAGGCAATACCCCCGCTGAATGCAATGTTATCGCTCATATTGTAGGCGCCACTAAGGTTAACGGCATAAACTACCTGGTCGTTTGCCTCACCCGATAATACCCTGAACAACTGCTTTTCATAATTACTCAGACTCTTATCATCGCCGGTTCTTTTTTCAGTAGCATTGGCGATACTTTTTGTACCCCACGACAGTTCAAATAATTTAATGTCTTTTGTATTTCCGTTGGGAAAATAGCCACCTTTAGTGTTTCCACTTCCGATATCAATCAGGAATGTTGTGAATCTTCTTGAATCCGGAACAATCCCCAAATGGGATAACCTTGCTTCTTCAGATGCATCTATCAGGTCAAGTTTGCGGGACGGATCTTTTACTCTTAGTTTAAATGAATCCGATAGTTTGGTAACCCAGCCCATTTTATCTTCTTTTTGAGCAAGCGTTTTAACTCCACTGCTCACAACGGTAAAAATTTTATCGGGAGTGATGTTGAAATTATTTACGGCTGTATAATACAATCCGCAAAGTCCGTTTAAAGTTGCCGTAAAAGTCGGATCCGTAAAGGAAATAAAATCGGTGTTTACAGAAGTATCTTTTACAATATTGAAATTATTATTGCGCTGCATGTTTTTCCCGATCTCCACAAGACTCATTTTAACGCCTTTGGATCCAACTTCAATACCGGCATACACAGTGGAATTGCTGTATTTTAATTTAAGACTGTTGGGTTGAGCTTTCAACGCAACAAATGAAAAAATAACGCTGGCCGTTAGCAAGGCACGCTGCAGGTGTAAACTTAACTTCATGTCGGAAAATTGACGGTTAAAATTAGTAAAATAAGCCATGGTGTTCGGTTTAGGTGTGTATATGTGGGTAACTTGTGCAGTTAGCAATTATTCCGTAATCAGAGAGGAGGCGATTGTTTTCCCGAGGTAAAAAGATAGGTAAGCAGTTAGTTCAGGTCTTGATAATTGAAGATAGAAAAATAAATTCATTTATCATGGAAGGGGAAATACAATTTGGTGATTTCCCCTTCATTAATAATTATATCAAAACAATTTTTTCAATAACATCTCCACCCCTGATATCATCAATTACATCCAAACCTTCTATTACTTTTCCAAAGCAGGTATGCATGCCATCGAGGTGTTGAACGCCCTGGCGGTTATGACAAATGAAGAATTGTGAGCCCCCGGTATTTGGACCGCGGTGTGCCATTGAAAGTACACCCCTGTCGTGAAATTGTTTCGGCGCTTTCGTTTCACAGGCAATGGTATAACCAGGACCGCCTGTGCCGTTTCCGATAGGGCAACCTCCCTGTATCATGAAATTTGGAATCACCCGGTGAAAAGTTAATCCGTTGTAAAATCCTTCTGATACCAGTTTTTTGAAATTATTTACGGTAATTGGTGTAGCATCATCGTATAATTCAAAAGTCATCACACCTTTTGCAGTATGTATTTCGCCACGGGTTAAAACAGTTTCGCTCATATATTTTTTTTGAGGGGCAAATGTAGGCAAAGGCGATCAAATATTTAAGGAATTGGAAGCTTCCTGGTGATATGCATTTATATTCATTAGCGTGAAACCCTGTTTGGGGCTGAAGATGTTTACCAGTTTTCCAAATGATGAATTAAATTGAGCTCAAAATTACATTCATGAACAAAGGCAGGCTGGAAGCTTTCAGCGATGGGGTGATCGCCATTATTATCACCATCATGGTATTGGAAATGAAAGTTCCTCATCATGCGGAACTTTCAGCGATTAAACCACTCATACCCGTATTTATCAGTTATGTGCTCAGCTTCGTTTACATTGCCATTTACTGGAATAACCACCACCACATGCTTCATGCCACCCGGCAGGTGAATGGTTCTATACTGTGGGCGAATATCAACCTCCTGTTCTGGCTTTCGCTCATGCCTTTCCTGAGCGGGTGGATGGGTGAAAATGAGTTTGCCAAATGGCCCGTAATGTTATACGGTGTAAACCTGTTGCTTTGCGCCATCTCGTACACCATTCTCTCAAAATCACTGATCAAACTTCATGGAAAAAATTCAACACTGGAAAAAGCCCTGGGTTCTGACCGGAAAGGTAAAATCTCCATCGCCATTTATACAGCGGGGATCATTGTATCTTTTTTTAGCGCTATCACCAGTTTTATTTTATATGTAATAGTTGCCTGCATCTGGTTCATTCCCGACCGAAGGATAGAAAAAGTAATCATCGAAGAACACAATCATGAAAAATAAATTCAACTTCATCTGTACCCTACTCCTGCTCATGTTGTCATCCGCTGATGCACAACAAAAAGTCAGTTACGATAATAACCCGGCTGCCGGAAAATACGCTAGCATCAATGGGATACAGTTGTACTACGAAACTTACGGCAACGGTAAGCCGCTGCTGATGCTGCACGGGAACGGAAATAATATCAGCGCATTCGAAAAACAAATACCCTTTTTCTCCAGGTATTTTAAAGTGATAGCTATCGATAGCCGGCTGCAGGGTAAATCGGGCGGCAGTACCGATACACTATCTTACCAGATGATGGCGGATGATTTTTGCGCCCTTATACAATACCTGAAACTGGACTCCGTGTATGTGTTAGGCTGGAGTGATGGTGGCATTGATGCAATTATGATGGCGATGACCTGCGGTTCCAAAATAAAAGCCATTGCAGTTACCGGCGCCAATACTGTTCCGGATTCATCGGCAATATCCAATGCAGATATTCAGAGCATGAAAGATGTTGTGGCCAACAGCCAATCTACTGCAAAGGAAAAAACATTGAACCGGATGATGATATTCCAACCGGTTATTGAATGGCAGCGCCTGGCTTCTGTTCATTGCCCAACACTGGTAATGGCCGGCGATCACGACATCATCAAACCCGAACACACGATAAAGATATTTCAGTCGATTCCCGGCGCACAGTTGTGCATATTTCCTAATGCACATCACGGCGTTTGCCAGCAATACCCCGAATTGTTTAACCAAACCGTTTTAAAATTTTTTAACGCAGTAAAATAAGCGGTAAGCTTAGGTAAACGCTCTACTTCACGTAGAACTTGATCCCATTGATATATTGTTGCTGGCTCCCGGTTTTCCTGGCGCCCCTGTACTCGGGACGATCAAATGAAGAATAATAAGTGTAACTAACGTTGCCGATGCTCTTTATTTTACCAGCATAGGCTTTGTCGTCGTAAGAGGAGTAATAAGTAATATTGTTTAATCCAACTGTTCTCAGTTTTCCTTTAAACGCGGGGTTGTCGAAGGAAGAATAAAATGCGAAGTCTGTACTTCCGAATTTGCTCATTTTACCGCGGAAAGCTTCGTCTTCAAATTTCTGGTAATAACTTACTAGGCTGGTGCCGATACTTTTAATTTTTCCTTTCAGTTGTTCATCATCGTATGATGCGTAATAAGTGATTTGTGTTTTACCAATGTATTTCACTTTTCCCCTGAAAGCTTCATTGTCGAATTGCGTATAATATTCAATCCTGCCGTTGTATGGGTCCAGTTTATCCGTGTAATCACCGTAATTTTCTGTACGCATATTATACGGTTGCAGGCCAAATTTCTGGATGGTTCCATCGTCAGACAGGTTAATGATCACATTGTCGTCTATTGTGATAGATATTGCTTCCAGGTTTCCGTTTGAACCCAATGTAATTTTTGAAATGGCTTGTGAAAATGCACCGGCACTTACCAAAAGTACCAATACAATTGAAAATATCTTTTTCATATAGAAAGTGCTATTGTGATTGGTTTATTGACAACGAAAGTTAGCAATAAAAAATGATAAAGATTTATGAGTCACATCAGGATTTATCCTTATCAAAGTACTGAACCTGTTAATTTTCCAGTTTCCTGCGCAACTTTTTTTTCAGTGTAAAGTTATTGGCCGGGTTGTCGCAATAATTCAGCACAATTTGAATCGCATTTTTTTCAATGATGGAAGGGCTGGAACCCAATGCTTTGTTTTCGAGACAAAATTTCACCATAGCCGGAATTACCAGCGACATCAACTCCTTCTCATCCATTACATCCAGGATTCTGCCTGTAATTTCAAAGTGATAATCCTTATCCCCTGCAGTCCATCTCAACAAGAAACTAAATGCTCTCTCCCTGTCACTATCCTTTTCTTTAAACGGTGTGGTAAGTAAATAATTGGCGGCATTCAATGCCAAAGGTTCTGCCGATTTATAATCTGAGGCCGATTTTAGTGAGATTTCTTCATAAGGATAAATGCTTTGCGCTCCTGCAAAAAAAGAACAAAACAGCAGCACGAGGCTTACATATATTTTCATATCCGGAACAAAATTTTTTATTATTTAAAATAATGTGTTCTACCGTTAAGCCGGTAAATTTTAATGTATAAAATTACCGTCGTTATCCCTGCAATAGCCTATTGTAAACAGTACATAGTTATGTTTTGAGCCCTCCTCATTTTGCGATCCTTCTGAAACCAGGTTCACTCCATTATTTACAATTTTACTACCCAGGGTTTCAGGAGATTTTTCATCAAAGGTGAGAAAAAATGTATCTTTTTTTTGTACAAAGATTCCGGGATACCATTCTTCATTTCCGTCTTCATTTGTCCAGATTACTTCAAAATGATTGTTCTTCCTGAACCGGATTACCGCCTGGTCAGTTCCTCCCTGGTAACAGCCTCTGAGTATTACCGGACTTTCCAGGATTTCTGATCTTAATTTAAAGGGGCTAAAAAAATAAATAATACCAGCCAGTAAAATAAATGAAGGTCCGTAATAAATCCATTTCAATTTTGAGTTTCCCTTCATTTTACGTTTCCTGCGCACAATTTTCGACACCTGCATCAGCAACAATATCACCATCAGCCCCAAAAAGATGTATATGATGAGCTTCACGGGAATTCCCGGGAAAAATTTGTCCATGTGGTATTGAAAAAAAGATAAAACCAGGAAAACAGATGTGATACTGGCAGTAGCAACCAGGTCTTTCCTCACTTTGGGGTATTTCATACAGTTATATTCGTGTAATCGGCGATCGTTTTACCTTTTAGAAAAACGTGAATGTAGAGTAAAACGGGTTAAAAGGGAAATTTATTTACCGCAAACGATTGGTCTGCCTGCTTTATACAATGATGTAAGAAAGGGCTTGTTGAAAGATGAAGTTTGGGGAAACCAGGCTGGTATTTGCGATTCGTTCCAAAAAGTAATCCATGGTTAAAAAAAAGGGCCAGGATAGACATCCAGCCCCGGTTTGAAATCCAATATCCTATGAAAAACCGGGGTAAAGATATTTCTATTCAACATTCATTACTAACGGAAATGCAGAAACGTGGTAAAAACATTGAAAATAGGGTGAAAACACCCTACGGAAAATCGCAATTAGGGGTGCTTTATACTTATTTGCAACAAAAAACGGTAAGGGAATTCCGGATTATTCCTTTTCCATAAAGCCATTCAGGAATTCTTCCAGGTCTTTTGCATATTCATCTTTTAAATTACTGGCAGTATAGGTAAGCAATTGAATGGTGCCGTTGGCGGAGGAATAATAATAACCCAGGTATGAAAATTTCACTTCATTGATGGTTCCGTCCATTTGCATATACAGCAACAATTTACCATTCACTTTACGGTATTCTTCTTTAACAACATGTACATCCTGCGATACACGCCTTGCATTTCCCAGGGCAGCCATCTTCAGTGTTTTCATGGGTATCTCAATTTTTTCGGAGATCAGCATCCCGTAAGCGTCTTTGTTCTTTAAGGTAAAATCAAATTCCGATGGGCCATCGCCTTCACTTTTTTCAAAACTCCATTTCTTAGGATCAATGAAAACGGTATAAGGAACTCTTGAACTTTTTACCGGAAAATTTGCGGTAGTAGATTTATTGAATACAATTTTATTGGTATCAATAATTGTATTTTCATCAGCACTGCCATTTACCTCGCTGCTGTATTTCCAGGTTCCATCGCTATTGAGGATTACTTCATCTCCATTGCTGGTAACCGCACGCAATTGGGCGTTTGCCACATTGCCCAATAATACACATAAAAAAAATGTACTGATAATATGTTTCATTTCATAGATGTTTAGCATTTAAAATACCGGTGATGTCGCAAATTCACGACTATTTTTTCACCTAAACAAATCAACAAACTTTTCTTTGCATACCATGTAAGACTGATCCATATTGAGCGGTTTGCTAAATGCCGTTTACCGTAAAGTTATTTTGATGCTTTTTTATATTCCGACAAGAAAAGCAATCCCTTATCTTTTGTTTCAAAACCTTCAGGATATCCGTCTCCTTTAAGGTTATAGCATATCGTAAGCATATCATTTTCCAGTTTATAGATAGCCATAAAATGTTTGCCCGTGTTCACGCCCTCCTTTCCGTAGATATCCATTTTACCATCGGCATACGTTGCAATTCCCTTGTCTATGCTCTCCGCCGAAAATGTATAATTGCTGTCAGATAAAATCAGCTCCTGTTTTTCAAAGTATGATTCAGGCATTGGGTTACCTGCCATTTCCTGTCGGACCGGTTTCCAGGTTCCGTTGAGTTCACCGGTTATTGGAAAATTTATCCAACTGAAAAAGATGAAGGCTGCGGTAATAAATAGCAATGACTTTTTCATAAATAATTTTTGCAGGATGGTTAATTACATTATCCCTGTGAAGATAAGCATATAGACAATTTAATGCAGTAAAGCGATATTTTCCTGAGATGAATACCGGAACAGTAACGCAAATAAATCCAAAACGCTACTGTAAAAATTCTGGCGCCCGGTAGAGAACGGGAATGCCGGTTAAAAAATTATTTCCCTGACCACTTCCGGATGATAAGGTCTTCTTCTGCGGATTTCAAAGCGGTAACAGTATCAATAATATTATTAGGCACGGTAGCAGATAATATATATTGCCTGATCTTCCAGTTGTTCCCTTCCCTGGTTAATACCCCTGAGCCCCGGCAGATTTTCATTTGTGTATTCAGCAATTCATCAAACCAGGCAACATTGCCTGTACTATCAATATAAATATGCCGGTTGATGGCGGTAAAATTCCAGGCTTTCCCTTTGTCAAAATAGGGCTTGGCAAAATCCATGAATGCTTTCTTATTCCATCGCTCTGTTGCGTCTGTTCCGGTGAACACCGCGTCTTCCGCATAATAATTAAAGTATTGGTTGAAATCAGCTTTCGCCGCGGCAATATTAAACGAATCGAGCAGGGATGCAATCTGCTTTTTGTCAGCTTCCTTATCTGTTTTTTTTGTTTCTGTACAACTTTCTATTGAAATATTTATGGCAAGTAAAAACAGCACTGCAAATCCGAAATATTTTTTACTGTTTTTCATAAACAAGCATTGATAATAAAATTATAATCAGTAGAATACCTTTAGGTTAAAACCTGTTAGACCTTGATCTTAATTTATCGGAACTGAATAAATTCTTCCTGAGAAAAGAATCCGACAATATTTTATTTACATCATCTAATCCGTTCTTCACAAATACCATGGCCAGCCTGAGTAGTGAAGTAGCAATTTCGGGATATGCAGCCTCCACATCGGAGTAAGCGCCTTCCCTGATAGATTTGATCAGCCGTTTGAGGGAAATGATATTCCATCCTTTGCTCATCGTTTTGTCCACCGGATCAAGATCACTGTTGGGCGGAACTGCTGCACAAAGATCAATGGCTTTCTGGAGCAGGTCTGCTATTTCTACCCAGTCTGAAGTATGAAGAATACGGTTTTTAATCCTGATGATATCCTTAACTGCAGTCACTTGTTGATGCGTGTTCATGGAGATGTGATTTGAAGCCGAAATTAGTGAAGAGTGACTGCCAGGGCAAGATGTTTTATGCACAAATTGGGTATGATGTTGACAACTCGCTCCGAGCGTAAAAAGTAGTTACCCGTTACTGTTAGGAAGGGGTAAAACCACACAGTAAAATTACTATTCTTTTTTGCCATGCAGCTAATGAAGGATGTTTTTACTTTCGCATTTCACTTAATATAATTCAATAATTGAGTTTAATAAAACACATTCACTCAATTAATTAATCATTTGAAAATACACGCCTCCCTTTGTTGAATGAGGTATGCAGCATTAATTGATTCCTGCATTGCAATTTTTACAGTAGCCGTTGATTGAACATATTGAAATTCAAATTTCTCCCTGTTGTACACCGATGTGAAAATTATTTTATTCACAATTAAATCATTATGGCTGCATTGAAAGCAAACCCGACACTTACCAACAACACACATCCGGATAGATAACCTGGTGCAAAAAAAGAACCTGTAATTTTCTGAAAAGGCAGGAGGTCAACATGAAACCGGCGGCCAATTTTATTGCCGTTTCTCCAATTCAGCAACTGCAATCAATAACTTATTTTTCCAATAGTGATTTCAGGTTATCGAGTCCGGTTTGCAGATCATTGCCTACCATCTTCTCCATTCCTAAAATGCGCATGATGTTCATTGGGTACGGCATGTGGCCGCTGAATGCCCAGGATACTTTTGTCTGGTTGTCGGTAACGGCGGTGGTTGACATATGTGCCTGCGCAATTGATTCCCAGGGTTTGATAAAACGTATTTCATAATCTATCCGCTCGCCGTCAGCAATTTTCTTTATTTCCTGCTCTCCTTTTCCCACATCTTTATTTCCCTCCCAGGCAGATACAAAACCTACAGTAGCATCCGTTCCCCTGAAATCCTTTTTCATGTTGGGATCCATCTTTGCCCATTTACTATATTCATTCTGATTTTTCAGAAACTTCACGTAGTTAAACACTTCGGATTTGGGTTTATTGATGGTAATCTCTCTTGTAATCGTATAATCTTTATCAACAAACAATGCAACCACCAATAAAACAAGAACCAGCACAACAAGTGCAACCAGTATGTTTTTTAAAATTCTCATAGTATAAGTTTTTAGTTATGGTAAGATAGCTGATAATTTTCAACTTCGGTAAACCTCACATCACATTTTGTAAATGCAAACTGTACAATGTTCTCCTGAGCCTTGCGCCAGGTGCGAAATCCTACGGTTAATAAAAATCGATTTTACTTCTTCTTTTTCCTATTAGCTGTTGAACCGTTGAAGGAAATAATCTCGAACACAGATCTACCCAACGTGTGCGGAAACCTATTACGTTTCTGAATTTTTTTCGTTCCATACCGCGGATAATTAGTTCTGCAACCTGCCGGGTGTTGGTGGCATGCTTTCGAATGAATTGTTGTTCACGTTGCATTTTTTCAAATGACTCATGGAGATTGTTTACAATAATACCGGTTACCATTGGCGGCGGAATAACATAAGATGGTTTTACGGTTGTTCCTGCCAGTTCGGTTTGTAACACATTGGTAAGTGCAATTAGGGCTGCTTTGGATGCAGCATACGCCGACTTACCCGGGAACCCCATGCCTGCAAAGCCGCTTGCAATATTTACAATGTAACCGTCTTTGCTTTTGTGTAAATAAGGCAAACAGCATTTTGTTGTATGCACAACGCCCATCAGATTTACCTCCATCACTTTTTTAAAATTTTGCACCGATACATTTTCGAAAGAAACGCTGGCTGAAATTGCTGCATTGTTAATTAATATGTCTAATTGTTTATGCTTCAACAACACCACATCTACTACACTTTGTATAGCCTGAGGATCACTCACATCAGCTTCATGAATACTAATCAACCTGTTTGTTCCCGTAAACGTTTCTGCCAATACATGCAGGGCTGAAAAATTTGTATCTGCCAAAGCAAGATTGCACCCCATTTTATAGAAACAAACCGAAAGTTCTTTACCCAGTCCGCTTGCTGCACCTGTAATTAATACTGTGTAGTTATCAAAATGCTTATTCATAAAAAAGAAGTTCCACAGTAAAACTATGGAACTTTCAGAACTAACCGGTGCGATGTTGCATCGCTATTTCACATTTAGGGTTGCTTCTTCTTTATTGATACCTGATACGCTTAATTTCACACTTCCATTGGCGAGTATCTTATCTACCAGTTCTTTTAATTTAATGGTATGTTCTACGAGCAGCGTTGCTTTTTTATCAGCATAGTCGTCACTGTTTACCGACTTAACGCCATGTAATTTTTCGATATAAGTTGTTAACTGCGACAATTGTTCATACTCAATATTATTGATGGTAATGGTAGAATTGCCTGAGCCGGTTGAAGCTGATGCCGACTTATCTGATTTTTTAGCTCCCGGCGTCCAGTTGTCTTTTTCCTTCGCAAGAAAGATCACCGCCTGTTTGATCACATCTTCTGCTGCCATTTGTAATGCCGGGTTCTGATCTGTGGTGTTGGAAAAATCAAACCCATGTATACCGAAAGAGGTACCGCCACTCGTTTCTTTGTCGGCGCTGAAACTGCGTGTTGCCAGGATATCTCTTGTTTTCGGATCTACCACCTGGATAATGATTCCCAGGCTGGCCGTATTTTTTTTGTTACCCACGCCCATTATCTTGGAAGATTTGCTCGCCACTTCATAGCGGGTAACCTCTCCCGTTACTACATAATTTGCAGCTACCATTTTGGGGTCGATCCTGGTTCTTTTATCTGAATTACCTGATTTACTCTGGTTGATTTCGCCTTGTAAATCAGACATATTACTAACTTGCGCCAATACACGGAAGCAGTTCACCTCCGATAAAAAATTAGTTAACATAGTAGCCAGGTTGCCGCCAAATGCTCCTGAGGGCTGCTGTGGAGACGTTACATTGAAACGGGCAACTGTAACACGCAACCGGCTTTCCAGCGGCAGATCTTTACACACTGCTGAAATAGTGTCCAGGCTGATGGTAGCTTCTTTCATCTTATCTTTCTTTTTGTCTTTTTGTGCAACGGTTATTAATCCGCTAACCAGGCAAATGATCAGGATCGTTAACTTTTTCATGATGTATGTTTTTAGTTTGGTTTGTTCTTTAATTAATTTCTGATTGCAGGTCAAACATACTCCAGGTGTTTGCCTCAACATAACGGTAGTTATTATTCGTACATACCCGTTTATTTTTTGCAGCCTGTTGCTGTTACAGTAAACTTCCCCGGGCCTCCATTGTGCAAAACTTTGTTCCGCTACAACTAAAATTCTCCTTTCGTCTTGTCTATATTATATAAATATATACTATATTGTATTATATTATTCCAAATTAAATCTACCGCTATGAAACGTTTTCTTACGTCCGTTTTCCTGATTTTATGTACATGCCCTGCTTTCTGCCAGGAAGAATTAAAAATCAAATTCGGAAAAATCAATCCCGAAGATTTCAAAACCATTTATCCGATAGACAGTAATGCACATGCTGTTGTTATTGCGGATATCGGATCTACAAAATTTGTTGGAAACAATAAGGGAGGTTTTTCTTTGGTTTTTAAGCGGTTTCGCCGCATGCAAATCCTCAATAAGAATGCATTCAATGATGCGAAAGTTGAAATTGGATTGTACACTATTGATACCCGTGAAGAGCAGCTCAATAACCTGAAAGCTGTAACCTATAACCTCGAAAATGGAAAGGTGGTTGAAACAAAACTCGACAAGTCGGAAGTATTTAAAGAAAAACTGAGCAAGAATCTTGTTGTAAAAAAATTCACTTTCCCGAATCTCCGGGAAGGTTCCATCATCGAATATCAATATGATGTGAACTCAGATTTTATTTTCAATCTTCAGCCCTGGCAATTCCAGGGAGAGTATCCCTGCCTGTGGAGTGAGTACACGGTTTCCATGCCTGAATTTTATAAATACATCAGTTTAACACAAGGCTATCAGCCTTATTATATTAATACCAGAAAAGACAATTCCGATTATTTTTCTATCTCAGATATCAATGGTGCTGAGGCAACCCAGCATGCCAGTTTCAATGCAAACGTTACCGATTACCGTTGGGTAATGAAAGATGTACCTGCGATCCGGGAAGAGAGTTTTACTTCTACGATTCAGAATCACATGTCGAAGATCGAATTTCAACTTGCCGCACTGGCGCCTCCTTTTACACCCAAGAACGTAATGGCCAGTTGGTCGGAAGTGTGCCAGGAATTATTGAATGATGAAGATTTCGGCTATGCCCTTGGACGCGATAACCCGTGGCTGAACGATGTGATGGCTGATGCAAAACGTGGTGCAAAAGACCCGGTTGAAATGGCGAAAAATATCTTTGAATATGTGCGTAACAATATGACCTGCACCAGCTACGACCGGCGCAGCATCGATCATCCGCTTAAAAACGTTTTAAAATCAAAGAATGGCAGTGAAGCAGAGATTAATTTGCTGCTTACGGTTATGCTTCAAAAAGCAGGACTAAAGGCAGATCCGGTGATACTCAGTACACGTCATAACGGTTACACTTATTCGCTGTATCCTTTACTGAACAGGTTTAATTATGTGATCACAAAGCTCGACATAAATGGCACACCTTATTTCCTTGATGCCAGTCATTCAAACCTCGGGTTTAATAAATTAACGGCAGATGTATATAATGTTTCCTTCGACAATATGAGCGGCCATGCACGCACCATCGATAAATTTGGCAGCCCGGTAGATTTCATCCCGGATTCATTGCTGGAAAGTTCCATCACTTCTGTGATCATTATAAACGACGAAAAAAACAACCTTACCGGAAGAACAACTAAAACGCCCGGCTATTTTGAATCCTATTCTATCCGGAACAAGATAAAGGATAAAGGCCGTGAACAATATTTCAGCAACGTAAAAAAAACGTTCAATACAGAAGTGGAATTGTTGAACCAGGCTATAGATTCTCTTAATACACTGGAACTGCCGGTAACGGTTAGCTACGATTTCACTTTCAAAACGCCTTCAGAAGATATTCTCTATTTTAACCCGATGCTAACGGAAATCACTAAAGAAAATCCATTCAAATCTGCTACGAGGCGCTACCCGGTAGAAATGCCTTTCAGGATGGATGAAACGTATTTATTTAAAATGGATATTCCTGCCGGATATGTAATTGATGAATTGCCCAAACCGGTTAGAGTACGTTTAAATGATAATGAAGACAGTTATTTTGAATACGTGCTGGATGGTTCCGCAGATGGAATATCACTGAGATCAAGGATCAAAATTGACAGAACAACGTATTCCTCCGAAGAGTATGAAATCCTCAGAGAGTTTTTTAACATCATTGTAAAAAAACAGGCCGAACAAATTGTATTCAAAAAGAAAAAATAATGTAAGATGATCCGGTTACTCTTCTCCCTGCTAAGTATATTTTTCCTTTATGCTGCAAACGCTTCCGACGGGGAATTTGCCTTTATTAAAATCAACCCGCTACTGCTAAAAAAAGCAAATGCTGTTATCCGTTTGGATGAAACCAGGCTCGAAATCAGGAACGCCGGCAAAACGATTTTTAAGAATCATTTTGTTATTACAGTGCTGAATGAAAAAGGAGAACGCTTTGCAGAATTTTCTGAGTTTTATAATAAGTTCAGAGATATATCCGACATTGAAGGTCATCTCTATGACGCCAATGGAAAGGAATTAAAAAAAGTGAAGAAAAAAGATATTATGGACATGACGGGGCGTGATGATTTTTCACTGATAGACGATACCCGCTATAAGCAACACAAATTTTATTACAAAGTGTATCCGTACACGGTTGAATATTCGTACGAAGTATCAAGCAACAGTACATTGCAGTTTCCACAGTGGACACCGTTGCCGTCGGAAGGAATTGCATCTGAAAAGAGCACGATGGAAATAGAATACCCGTTGGATTATACATTAAGGTATAAATCGTTTAATTATAAAAATGAGCCGGAACTTACCAAAGGAAAATCGAGCAATATACTTACCTGGAAAATTGAAAATCTTCCTGCCGTATGGAGAGAATCATACGCTCCGCTCTGGCATGAACTTACACCTATGGCCATTTTCGGTCCCGATAATTTTGAAATAGACGAATACAAGGGGAATATGCAAAGCTGGCAGGAATTCGGGAAGTTTGTTTACCAGCTAAAACAGGGAAAAGATGCATTGCCCGATGAATTGAAAAAAACGGTTCATACTATTGCTGACCCGGTAAGTGATCCGAAGGAGAAGATTCGCTTATTGTATGAATACATGCAGCATCATACCCGCTATATCGGTATTCAGCTTGGCATTGGCGGATTTCGCCCGTTTGATGCTAAGGAAGTTTCAACCAAGGGTTACGGCGATTGCAAGGCACTTTCCAATTTTATGTATAGCCTGCTGAAAGAAGTAAATATTCCTTCGTTTTACACATTGGTGTATGCTGGTGAAAGTAAATATTACATTACTGAAGATTTTCCTTCCCAGCAGTTTAACCATGTAATATTATGCGTTCCGTTGGGAAAAGATACCACCTGGCTGGAATGCACTGATCAAACACTGGAATCCGGTTACCTCGGAAATTTTACCGATAACAGGCCTGCGCTGCTGATTACTGAGAACGGCGGCATCCTGGTAAAAACGCCGAAATACAGCATGAACGACAATGCACAACTCAGGAAAATAAAAGCTACGATCGATGAAGAGGGTAACCTGCTGGCAGATATTCATACCCGGTATTCAGGAATGCAGCAGGATTTCATACATGGCCTTATTCATCAACTTTCGAAAGACAAAGTAAAAGAATACCTGCACGAAGAACTGGATTTTGCCACGTTTGACGTAAATAGTTTTGAGTACACTACAGAGAAACTGGCTATTCCCGCTATCAATGAGAAGCTGAATATCTTTGTGAGTGGGTATGCAACGATTACGGGTAAACGCATATTTATCAACCCAAACATCATGACGAAAATCAGCAACACGTTATCTACAGATTCATCCCGTAAATACGATGTGTTGCTCACCAGCGAATATGTTGATATTGATTCCCTGGAAATTCAATTGCCGGCAGGATATTCAGTTGAATCTTTACCCAAAGATGTGCAGATCGACAGCAAATTCGGAAAATACACTTCTTTCGTAAAATTTGAATCTGATAAACTTTTGTATTACCGTAAAATGGAAAGAAACAGTGGCCGCTTCCCTCCTGCTTCCTACCAGGACCTGGCCAACTTTTACAATAGTATTTCAAAAGCCGACAAAAGCAAAGTAGTGTTGGTTAAAGAATAATTCGTTTGTTTAATCCGGGATAACGATCGGAATACTAAATTCCCATTTATTGGATATGGAAGGATAACGCCTGTCGGTATCTAATAAATGCGCATACCTTATGATAAATGTAACCGGCAACTCGTTCCAGCATTTGGTATCAATAAAAACTTCGGCGCCGGTGCTTCGGTTGAGGATATTCGTTAGTTTTCCGTTTACCCGTGCATGTGCGCTGGTATAATCATAAAAAGCATTCACACGAATGCGTTGAAAGAAAATAATATTTCCAAAACCAAGATCAGGGTAAACAACAGGGAACTGGTAATTCAATCCAAACTTATACATGCGCCTGGTACTAAGTGCAGCATATCCCCTGGAGTAAGAAAAAGTATTGCTGAACAAATCGGGCAGCGAATCCCTTTTTTGAAACGACCCCTGCAATACAATACTGTGATTGGGTGAAAAGCCAGGGAAATACAAGGATGCGTTTGTTACAAATTTGCGGCTGTCCCTGAAATTAAAGGCATAGCGGTAACTCATGGAAATAGTTTGTGCCCACCTCGGATTTACATGTTGCCTAGCCTGGCGGCTCAGATTGCTGAACACAAGTACAGACGATGAATAGCGCAGGGGTTCGTTAGTGAAAATATTTTTTCCGATACCCGTGTAATACAATTGTTCGAGGTTATAGCTGGTGCCGATCGTCAAAAACTTATTCGTTCTTCCACCGGTAAACTGCAATGGAATTTGTAAACCGGGATTCAGTTTTGCCGAATTAAAATTTACCGGCCGGATAATATATGTGCTGTCCGTTACCGCTTCTACAACATCCAGGTTGCGGTTAAAACTGGCTTCTGCACCTACAGAAAGTACAGGAAACCACCCGGCAAACACCTCACTAAAACCTATGGTATGGCTTTTTTCATTACGGTTAAAACTGTACGTTAGAGTACTACTGAAATTATTCAACAGGTTATTCCCAAATAAGCTGTACCCATATTCAGGATCATCTATTACCGGCCTCCAGCTATGAAAATTAAACAGGTGAAATGATTTCCTGTATCTGCTGGCAGCAAGCACAGGTGTTGTTATATTGGTAACAGCAGTATATTTTTTTCCCTGTAATGCACCGGCCACATACAATGACGTTATGTTACTAAATGTTTCATCCGGTATATTGGTCAATGCACAATCAGCTAATGACTGTTTGGCGAGCCTGTATCCATCAGCAGTAAATACAGAAAAATACAAATCCCCGTTTTTGGAAATTGAAGGAAAATATAAACCGATATCATTCCGCTTAACTATGTTGATTTGTTTGGTAGAAAGCTGAACGCTCATTATTTTATCGCTGTTACCAATCATCATATTAAAATACACCGTATCGGATTGTACGCATGGATATCCCAAAACATTATACGTGAAAGGCGTAATGATTTGGCTGCTGTTCTCGTTGAGCGAGACTTTAACTAACGCCATTTGTCCGGCACTGTTCCTTACCGCAGCAATCACTGAATGATCATCAATGTATTTGGTTTGCGTGAAAAAATAATTATATGGGTTTATAATGGCTTGCTTTTGTTTGCCGGTATGTGCATCAATACGAACCAACTGGTTTGTTCCATCGGATTTTACTTCTACTGCAATAATTTCGGTTGCGCTTTTATTTATATCAGGAGAAAAATATTTTGTACGATGCGTAAGTTGTTTTTGTTTACCCGAATAGATATCTACAATTTGAAGTACACTGTATTGGCGATTGCCCCATCTTGGATCGGATTGCACGGAAGCATATACGATCCTGCCCCCGTTATACGAATAATAATTATCAATCATTGAATTGGTAATGCGTATTCTTTTTTCTTTCCCATTTACCAGTAAACAAAAAGTATTCAGCGAACGGAATGAATTTTTTACAACCAGGATACTATCCTTACCGATGCAAACTGGAAATTGGTAATTCACATAGTTATTCCTTTCAACCGGCGTAATGAATTGTAAACTGTTCTCCCTGGTATGATCCTCTTCAAAAGACCTTTCTTTAAAATAAATCAAAGCATCTGTGCGAAATTGCCGGTAGCGTTTTCCGGAATGGCGTTGTATTGCTTTATTGTACGGATAAAATAATCCTTTGAATGCTACTGCATCTGCTGTTACTTTTTTCCAGAAATCGTTTCCATATTTTTCGTACCCATAAGCAACGAGCAGGTAACCGGTTCGGTAATGATCAGGCGTAAAGTCTTTGTAAGAACCGCTGCGCAATTTCATCCAGTTGTAATTTTTGCCGGCCAGCCATAGTGATTTATAGTCGTTAAAGAAGCCGGGCATTCTTCCCCTACCCTGTTCCGTTAGTAATGTTTCCTGGAAAACGGCATCACCTTCAAAAAAATAATCCGGGATAGCAATGCCATTGGCCAGGAGTTGTCCTTCCTGCCCCAGTAAGAATGAAAATACTATTGTAAGTCCTTTATTAAAATTACTGAACTGCTGCATGTGCCTGTTCTCATGCACTACCAGGTTGTCGTCCCATCGAATACTTCCCTGGTCGAAATTATTTTGCGGAGGGGTCATATAAAACTCACTCACCAGTGGAGCTAATCTTACATAAGCATTCGAAATAACCGTTTGATTATTGAGTACCACATTCCATTTCCGCGTTTTATTACCAAGGCTGGATATACTGGTATCTATATGAGCGATTAAGTGTGCGATACGACTGGCCTGGCTGTCTAATCCGGTCGGGAAAATAACTTTTGCTGCCGCATTATTGATTTGTTGCCAGTGAATATTCGATGGATTGCCGCCAAAATTCTGTGCAAAAGTTGTTGCAGAAATAAGCGTTGCAATGAAAAAGAAAATTCCCCGATATACTTTGAACATGGAACTAAGGTAAGCAATACAAATATTTTTGAAGGGGAGATTTTGGTTTGCTTCAAGTACAAAAATACAAGTAGCGGCACAAAAAATTGGTCACATCATTGCATCATCCTTTCTGCTATTTAAAACGCTTCTCCTTATATAACTTCTATTTTAAACACCAGGCTCAAATAGGAATAGGCATCTCCTGCAGGATTTGAATCTGTAAACAACCATTCTTTGCCTGAATTAAAAACCGGCTGACGGGAACTGCTACAGGCTTCCGCAATGCCGATGTAAGACGGTTGTGTATCTAACCTGAAACCGTAGGCTTTACCTTTTTCGAGATGAGAACCGCTTAAATCAAATGATATCCATTGTCCGGCATCTTCTTTTTTGAGTTCCCTGCTGGCGGCATGTATAGGTTGCCCCCATTGTTCATTAGCAGGATCAAAATCATACAGCGTAACGGATACATTGTTTTCACCGGCTACCATATTCGGAAAAATTTTTACCGCCACCAGGTCGGCTTCTTCGCCTGCTATAAATGTCTGACCTTTCACCAGGTGTTCATTGTTTCCCGGTACATCGCCGATCCAACCGGTTGCATTGTTGGTAAGTTGTGTGGTCATGTTGTGCAGCGGCATGCGTGTGTTGTTCATGTTTTTTAATTTTTAGATGAAAAATGTTTGTGGTCTAAGAATGAACATTGAATTGCATCAAATATTGTTCTGAATACTGCTGCCCTACCCGGATTAAACATAGCATTAACATAGAGATGGTATGTTTAATGCAGTATATTAGCTTTACACTTTAATTAAGTACAATTATGAATAAACTGATCAGGGGATTGATCGCGGGCTATGGCGCAAAAAAACTGGGCGGAGGTTGCCTGAGTACTATTCTATTGTTTATCCTGATTTATTACGCACTCGGTCAATGCAATTAAAATTGTAGCCCGGTATTTAATTTTATGAACCCGCCACTGTATATTTGTCGGGAACATCTGAAGTTTATATATTTAATAAAAAATAGCACATGAAAATTTTTGTTGCAGGATTGCCCTATGATCTGGATGATGCAGAACTGGAAGAGATATTTGAAAAGTTTGGTACGATTACTTCTGCAAAAGTTGCCATAGATAAAGAAACAGGAAAAAGTAAAGGATTTGCTTTTGTGGAAATGCCTAACAGCGAAGAAGCTAAGGATGCCATCGAAAGCCTGAACGATATTTCTCTTGGTAAAAAGCCATTGGTTGTGAAAGAAGCCGAAGAAAGAAGTGGCCCTCCATCAGGTGGCGGTGGTTTCCGCAGACCAGGACCGGGCGGCGGCGGTGGTGGATTTAATCGCGATAACAGGGACAGGGGTGGCAGAGATCGTGGTGGTTTCGACCGCGGCGGTGATCGTGGAGGATTCAATCGCGATAGAGACCGGAGATAACACGCTTAGCAGGAACGCGGATATTACTGATTGCGGGGATTTATGCCGGATTTAAATAGTGGTAAGTTTTAATGACAGTTAGCTTTTTTAAAATTCATGCACATTCTTTTTTGCTGCAAGGGTAGAAACCAGCACAAAGTTTTCTGAGCCTATTTATTACACATACATAAATCACCTTAGATTCAACCGGGCTCATCCGTTATATCCATAAGATCTGCGTTCCTAAAAACTGAATAGTAATTACTGCCCCACTTCAATCCACAATACCGAATTCCCCGTACCAAATTCATTCTGCTCCCATAGTTTATTTGCAGGATCAAGTATCCATTTACCATCTACAATGAACTTGTATAAATGTTTCCCGGGCGATAAGTACACGGTAAAAGTCCACTCATCTCCTGTTCGTTTCATCACATAAGCTGTTTCATTAAATCCATTAAAATCACCAGCAAGGATGATGCGCTGTGCATCGCTGTAACCTTTTAATTTAAATGTATAGTTTGCCCCGATGATGAGGATTGAGTTTCCTTTTTTCCTGTCGTTGTTTGTTAACAGCGGATTGGAAGGGTCTGGCATTTCTGTTCCATCCACCACAAACCTGTATTCATAATTGCCGGGGCCAAGTGTGTATGGCAATTCCCAGCCTTTTTCCGTTTTGTTCATCCGGTGTTCATGACGTTGCCAGTTATTGAAATTACCCATGAGCATCACCTCCTTCGCCTGTTCATAACCAGTAAGCCTGAATGTAAAGGGATCACCAAGTTTAATAACGGAATTGTAATCGTTGAACTCATTGGGAACCTTATCGGGGTTACCGGGATCGATCATCCATTCGCCATCAACGATATACCGGTAAGTATAGGTGCCATTACTGAGGTACACAGGTAATTCCCAACCGGTGGCTGTTTTAAACATAGCCAGGTCTTTCGGCTGCCAGTTATTGAAACTTCCTGCTACGAAAACCCTCTTTGCATTTTCAAAACCAGCTAATGTGAACGTTATATTCGTTTTATAATAAACAGCATTGGTATTACCTCTTCCATCGTTCTCTCTTAACCGGTTGTCTTCATCAATCAGCCATTTACCATCGGCAACAAATTTGTACCAGTACTTTCCCGGTTGTAACGGAACCTGGGCGAACCATCCATCGGTTGTACGGGTCATTGGTAAGTCATCCGGACTGAAATCATTAAAACTACCGGCAAGGGTTACCCGATTTGCAGACAAATGACCTTTCAGGAAAAATCTTACTAAAGAATCTTTTACTTCAAAAGCCGGCACATTTTTTCCAAACTTATTATAGCCCATAATAAGATCGCTGCTTACCGGCGGAAATCTTCCTGCAATGGCAACCACCAGGTCTTCTGCCGGATTGTTAATATCACCTGAACTTACCAGGGGTTTGGTAATAACTACAATATCATTTCCATTCTTTTCAATTGTCCATCCCTGCTTTATTAATGAATCCTGCAGGTTTTTGCGTATAAACGATTTAATACCCAATTCCTCCAGGTTAAAAATATGTATAAAACTATCGATAGCAGGTTCCGTAAGGTTGCGGTTCAGTTCAATATACATTTTGCCATCCCTTATCGTATAAATGCCCGGTTGCTTTTGTGCAGCCACAGGAATAATGATTACGCACATAAAAATGCACAGCCATATTTTATACAGCCATTGCTTTTTACGATGCGTTCCTGCAGATACTATTTCCATATATACATTTTACGTTTTACAAAGTTAAACCCTATTTTATGTAAGGAAAGAAAATCAAATCCCAACATGCCATCAAGACATCTGTCGTAGGCCGTACACATTTTCTCCAGGTTGGTTACGATTACCGGCAGTGAACTTATTTTTAATTCTCCCAGTTCTAAATTATTAAGATCTCCTGCCAGGGCTTCCGTTTTTCCCGAACCGGTACCGGAAAGGGTTACACGACCCGTTACTCTTACATTGTTTTCAAAAATCCGGTTGGGCAACCTGCTGTCCAGTACATTCGATTCTGCACCGGTGTCGATTAAAAATTTTAATTTCCGCCCTGCCATCTGTGCCGTGATCAGCAATTTATTTTCAATTACCGTGATTGGAAAAACATTATAAGACGAAGGATCATTCAGTTGTTCACTCTGGTAACTGTTGGCTTCTTTTCTGCCGATGAGATGAAAATAGATCAATGATTGTTCATAATCGATGATCATTTCGAACCTGCTGAACAATTGCACACCCAGCAATCCCAGGATCTTTACGTTCCTGCTTTTTTCGAGATGACCAAGGTTTACCCGGTCTGCATCTAACCTGGAATAATGTACCGGCCCGAACGACAACCGGTCTACCTGCACCTGGTCTGATCCGGCTGCTGTTCCCGTAATGCCTCCGCCTACATCTCCGCCCGTGGTTGTTATAGTAGGATAATCCCTGAAATAAGTGAGGTTAAGCACCAAACCCGGTGCACCTGTATCCAAAATAAAGTTTCCCTCCATGCTGTCGGCTGATGCTTTAATTAATATCAGGTTCCCGGAACGGGTAAAAGGGATCACGGCAATATTGGAATCGCAACTAACCATGGGATCTGCAAAAAAATGCAATGGAGCGGACAACGTAATTATGTTTGTTGATGCAGGCAGACTATCGGTATGATTGCAATTCCCTGCATTCACTGGTAACAGCCATGCATAACAAAAAATGCACAGCAAAACTGGTATGATCTTCTTTAATAACAAACAGGCTATACTTACAATTAAAGATATGTGTTTGACTGTTGATGAAAAATCCAAACTTACATGAACGGAAAAAACAAAGTTTGAAATATAAAAAGCCTTCCCCTGGGAGAAGGCTTTTCAAAGAATGAATACCGTTTTATTTTTTTATGAATTTCATTGCTGATGATGTTCCGCCTGGTTCAATATATTTTAAAAGATAAACACCTGCGGCAAGTTTACTTACATCCAGTGTGTTTACATTTCTTCCGGTTTCAACCAGGATCAATTGATCTTTTACCAGCGCTCCTTTGCTGTCGTACACCTGTACTTTCAGGCTACCGGTTGTTTCACTGTTATAATCAATATTCAACTGACCTGCGGTAGGGTTGGGGTAAACGATAATGATACCGTTTTTATCGAAGAGCAAAGCAACAACATTGCTGATGGTTTTAGAGCCGTTGATATCCACTTCTTCCACCCTGTAATAATTCCATTTTGAAAGCGGAGCTGCATCTGTAAATCCGTAATTTCTTAACGAATTACTGTTACCCGCTGCCGTTACTGCACCCAGTGTGGAACTAAAATGAACACCATCTCCTGAACGCTGTACATTAAAGAATGCGCTGTTTGTTTCTGATGTTGTCTTCCAGCTTAATAAACCTTTTGTTCCTTCTTTACGTGCTGAAAGTACAAGGTCGTTAACAGCCAATGGCGCCGTAACAATTACCGTCACAAAATTCTTACTGAAGTTTACACAGAAAGTAGCCGGGTTATTGAAGATGTTTGTTACCAGTGTATTTAAACTTCCACCAACATAAGCAGCAGCAAACGCATTTAACGGAATGGAACTGCTATATGAAACACCATATACATTATACGTTCCGGATGGATAAGTTGCGCTGTTGGTAAGATTTGCCGTTGCACTGATGCCCGTAATGATATTCGTTGCTGTATTTACTATTACATACGCATAGCTGAAAGATGCTCCTGGATCTGAATAGATGGTAGAACCCGTAAATAATTGTCCGCCTGCAGGTGAAGCTGAGCTCACCGCTACCGAATATGCACTTGGTAAAGCCGGCTGGGTTGTAGTAAATGTTGTGATGGCCATCGAATAGGCGGTACCGGCAGTTAATGCCACACTATAACTTGAAGATGCTGTTGGTGAAGTACCGTCGTAACTTATATTGGATTTTAAAAATCCTGCGCATGGATTTGACGGATCATAAGATCCACTGTACAGGTTCATCACAGTTCCTAATGTTCCGGTAAGATTAAAGGTATAAGTAGCGCTGATATTCGGCGTGAAATTAAATACCTGGTAGCGCACTACATTTGAAAAGCCCTGGCACGCACTGGTAACTGTATAAAAAATCGCCAGGCTGGAAGTAGGATCGGAAGTTGTAAGTGTTCCTGCGATGGTTAACGGCGTACTGTATTGCGGGCTCAAACCAAGATTCAATGCCGGACTGCCTGCCAATGCCACAACGGTATTGGTTGGTGCTACAACTGCACCTTCTGCTGTACATGCTGAAGATATCGTGATATCACCTGTATTGATGCTAAAGAAAATATTGCCGATAGATTTTACCATTACTCTTCCTTTGGTAGTAGACTGTGCCGGGATAATGATGTTCTCCGTACCATCGTTGGCTGTACTGCTTACCAATGTGTATGGGAAAGTAAGTCCCCCATCTGTTGAAAATAAAATAGAAACGTTCGCAACATTGAAAGGCGCAGCGGTGGTACCGGCATTTGTCCAGGTAATCGTAGCTGTATTGGTTCCGTTTGCTACCCATGTAGTAGCGGTTGGCTGAGAAGTTACTTTAAATGCAGTGGCGCCGGAAGTTGTTACCGACATTTCATCGTAACAAACACCACCACCACCGGCACGGTTATCCCTTGCCGTTAGCCTGAAATTCATCGTACGGGCAACTGTTGGTAATATTTCACCAATGGTAGTTACATTGTTGGCGATATCATACATTCTTGGAAATGTTCTTGAAGGGCTCAACACTGGCTGAAAAGAACGGAACAAAGGTGTTGCAGCACCGGTAGTAACATTCCAGTTTCCAAATGCCGCTCCCACATCTATCTGTTCCCAGCTATACGTAAGCATATCGCCGTCGGCATCTGTTGCCGATCCGGTTAGTGTGAAAGGTGTGTTTACAGGTATGGTAAAATTTGATCCGGCATTCACAACAGGTGGCGTGTTTCCGGTAGCAGTAGCTGTACCACAGGTTGATCCGCCCGCATTCCTCGAAAATTTACCCAATTCATTAAAGCTCACAGCATGAAACTGCGGATCGCTATGCGGTTGCAGATCATTGGTAGTACAAATTCCGGCATAAGCCATAATGGTAGAACCACTTCCCGGTTCAGCATTGGCGGTGTTTGCTCCATTACCGGAACAGTTGCCGGTTGCAGCATTAAATGTATGATTACCGCCGAACTGGTGTCCCATTTCATGTGCTACATAATCGATATCATAAGCATCTCCCACGGGCGCCGGTGAGCCGGTAATGCCCCTTGCTTTTTGTGCAGCGGTACAAACTACGCCCAGTCCGGCCAATCCCCCACCACCTGTGCTGAATGTGTGGCCGATATCATAGTTTGCTGCACCAATATTTCCATTGATCACCGTTTGGCTTTCATTGATCAGTGTGTTTGCATTGTTATTGCCGGTAAACGGATCTGTAGCCGCATTCAGGTATTCGATAACGTTATTATTTGCAATCAATACCAACCTGATGGCAACTTCTGTTTCATATACACCGTTTACCCTGTTCACGGATGTTACGATGGCCGAATGTAACAATGCGGCATTCGTACCTCCTACCGCAACGGCATATTCACCGGTACAGGCTACCGCCAACCGGTAAGTGCGCAAGGTGCTTCCCAGGCAGGGGCCGCCAACAGGAACAGAATTATCAATAGAGGTACCATTGTCTTTCGACAACAGTCCGTAATCTTCTACACCAATTTCATTAAAACGTTTTGGCGTAAGGTCTTTTTTGTAATAAGCAATATAATTTGTTTTTTCACCTCTTGCATACGGATCTATCCATGCCGAACCATGTACGGGCGATAAGATCATTGCATGAAATCCAAATGCTGTCCAGTCTAATTTAATCGTTGCAGTCCGGTCTTCAATGCCCTGGCCGCTGTACGTTCTTATATCGGGAAATTTATCCTGCAACCCCGGTTCCATCATACTGTATTCAACAACATTGAAATGCTGAATGCTTCCATCGGGCATTGGTAGTGCAATAACCAGCGGGGTTATTTTGGAGGCTACAGAAAATTCAGCAGGAGCTGTTTTTAATGTTGCCAGCAAACCTGTTGTATCCAGTGCAAAAACTTTATAGCGCTCGGGAACAATGGGTCTTAACTGGTTTGCAGCTTTCGCCTGTGCATCAGCAATTTCTCTCCAGAAATTATTTTGTGCCGTTAGCTTGAGGGAAAATAAAAGGAAGAATAAAGCAAGGAATACCTGTGTAGTATTTTTCATGATAAAAAAATTAAGCGTCTAAAGTTCTGCAAAATTTATCACACAGTCAAAATATGATGGAATATGACGCAGAAATGAAAAACGGGAAAATTTAACTGTGATATACCCTGGATTTGATGATTAGCCCATTGCTGATCTCAAGGATTTCCGCCACCATCATATCAGGGGCTCCATCGGCTTTTCGCAGATATTCCATGAGTAGCTGGGCTTCATTTACGATCAGGTTTACGAGATTGTATTGTAAAGACGGAATACTTTGGAATGAACCCGCCCACCAATGGCGCAACGCATCTTTCCCACTCACCCAACCCTGTGTTTCAGGTTGTTTGATTTTTAATTTCGGACTAAAGTGAATGGCATCATCTGCATACAGCGATAATAATTTTTCAATATCGTGTTCATTAAAAGCATCTATCCATTGCAAAGCGATAGAGCGGTTGATGTCGGCTGGCAGCATGTAAAAAATATTTTTCCACTAATATAATAGTGAAACAAATGTAATAGAATTAAAAAATAACTGCAGTGATAAAAAAAGAGGGACCAAGATAGAAATCTAGTCCCGTTTTAAATCCAATATCCTTGAAAAACCAAGGAGTAATAATCAGCAATCATGCCAAAGCAATAATTTTTTCCTGCACATAACCCCAATTTATTCAGAGATGAGATGTTATATTTGACTTTCCTCACTTCCTTCATCTAAATAAATAGCGCATGAATAAGTTTTCATTGTTACTAACGCTCTGCATTGTTGCGCAGTTAAACGGCATGAGCCAGTTGTTGATTAAAAATGTAACGATTGCAGATGTTGAAAATAAAAAGTTGCTCACCGGATACGATGTAACCTGTAGTGAGGGGAAAATAGTTTCTATCGAAAAGCATAAGCCCGGAAAAGTTATTGTTGCAAATGATACCATTGATGGCACAGGAAAATTTCTTATACCGGGCCTAACGGATGCACACGTACATTTTTTCCAGAGCGGCGGTTTGTTTGCAAGGCCGGATGCAATTGATCTGCGTAAACACCAACCTTATGCTGATGAAATAAAATGGACGCACAACAATATGGAAGATTTTCTGCGGAGGTACACCGCAACAGGCATTACCGCTGTAGTTGATGTGGGCGCAACCTATAATATTTTGCAGCAACGGGATAGTTTTAAAAATAAAGAATATGCACCGCTGATATCAATGACAGGTCCATTATTAACTACCTATGTTCCCGAACCATTTAAGAAACTGGGAGCTGACGCACCTTTTCTGAAAATGGAAACAGCAGAAGGTGTAAGGGCTTCCGTAAAAGAACAGATACAGCATAAAGCTGATTTTATAAAGATCTGGTACATTGTTACAGACCAGGACAAGGAAGCTGGTGCCAGGAAAAATTTATCATTGGTAAAAGCCGCCATAGATGAAGCCCATGCAAACCATCTTCGGGTAGCCGTTCACGCTACTGAACGTATTACGGCGCAACTGGCGGTAGAAGCCGGTGCCGATTTTTTAGTACATAATGTAGATGATGAAATAGTAAGTGATGAATTTGTGCAGTTGTTGAAAAGGAAGAAAACCGTATTGTGCCCTACGATGGTTGTTGCAGATGGATATTACAGGGTTTTTAACAACAGTTACGGGTTTACTGCTGAAGAACTTGCCATTTCAAACCCGCAGCAGGTTGCATCTATACTTGATTTCTATTATACCGATAGCAGCATTTCAAAAGCGTTGATTAAAACAACATCTGCAGCAAAATATGAGGCATTTCGCAAACACAGTGATTCCATTTCACTGGTAAATCTTATGAGGTTGTATAAAGGAGGTGTATGTATTGCAACAGGAACAGATGCCGGAAATATCGGAACGCATCATGCAGGCTCCTATTTTAATGAACTGCAGGCAATGCAACAGGCGGGATTTAATGGCTGGGATCTTTTACAGGCTTCTACCATTAATGGAGCAAAGGCAGTAGGCGAAGAAAAAGAATGGGGGTCAATTGCAAAAGGTAAAAATGCAAATATGATTTTGCTGGATGCTAATCCTGTTGATAGTATTACAAACTGGAGAAAAATAAACAGCATCATCAATAAAGGGAAGGTTTTGAAACCGGGAACAATTTTGCTGCATGCAAACGATACTCCCGTGCAGGAACAACTGAATGCATACAATGCACATAACCTGGAAGCATTTCTTGAACCTTATGCTGAAGAGGTGGAAGTGTACAGTTTCCCTGGAAAACTTATGATAAAAGGGAAAAAGGAAATGAGAGAAGAATATCGGTTTATCACAAAAACAGCGGGGTTACATTGTGTATTGCTGAACCGGATTAAGGAAGGCAATATGATTATCGATCATGAAGAAATTCATGTGAATGGGAGAAAACCTTTTAACGGCATTGCTATTTATATTGTAGAAAATGGGAAAATAACAAAAGTGTATTTTCCCGAATGATGTGGTGAGATAGTGAAGACAGTTTCCCCGAACAGTAATAATTAAATAGTGTATTACAAATGAACCTTGTTCTTCAGTACAGAGAAGAAGATCACAAAGCAGCAACGGATATGTAATACAATTAACCGCATAAACAAAAAAAATGGCACCGGTTAAAGTGCCATTGTTGTTGGTTATTTATTTTTGGTGGGTTTTGCTGTTTGTAAGGGGAAAGCAGTTGTTCCCTTTTTATTTTTATTGATATTGAAACCTTTGCTTTCCATGTAGGCTACTGCTTCGTCATCATCTTTTGCTATGGCATTCATATTATCTTTTGTATAAGCCAGTATTTTTCCATCGTCACCTTTTTGAACAAAATATTCATCTACTGTTCCAACGCCATTGTAATATTTTTTTGCATACACATTTATTCTGCCTTTTGCAACACGTATTGCAAAACCGGGAAGTGTTTCTTTGGCAACATAGCTTTTACGACCGGATACAAAATTTTCCTGGGAAATAGCATAATGATCTTTATTCTGGTATGCTTTGATTTGTTTTGCAAAAATTTTCTGTTTCCCGTCAGCAAGCAGGTAAGGCGTAGTGAGTACACCGGTTACCAGTTTCAGAGAAGTATAGTTCTTTATGGTTCCGTCTTTTAACTGGATAAAACATGCTGAACTTTGTTCTTTCGACTTTTCAATATCTGTTTTACGAATGGTAATGGTTTCTCTTTCTGAGCGGCAGGAAATGCCTACGGCAGTAATACATAAGGCTAAGCTAAATGCCTGTAAGGTCTTTTTCATAGTTTAGGATTTCGCTATTTAACGTAAATACACTTCGATTATTGTAAAAATACCAGGAGTACCCAACAATTTCTACAAAGGTTTTCGGGTGAGTTCATCCATCAGTTTCATAACGGTAACACCATTGGCTGCACTGGAAGGGTTCTCTCCTTTTCCCAGGAAATAATTTACCACAAGCTCTATCAACGGTTGTTGCACATGCATCAATGGCCCGAATGGAAATACTTCATTGCCTGCAGCCGTGGTTAAGGTAAATGAAAGATGATCGAAGACGGCAAAACTAATTTTCCCTGCCGAACCAATGATCTCAAAAACATCTGCATCTCCACCGGGCATAGCGGCAAAACTCCATAGCCCGTTAAACACAATATTGTCGTTAAATAAAATATTCCCCGAAACAAAATCATCAGCCATATAAGCACCTGCCTGGTTGCCCGAAAATCCATGAGCTGCTATTGGTTCTCCGAAAAAATAAACAGCAAGATCCAGTTGATGCGGAGCCAGGTCGTGAAACAATCCGCCTCCACTGATCAATGGATCTAGTCTCCATTTTGTACGTTCCGATTGCAACGCCTCTGCACTCAATACCGGCCGTAGAAACAATAAACGGCAGCAACGAATATCACCGATTGCTTTTTCAGCCAGCAGTTGTTTTATTTTATTGAACTTGGGTTGTCCCCTGCGGTAATGCGCAACCGAAACTTTTACATTTCTTTCCGCTGCATAACGGGCTATTTCAGATGCATCGGCATACTGCAATGCCATTGGCTTTTCAATATACACCGGCTTACGGGCATCAATTGCGGCGATCGCATATTCCTTGTGTGAAGAAGGTGGTGTGGCAATATACACCGCATTTACTTCGGGATCGTGAATGAGTTTCATTGCATCATCATACCATCTGGGAACCTGGTGACGGCTGGCGTAATCTTTTGCTTTTGATGCATCTCTTCGCATCACAGCTACCAGTGAAGAATGGGGCACTTTATTAAAAGCCGGTCCGCTTTTTAATTCGGTTACATCTCCGCAGCCGATAATGCCCCAGTTAATTTTATCCATGCTGTAAGTTAATAGCACAAATTAAATTATTTAAAGGAATGAAACAGTCGGATAGAATATGCAGGTTACTTATGCAGAAGATCGCAATTGCCGGAATAAGTTTTATGGAAAATAAAAAACGCTGATCTGATAACAATTCGGCGTAGCCGGTTTATTGAATAGATTTATATACACCTGAAACGTACATCTGCAAAAAAATAACTGAAGAATGTTGCAGGTTTTTCATGTAGTTAATGAAAACGTCCAAATTGAATAAGCAATTAAAATAAAAATACGGTTGGGCTGTTTGCAGATATCAACGTTTAAATCTTCTTTTTCATTTTTTTCTTTCCTGCATAAGCCATTGCAGCCGGCTCGGCTTCTCCATCTTTTTGTTTATTAAAATAGGCTTCGTTGAAAATAGTTGCGGTTAACTTTAATTGTTTCGTGAGCTTGATGTTTTTCCTGTTGTTATTGAAAAAATCAAGTGCTTCCGGACTGTTTTTTATCAATGCATCCATGAGTTCGGGCGTATAGGCCAGCACCTGCCCGCTTCCTTCCTGGAGGTAATACTCATCTTTTACCAATCCGTTCATTTTGTATTTTTTTACATACACATTCAACCTGCCACTGGCAATTCTTACGGCAAAACCAGGCAATGTTTCGGTTGCAATATTGCTTTTATGACCTCCAATTGAAAAGCCGCTGGCGTTTACTGCAAAATGTTCTTTGTTCTGGTAAGATAAAATCTCGTGGGGATATATTTTCTGTTTACCGTCTGCAAGCAGGTGCGGCGACTGGTAAATGCTGGTAATCAGTTTTAATGAAGTATAATTTTTAATTGTTCCATCGGCCATCTCAACGAAACATTCACTGCTTTTTACTTTGGAGGTTTGCAATGCATATTTTCTGTCCATCGACACCTGTTTTGTATTGGAACAGGCGTTCAGTATAAGCAGGTTAAATAATAATACAGTGGGTACAGTTATTTTCATAAGGTATTGGTTTACCCTATAAAACGTTCATGTAATTAAATTATTATACTTAATGCGATTAAAGTCTGAACTATAGCTGTAAGCAGGATTAGCATTCCCCGAAACGGGTGAGCAGTTTAAATTCCCAGTACCTCCTTCAGCTTAGCGTAACCCGATTTACTCACGGGTAACCGTATGCCATTTGTAAGCAATACGCTGTATGTTTCCTTTTCCATGAGGTCTACCCGGGTTATCATTTGAACATTGATGATATACGAACGATGGATACGAATAAATTCCTGTGCGGAAAGATTATCTTCAAAAAACTGCATGGTCTTTTTCTTCAGGAAAACACCATCGGCAGCATGTATTTTAATATAGTCATCGGCTGCTTCAAGGTACTGAACCTGTACAAGAGGAATGATTTTTATTTTACCGTTTTCCTTAACTACGATACGATTGGAGGACGATGCAGATTGTAAAACCGACTGCAATACTGTTTGGGCCGAACCCGCTTTTTGTTGCTGTACTTTTTGAATGGCCTTGTCAAATCTTTCCTTGCTGAAAGGTTTCAATAAGTAGTCGGCAGCATGTGCATCAAATGCTTTTACCGCATATTCTTCAAATGCGGTTGTAAATATAACGAGCGGCGGTTGGTCGATGAGTTCCAGCATTTCAAAGCCGGTAATTTTAGGCATTTGCACATCAAGGAAAATTAAATCGGGTTGATGTTGCTGAATGGCTTTCAATCCTTCAAATCCATCACTGCATTCCTGTACTACTGTAATCTCCGGGAAAGACTGGAGGTATTCTTTTACCATCATTCTTGCCAATGGTTCATCATCTATAATTATTGCGGTCATACAATTTGTGGTATTGTGATTATTGTAATAAACTGGCCGGGTTGTTTTTTAATCTGCAACAGGTCTTGCCGGGCAAATAACAAAAACAACCGGCGACGGATAGACGACAATCCAAAGCCCGTTCCTTTTGCCGGTACTGCAGTTGATTCATCGTATGGATTTTGCACAGTTACTTCCAGCATTCCCCTGTTGTTTTTAGCAGCAATGAGTATTTCAACATCGCCAACCGTATCGTATAATCCAAATTTAATGGCATTTTCAACAAGCGGTTGTAAAAGTAATGAGGGCAGTTTCATCTTTTGTACCCCTTCTTCCAGATCTATTTTTGTTTGCAGGCGATAACCGAACCTCACTTTTTCTATATCGAGATACAATTGCAGGTATTGCAGCTCTTCTTCAAAACTCGTCCATTGCTGTTCATCTTTTTTTAAGGTGCCTCTTAAAAAATCTGCCAGTTGCTGAATCATGTGACGGGCTTTTTCGGGCTGCGAACCCGTAAGTGCACTGATTGAATTCAAACTATTGAATAAAAAATGGGGTTGAAACTGCTGACGAAGTTTATTAAGCTCAGCTTCCCTGGCCAGTTTTTCTGTATCAGCCCTGCGCTGGTTATTTTCACGTTGTTCTCTCTGTGTGTGAATCATCAGGCTGGTTAAGGTAACGCAAACGAGCATTAGAAATCCGAATGCATACCGCACCGGGATGGTATCAGCAAGTAATTGCATATACACCGGGTCTGTTTTAAAAAGCGCTTTCAGTGATTGTTTGGTAAGAAATATCCATAGTGCGCTTAAAGCCAGGCTAACAATGAGTACATAGAGGTAACGCTCTTTTCCCGGTAAATAGTAACTCATGTTCTTGATGATCATCCAGCCAAAAAAAGCGAGCAGGGAATGACAAATGAGGGCGTCGAGGATAACTTTTTTGAATTCAATGTTCAGGTCTTTAAACAATATCACCTGGAGTTGAAACCAGAAGAACCACCATATCCAGTAGAGGATGATGAATCCCATTTGCCGTTTTGAAGCAGTTGTTGAAGCAGCCAAGGAAAATTAATTTAAACCGGTGAATTGATGTAAGCCGTTCTGAAGCAATTGAGTTGCTCTTTTTTGAATATGGATCATATACCGGTCTGGTTCCTCTTCTTCCTGTATTGAAGAATAGATTTCAGCGCCATCGGCAAATTCGGATAACAGGTGAAGTTCACTTACATCAATAAACTTCCATTGAACAAGTGGCACCGGGTTGCCTGCATTTTCTGTTTCACCAATCAGCCGGGCTTTGTGGAATGCGTGCAGATCATCTTCTGCCTGTACGAGCCGTAATTGTTCATCGAACTGCGGCTTATGATCACCGTTAGCGCAAATAATTCTGAACACCAGTTTAGCAAGATACCATTTCATTGTATGCAGGTTTTGATAATATTTATAAAAAGCAAATCAGTAACTTTTCACTTCTACGCCGCCGAATACCGCTGTTCCTTTTAAGACAAGCATTTTGTTGTGATCTATATCTATGGCAGACTGGTATTTCCGGTTATCATCTACACTTTGAAAAGCGCCATCAATATAACTTTGAACGCCCCAGTTTGCCGGTACAATTAATTTTAATCCACCAAATACAACATCAACTTTTATAACGGCAGTGCCTTGTATATCTGCCTGGCTAAGATCTATCTCGGCGCCGCCGAACACACAGGAAATTTTTCCACCCTGGAAATTTTTGGAAAGGATCATGCGGTTCACACCACTGAAAACTGAGTCTATCCTGATAAAATCATTCTTATCTCCCGAAATAACATCCGGACCTTCTTTGATCCCGGTTTGTTCATTTTTCCAACCAGCATCAGAAGTTCCTCCATCCATTATCCTGTTTTTTTTTCCAGGTCGAATGATAAACAATATACCCAGTCCGATGATAACGGCCGGCCAGAATGCGGGCTCCAGTTTAAGGTTGGGTAAAAAATCATCGATAAGAAAAAATACACCCGTGCCCACGAGTAACATCCAGCCAACATTTTCAAAACGATGTTTTACACCACTGTAAATACCAACAAGAATTAAGATCATCGGCCAGGTAAACAACCAGTAGGGCAATTCAAATCCAAAATTTCTAAGTAATAATGCAACACCTATAACAACCAGGATTAAACCGCCGGTAACCCTGGCTCCTTCCCTGTTTTGATATTTTCTCTTATCGATCATGACTTTTATTTTTCTTATACAAACTTACTGCTGCATGGTATAGCATACAAAGAGAATTAGGCCATTCATTCCCAATCATCGGTAAATACAAGATATGCGGCGGTTAATGAAAAAGCAAAAAGCAGGACCGGGCTTAACCGATCCTGCTTTGATTCATTTGAACAATTACTATGGATGTGGTGGTGCCGGCGGCGGCGGAGGTAAAGGAGGCAATTTCGGCTTTGGAGGATGCGGCGGCCTTGGCGGTTTTGGTGGATGAGGGTGTTTGCGATGCTTCTTATGTTTGGGATGTTTTTGCTGAAAGGTAATGGTTGCTGTTTCCGGCAGCGTGGCTTCTGCACTTAGTAAGGAGAAACTGAAAACACCCAATAACAGGATTAACTTTTTCATCATTAAAATTTTCAGGTTAATAAATATTTGTTCAAAAATGCCAATATCCTGCCAACTTGTTTTGATGCAGGAAGAAGTTGCCAATAACCTATATTTTTGCCATTAAATCACAGCTTTGACTGCAGACATTTTATTGATAACACCGCCGTTTACGCAACTGAATACGCCTTATCCTGCAACCGCCTACCTGAAAGGATTTTTGAATACAAAAAACATTTCTTCATTTCAATGCGACCTGGGAATTGAGGTCACGAATGCCATATTTTCCCAACAGGGTTTGCAGCATGTTTTTACATTGGTTAACACCAGCGATGACATTTCAGAAAATGCAAAAAGGATTTGTGCATTGAGCAATGATTACATTAACACCATCAATGCAGTGATGAGTTTCCTGCAGGGAAAGAATCCAACAATGGCTAACCGTATCTGCAAAAGAGATTTCTTACCAGAAGCCGGAAGGTTTAACCAGTTGGAAGATCTCGATTGGGCTTTCGGTACATCGGGCACGCAGGATAAAGCCAAATACATTGCTACCTTATACCTGGAAGACATTTCTGATTTTTTAAAAGAATGTATCGATCCCCATTTCGGATTCAGCAGGTATGCCGAAAAACTGGGAAGATGTGCTTCCTCATTTGATGAACTGGATGCATCCCTGCAACAGCCTTTTACCTATGTAGATAAGGTGATGTCGACATTGCTGAAGGAGAAAATGGAAATGGTTCAGCCCAAATTGGTTTGCTTATCTGTTCCTTTTCCCGGGAACCTGTATGCCTCTTTGCTCTGCGGTCAGTTTATCAAACAACATTTTCCCCAGGTGAAAGTAGCCATGGGAGGCGGCTTTGCCAATACAGAGTTGCGTTCATTAGCAGATGAACGGGTATTTACCTACTATGATTTTATTACGCTGGATGATGGAGAAGCACCGATTGAATGTTTATATAAATTTATTAATGAGGAAATCAGCCTCACGGAATTAAAAAGAACATTTACACTTGTACAAAACAAACTGGCATACATAAACAACAGCAGTTGCAAAGATTATGCGCAGGCAGAAACAGGCACACCCGACTATAGCGATTTCAAACTTGATCAATATATTTCGGCGATGGAAGTCATCAACCCTATGCATAGCTTATGGAGTGATGGAAGATGGAACAAACTAACCATGGCGCATGGATGCTATTGGGGAAAATGTACTTTCTGTGATATAAGCCTGGATTATATAAAATTATATGAACCCGTTGCTGCTGCATTACTTGCAGACCGGATGGAACAGTTGATTGCACAAACCGGCCAGAACGGGTTTCATTTTGTAGATGAAGCTGCACCACCAGCATTGATGCGTGCCCTCTCGCTGGAGATCATCAAAAGGAATTTAGTTGTTACCTGGTGGGCTAACATCAGGTTTGAAAAAAGTTTCTCCCGGGATCTCTGTATTTTACTAAAATCGGCGGGATGTATTGCCGTTTCAGGCGGGCTGGAAGTTGCTTCGGATCGTTTACTGAAATTAATTGACAAAGGCATTACCGTATCTCAGGTAGCCAGGGTAACGAAAAATTTTAAGGATGCAGGCATCATGGTTCATGCTTACCTGATGTATGGATTTCCTACACAAACGGAGCAGGAAACTATAGATTCGCTGGAGATGGTTCGGCAGATGTTTGAAACAGGCATCCTTCAATCGGCTTTCTGGCATTTGTTTACAATGACTGCCCATAGCCCCGTTGGACTGAACCCTGAAAAATACAAAGTAAGAAAACTAACGGAAACCATTGGCCGCTTTGCCAATAACGACATCGCACATGAAGATATAACCGGCGCCGATCATGAAAGTTTCAGTTACGGGTTAAAAAAATCCATGACCAATTTCCTGCACAACCGTTGCCTTGATTTACCTGTTCAGAAATGGTTTGATTTTAAAGTTCCCAAAACAAGTATAGCTCCTGACTACATCAGGGAATGCCTGTTGAATACCGAGTATCAACCATCTAAACCAACCGATAAAGTAGTATGGCTTGGCAATATGCCAACTACTACTATTTTTTCTAAATCGAAAAAAGGGCAGCATTGGGAAATGTGTTTACTTGTTTTTGAAAGCAAAAAAGAAAAAGTAGAAATTAAAACAGGAAAATCCGAAGGTTTATGGCTGGCTGAAATTTTGAAAAAAATCTCCATAAAAAATAATCCGCAGAAATATTTTACACTCGAAGATATCCGGAAGGATTTTGAATCATCGGTGCCAGGTGATTTCGATTTATTCTGGGGCAACAAGCCCGTTAATACCCTGTACAGCATTGGTCTGCTCCATCTTTGATTTCATCGAATAAATTTTACCTGCTGTTTCAGATCAGTTGTTTTTTTTACTGTATAACTTATATTCGCAGCCGTTAATTTCCGGGCAACGAAATGGCGCTTCCGGGAATCTGCTTCCTGCTGATGGAATTGAATAGCAGATAAGCAGTTTGCCACATGTAAATTAAAATCCATGTTTAGTAAGAAAATATCCCTGAATGTCGCCCTTTTAATTGTATTGATTGCCTGCATTACCACTTATTTCATCACTACGTTACTGAACAGGAAGGTTACGGAAGAAAGCGCTCCTGTTTTTACTTCTGCGGTTGTTAATACCTGTAAGCCTTCAACCGTACGTTTGAACGGCTATTCTTTTATTAAACCGATTTTATTCGGCCAGGATTTACGTGAAGCTGAAAAATTACAACCTGTAAAATCAGAACTGGAATCATTGATCAATACCTACAAGGCCCAGGGATTAATTACAACTGCTGCAGTTTACCTGCGGGCATTTAACAGTGGCGACTGGATGTCGATTAATGAAAATACACAATTCAATCCCGGATCATTACTGAAAGTTCCCGAACTGATAACATTTATGAAAATGCGGGAGAAAGATCCAGGGCTTTTTGAAAAAACAGTAACCTATGCTCAACCACTCGTTTTAAAAAAGCAGGCGTATTTTATTTCCAAAAGTATAGAAGTTGGTAAAACATATACGATTAAAGAACTCTTGTTTTATATGATTGCCTATTCAGACAATAATGCTACCATGCTGTTAAACCAACGAATGGATCTGAATATATTTAAAAAAGTTTTTACTGATCTTGGTCTGCCGAATCCCGACATGAGCAAAAACGATATTCCCATTACGGCAAAAGACTATTCCCTGTTTATGCGTATTCTGTACAACGCCACTTACCTGAACATTGAAGACTCTGAATATTGTACTGAATTATTAACCCACAGCGATTTTGTAAAAGGACTTTTAAGCGGCATCCCGTCTGAATTAAAAGTGGCACATAAATTTGGTGAAGCATTCGATGGACAGAACGCTCATTTAGGTGAATCAGGAATTGTGTACATAAACAATTCTGCTTACCTGATAACGGTGATGACGAAAGGCAGGGATAAAGACAAATTACCAGGAGTTATCGCTGGTCTTTCTGCCAAAGTTTACCAGATGATGAATAATATATAAGCAGGTTAACTGGAAATTATACCAGGCTCTGGCCAAAAGTAAGCAGGTTATTATCCGGATCTGACACAGAAAATTCCCTTTGCATCCAGGGTTTATTTTCAATCGCTGTAACCTTCACATCATTCGCCTTTACAAAGCGGTACCATTCATCAATATTATCTGTTCTGATATACACCTGGCCATAGTTTTCATTTGGATCTATCTCTTTAAATTCAAAAAAATGAATTTCAACATCATCCTTGCGCACCATTAAGTATGCGGCATAATCTGCTATACCTATGTCTGTAAATCCCAGTTTATCTATGTAAAAAGCACGGGTAGCCGCTTTATTGCGCATCGGAAGTTTGGGGTGAATATTAATAAACATGCAAAAGACTTTTCTTAAAATTAAAGACAATCTGCCAAAAGAAAAAAGGCAGTCCGGGTAAGACTGCCTTCTCTGCAACACAAATGTACTTATTTCACCAGATCGAAACGATCGAGATTCATAACCTTATTCCAAACGGAAACAAAATCGTGTACAAATTTTTCTTTTGCATCTGCACAGGCATATACTTCTGCCAATGCACGCAATTCAGAATTTGATCCAAAAATAAGATCCACCCTTGTTGCCGTCCATTTTACTTCTCCTGTTTTGCGATCCCTTCCTTCAAATACATCTTTTGCATCCGACGATGCTTTCCAGGTAGTATTAAAGTTGAGCAGGTTCACAAAGAAATCGTTGCTAAGCACTCCTTCATTTTTGGTGAATACACCATGTTTTGATTTATTGAAATTGATGTTAATCACCCGAAGCCCTCCTAACAACACTGTTAATTCCGGGGCTGTTAAGGTGAGTAACTGAGCTTTATCAATGAGTAATTCTTCGGCCGTACCGCCAGTATTGCTTCTCAGGTAATTTCTGAATCCGTCGGCTTTTGGTTCCAGTACGGAGAATGAATCAATATCCGTTTGCGCTGCAGTGGCATCTGTACGTCCCGGGGTAAACGGCACCGTTATGTTTATGCCCGCATCTTTGGCTGCTTTCTCAATGGCTGCGCAACCACCCAGTACGATCAGGTCGGCCAGGGACACTTTTTTATTCCCGTTTTGTGCGTTGAAATTGTTTTGAATGCTTTCCAGTTTGTCGAGTATACCAGGTAATTCTTCAGGGTTATTTACTTCCCAGTATTTCTGCGGCGCCAGGCGAATACGGGCACCGTTAGCTCCACCTCTTTTGTCGGAACCACGGAATGTTGAAGCAGAAGCCCATGCTGTTGATACCAGTTGCTGAACTGTTAATCCAGCGCCTAATAAAGTTGATTTTAATGAAGCAATATCCTGGTCATTAATTAACTCATGCGTAACTGCGGGAACGGGATCCTGCCATATCAGTTCTTCTGCCGGTACTTCATTACCCAGGTAACGGGAACGCGGGCCCATATCCCTGTGCGTTAGTTTAAACCAGGCACGGGCAAAGGCATCAGCAAACTGGTCAGGATTTTCGAGAAAGCGGCGTGATATTTTTTCATAAGCAGGATCAATGCGCAATGCAAGATCGGTTGTAAGCATGAAAGGAGCATGACGTTTTGAAGGATCATGTGCATCCGGTATTAATCCTTCACCTGCATTTCCCTTAGGTTTCCATTGATGGGCACCGGCAGGGCTTTTTGTAAGTTCCCATTCGTAACCGAATAAATTTTCAAAAAAATTATTGCTCCATTTAGTAGGTGTGGTTGTCCATGCCCCTTCCAATCCACTGGTGATCGTGTGAACGCCGTTTCCGTTTCCAAAACTATTTTTCCAGCCCAGCCCCTGTTCTTCAATACCAGCAGCAGCGGGTTCTTTACCAACATATTTTCCGGGATCTGCAGCGCCATGTGTTTTACCAAAACTGTGTCCGCCTGCAATTAAGGCAACCGTTTCTTCATCGTTCATTGCCATACGGGCAAAGGTTTCACGAATATCTTTTGCGGCCGCCAACGGATCGGGGTTAGCGTTTGGCCCTTCGGGGTTCACATAGATCAATCCCATTTGCACGGCTGCCAGCGGATTTTCCAGGTTTCGTTCACCGCTGTAACGCTTATCGCCCAGCCATTCTGTTTCAGAACCCCAATACACATCTTCCTGTGGTTCCCAAACATCTTCTCTTCCGCCTCCAAATCCAAAGGTTTTAAATCCCATTGATTCCAGGGCACAATTACCGGCGAGGATCATGAGGTCGGCCCAGGAAAGATTTTTTCCATACTTCTGTTTAATGGGCCACAATAATAATCTTGCCTTATCAAGATTGGCGTTATCAGGCCAGCTATTCAATGGGGCAAAGCGTTGCATTCCTGCTCCGCCGCCGCCACGTCCGTCATGAATCCTGTATGTTCCGGCACTGTGCCAGGCCATACGGATAAACAGCGGCCCGTAATGTCCGTAATCTGCCGGCCACCACTCCTGCGAATGCGTCATCAGCTCCACAATATCTTTCTTAACTGCCTGCAGATCGAGGCTTTTAAAGGCTGTTGCATAATCAAAATCTTTATCCATTGGATTCGACAAAGACGAGTGCTGACGAAGCACGTTCAATTGCAAAAGATTAGGCCACCAATCGGTATTCCTGGTGCCCCCACCCGCTGCTTTTTGCATAGTTGCACCGCTAAACGGGCATTTGGCTTCTCCATTTACCTGGTAAGAAGTTGTTTCGGCTGCTGCATTATTTCCCATTGTATAGAATATGTTTTAAGATTAATTATACTTCGAAATTACGACAAGCACCCCATAAGTATAATTTATATATTTTATAATCGTATAGACTATAATTATGTTCTACAATCTATGATAACATTTCTCTGGAGTAAAAATTTGCGAATAACAATGAATAGACAGCGATGCTAACCCCGGGATTTTTTTACATTTACATTTTCGGGATGTAGCGCAGCCCGGTAGCGCACTACGTTCGGGACGTAGGGGCCGCTGGTTCGAATCCAGTCATCCCGACAAATTGATAAGCTTCGGCTAAAAACCGGGGCTTTATTTTTTGGGTGAAATGCGTCCGTAGCCCCGGTTTTTTATCAGCCATGCAGCCGATTGATATAAAGACATGGCTTTATTTTCCAGTAAAGAATCCCGCTGAAGTAAGGTAGAATTTCCTGTGGTAAAATCCGGTTGTACGGTGCTTACTTTTTTACGGGGCATCTGGATGGTCATTTTATCTTTTGTTACATATCCCAGTCCCTGGTAGGTGCTGATAAATGCCCTTTCCGTAAACGAAGTGCTATCGAGTACATTTTGCCCGAAGAATTTTGAAGTATAAGAAAAGTTGAGCAAGCCAAGTATGGTAGGCGCCACATCTATCTGGCTCAGCAGCCCGTTAAACATACGGGAAGGGATAATCGAAGGTGAATACATGATGAGTGGAATGTGGTAGCCGGTAACGGGCAAATCTGTCTTCCCTGCGCTTTGTGCACAATGATCGGCCACAATTACAAAAACAGTATTGGCAAACCAGGGTTTGGAGGCTGCATCTTTAATGAATTTACCGATAGCATAGTCTGTGTATTTCACTCCTCCTTCCCTGCTCTGGCTCGAAGAAGGAATATCAATTCTGCCTTCAGGATAGGTAAAAGGCCGGTGATTGGAAACCGTCATCACATGTGCAAAAAACGGCCGCTCATTTTTATAATTCTCATCGAGTTTTTGGATGGTAAGCGCAAACAGGTCTTCATCAGCAACTCCCCAGATATTTGAATAATGAACATCAGCAGGCGAAATGGAATTCCGGTCGATCACCTCATAGCCATTATTGGAAAAGAAATACTGCATATTATCAAAATAACTGTAGCCGCCATAAAAGAACTGTGTGATATATCCTTTGTCATTAAAAACAGAACCAAGCGAAAACAATTGTTCATTGTTTTTTCGTTTTACAATGCTTTCGCCGGGTGAAGGCGGAATAGAAAGCGACAATGCTTCCAGTCCCCTTACGGTTCTTGTTCCGGTTGCATACGCCTGCGTAAAAAATAAACTATGCTGTGCGATGCTGTCGAGAAATGGTGTAATATTTTTTGTTCCACCGAAATGATTCATAAAGGAAGCACTTAAACTTTCTACGCTGATCAGTACTACATTTAATTTTCTTTCAGGTAAGTTCGATTTAATGCGTCTTGCTACATCATACAGGTTTGTTGAAGTGAATTCGCTGCCATCTTTTGAAAGTTCTTTCCTTGTATTTGTAAATGCAGTTTCATCCGGGATGGTTGAATAATATTTATAGTAGTCAAGTTCACTGTGTTTAAATGCCTGCACAAACTGGTAAACACCGTTACCGGAAAATTCGTTGGCGTAATTATTTGAACTGAAGTTTACCCATGATGGCGGAATAAACAGCGCCAGTGCCATTGTGATGAACAGGATAAATACAGCAGTTCCTGCTTTTTGCCATAAGCCCCGATAACTTAATACAGATGCAGCTATATATTTTCTCAGCGGAATAAAGAACAAAGTAGCCGCGATAAAAACTGCGGTAATAATGGCGGGCAATGGATACGATTCCCTGATATTACCGATCACTTCATTGGTATAGATCAGGTAATCAACTGCAATGAAATTATACCTGCCCGAAAACTCCTGCCAGAATACAAATTCACTCACTGCATTAAATACAAGTATAAACGTAACCAGGAATATCCATCCCTGTAAAATAGCAGAACGCCATTTATACCGGAATTCCATTGATCGGGTACACAGAAAAAGATAGATTGCAAAACGTACTGAAATGAAAATTTCAAAAGCTTTATACAAATCTTTATTATAATCCCTGGGAAAAACATTTGTAAAAAACACAAGTGCTAGCAATACTATAAAAACAGTTGATGTAATGATTTTTCCTTTCGTAGTGTAGATACGATTGTTGGTTAGCGTTATATGAATAAGAAATGGAACCGAAATGCATAGTCCTGTAATGAGATCATACAAAAATCCAATAAAAAAAGCGGGCAGGAATGAAGCAGAAAGCCCCATCGTTTTTCCAAAAGCTATAAGTAAAGCAATTCTCGTAATAAAAGAAACAGCTACAACCAGAAAAACAATGATGAATACAGGTGCGTATTTGTTTCTTTCAAATAATAGTTTAAACATCTCTACTTAAGCTTTACAAAATCTTACGAAATTTACTTTTTAAAATTGCCCGAAGAAGTATTGCAAGTTAAATAAATTTATAGTACCTGTGGCAGTATATCCCCATCTTACATTATATATGAACACATTTAAATGATTTGCAGGATAGATTTTTTTAAATATTCAACGATCATATTACAGAACGGATTCACATGCACAACAGATAAAACAATTTTGCTGCAAATGGCATTAAATATGTAAAGCCAGATATTGTGAAAAAACTAATCTTACTTATTACCGTTTCTTTCTTTTGTGTTACAGCCAATGCGCAGGTGCCCCAGCAACCTGCAGATACCCTTATAAAAAAACTCGACAGCCTGGAGAAGAAAACAGATAGCCTGGGTTTTCAAAATAATAATATAAAAGAGAATGCCTACAATGAAACTACAAGGCTACGCACAAGAGATTATTTTATTTTATTGGGAAGTAATATAAAACAGCAGTTTACCAAGCCGTTTCACATGAGAAAGAAAGACTGGATAAACCTGGGAAAATTTGCCACAGTTGCCGTGAGTGTTGGCATATTTGACGAACGCATTCAGAAAAACGCAGTTAGCCTCAGGAACAACAGCGGGCTAGTAAGAAATACAGGTAAATACATAAGCTTATCAGGCGGAACAAACGAGGTGTTTACACTGGCTGCTTTTGGATTGTATGGTGTGATAACAAAAAATGAAAAAGTAAAAACAACCACGCTGCTTGCCACACAGGCTGTAATCACTGCAACATTGGTTGAAACCGTGGTGAAAGTAATTTCAGGAAGAAGAAGACCCAATTTCTATGGAGATAACGAAGAAGCAGAGCCGAAGTTTACCGGGCCGTTTGGTAATGTTTCTCACGGTCCTTCCGGTAGGAGAACAAACAGTTCATTTCCTTCAGGACATACAACTGTTGCCTTTGCTGTATCTACTGTATTTGCCGTGGAGTACAGGGATAAACCCGTTATTCCTATTATAGCCTACAGCATGGCCACCTTAATGGGCGTTAGCAGGATCACTGAAAACAAACATTGGGCTTCTGATGTATTGGTAGGTGCAGCCCTTGGTTATATTACCGGTAAACAGGTAGCGTTTAACTATCACCGTTTGGCCAAAATAAAGAACCAGCAAAAAGCGGCAAAAAGAAGTATCAGTTTCGGCTTTCACTTAACCGACTGGGGAGCCATACAACCGGGGCTTACCTGGAAACTATAAACATCATTATTCTCTTTCTATAAATGTGTACGGATTAAAGATTGCCTCATTAACCGGCACATTTGCTTTGCAATCTTTGTAACTTTCTTTTTGCAACAACTTATCATTAATATAAAAATCGCAGCCCGTTTCCGACCAGGCTTTTCCAAATTGCCGGTGATCATAAAATATCCCCTCTTCTTTCTGCCCGTCTTTGTACTTGATGAATTTCAATACAATTAATTTCTCCTTATCAATCCACAATTGATTTTCCTGTTCACTGCTGTTACCTGCACCGATTACATAAACCGGTTGCCCGTTATAGTTAGTTTCATACATTTTCCTGGTATCATATCCCTGCTTTTTAATTTTCGACAGAACGGAATCGAACGGGTAAAAATACATTCCGCCTAAAAGGAAAGTAAGGTCTTCATCATTGTACCTTTTACCCGCAGGTTTGCCCTTCCGGAAGTAATACACCGAATCGCCCCGGTATATCACCGCATTGCTATCCGCCTTTTCACCTATATCAATCCTGAACTTATCCGGAAATACAATGTTTTCATACCAGGTTGTTGTTTTTACCAGGCTGTCGTTTTTATATTGCCCGGTTGTTTGGGTAAACGAAAAGCTTTTGTACCAGTTGCCTGCATATTTTTTATACATCATTTGCAGCACCGATGCACCATCTTTATTTCCCGTAAAAGACAAGCATCCTGTAACCAGTATAAATAAAATCGTGTTTCGCATTGATCTATTTTGTTTACAATACAATGTAAGCCAATTCCCGGTACCTGCTCAACCAACCTGTACGAGCGAACGTATGTTTATATGAATGGGAATACATTGCGAAGTCAAAAATTTTTCATCCGATGTAGACTCATCACCCCTATTTTTTCATTGACCGGCATTATTTTTTTACTCTGTAATAAAAACTTACATTCAAATATAAAATTGTACATCATGGCAAAGCTTTACTCCTCTATCCGTGCAGGCATTCTTTTGCTGTTCATTTCATTATTTATAACACCGCTGCGGGCACAGCCTCCTGTTATAACCTACCTCACGGAACTTACCGGCCTTACGGCTCCTATTAATGTAACCAATGCCGGCGACGGATCTAACCGTTTATTCATTTTGCAACAAAACGGAATTATCCTGGTACGAGACGGTGCTACGGTAACCCAGTTTGCAAATTTCGGAACAACTGGTGCCAATATAGTGCTGTACGGCGGAGAGCAGGGTTTGTTAAGTATGGCATTTCACCCACAGTATGATGGAATAAGCAACAGGTATTTTTATATTTACCACAATACATTGGCAGGAGACATTGCGATCTCCCGTTGCGAAACAACTGCAGGCAACCCCAACCTGGCCAATACTTCAACCATAACCAATATTATCACGGTTCCCCATCCCACAAATTCAAATCATAACGGAGGACAGGTAAGATTCGGACCCGATGGCTACCTGTATTTTGCAACAGGCGATGGCGGCGGCGGAAATGATGGTCCAAACAATGCCCAGACAGGTACGGTGTTACTTGGAAAAATGTTGAGGATTGATGTGGATCATACCAGTGGTGGAAACAACTATGCGATACCGGCAGACAACCCGTATGTTGGTGATCCGACATTTGCACCGGAAGTATATAATCTCGGATTGCGTAATCCTTATCGATGGAGTTTCGACCGGCTCACGGGCGATTTATGGATTGGTGATGTTGGACAAAATGCCCGTGAAGAAGTGGATTACAGGCCCGCAGGCAGTACCGGTCATAATAATTTTGGATGGCGTTGTTTTGAAGGACATATTTCCACGCCCGGCGTACCGGATTGCACACCGACAGATTATGTGCCGCCCGTTTTTGATTACCCTAATCCGGATTCAGGCAGATCTGTAACCTGTGGCTTTGTGTATCGGGGAAGCGAATACCCTGCTTTGTATGGCCGTTTTGTGGCAACTGATGTTTACTCCGGTATTAACTGGGTTTCATCCCCCAACGGAAATGGCGGATTCGATTCTGTAGCCCAGGCAGCAACGGTTACATTCATTGTTGCTTTTGGTGAAGCTGAAGACGGAACACTGTATGCGGTATCCCAGGGAACGAATACCCTGTACAAAGTAGTTCCTGTTGGCGGAACGGTACTCCCTGTGAAAATCCTCGATTTCTCCGGTATTGCACTTTCAGGTAAAAATCAACTGAATTGGAAAACAGGTGCAGAATTGAACACAGCAAAGTATCATATCGAATTCAGCAGAAACGGCTATGCGTTTACGAGAGTATCCACTGTGTTAGCAAACAGAAGCGGCACCGGTAGTAATTATTCATTTGTACATACAATTGAAAATAGTTCAACTTTATATTACCGCCTGGTTTCAGAAGAAGACAATGGCAATACAAATTATTCGCAGGTGATCAGGATAAAAGGAACAGGTAAAGATAATGTTCGGGTATATCCTACGGTTGTTCGCAACGGTAACCTGCAATTGGAGTTAAATGGAAATACGGTTCGCTCCATACGCTTGTTAAATTCAATGGGTGCTGTTGTGTTTAAGAAGAACCTGCAACAATCAGCCAATACGGTTTCTGTTACTTTACCGGTACTTTCAGGCGGTAACTATGTACTGCAACTGGAAAAAGAAGATGGGGTTCAGACAGAAAAGATAATTATCAATTAAGTTACATCCTGCTTAAAATAAAAAGAAGGACAACTTTACATTGTCCTTCTTTTTTGTTGTGGAAGCTTAGCTGTTACCACATCCTTTGCAGTTGCATTGTTCTCCGCATACGCATACTTCACAGGTACATTGATTGTTGCAGGATTTTTTTACTGTTGTTTCCATGACTTTTAATTTGTTTTGTTAAGAATTAATTACAACACAAAAGTAGCATGGCATCGGTCGTTCGCTGTTATGCAATTAAGGGAAAGAGTTATATAATTTTTGGATCAGGCCGTACCGATAGACTTTCTTTTGCTTTCCTTTATTTTCTTAAAATGCGAAGTGGTGAGTCCGGTAATTTTTTTAAACTGAGCAGAAAGATGGGCAGTGCTGCTGAAGCCTGTTTCAAATGCGATGCCTGCAAGCGACATTTCATCATACACCAGCAATTCCTTTACTTTTTCTATACGCTGAAGAATAAAAAACTGTTCGATGGTAATGCCTTCTACAGAAGAGAACAGGTCGCTCAGGTAACTGTAGTCGTAATGCACATGCTGTGTAATATAAGCAGATAGTTTCAACGATTTTCCGCCTGATAAACCGGCCAGGTATTGAAGTATCCGCTTCTTTATTTCTTCAACAATACGATTAATCCTGTTGTCAATTAACTCGAATCCCTGCTGCTTCAGTTCTTCATTTAATAAGTTCAGCTTATGATCTGAAACCGTATGATCCAGCTCAATTTCACCCAGTGTTATGGATGCTGCCGGAATGTGCAGGCGGGCAGCTATCGATTTTACCGATGATATACATCTCGGACAAACCATGTTCTTCACATATAATTTCTGCTTCGGATGGGTATTGCTCATATATTTTCATTAAAAACAGGCCCACATATCCTTTGATCATTCCTGAAAAAAGATGCACAGCAAAATGCATTTGTAGTTATCAACCTGTGTTCATAAATAAAGGTAGTATTTAGGCATTCAAATGATAATAAAATATCCACTATCCTATGCCGATAAGGGTTTTTTATGTACTTTCACCGATCTTTCTGATATCGTATAAAATTCCCCAAAACTTATATTCTATTGATGCCATTATCACGTACCGTAAAACCTATACTCCTGAATCTACAAACAAAGCATCTAACAGAATATTCACCTCGTAATGAAAATATTTTTTACCTCCATTCTCTTATTATTCGGAATTGCAATTTTTGGCCAGACAGACGCAAAGGTTGAAGCGGTTTACAGTTTGGGACAAGTACCAAGTCCACTGGGTGTTTACAACCACGTAATTAGTGCAAAAATCATTAACCTGGGTACTACCCAAATTTCGGATCTGCCGGTATCATTGGTAGTATCGGGCGCCAATAGTTTTTCAAATGCTAAAACAATTAATATAGCTCCACAGGATACAACCATTGTGGAGTTCAATTCATTTTCGCCGTGGAATCAGGGAACGAATACCATAACAGTATCGATACCTGATGATGAAGATGACTCTAATAACAGTGCTGTGTACACGCAACTAGTGAACGATCGTACATTCAGTTATGCAGACAATTCGAATAGCATTACGGCTGCAGGTTTCGGTTCAACCAGTGGGATTTTACTTACTAAGTATTCCGTTAGCGGAAGTGCGGTGGTAAAAAAAGTAAAAGTACATATCGGTGATCAGCCATCAAATGAAGGCAATAATATTTATGCTGTGGTAATGCAGTATGGAAGCATCATTGCAACTACCGTTCCTCACCTTATCACCAATGCCGAACTTGGGGCTGACGTATCTTTTGAATTTGATTCCCCTGTTGCCGTTGAATCTGAATTTATGGTGGGTATAGGTCAGAATGCAAATGCGGTACCTTACTATCCGGTTGGGGTACAGGATGAGGGAGTGAAGTCGCGGCCGAATGCATATTATGCTTCTTTCGCTGATGGAAGCGGACTCTCAGATGTTACAACCATTGGTCGTCCGATGATAGAAGCTGAAGTAGGTATCGGGGATCAATTGCCATTCAATATTCCTCAACAGGCAAATTATGTGATTGCTGCCTGGGATTTTACAGGCATCAACTCGCCTGCTTCCACTGCGGCTACTTTCATTGATACCATTGTGAATAGTGCTCCATTGTTAACCAGGGGAACCGGGGCCACAGCATTCCCCGGAAATGATGGATTTTTAACCAATGGCTTTGGTGAAGATGGAATTGCAGTTACCAATAATGATTATTTCGAATTCAGCATAACGCCAAAACCCGGCGATACTTTAGCACTGCGGGAAATTGATGGGTTTGTTGGCAACAATACACATGTACAGGTGCCGGGCGTAAGTTCGCAGTTTGCCTACAGTACCGATGGCATTAATTTTACGCTTATTGGCGTGCCACTTACTAACAGTACAGATGGAATTGGATTTTACCTGGGCAATATAGCAGCACTTCAGAATATTCCGGGTGGCAATACAATTACATTCAGGTATTATGCAAGTGGACCGGCAGCATCTGCAGACTGGGGATTCATTTCAACCCAACCAGGAAAATTTGGGCTATCCGTTACCGGTAGATCAGTATTTTCCAATAAAGTAATTACATCACCGGTTATTCCAAATGGAGCCGATTTTGTTTTATCAGACTGCCTGGTTTCACCAGGTGGTTCCATAAACTTTACATCAACAGGAAATTTCCTTCCCGGAAATCAGTACAAAGTTGAATTAGGAAAAATGTATCAGCCCGGGCCCAACAATTACCTGTTTCTTGATCCGGTGGTTGTGGGCACTTTAAATTCGTACGACAATAGCGGAACAATAAATTTTTCAATCCCTGCCGGTACCGCAACAGATTATTATGTGCTTCGGATTTCGAGCACACAGCCTCCGGTTATCGGAACCTACTCACAGGGATTTACGATTAACGCACCGCAATGTCATAGTCTTGCAACAGACCGATTCAGAACAAAGATCTCCGGTGACTGGTCTTCTCCTTCAACCTGGCAATCATCTTCAGATAATGGCAATACATGGATAGATGCTACATTGGCGCCAGATGATTTTTCTAACCAGGTTGAAATTGCAGATGGCCATACAATAGATATTTCATCAATGGTAAGTTCAAACAAAACCACGGTGAAGGGTACACTAAGAATAAGGAATGGCAATGGCAACAATGGAAGTTTCAGGTTATCAAATCATGTTTTTGGAATGCCGTTTTTGAAGATTGAAAAAACCGGTGTATTGCAATTTATTGCAAATGACGGAACAATGAACGACGTATTGTCTCAAACAGGATTTATTACCGTAGCAGGTAAAGTGATCGTTGGTGATGGATCAACGGCAGTATCTGCAGGTTTCGATGGATTTGCAAAAGGTGATTATTCTGTATTCTGGCAAAATGGTTCTGTATTTGAATGGAACAGTGAATCCGGTATAGCACCGTCAGGTGATGGAATTTATTTCCCCGATGTTTTTTCTGTACCTACTTTAAAGTTAACAGCTATACCTTCGAATGCCTTCGGAACTGAAAATAGTTTATTGGTAAATGGATTGCTGGAAGTAAATAACACAATCTCACTAACAGGTACGGGATCAAAAACTTTCAGGGATGGAATTCTTGGCTCCGGCATTTTAACACAGGATGTTTCATCAGGAAAGATAATTGTGAATTCAGGATATGCAGATTTTCCGGCAGGAAATACAACTAATGCAACAGCACAGGGTATCATTTCCGGCACGGTTGCCATTCATTTAAATGCTGAAGGAATGCAATTGGATGGTGGCGTCACGGTTCCCGGCAATAGTTCCCCGGTAATTGATGGAAAATGTATTGCATTGCAAACTGTACATATAGCTCCCAATGCTCAACTCGCCTTACTATCTGATACCCTTACACTGCAGGATGCAGACTTAACCAATGATGGAACAATAAGCGGATCCGGGATTATCCAATTTATGGGCAGCAATGTTTCACTTTTATCATCTGCAGGACAAACGCTTTCGGAAGTGATGTTAACACATAAACAATTGCAACTGGCAGGCGACAGTCATCTTAAAAACACCTCATTATCACAAGAAAGCAACCTTGTATTATCGCAGTACAATTTATTCCTGGACGATGCATCATTAATTGCAGACAGTGTGAATTTTATTGTAACCAATGATACGGGTCGACTCATCCGATATGCATCCTCCTCCCCTGTTTTGTACCCGGTTGGCATACGTTCGGATTCCTATACTCCTGTAACGGTAACGAATAGTGGCAATGCAGCAAATGTAAAAGTGAGGGTTATGGAATCGGTAACAGGTAATGTTCCGGAAACAGAAGGAAATGTAAATCGTACCTGGTTGATAGGCGATACTTTACAGGCCGGATTAAATCTTTCATTGCAAATGAGATGGAATGAAACAGATGAGCAGGCGAATTTCGATCGTAGCCGTTGTTATGTTTCAAAATTCTCACCTTGTGTAGTGAATTGCAGTGGTGGTTATTTTGATGCTTTTCCTGCAAACGCTTCGCAGGGAAATACGTATCACACGATAGAAAGAAGTAGCATAGAAAATTTCAGCTACCCGTCTTTTATTGTTACTTCCAAACCGTTTGTTTACACCTTTAATGGAAATGGAAACTGGGAAGATGCGGCCAACTGGCTGAATGGAGAAATTGCTCCAGTTACAATTCCGGAAGGAACGGAAGTGTCTATAGATCCGATTGCTTCAGGTGAATGTTTACGAAATGGAAGCTTAACTGTAAAGCAGGGTTCAAAATTCACGGTGCAACCCGGTAAAAAAATAACAATAACCGGCGATTTCAACATTGAGTAATCATAGTTATTTTTTTAAACCACTTAATAGCTCACAATATCTCCTTCTAATCCCGAAGGGATGCAACAATTATAAAAATCTACAGATTAAGTAAAAACTAAATCCCGAAGGGATGATATAGCCATAACTTGCTGTATGCACAAAAGCCAACAGTATCACTTTCCAATTCCATAGGCACACAATAATTTTTTTTAAACCGCTTAAATAGCTCATAATATCTCCTACTAATCCCGAAGGGATGCATTAGCCATAACTTGCTGTATGCATAAAAGTCAACAGTATCATTTTCCAATACCGAAGGCACACGATAGTTATTTTTTTTAAACCAGGTAATAGCTCGCAATATCTCCTTCTAATCCCGAAGGGATACAACAATTGTAAATCAATACCGGTAAAGTAAAAAACAAATCCCGAAGGGATGTTATACTTATAACGTAATCCTGAAATGAATGGAATTAAATCCCGAAGGGATGATACCAACCTTTTTATACTACCAAC
>JAFDXE010000030.1 GCA_018268085.1 Bacteroidota bacterium
AAAAATGGAACAGTACACTTCGTGTTTCTTTCTGCCTTCGCGCCTTTGTGGCAAACCCTATGTCCAGTGTGGTCAAAAAGTAAAAAATAAATAGACTTTTCGTTTGGACATTTCTGTGTTTACCAGCAATCGTTTAGTTTAACATGTAAGATGCGGGATAATATTATGTAAACAAAATGCCTGCTGGTTTGTTAGTTATTCCGTAATTGATAACCTCCTGTTCATATTTACCCGGTAATTTTAATTTCACTTTAAAAATAATTAAAGCATGACAGCAACAAAAGGATATGCAGCGCATGACGCACAAACTGCGTTAAGCGATTTTTCATTTGAAAGAAGAGAACCAGGACCACATGATGTGGCGATTGAAATTTTATATTGTGGTGTTTGCCACTCTGATATTCACCAGGTACGCAATGAATGGGGCAATTCTATTTTCCCGATGGTGCCCGGTCATGAAATTGTGGGGCGTGTTACCGCGGTAGGTGCACATGTAAAAAAATTCAAAGCCGGCGACCTGGCAGGTGTGGGCTGTTTGGTAGATTCCTGCCGCACCTGTTCGCAGTGCCAGGCCGGGGAGGAGCAGTATTGTGAAACGGGATCTGTGGGAACATATAACAGCCGCGATTATGCAGGCAATGTTACCTACGGAGGATATTCAACCAATATCGTGGTAGACGAGAACTTCACGTTACGCATACCCGAAAACCTGAAACTGGAAGCGGTTGCGCCGTTGTTGTGTGCGGGCATTACCACGTATTCGCCGATCATGCACTGGAAAGTAAGTAAGGGACAAAAAGTGGCCATTGTTGGTTTGGGCGGCCTCGGGCACATGGGTGTAAAGTTTGCAGTTGCACTGGGCGCAGAGGTAACGGTGATCAGTACCTCGGATAATAAAGCAGCCGATGCGAAAAAATTAGGCGCTACGAATTTTGTAAACAGCCGCCGGCCGGAGGATATGGAAAAATACCGCAATCATTTCGATTTTATACTGAACACGGTTTCTGCCCCCCACAGTTATGATTCGTTGCTTCCTTTATTAAAAACAAATGGTTCAATGGTATTGGTGGGAGCGCCGCCGGAGCCGAGCCAGGTAGTGGGATTCAATTTGATTTTGCAACGCAGAACGCTGGCCGGTTCCTTAATTGGCGGAATAAAAGAAACGCAGGAGATGCTTGATTTTTGTTCGAAGCATAATATTGTAAGCGAGGTGGAGGTGATACCGGTGCAGCAGATCAATGAAGCGTATGAAAGGATGCTGAAGGGAGATGTGAAGTACAGGTTTGTGATAGATATAGCGAGTTTGAAGTGAGTTGTTAGTTGTTAGTTGTTAGTTGTTAGTTGTTAGTTGTTAGTTGTTAGGAGATAAAACATTCTGCTAAATTAAGACGGTAAGCCTGATAATTTTTGGGAAAGCGGCTAAAGACAGATCAACCGACCTGTTTTTCCAACAATAATTTCGGTATAGCTTGCAGAATTCAGTAAAATCCCCTTATTTTTGCTGCCCCGTAGGAATTACATCTGAAGGGACGATGGTGCGGTATCCCGATGGTATCGGGAAAAGGAATGAAAATCCTGATCGTACACAAAAATGAAATGGTGCGGTAGCTCAGTCGGTAGAGCAAAGGACTGAAAATCCTTGTGTCGGCGGTTCGATCCCGCCCCACACCACTTTAAAATTGCTATTAGCCTTGTAAGTCAATAACTTATGAGGCTATTTTAATTTAGGGGCAATTTAAGGGGCAAGTTATCTCTTCTTTTAAAATATATCTGTGTTTAAATAATAATCTATTTACCTATGAGCAGCCAGACTGACTAACAATCAAGCTACTCCCACTGGCCAACGTTAGCATTCAATTCAGTAGTACAAATTTTGCTTATACCGAATTAGAAAATTCCCAATTCATCTACCCACCCCCCTTAAACAGGGGGTGGAGGTATCAATGGTGACTATGCACATTATGAGAATAACTTTTTTTGTTTGCTTTTTTAAAAGAAACAAAATTGCGATCAATATCTATTAGCATACCAATATAATACTTGCTGAATACGCTCGTCTCAGCATTTTGTAAGCATACCCCAAAATAATATTTGCTGATTCTACCTTGTCTCGGCATCTTGTAAGCACACCAAGTTTAATAGGCACTCCTGTGTCGATTAGTTTTAAATAATCGACTTCAAATGCTTATTGACATTCTTGCGGAAAGTTTAAATCTTAATTAAGTAATGATTCAAAGATTATTCTTATGGTGCCATTATTCGAGATGATAAAAGAGTATTTAGATGAAATGATAAACACAGCGATCGAAGAAAAATTTCAGTCCTTATCCCCGCATAAAGTAGCTCCTCCCAAGGAAAAGGAAATAATGTCGCGAAAAGAAGTTAAGGAATTACTTCAGATTAGTTATCCAACCCTAAATACCTGGACCAAGCAAGGAAAAATTAAAGCTTATAAGCAAGGAGGTAAGGTTTATTTTAAGAGAAGCGAAATAATAAATTCTCTTGAAGCTAAAAATTTTTCAAAGTATAAAAATTACGAATCATGATGTCATTATATGATTTACCCGAAAAAGACATTCATGATGAACGTTTATGTTTTTACGATGGATTTAAAATCAGAAGTTATTCTAGTGAAGTTATTCAACACACTATAGATAATTGTCTTCGCTATAAGCTTTATAATTTAAAAACTCTGGGACCAGGTTATGAAGCTCCAGCAAAAATTACAGGCCACTCACTTCTAAATAACTGCGAAGATTATAAAATTGATATTGAAATTAACAAGACCCCAAAAGGTATTCCCTTCGTTCAGTTTAGTGGAAGTTTTCATAAACTATTTTATTGCGGAAAAAATTATCTTCCATTTCGGTGGAGCGATTTCCTACATCTTTCTAAACTCTTTCAAAACGAATTTAAAATTGAGCCTATCGAAGCCAAAGTTGTCTGCCTTGAAAACGGAATAAATAACGATGTTTCTGAATCATCAACAGATGCTAAAACTATAGCTCGGAATGCTCAAGCTTATAAGGGTGTTAGAGTAACAAAATCGGAACACTTTGATGACAGAGGTTATATTAAAGAATTTGAGCAGGAAGATTACAGTATTAAAATTTATGATAAAGCAAGACAGAATGGGATAACTGATAGAAGTATTTTAAGGTTCGAAAGAAAGATAAAAAATAATAGAGAACTTGTCAGAACAACTGGAATATCCAGTTTAGCAGATTTAGAAGACTATCAAAAACATACTGCCTCGATTTTATACACTATTCAATTATTTGATCATTTAATATTGCGTCAAGACGAATTATATCAGATGAAGTTAGATAATAAAGAGAGAGAGTTTATTAACGAATTGGCGACAGAAAAGCAATGGGAAGACTTACACGGTTTTAGTACGAATAAGTATAAGTATAACAAATCGAAATATGAACGATTGATTGAGAAATATTGCCTGGTCAATTTAAAAAAATTTTTGAAAGATAAAATGCTTTCATCGGTGCAAATAGGCAATAATACTGAATTGCCTATTTTCGCCCTATAGGTGGAATTTAGGGAAAAGAAGTGATGGCAGCTAATTAAGACCTTCAATGAAAAATAAATCAATGCGGTAACTTCTATCAATTCGTTAGTTCCTGCCGCATTGATTTATTTTTCATCTTCAGTCTTAATTAGCTGCCATCACTTCTTTAATTACAGAGATGCATGCATGCAGTTTAAAGCGACTTTTACCTGAATTCAATACGTACTTTCCATAGAAATAGAGTAAACCAAAGGGGTCGCATTTTTGGCACACGAATAATTATTTTTTTATATAAAAGTTTAATAGAATTCCAATGTATTGTTGAGATGATATTAAACTTTGCGAATAATTCTCTTCATCATACTGTACTATACTTTTTTCATAAACAGAATAAATTAAATAATTATGTATTCGTGTTCTTAAAACAAAATGCTCTCTATTAGAATAATCAGGGGTAAATTCTTTGAATTTTGAATACGTAGGATTTGTTAGAATAAGCGTAATGATACAAAAACTCAAAATTAAAATTACTGATTTGGTGAATGCTCGTGTCCCGTTCTTATCCCAGAGTTTATCGTATAAGTTATAAACAAGTGTTTTTAGATCATGAAGCCTCTTTTTCCAATTAACCCTCTTATTAATTCTCGCAGTAGAATTTCTCTGTGGCATATTTTCTTTTAAGCTATCCTTGCGAGGTTTAGCAGGAAATTGAACCAGGATGAAGCCACCTATGAAAGGACTAACCAGAACGCACAGAATAGTGCTTAAAAGCAAATCTATATTTCTTCTCTTGAAATGATAATTCGCTGTTGAATAACAAATCCAAACATACAGTGCAAATATTAATAATCTGATTGCATCCATATAACATTAGTTTTTAGTAAACGCATGAACATTATTTTAATAATCTTATGTCTATTCTTTCCGGGGGGTTAGGATCTGTTTTATAGAACCAATGGTAAAGGATGCCTTTAGAATCAGCATACATCATAGTATATTCCCAATAATCAATTGGGCCATTTGGCATATTCATGTAAGTTCTTTTAGCGTAAATCAATATTTCACCATCACTGCCGTCTGAAGTGGTTTGATTCGGTGGTCCCCAACTTTGTATTAAGTCATGTTTTGAAAGGCCCATCCAGGAGTCTAAATTTTTGGCCATTTTTTTTGACATCGCACAGCCAAATAGAAGTAATGAGCTGAGAATCGTACTGATGATTATTTTCATAACAGAGTTTTGGTCTGCTATGTCCCCAGGCAGGAGTAAAATAAAATAAGCGTGGGACATATAGCTACCGGAAGGAGGCACTGGTGGCCTTGACCCAAATAACTAAAGCCCACGCCATGCGTGAGCGTTTAGCCATCATTCCGGGTCAATTTGAAAATTACCAGTTTTCCTTTCCGAAATCAGCTAACGCTAATCTTTTATAATATTTTTTCTAATCTATATTTTAATAAAATTATTTGTTTGCAAAAATGGTTTATTATGTTGAATAATGAAAAAAAATTAGAAATTATTGAACCTCATTTTACTGGAAATATGGGTGTTTTGCACGCCTTTATATTATAATGTTGGAAAGCTAAGAAAATTTATCACTTTAAAATTCAAGCCTTTATAGTCAGGGGAACTTAAAAAAATTCAATTTTCGATGAATTTAGAGGCGTTAGATACCTATCATTTCTTCCCCAAAGAATTTTCCATTAAATTTCGGGTTTTAATTTACTTAAATTTGAATAAATGATTTCGAAAGCAAATCGGGCTTAAAATAATAGGCAATACCAGCTGCAATGTTCCTTTAGTCATCCATTTTATATATCGCCATTGATCAGTCTCTTTCATTTTAAGCCAAAGATCTCGTTGAGCAAGTCAATCAGCATTCCTTTTACTGTTACTGACAGAACGACCAACATTAATGAATACCCAATAAAGATTGAAGTGGAACTTTTAAACTCTGTTTCAGAAATTGACTTTGATGTGATATTTATTTATGATGAAGTTTAGGGCACATTATTAGCTCCTTTGGCTCAAATGAAAAAAAGTTATAGTCTCACAAATAAAGGGTGTTTTCACGGTATATATAAGTACATCCCTTTTTTGTATCTTGTTTGATTGGTTTTAGATAACTGATTTGATAATTAACATCGTTAATAAACTAACTTATTCGCTTAGTATGACCCTATTAGTAATTGGTATTTTGATTTTAATTCTTGCTGTAGCTGCTGGTAATACCCAAAAATCAGTAAGTAAAGAGATAAATAAAAAACCTTTACTTTCCCACAAAGCCAACATTCAGCAACAGGATCAAATTATCAATGACTTGTACAAAATGTCACCTACTCCCATTTCTTTAAAACCAGAAAACCATATTGATGAGAATGCCGACAACAACCAAAATACTGGTACTTCTTCATTAAATGTTTTAATCGATAAACCTTCCAATGATTTAGATAAGAAATCAACACAATCAACAGAAGCAAATCAAGATGAGAAAAAAGAGCCTGACAATGTGGAATTGTATAAAGGGAAAGGCATTGTTTCAAGTTTGTTAGGTATCATCAATCCAGATAATACAAAATCGAATAAGAATGAACATATTGTTTCGAACTTATTAAATGTCTTAATCACCAAACCCTCAAGCGATTTAAATAAGGATAACTCAATAAAATCAACAGAAGTAAATGGAGATGAAAACAAAGAGTATAAAAATATCGATAATGACAGCTTATTGATCGCAAATGCAATCAATAAATTACCTGATATTGATGATTCAATTATTGATGTAACAGGCCAATCGCAAAAGATCGATACGAATCTTCGAAATAACATTGATACTAATAAATTAAAAGTCCCTTTTTGGAATCACCATTATGTTTATTCATTTACAGAAATCAAGGCCGCAACTGCAGAACAGCAAGCCTTCTATTATCAATTTAAAGATCGATTTCTAAAAGGAGAATTTGTGGACTTAGAGGGAAATAGCAATTACGCGTTTATACTATTATTCGATTTGTTAAATGACTATGATACGCACCGGAATTTGTTGCTATTAGAAAAACAATTAGAAAAATTAGGCGCAACTTACCCCAGAACAAAAGCCTATTGTCTAACATTCCTGGTCAAAAAATTGGAGATTGCTGGTGATAGGGAAGCTATTATAAGAATTAGAAACCAGCAACCTGGGGTATATCAATATAATCAATCAAATAGCCAATATTCCTTTGAAGGAAACTATTGGGGTCTTGGTACTAAGTATCAATCAAAACTTCAATTAAAAGATGAAGAAGTAAAAATTCTTAATAGGCTTTTTTATTCACCTACAAATTTTGGAAGTATTGAGTATTGCTTTATTGAAATAGTAAGGGTTTTTCTCTCAGCAATCGAGCAATTAAAAGAGAAAAGTATTGCTGCAGGAACAACATTGGAAAGTGTTGTTGCAGATGTTACCGATGTAATTTTGCAAAAACATTTTAAATACAAACAAGCAAGTAATAATTATAGATATGGATTGGATTCAGTATCCAATGAAATTTATTCAAATATTTTTAAACGTTGTGAAAACACAGTTCGTGAATATTATGGACATAAGCGAAAGATTAATACCGACACTTATTATACAACACCTGCAGCTAAACTTGAATTTGAAACAAAGATTGTTAATGTTGTAAATACTATTTTACCAGAACTGGTTTTAATAGTAAAGCCCCCAGATGAAACCACCGAAATAGAGTTATATTCTCAAAATACAAATCGGTGGAAAATAAGGTTTGACGAATTAACAGCTGATTTTAAACAAACAGATTCAAAATCATTTGTTGACAATATTATTGCGCTCGGCAGGCTTAATCAAAAAAATCCTTCTGTTGAAAATATCTTTTTCGAAGCGTCGAAATTCATTGCAAAGATTGATAAAGAAGCTTCGCTGAAATTATATATTTACTATTTGGACTACGATCTTAAATCAGCAAATTTCGACAACAAACAATTTACTAAAACCATTCAAAAAAGTCTGTTTCAGAATAATGATCAGTTACATGACTTTGAAATAATAATAAGCGAATTATTGGAGGATAGGAATTTAGAAAAAGCATTAGAGGCCGTTTCAAAACTATATTTACCAAAGAGAAAGAGAATTAAATTAGACCCCAAGGCGATACTCGAAGTTCAGCAGCAAGATTCGGGAACTGTAGAATTGTTAAACGAATACCTACAAGACGATTTTGAAAATGAAACCAGTACAATTAAGTCTAAAGAGGTTAATAATGATGAATTAAAAATTGAAATAGTACAAAAAACTGAAATTGTTGCAAGTTCGAATTATGTAACTGATATATTATTTACTCCAATTCAAATTGAAACGTTGGAAATATTCTCAAAACGAAATTTTACTGTTGAACAAGCTGAGTTAACAGATTTTGCAAAACAAAAAGGAGCATTTACAAGCGGGTTAATCGAAAGTATAAATGAGATTTGTTATGAAAAATTGGATGATATACTAATTGAGGAAGAAGACGAATACTATATTATTAATCAAGATTATTATAAAAGACTTTTAAAAGTATGATAGACAACATTAAGCCCAAAGAGGCAACGGCAATAATCAATTCGCTTATTGGTGGAGTTGTTCCAAAAATTGGGGTGCAGCATATAACAGTTGGCCGCTCAGAAGAAATCGATGCATTCGTTGCCGCATTAGAAGACGTAAAAAATGGTCATAGCATGGTCAAGTTTTTGATTGGTGATTTTGGATCGGGAAAATCTTTCATGCTGCATTTACTGAACACAGTTGCATTGAAACAGAAATTCGTTGTTGCAAATGCCGATTTCACACCCGACAATCGTTTATATTCAAATGATGGTAAAGCTGTGGCCTTGTATTCCGCTATTATGGATAATGTGGCGATTCAGACTAAACCAGAAGGAGGTGCCTTACCTACATTAATGGAAAAGTGGATAGAACAGGTTATTACTAAAACAGCTATGGAAAATAATATTTCAATAGCCGAAATTAGAAAAGATCAATATTTAAATCTTATACAGTCAAATATTGTAAAAACTATCAATGAACTTACCGATGTTGGTGGTTTTGATTTTGGAATGGTTGTGATGAAATATTACGAAGGTTATATTAAAGATGACGAACTATTAAGAAGAAATGCATTGAAATGGTTAAAGGGCGAATACCGGACAAAGACTGAAGCAAAACAGGATTTGGGTGTAAGAGAAGTAATAAATGATTTAAACTATTATGATATGCTTAAGAATTTCTGTAAGCTATTCGTAAGCATGGGTTATAGCGGGTTTATGGTCAATTTGGATGAAGCTATTAATTTATACAAGATTTCAACTTCTGTAATGCGGGAAAAGAACTATGAAAAAATTCTCACCATTTACAATGATTGTTTTCAGGGAAAGGTTACAAATTTCTTTGTAAATTTTGCTGGCACAAAAGAAGTATTGGAAAATGAACGTAGAGGTTTGTTTAGTTACAATGCATTAAAATCAAGATTGGAAACTAATAAATTTGAAACTGCTGAAATAAGAGATTTTGCCCAACCAGTGATTCGCTTAATGCCACTTGATCACAACGAAATATTTGTATTATTAAAAAAACTGAAGGATATATTTGATTTTAATTATAAAACGCAGATAGGCATTTCAGACATCGATATTCAGCAGTTTATGGAAGAGATCTTCAATAAACCCGGAGCCGATGAATTCCTTACTCCACGAGAAGTTATTAGGGATTTCTTAAACATCTTGAATATTCTTCGGCAAAATCCCGAAGTAGATAAAAGTAAACTTTTCGGTGAAATTGAAATTGCCGATGAAAGGCCAAATGAAACTGCTATGGACAGCATTGAAGAAATCTAATGTCAATTAATTTATTATCAGAACCAATTAGAAAATTCATACGTGAAAAACGTTGGGATGAATTACGTCCCATTCAACTTGCCGCAATTACACGGATATTATCAACAGATTTAAATTATATCCTGGCTTCAAAAACTGCATCTGGTAAAACAGAAGCTGCTTTCCTGCCGATCCTTTCAAAAGTCAATTTTGATGAACCTGGTGTACAAGTATTATACATTTCCCCATTAATCGCATTAATAAATGACCAGTTTATACGTATTGAAGATTTGTGTAAATATATGGATGTTATTGTTACAAAATGGCATGGAGAAGCAAACAAGAGTTTAAAGGAAAAGATTATTAAAGAACCACAAGGAATTATTTTAATAACACCTGAATCTCTTGAAGCAATGTTCGTAAATAAGCCTTATAATGTAAAGCAGTTGTTTTCAAATCTCAAATATATAGTTATTGATGAAATACATTCATTTATTGGTACAGATAGAGGGGTTCAATTAAAATCTATATTATCACGGTTGCAGGATATCAATTATAAATTTTTCAATATTGTTGGCTTGTCTGCAACAATTGGTGATTACGAGGAAGCAAAAAGGTTTACCGGAAATGTTGAGCAAACCAAAGTACTATTGGACAGAGGGTCAAAAGATACCATTGTTCAATTTCGGTATTTCCCAACAGACAAAATCATGGAACTCCCAGCTGAATTAATTGAAAATTTATATGAGGAAACAAAAGACAATAAAGTTTTAATTTTTCCAAACAGCAGAGGAAGGGCTGAAGAAGTAGCCGTTGAATTGAAAAGAATAGCAGGGAAAAAGAAAGGTCATCAAAACTATTTTTCACATCACAGTTCAGTAGATAGAGAAGTTAGAGAATATGTTGAACACTTTGCAAAAAATAATAAACGGGAAAGTTTTTGTATTTCCTGTACATCAACACTTGAATTAGGTATAGATATAGGAACAGTTGATGAAGTGGTACAAATTGATTCTACAAATAGTATAGCATCCCTTATTCAAAGGGTTGGAAGAAGTGGTCGTCGGAATGACGAAAGCAGCAATTTGTTTGTATATGCCACTCGTCCCTGGAGTTTATTGCAATCCCTGGCTTGTTGGCTGTTATATAAAGAAGGTTTTATTGAACCACCCCAAACAAATGATAAGCCATATGATATTTTGTTGCACCAGATTTTGTCAATTGTAAAAGGCTTTTCAGGTATTTCCCAGACTGATTTAATAAATCGGGTGACTAAGAATTTTGCCTTTACTCAAATCAGCTCTATTGAAGTTGAAGAAATAATTACTCATTTGTTGCAGATAGATTTCCTGGAAAAAATTCAACACGATATTATTATTGGTCTGAGCGGCGAAAAAATTGTAAACAGTCGCGAGTTTTATAGTGTTTTTAAAACAGAAGAAAACCTTAAGGTTGTTCATGCTGGAAATACTATAGGTGAAATACCTTTCTCACCAATGATATTTGAAGATCAGAATATTTTATTGGCAGCAAGGATGTGGAAGATAAAATCTGTTGATTTCAAATCAAAAAGAATTGAAGTTATTAAAGCAAATGACGGCAAAAAACCACTTTTCTTTGGTACTGGTGGATATTGTCATTCCATGATAAGAGAAAAGATCTATGAAATACTTTTTTCTAATCAAGAATATGAAATTATTGATGAAGCAGGTAAATTGGAAATTGAAAATTTACAAAAGGAATTTTCCGTATTCCCTATTAAAGACATTAACACTGAAAGGCCATTAAAAATAAACGATAAGAAACTATCATTATATACTTTCGCAGGTACACGCATTAATAATACAATTGGTTTTTTACTTAATGTAATGGAAATACCAAATTCTCTAAATGATAGTTCAAGTTCTTTTGACATAGAAAGTTCAAGAGAAAGCTTTTATGACAAATGGGGTAACATATTACAGTCCATAGCAGGTATTGATAAGCACATTACGGATTTTCTCGAATCGAATCCTGGCATATTGGATTTTTCGAAATGGGGTCTATACCTGCCCGTAAAATACCAGGTTCAATTGCTTAAACAAAAATATTTCGATTTTCAAAATGCAGAAGAATTGATTACATCATGCCGTCTGGTCGAAAATAAAGAATAATGTTATTCAATGTGTGGATTCGTACTTTAAACGGTTAATAATGATAATCCTGTTATTGGTTTATTAACTGCTGCTACTAACAACGGTCCAACCACACTTACAGCAACCCTCCTGTAAGCGGCTGTTTTAGGTTCGCTTTTGAATTTCAAATAATTGAGCTGCCTGTATCGCTACTATATGAACGTCAACTTGTGAAATAGCTTCTTTAATCATATAAAGGTTAGTAAGTCTGAATAGGTTAACTAAGTATTCTTTCAGGGCGTTAAAATCTGGCAGGTTGTATTTAAAATTCTCTATAGTAAACAAATGAAATCCTTTGTCGCCTTCTTTTGAAAAAAATAAAAGGAGATTATAATTAGTTCCTACATAAAATGATGTAATTCTATCAGCATCAAACTCTGTAAATCTTACATCTACATCAGTTAAGAAGTCTAAAATTTCTTCGTCGTTGTCAATGTGTTTGAACATAATTAAATGGTTGCTTGTGAAACAGCTTGCTTGTGTTTTTCTACATACTTATTATACAACTCTTTCTTTTCAAGGTCTGAAAGTATGCCAACTTCACTTTCCTTTTTTGCACCTTCCCATTCTAATTTAAGAAGGTATTGTGTAATAGTTATCAGTTCATTTATGGACGGTGTAGGATCTTTGTCACTTTTAAGTACAATTTGGTCAATCAAACTTATCATTTTGTTGTCCCAATATTCATCTTCTGGATTTAAATAAAGCCTTATTAAAAACTTCAAACTATCAGCTTCTTTATGTAGTTCCCAAACTTCTTTATACTCCAACTTGTACAGACGATTATTATAGCTATAAGCAAGTCCGCAAAATTTAGAAATGCTTTCACGCAATTCTTGAATGTACTTAATTCTGGAAGCTGTTACAGAGTTAATAAATACAGTCTTGCGAACGTTTCTAAAAGTTATTATAAGATTAAATATTCCAACAATAAAAGTTAATCCAATTCCTATAAGCGTTACAATTTGCGTAGTTGACATCTTTGGGTATGATTGTTATTTTTATTGAAATGCTTATGCAAAATAGCCGCTAACACGAATGCAACTTAATTAAACGGTTATACTTTTACAGGCATTTTCTATATACAGCCTAAATTCATTCGCATCCACTTTTGCATGTCTTCCATCGTATGTTGAAGTAGTATTATTGTAGATGGACGATTTCTTAAAAATTACAAATGATCCTTTGAAATAACGAATAATAGGTCGTGCAGTGTCAGGCAATTTTTCTCCATCATATTCACCTTCATCCCAATGATGTCTGTCAACATATTGCAGGGGTGTTAGTTCACAAACTTCCTCATCAAAGGAATCTGCATTTAGTTCGTACACTCCCGAAGCAGCTAAAATATCAGTTTCAATTCTAAAATAATTCCATTCTAAATCACTATCAATAGATTCAAAAATCAATACCCTTGGTTTAATAATGTATGAAACTCCAGTTAGCAATTCAATACATTTTCTTTCATGAGATAGTTTCGCACCCTCTAAATCTAAGCCACCACCATCTGGAAAAAACATATGGTTAGAATTCGGGATTATCCCAATTGTATTTAACACTTTTACTATGTCATCTATATCCGTCCATTCTGCGTGTTTTGGAATTATAGTACCAAAAATTTGTTCGTGTATTTTTTTCCAATCTTTGCTACATTCAATATTAAAATCTTCTGAACTCATTATTGTTGTTTTAAGGTATAAGTTAATAATTTACAAATCCATTTTCCAATTCAATTTTTTTTCTTCATTAATTTTTTTAATCCCCTCTTTGGTAATAAATATAACTACGGTGTCTTCCTGCATTATTGTTATCAATCCTTCATCTTTCAGCATTCGCAAATGTTTTTCTATAGTGGTCCAGCTCTGATATTGGCGTAAAATAATTTCTCTTGGTCGGCATTTGTATGTTTCAGGATTAGGATCTTCCTCTGTTATAGTATAAATAGTTTGCAGTGTTTTATAATGCCCTTCCATACGATAAATATATTAACTATTCAACCAAAAGCCTGAATGCGCTTACAAATTTGTTAATTATATGTCTTTGTATAATACCCGACAGTAATAAATTAAATAAATGTTTTACATTTGTTTTCAGCTATCTACAAGATAGAATGAAAAAAGTCTCCATCATATTACTCATTTGCATTTATTCCCTTTCCACTTTAGGATTGGGTGTAAGGCAATTTTATTGCTGTGGCAAACTGAAATCTACTGATATCACATTTGTGCAGGAATCAAAAGGCAAGTGCGGCATGGGTAATGAAAAAGATGGCTGCTGCAAATTCAAGTTCAAAAGTTTAAAAGTAAAAGACAGCCATGTTGCTGCCGATGGTGTTGCTACTCCGGTTAAACATTTTACTGACATTCATTTATTTATTCCTTCTTTCGAAATAATGATATTGGCAAATCAGCCAATGAATGTTACCAATACAAGCCATGCACCGCCCTTGTGTTGCGGTCTTCCAATTTATATTCTTAACTGCGTTTACCGTATTTGATTTTTCTCCGCTTATTTCTCCAGGCAATCTAAAGCTTGGTATTACTGTATCTAAGATGCAGTAAACAAATTACATTTCCACATAAACTATTATTACAATGAAAACAGTAAAGCTATTGTTTGCAATGTTGATTGTATTTATATCAATACAATCTGCAAATGCTCAGGCTGATAAAGCAGAAAGAATTAGTACAATAAAAACACAAACCATTAAAGTATATGGCGAATGTGGTATGTGTAAAAAAAGAATTGAAAAAGCTGCTAATTCAGTAGAAGGTATTAAAGCTGCCAATTGGAATGAAGACTCGCAAACACTCACTATAAAGTTTGATGTTTTTTCAAACTATGTTGTCGATAATGTCCAAAGGAAAGTCGCATCTGTTGGTCACGATGCCGAAAAGTATAAGGCAGATAACTCAACATACGAGGGATTGCCCGACTGTTGCCATTATTCAAGAAAAAATTAAATCAACTCACTTTTAAAAATATAAACAATGAAAAAAATAATCATTCTCTTAATCGCAGTTACAGTATCATTTGCAACATTTGCTCAAGCAGGTAAAAGCAAGATGCCAGCAGCAAAATCAAAAACTACACAACAGGCAAAATATACCTGCACTATGCATCCCGAGGTTGTAAGTGACAAGCCCGGCAAATGTTCAAAATGTGGAATGGCTCTCACAAAGATTAAAACATACAGTTGTGCAATGCATCCAGAGGTAGTAAGCAATGCACCTGGTAAATGTTCCAAGTGCGGAATGGACATGACCGAAGTAAAAGCCAAGCCTAAAACAAAGAAGGCTTAATTAAGAGAGCATTGGAGATATATTATTCTTCAATGCTCTTTAACTTTTAAATTTTAAAAAATGAAATCATATATAATGATGCTGGTATTCGTATGTTCAGGCATTACATCCTGGGCACAGCCGGCATCAAAAGATACCATCATTACTTTCAAAGTACATGGAGCATGTGTTCAATGTAAAAAACGAATAGAAGATGCAGCGAAAGGTAAAGGAGTAAAAGCAGCAGTTTGGGATATTGAAAGCAAACTGTTAAGTCTCACTTATAATACATCACAAACAACAATAGATAAAATAGAAAACCGCATTGTGGCTGTTGGGCACGATATAGGAGATAAGAAAGCAAAAACGAATGTTTACAATGAATTGCCTTCATGTTGCCATTACCGTGAAATGGAAAAAATGATGAATGAAGTGGCAGCAGATACAATGAAAATGCAACAAACGGATTCTGCCTTAGTAAAAACTGATTCGGTTGATGCACCTGTTGAAAATGAATTAAAATCGGCAAGCCATTTCATTAAAGGTGTGGTATTGGAAAACGATAAGAAAGGATCATTTGTTCCATTGCCTGGTGCAACCGTAGTTTGGTCAATTTCTAAGAAAGGAGTTTCTACCGATAACACGGGAATTTTCCAGATCAATTATGATGGAACCGAGAGCAGGTTGATAATAAGTTATGCCGGTTACAGGGCAGATACAATTACAATAGTTGATACGAATGAACTTAAAATTATCCTTGCATCCAATAAGCAATTGAATGAGGTAACCGTTTTTTCAAAACAACGGTCTACTTATTTATCCGCATTAAATCCAATCCGTACACAAATTATGACGGATAAAGAATTGTTTAAAGCAGCGTGTTGTAATCTGAGCGAAAGTTTTGAAACAAACCCTTCTGTTGACGTATCATACAATGATGCAGTAACAGGTTCAAAACAAATTCAGTTATTAGGATTAAGTGGGAACTATACCCAACTTACAGTAGAAAACCTCCCTGGTCCACGGGGCATTGCAACACCATTAGGATTAAACTCAATTGCGGGTCCGTGGGTGGAATCTATTCAGCTAACTAAAGGTATTGGTTCAGTAGCCAATGGTTATGAAAGCATCGCAGGCCAAATCAATATTGAATTAAAGAAACCGGAAAATAGTGAAAAGCTTTATGCCAATGCTTATATCAATGATTATGGCAAAACGGATTTCAATTTGAACCTTTCGCAAAAAATTGGAAAGAAATGGTCAACTGGCTTGTTGCTGCATGATGATTTCTTAACCAATAAGAATCTCGATTTTAATAAAGATGGATTCAGGGATCTTCCCACCGGCAACCAGTTCAGTTTAATTAATCGGTGGAAGTATGATGATGGTAAAGGTTTTCTTACACAGTTTGGAATTAAAGTTTTGAATGATAGAAGAACAGGAGGTGAAGTAGGTTTTGATCCAAACAAGGATAAGAACACCACAAATAAATATGGCTTGGGTATTAATACCGATCGCTATGAAGCCTTTGCTAAAATAGGATATGTGTTTCCTGAAAAAAAATATAAAAGTATCGGCTTGCAATTATCAGCAATTGATCACAAACAGGATTCCTATTTTGGTTTAACAACCTACAATGCAAAGCAACAAAATTTCTATGCTAATTTAATTTACCAGTCAATCATTAAAAGCACGATTCATAAATTCAGAACAGGTATCAGCTTTTTATATGATAACTACAATGAAAATTTTAAAACAATCAATTACAAAAGAACAGAAACTGTACCCGGTGCATTTTTCGAATACACCTATACACCAAATGAAAAGGTAAGCGTGATCGCAGGTATAAGAGGTGATTATAATAATCTCTTTGGATTTTTTGCAACACCACGTTTGCATGTTCGCTACGAACCAATAAAAGGAACAACCCTTCGTGTAAGCGCAGGCCGTGGCCAGCGCACCGCAAATATTTTTGCAGAGAATACAAGTGTATTTGTAAGTTCGAGGCAGATAAATATCATTAATGCTGCACCAGGCAAAGCTTATGGCCTTAATCCTGAAGTAGCATGGAACAAAGGAATCAGTATCGATCAGAAATTTAAGGCATTTCACCGTGACGGTTTGTTTAGTGTTGATTTTTTCAGGAATGATTTTAACAACCAGGTTGTTGTTGATTTGGAAGATCCACGGCAGGTTAAGTTCTATAATCTGCAGGGCAAATCTTATTCAAACAGTTTCCAGGCTGAATTAAATCTTGAACCAATTAAAAAATTGGATGTACGTTTAGCTTATCGCTATTTTGATGTAAAGACAACATACAGTGGAAAATTATTGCAACGCCCTTTAATAGCAAACAACAGGGCATTCGCAAATCTTGCTTATGCAACAAGCGGATGGAAGTTTGACTATACGATTAGTTTCAATGGAAGAAAAAGAATACCAGGCACACAAACAAATCCTGTAGAATATCAAAGAGCAACGTACTCACCGGATTTTATTTTAATGAATGCACAAATAAGTAAGACAGTTGGGAAAAAACATCCAATGGATTTTTATATAGGTAGTGAGAACCTTACCAATTATTTTCAAAAGAATGTAATTGTAGCGGCTAACCAGCCATTCAGTCCTTATTTTGATGCATCACTCGTTTGGGGTCCGGTAACTGGAAGGATGTTATATGGGGGATGGAGATTTAAGATCAAATAATAAAAAGCCTGGCTGTTTATCAGTCAGGCTTCATTTTTCTTTACGGAATACGCAAAAAATGCCATAAATGCAACCACATAGCTATTTTAATAGTCATTGGGCACTAAAATTAAATCTGAACCCATTATTTTTGCAGCAATGAAATTCTTCGCATTCATAATGGCAGTTATGGTTTTAGCGCTTAGCGTTACGCCATGTATGGATGATGCTTGCTCAAAAACTGCAATCAATTCGCAGGCACAAATCGCAGTATCACATAACACGCATGAACATAGCTCCAATGATCTTTGTTCCCCTTTTTGTACCTGCAATTGTTGCTCCGGGTTTACATTTTTTTCTACTCCTATACAAATTCAACATACAATTTTTGCTCCTGCAAAAATGTATCCTTCTTATCTTCCTTCTACCATTATTGAGATCTCTTTGCCTATCTGGCAACCTCCGCAATTATCATAAATACTTCTCTGTTTTTTTAACTGATTCATTTCACTGTCAGGATATTTAATGTCCTGCAATTTTATTTCATGTACAAAAAAACAAAAAAGAAATCTCGTCAGCCATTGCCTGCACGTATTCTTAAAACAGTATTCATTGTGATAGTGAGTGTTATTCTTTTAATAGCGATGTTTAAATGGATAACACACCTGTTCTCACATCATATTTTCAAATAGAGAAAAAATATGCTCAATAAAATAATCGACTTTAGTATAAAAAATAAACTCATCATTGGAGTGATGACCTTTGCACTCATAATATGGGGTTTGTGGAGTGCAAAACAATTGCCTGTAGATGCTTTGCCCGACGTTACAAATAACCAGGTACAGGTAATTACCCGCGCACCTACTCTTGCCGCCCAGGAAGTAGAACAGTTTATCACTTCTCCGGTGGAAAAATCATTATCAAATATTCAGGGCCTGGTAGAAATGCGCTCTTTCTCACGTTTCGGGCTAAGTGTTATCACAGTTGTGTTTGATGAAAATGTAAATGTGTATTTCGCACGGCAGTTAATAGCAGAAAAATTATTAGAAGCTGCAGAAAATATACCGAAAGAAATAGGTAAGCCGGAAATGGCTCCTGTTACAACTGGCCTGGGCGAAGTTTACCAATATGTAATTCATCCCAAAAAAGGAAGCGAACAAAAATATTCTGCAATGGATCTTCGCACCATGCAGGATTGGATCGTTGGCCGCCAGTTAAGTGGCATACCCGGTGTTGCGGAAGTTACAGGCTTTGGAGGTATTTCAAAACAATATGAAGTAGCTATTAATCCCGATCGGCTAAAAGCTATGAATGTAACGATCCCCGAAATTTTTAATGCGCTTGAAAAAAATAATGAAAACACTGGCGGTGCCTACATCGATAGAAAACCCAATGCATATTTCATTCGTGGTGTTGGGTTGGTTAAATCCTTTGCAGACATTGAAAATATATTAATAAAGCATGAAGGCGGCATTCCGGTTTTAATCCGTGATGTTGCAAAAGTTCAGTTTGGTTCTCCGCCTCGCTATGGTGCCTTAACATACAATGGAGAAAAAGAAGTTGTGGGTGGTATTGTATTAATGATGAAAGGAGCAAATAGTGCATCTGTTGTAGAGCTGGTGAAAGAGAGAATGAAAACGGTGCAGGCATCTTTACCGGCTGATGTACAGATTGAGCCGTTTTTAGATAGAACTGATTTAATTGATCGGGCTATTCATACAGTAAAAACAAATCTTGTCGAGGGTGCGCTGATCGTCATACTTGTCCTGGTTTTATTTCTCGGAAATTTTCGGGCAGGCCTTATTGTTGCGTCCGCTATTCCACTTTCTCTTTTATTCGCCTTAGCGCTTATGAATTTGTTTGGTGTTAGTGCTAATCTTATGAGCCTCGGTGCAATTGACTTTGGCTTAATTGTCGATGGTGCAGTAATTATAGTAGAAGCAACGCTTCATTTTTTATCAATTCAAAAAAACAAAGACAAACTATCACAACCTCAAATGGACGATGCAGTCGCTAAGAGTGCTGGAAGAATGATGAGTTCAGCTGCTTTCGGCCAGGTGATCATACTTATTGTTTATCTGCCAATACTTTCTTTGCAGGGTGTAGAAGGAAAAATGTTTCGTCCAATGGCTGAAACAGTTGCCTTCGCTATTTTAGGTGCATTGATCTTATCGCTTACTTACATTCCAATGATGAGCGCATTATTTCTTTCTAAAAATATTGCGCATAAAAAAACATTTGCCGATAAAATGATGGATTTCTTTCAGCGTGGATATGCACCATTAATCAAAGGCGCTGTAAGGATCAGGTATATTGTTGTAAGTATAGCAACCATTCTGTTGATTATTTCCATTCTCGTTTTTTCCAGGATGGGTGGCGAATTTATTCCAACATTAGAAGAAGGCGATTATGCAATTGAATTTGTTTTACCACAGGGTTCTTCTTTATCTCAAACTACCGAAACGGTAATGATGGCGCAAAAAATGTTGAGATCCATTCCTGACGTAAAAATGGTGATTGGTAAAACAGGAGCAGCAGATATTGCAACAGATCCTATGCCACCGGAAGCTTCCGATTTAATGGTGATCATGAAACCTAAAGAGCAGTGGACAACCACAAAGGATTTTAATGCAATGGCTGAAATGATGCGGAAGAAATTAGAAAACATTCCAGGTGTTATCGCTGAACCAAGCCAGCCAATACAAATGCGATTTAATGAATTGATGACCGGTATAAGACAGGATGTAGCAATTAAGATCTTTGGAGAAAATTTAGACAGTCTTGTTACATACGCTGATAAGGTTGCAAAAACAATTCATTCAATTGATGGAATAACGCAACCGCAGGTTGAAAGGGTTGATGGCCTTCCGCAAATAACAGTTGAGTATGACCGTGCCCGGTTGGCTGGCTATGGCTTAAATATTGAAGACGTAAATCATGTTATCAGTACAGCCTTTGCAGGTGAAGTAGCAGGTGCGGTTTATGAAAATGAAAGAAGATTTGATTTGGTGCTAAGATTAGATAGCATTCACCGCACATCTATGGAAGATGTAAGCAGTTTGTTTGTTCCATTAAACGATGGTAATCAAATTCCGCTATCACAGGTCGCAACAGTGGCTTTTAAAACGGGCCCGGCACAAATTAGCAGGGAAGCCGGTAAGCGTAGAATCTATGTAAGTTTTAATGTAAGCGGACGTGATGTCTCCAGTGTCGTAAAAGAAGTTCAGCAAAAATTATATGAAAAAGTAAAATTACCAACTGGTTATTATTATACCTACGGAGGGACATTTGAAAACCTGCGAAAAGCGTCCGCACGTTTAATGATCGTTGTACCGTTAGCGTTATTGCTCATCTTTTTTATGCTGTACATAACTTTCGGTTCCTTTAAAGAAGCAACATTAATTTTTACGGCTATTCCCATGAGTGCGATAGGTGGTGTTTTTGCATTATTAATTCGTGGAATGCCGTTTAGCATTTCTGCAGGTGTTGGTTTTATAGCCTTGTTTGGTGTAGCCGTATTAAATGGAATTGTATTGATAAGCACATTTAATCAATTACAGAAAGATGGAATGGATGATATTTTTCAAAGAGTATGGGAAGGAACTAAGATTCGTTTGCGTCCGGTGTTAATGACAGCTACAGTTGCATCACTTGGTTTCCTGCCAATGGCATTAAGCAATGGCGCAGGTGCCGAAGTTCAAAAACCACTGGCAACAGTTGTTATCGGCGGTCTTTTAACTGCAACTTTTTTAACCCTCGTAGTATTGCCATGTTTGTATATTATTTTTTCAAAAAGACAAGTACTTAAAATGAAAACTGCCGCTACAGCAATAACAGGAATATTATTAGTTCTTACTTCAACAAATACAAATGCGCAGCAGGCTGCTTCTAAAAGAATAAACATTAATGATGCGATAGCGCTTGCAAAAAATAATTTGCAGTACCAGGTCAATAATCAACAGATCAATAAAGGCAAAGCACAGGTTGGTACAGCTACTGCATTTCCAAAGACAGGCATATTTGCAGAGAATGAAGATTACCGCCCATCTGATAGTAAAGGCATCCTGAAAATCGGATTATCACAAAGCATGGCATGGCCAGGTTTATATAAGTCTCAAAGGAAACTTTATAATGAACAACTGAAATACTACCAGGCAAATACAACATTAATTGATGCTGATATTAAAAAAGACATCAGAAATGTATATTATCAAATTTGGTATTTGCAAAACAAAAAGCAATTGTATAACAGGTTGGATAGTATTTATAATTCGCTAAACAATGCGGCAAGATTAAAAGTAAAAACAGGTGACAGCCCCGGCTTGGATAGTATTTCTGCCAATGTCAGGATGAGAGAGTTGCAGGCCTTATTACAGCAGGTAAGCAGGGATATTAATATTCAGCAACAATCATTAATGCAATTGCTCAATACTACAGATACGTTATTACCCAATGAAACGCCATTGGAAAAATTGCAAATGCCTGTTGTCAGTTTAGATACATCGCATCCACTATTGATACTACAATCTCAAAATATCAAGATTGCCAGTGCAGCTGTATCAGTTGCAAAAAATGAAAACAAACCGGAATTTTCAGGCCGATTTTTTTCTCAGCGATTGTATGGTATCAATGATCCATTCACCGGCTTTTCTGTAACAGCCGCTTTTCCTTTGTTTGGTGCAAAAGCATATAAAAATAAAGTTCGTGTTGCACAGTCAGAATTTATGATGCAGCAAAATAAATATGATTATGACAAGCAGGTTTTCAACACACAACTATTACAGGCACAACAGGAAGTTGATAAGAACAATAGCCTGTTGTCTTTTTATCAAACAACGGGTGTAAAACAGGCTGAAGAGATTATTAAAGCCAGCTCATTGGCATATCGTGCCGGTGAGATCAGCTTTGCGGAATTATCTCAATTTCTTGCGCAGGCTATCGAAATACAAAAAAATTATTTGGAAGTACTGAATGTTTACAATCAGTCTGTCATTCAATATTATTACTTCATCAATCAGTAAAAGAATAAACAAGTAAGATGAAACAAAATATCAATAAGCTCATAAGCATACTATTAATAGTAATCGTTTTTGCATCCTGCTCAGGCAAGGATAGTTCAGAACCAATAAAGACTGCAGAACCTCCAAAGGAAGAGGCTGAACATGAAAACACCAATGAAGCAACACTTACTGCAGAACAAATGAAAACCATTGGCATACAGCTGGGATCAGTTGAGCAAAAGCAATTGACAGCCTCTTTAAAAACAAATGGTGTCTTGAAAGTGCCCAATCAAAACCGGGCAAGTATCAATTCGATATATAGCGGGGTTGTAAAATCTTTATTGGTGCAACCGGGCAATTCAGTTAAAAAAGGTCAGACAATTGCAACAATTGCAAATCCTGAATTTATACAGGTTCAAAGCGAATATCAAAGTATCAATTCCAAAATCGTTTTCGCAGAACAGGAATACAATCGCCAAAAAGAATTGAATGAAGGAAATGCAGGAGCTTTAAAAAATCTTCAGAATGCTGAAACAGAGTTAAGGACATTAAGAAGTCGCAAAGCTTCTTTGCAACAACAAATTAGTTTGATGGGTGTAAATCCTTCAAGCATATCCAATGGCAAATTAATTTCTGTATTGTCGGTGCAAAGTCCAATCAATGGAATTGTAAGTAATGTCATGGTAAAAATGGGAAGTTACGTTGATCTTACAACGGTTATTGCTGAAGTGGTAGACAACAGCCAGTTGCACCTCGATTTGTTCGTGTATGAAAAGGATTTGCCTAAATTAAAAGACAATCAAACAATTCATTTCACTCTAACCAACGATCCCGGTAAAGAATATGATGCACAAATATTTTCCCTTGGCTCATCATTTGAAAATGAAAGTAAAGCGGTATCAGTTCATGCAATGGTAAAAGGAGATAAAACAGGTTTGATAGATGGGATGAATGTAACAGCAAATATCAGCCTCGACAAAGCAACCTTACCTGCCGTTCCAACAGAAGCAATCGTAAGTTACCAGGGCAAGGATTATATTTTTATTGTTGATTCTGTAAATGCAAAAGAGAATACAACGAGGTTTAAAAGAATTCCGGTTGTAAAAGGAACAACAGAAGTAGGGTTTAGTGAGATTACATTGTTAGAAGAATTGCCGGCAGATGCAAAGGTTGTTACAAGGGCGGCTTTTTTTATTCTTGCAAAACAAACTAATGTTGGAGAAGAGGAATAATTTTCAAGTCCATCTTATTCGAAGATGGTTTGGAGTGAAGTCATAAAAAACTATTAATGTACAGCATCTTTATAGGAAGTCTTTTATTAAGTTTATTACATGCCGTGATCCCAAACCACTGGCTGCCAGTATTAGCCATTGGTAAAAAAGATAACTGGAGTGTAAGCGAGGTCACCCAGGTAACATTTATTTCAGGATTGGCACATGCACTGAGCACCATTGCGATTGGTATTGTACTGGGCTTATTAGGTTTGCAACTGGCTAACACAATTCAGCATTTTACACATTTTATAGCCCCTTCTTTATTGATACTGTTAGGAATATTTTTTATTTATCAGCATCACCGGCACAAACACTTTCATTTGCATAACGTTCCAAAGCCTACACTTTCAAAAAAGAAAATTGTAATAGCATTGGTAATTGGAATGTTTTTATCTCCATGCATGGAAATTGAAGCATACTTTCTGTTAGCGGGCACAAAGGGGATATGGGCAGTACTAAGTATTGCAGCTCTATACCTTATTATTTCTGTTTCGGGAATGGTTTTGTTGGTAAGACTTGCCTATAGCGGCTTATTAAAGTTGAATTGGCATAGTCTTGAACATAAGTCAGGTATAATCACAGGCTGGACTTTAGTAATAACAGGTATTATATCATTTTTTATTTCATAAAAAATTTTACATGGCACAGGAATGTTGTGATACAAACGAAAAAGACAAATCAAAAAAATTAGTTTTGAAAATGGATGAAAATAATAAGCATGATCATGATGAAAAAGAGCATTATCATGAAGCTGACGAAGAACATGAGGAAGGCGATGGCCACGATCATGGCAGCGAAGATGCTGCAGGCTGGAAAACCCATTTGACATTATTGTCATCACTTGCAATGCTATTGGTAATGCTTGTATTGGAATTTGGGTTTAAACATAAACCTGTATTTCTGGTCGATCTAATCATTTATGTGATTGCTTATTTGTTAGCAGGCTATAATGTATTGAACCTGGCATTTCGTAAAGCGCTAAGATTAGATTTTTTCAATGAGTTTTTTTTAATGAGTATCGCAACCATTGGCGCATTTAGTATTGGTTCCTACAGCGAAGGCGTGGCAGTAATGGTTTTTTATTCTATCGGCGAATGGTTCCAGGATTCTGCAGTCAGTAAAGCCAAGCGAAGCATTAAAGCATTGTTGGATATACGGCCCGATGAAGTAACAGTTTTAAGAAATGGTACAACACAAGTCATTCATCCCAACGAAATTCAGATTGATGAGATCATCCAGGTAAAAGCAGGCGAAAAAGTAGCACTCGATGGGGAATTAAATTCAGATGCCGGAACATTTAATACCGCAGCACTTACAGGAGAAAGCAGGCCCGACACAAAACGGAAAGGTGAACAGGTGCTTGCCGGCATGATCAATCTTGATAAAGTATCAGAAATAAAAGTAAAATCACTCTTTAAAGATAGCAAGCTGAGTAAGATCTTAGAAATGGTGCAGGATGCAAGTTCAAGAAAATCACAAACGCAATTATTCATAAGCAGGTTTGCAAAAATATATACGCCAATTGTTTTTGCACTTGCGGTAGCAGTATGTTTTGTTCCTTACTTTTTTGTAAACCCTTACATTTTTCATATTTGGTTTTACAGGGCATTGGTATTTTTGGTGATCAGTTGCCCATGTGCGTTAGTAGTATCGATTCCATTGGGATATTTTGGAGGTATTGGCCTGGCATCAAGAAACGGCATATTATTTAAAGGTTCTAATTTCTTAGATGTTATTACCAAAGTCAATGTAGTTGTAATGGATAAAACCGGTACACTTACAAAAGGCGTTTTTAAAGTACAGGAAGTAATAACAAATGATATTGATAAAGATCAGTTGGTTAGATTGGCTGCAGCTATTGAAATTAATTCAACACACCCTATTGCAAAAGCTGTAGTAGACTATGCGGGGGATAAGGCGAAAAGTTTAAAGGCAGAAAATGTGGAGGAAATTTCCGGCCACGGGCTAAAAGGAAAAGTTGAAGGTGATAATGTTTTAGCTGGCAATGTGAAACTTTTGAAGAAATTCAATATTGCATATCCTGTAGAAACTGAACAATTAGTTGATACTATAGTGGTAATTGCTTTAAATGAAAAATATGCAGGTTATATAACCATTGCAGACGAAATAAAAGCAGATGCAGAAGTAGCAGTAGAGGAATTAAAGAAGTTGAACATTCAAACGGTAGTGCTTTCGGGGGACAAACAATCAGTAGTAGATAAGGTTGCAAAGAAGATAGGGATTACAGACGCTTATGGCGATTTGTTGCCCGAAGGAAAAGTAGAAAAGGTCCACGCTTTAAAGAATGGTGGCTTTCATATTGCTTTTGTAGGCGATGGTGTAAATGATGCGCCTGTTGTTGCTTTGGCAGATGCAGGTATTGCCATGGGTGGTTTAGGAAGTGATGCCACAATTGAAACCGCCGACATTGTAATACAGAACGATCAGCCTTATAAAATTTTCACAGCTATTAAAATTGGAAAAATAACCAGGCAGATTGTTTGGCAAAATATAACAGTTGCGATGGTTATTAAAGTAATTGTATTGATATTAGGAGCTGGTGGTGTTGCAACGTTGTGGGAAGCTGTTATTGCTGATGTAGGGGTAGCGCTATTAGCTATTTTGAATGCAGTGCGAATTCAAAGAATGAAACTATAAATCTAACTTGCGTATTTTAATAGCTTAGCTATTAAAATCTATAAAAGGATCAACTACCTATTTGCAACTGATTTCAATGTTCAAAATAGCCACTCTTATAAAGATGATATTTCTCCAAGTAATCCTTAAAAAACTTAATTACTGCTAATTATATTCATTTGCGTCATATAAAGTTTAGCTGCATCAACCCCATCAATTTTAATATATCTCAAAAATGATTTTTCAGTTTTGTGTCCGGTAATTGGCATAATTGCCTGATAAGAAATTCCTTTTAATGCGGCATTAGTAGCAAATGAACGCCTACCGGTATGATTACTAATCAACTCATATTTTGGAATGCTGTTTGAAACACGTTTGCCCTCAAGGGTTGAATTAATTATTACTTCAGTTTTAAAAGCATCAATTTTAGCTGCGACTTCTTTGATATATTCATTAGTTTTTTGTGGTGAAATTCCTCTTGGCATGTATTTACCGGTAGTAGTCTTATATTTTTGAAGAATTATTTTTAATCGTTCACTTACAGGTATAGTAACTTTTTTTCCGGTTTTCTGCATTTCAATTTCTATAAACCAGCCGTCGTTATTAATTATTATATGCTGGTCAGTAACTCTTTTCAAATCTGATATTCTTAAAGCTGTATAACAACCGATGACAAACATATCTCTTGCGCATTCTAATCTTTTATTGTTACTTAAATCGTAGTCTTCTAACATTTTTATTTCATCGTCTGACAAAGAAATTTTATCTACATCTTCCCTCAATACTTTAAAGCGTTTAAAATCTTCGTTAACAGTTAGTTTCCTTTCCGCCGCCACATTCATAAATGTTTTAAGATTAGTAATGTGTTTCCCCGCCGTGTTTATTTTTAGATGCTCCTCTGTATCTGTGCTGAGAAATTCCTTTAACATAAAATGAACAAACTGTTTGTAGAACATTATGTCAATCGTTTCAAATGACATCTTAATGTGCTTACTTTTCGCAAATTCTTTTAATAGATTGAAAGTTTGTTCATAGGTGTTAATTGTTGTCTTAGCGACTGGTTTTGCCGTAGCCAGGTTTAAATGCTTTCCCTCCTTTGCCTCATTAATAAACGTATCAATGAATTCAATAAACTCCAATTGTTTATTTATGGTTGCTTTACCATTTCTTCGTTCTTTTACCATTTCCCGCAGCTGTTCAACTGATGGTTCGGTATTGTTTTCATTCTTAAATCTTCTGTAACAATCTAATATTGCAGATTCAATATGATCTAAGGTTGAATTCAATTCTGCATAATCCGGGAAGGCTTTTGTCTCCTTTGCTCTACGAGCCACCTTATTCCAAAATTTGGAAGGTATTGACAGCTTTCTTTCATAGTAATACATTTGGGTTTTGGCATAGCAGAAAATTGCTTTAATGGGGCTTATATTTGCTTTCGGATTCTTAAGAGTGAAGTATACTCCTTTTGAGGTTCTGGCCATAAATGATCTTTGATACAAGATAGTAAGTTTTTCATAAAAAGGGCAATATTAGGGGCAAGTTATTTTTTAATCTCATTTAATTTCATTTTATTTTTAGGAAATGAAATGCTTGTTACCATTGTGTTGTACCGGGAGGAGAAAGAAATTAGAATAAAATCGAATTAAAAAGTTCGGGTGCGCCCCACACCACGAAGGCCTCAACAGTGATGTTGGGGTTTTTTGTTTTTTTGCCGCCGTTTGGTCTCCTGACCAAGGGCGGTTAGTATTTATTTTATCTACTTATGTCATCGGTTCCCCGCCTGAATGACGCAGTCGGGCAGGGATCCCGCCCTCACAGCACTAAGACCTCAACAGTGATGTTGGGGTTTTTTGTTTTTCAGCCGCCGTTTGGTCTCCTGGCCAACGGCGGTTATCATTTATTTTATCAACTTATATCGTTGTTTCCCCGCCTGAATGAAGCAGTCGGGCAGGGATCCCGCCCTCACAGCACGAAGGCTTCTACAGTGATGTTGGGGATTGGGGTGGTGATGTTGGAGTTTCTCTCTAACCTTGACTGAGAAATCGATACCTAATGAGCTAATCTTTACTGAACAGAACGTGTTCAATAAATTCTTTCCCTAAAGATTTATTGATTGATAGAGATTTATCCGAAAACAAATAGCTGAAAAACATTTCGCATCCGTGAAGGTGAGCAGGAGCTGCTTTACTTTCTGTATAATACTGTATTGAGGAAGCCGATTGGTTAACATGAGGATATAGTAACACTGACCGACTTGAACCAAATTGAAAATTATAGGCAAACATTTGTTTCAGATCATCATCAGATGGACTATCTGCCGCTACAATTTTCCATTTTGTATCAACAATTGTTGTGTATTCTTTAATATTAGCAGCACCCATTTGCTTTCTAAAGGAAATAACCATGTCTGGTCTAATGGTTTTATTTTTCCAGAATCGCTTTTTGTTTTGTGGTTGGATATGCAAACAATAATCCGAGAAGTTTTTCTCCTCTCTTTTCAGTTCCCGGTAAATAAACCGCTCAAAAAGAGTATTCATGTCAAATAGGATGGCCAGCACTGAATTGTTTCCCGCTGCCATATCCGGACAGTAGTTCAGGATGATCATTCTGGCAAGCTCAATAGCATATTGATAACTGCTTGTTTTCCGGTCGAATTTTATTTTTTCAAAATTGGTAGCTTCGCCACTCCATTTATTTATCCCTTCAAAACTTAGGAGTTGTTTAGCCGCCAACTGTTTAATACCGTAATTGACCGTTCTTTTTTGTATAATTTCTAATGCAGCCTTAAGAATAGCATTAAAAATATTGTTACGATCGTAAATAGTATGCTCCGTAAAAAACCTTTCTTTATGGATAGTGTTGTGCTGTATTTGCCGTTCAATTAATAACCGGCCTTTCATTACAACTCCATTCGTTTTAACCTTGTGATATTTCTTTACCAACCCTGCATGAATAAGACCTTCTACTTCTTTTAAAAATGTGTACAGGTAGATATCTAACAAGGTATTTGACTGAGATTGTTGTTGCGCTTTTTCGGTGTTATTCAACTTAATGTACCCAGCCCGTTTGAGCATATATAAAAGCGCAGATTGCCATTTGGCTTTTGTTCTTTGTTCGTTTACAGGAAGATTATCTGCCTTAGGAAGAATTTCGATGACTTTATCTCCCGCCTGTATCACTCCTACATAAGAATTAAAAATAATCTTACGGTATCCGGGAGTAAAATATTTATTGCCATGCAACTCATTGAACTTTACAAGGGCATTGAAATGATGTTCTCTGAAGCCCTGTTCGTCAATTCGTAATTTAGAGTGCTCAAAAACTGTAATGGTGTTATTCACCATAAATGGCTTTTATTGAATTTGTAAATACATCGTCGGTCATTTCATCAATATTCTTTAGTGAATAAACCGTTCGCTCGTCAAGATCACCGGCTTCATAATTATCAACTTTCATAAATGCAGTCTCTTGTTTTTTTATAACCAAAAAAGCCTCTCCAATTACTAAACCAATCCTACCATAATCACCATAAAAATACTCCTGGAGCAAGGGTAATATTTTGTTAGCAAATACCTTTTTCAAATCCTCAATTGTGTCTACATTTATTAAAAAAGCATGACCTATTGTATGGTCCTTGTCAATTAACTTCTCAATTCGATTATTTATCGTAACCAATAGTTTTCTAAGGTTTATAGGAAAGTCCTCAGCGCTCTCGGGAAGTAATGTGGGTTCAGGGATAATTTCTTCAAAAGAGAATCTTCGTCTTAATGCAGTATCTAGCGCCTCAACACTTCTATCAGCTGTATTCATTGTCCCTATGATTCGAAGATTAAGAGGAACGCCAAATGAAGATTTAGAGTAAGGGAGATTAAGAATAATCTCACTTTCTCCACCTAAACGTTTATCGTCTTCAATTAATGTTATTAACTCACCAAAAATAGACGCAACATTTCCTCTATTAAGCTCATCAATAATAAGATAATATTCTAAAACAGATTCGCTCTTAAAACGACGCTGTCTGTTCTTTTTGCTATCTGTAATGCAGTCCTGCAAATCTTTATAGCCAGCTAATTGTGCTGCTTTATCACATGCCTGGTAAAAAACACCGGGAACAATTTCATAGAGAAGATTGTTGCTGTCTTGAATTTCTTCCGCATCTGGTAGCACTGGCTTTATTCCCTCAATAAAGTCTTCATATGAAAATGACTGATGAAAAGAAACAAACATAAAATTCTTGGGTTTTGGCATTTTGTTTTCTGCCACTTCTTCCTCATTAAAATAAAAGCCATTTTCTCTGAGAACCGATACTAGACTACTCCATCTTCTACCATCGTTTAGTTTAACAAAAGTCTTAGTCTGATAACTGTTTAAATAAAGCGGTGGGTCAAACTGCTTTAACCACTTAATGGGAACCGTTTGAAAATTAAATGGGTTGTTCTTAGCCTCTTCAAAATTGTAACCAGCTGTTACCTCAGCAATACCTAGAAGTTTTTTTCCTGAAATAACGCAGATATAATCACCTGCTTCAACTTCTCTTAAATATGTTATTAACTGAAAACTACCCGAACCTTCTTCTTCTATTTGCTTTGGTGTAACTTTCTTTAAATCGCCCCATTCTTTATCTGCCCATTCATAACCTAACGTATCGCCTTTTTTAAGCTGTTCCCACAAATAAGCATTACGTCCAGGTGCAAGGTGCCAGAAAAAAGCATTGTGATCAAGCTTTATCAGCTGTTCCTTTTTGGGTAACGCTGTCTCTTCTTCTAAACAGAAACTTTTTAAAACCCTGTAAGTTTTCCCTGTTCCAGGAGGACCATAATAAATCTGATTATAAGATTTAAGCTCCAAAGCTTCTGAAATTTCATTCACCACATCTTCTGCATCTCCTTCCGATTCGGCAACTTTAATGATAGAATCTTTGCGCTCATATGGATTAAAAAGCGCATCATACATTCTTAATAAAGGCAGTTCATTATAATTATATACAACTTTTTTTCGTCTGCCCTCGGATATTTTAGAAAGAGCTTTATCCTTTTCTCTTCTCCCTTTTCCGAGCTTGTCAAGATTATTTATGAAATTTTCAAAAAGATCTTTATCAAAAAAAGCAGATCGCTCTATCTGTAAATCGTTCCCGTCAAAGTATAATTGTACATCAATGCTATTCTTTTGTACTTGATCAGCCGAAGGCAAGACTATTATTTTTCTGAAATTATCTTCATCTTGATAGGTAGTCCTTTTTGTTAAAATATCCTCGGTCAAAGATGAATCTGCCAACTCAATAGGATAAAAAGCTTTAGGCGACTGACGCACTGTTAATACCATCAGACTGCTGTCTAATTTAAAGTATCTGAATGCAATAAGTTTCTGTGTAGATAGTGGAAGTGAATTCTGAATTACATCAAATTCCATTTTTGGATGCCCATCAATATCAATTCTTCCTTTTGCTTTCCAAAGATGAACATCCTTTCCAGATATAATAAAGGAATAATCTCCAGGTTGAATTTCCCCCAATTTAGCGGGGCTTAATGTTTCGTAATAAGCATCCCGTATTTGCTTGTTGTCTGCTGTAGGTTTTATTTTACCAAAGAAAATTTTCATGTTTGCTGACTTCTAAAAATTTGATTAAATATTACTCGTAATTTTCTTCTGGTTCATTAACAAAGCTCTCCTCATATTCCTTGCGGCTTAGTACGGTATCCCAACCGCCCACTTTATCTTCTTCGTTATGTTTGTTAATCCCAACATAAGTTAAGCTGGCATCTTCATATCGCTTAAACTTATAAACAGCATCATTCATTAATGCTGAATTAAATAAGCCGAGGCTAACAAGAAGATCAAAATCCTTAACTGTTAGCCCCGTTACTTTTTTAAACAATCCGGGTTCAAGCTTTGTAATTACATCATTTAAACTGCGCTCTCTGAAATCAGTGAGATACATGAACACTGGTATACGTGTTGCAAATTTTATCAGCTTTTCCTGTATCTGTTTTCTCTTGCTTTGATATTCTTTTTCGGCATCTGTTAATTCTTTTTTCTTTTTATCCGTTAGTTTTTTGTCATTTGTCTCTTTTTTTGCTTTTTTAACCGCCTCTGATTTATTGATGATTGTTTCAATGTCCTGATTCAAATTTCTAAAACCCTCAATACTCATCAATGCTTTCATGGCTTCCTCATTAGCCATCAATCTTGCAAGCGTATTATTGTCGACATTTACCAATAAAGCGCTTTCCCATCTTCTCGCAAGCAAGGTTGCAGTAGTACCACTCATTGCCATATCTAATATTCCAGCAGCATCTACCTGTTTCATAGAACTGCCGTCATAAGCTAATACAGGTAAAAAGTTTATAAATTCGGCAACTTTAAATTCAGGATTAGTTTCGTTTACGTTTAACCTGCAACTATAATCTGCTATTTGTCTGAGGGCTCGGTCGGGTGCAAAATCAAATACATAACATTCTTCTTTCAGTATTTCTTCCTTATTGGGTGATTTACTATCCGGATTTCTTATGGTCCACGGTGTTTGAACCCTAAATGCCGCCTGAAAATAGGTTTCCGGACTGGAGGAGTTACGCAACATAAAAATTCCCGTCCAGGGTTTAACCGAAACCCCTGTTGTTAGTTTACCGCAAGAAAGTGTAATCGTTTTTGATTCCAGCGGATTATCTGTCATCGCATCCTGTACAGGATTCATAGCTTCTACGCCAATACCCGCCTGTGCACCTGCCGCAACTACTACAGTATAATCATGGTAAAATTTATTTTGTCGTTGCTTTAATAGATTTGCCATGGCGTTACATGAAGCCACTGTAGGCAAAAACCAAAATGTATGATTCAACACTTTTAACAATGGCGCATGCGAAAATGGTAACGGCGGTTTCTTAGCACCCATCTTTAGTTTATCTACCATTGTTTCTCTGAACTCGCCCCGAATGAGATCTAACCATTTCTGTACTTCATCTTCATATTTAAAGCGTGCGGTTCTACCTTGTCCTTCAGCCGAAAAGAAAATATTGAGATCAAATCCGTCATATTCTCCTTGCATTGCAATCTGACGAATAGAGTCTGGAAGCTGATAAGTAAGCAATACCATGCGAGGTAAAGATGCATAAGGATTATTTGCTCCTTTCCAGTTTTCTTTAGCCTTCTGCTCGTCTGAATATGTCCAGTTAAATATTTGCTCTTCTATGAATTCACCGGAAGCAATGGCCCTAAATGGAGTTCCAGATAAATACAAATAATGATTCGTGGTGATCGGCATGGTTTCTTCATCAAAATAATCTATTCCTTCTCCCTCACCGAACTCTATTTCACGTTTACCTTCTGCTTCAAAAAGTTCTTTTGCGTTATCACGCCATGCTCCATAATGATATTCATCAAATATTACGCAATCCCAGTTTGTAGCGTGTACCCACTCGTTTTTTGTTTTTATGCCGCCGGTACTGGTGTTTTTTCCAAGATAATCCTGAAATGACCCAAAACAAACGAGAGGACTTTTAGTGTCTGCGTCTTCAAAGGATAAACCTTTGCGTGAAATAAATTGCCAGCCTTTAAAATCAACATGCGTTTTTAAATCTTCTTCCCAGGCACTTTGTACGGCAGGCTTAAACGTTAGAATCAGTATTTTTTTCCAGCCCATCTTTTTAGCTAACTGGTAGCTGGCAAAGGTTTTACCGAAACGCATTTTGGCATTCCATAAAAAGTGAGGAGTCTTATTCTTGTTTTCCTTCTTATAGCTTTTGAAATAATTAATCGTTTTATTCACCGCTTCTTCCTGTTCCGGGCGCATGCCAAAACCCAACACTCGCTGTTCCTCTGTTTGTTCGCCGGTTTTAATTTCCCAGATGGCTTTTCTTAGATCATTTACTGAACATTTAAACCATTCACCTTCCGGATTGGCAAATCCATTACTGCGTAACTGGCGATGAACATCCTTATCCATAAAGGAAGAACCATCCCGCTTCATGGCGCTTTCTTCAAATACAATTCTATATTCTATCTTGGCTGTACCAACTTGTTCCTTTATTCTTATTCTGGCATCTCTATCTGTAAAGCCTATCTTAAGCATGCCCTTGTGGGTTGCAACTCCTACCAACTCGTAAGCATAAATAGTTGGATTGGTTAACGGGCGTGGAGGAAAAAATTTGGTTCTACTCATCAGCTTCAATATTTACAGATGAATCCATTGGTTTTATCATTGACTCTATAAAAGCAATTTCTTGCTTATTAAGTTTGTATTTTTTAAAGAGTTTTTCATCATTCCAGAAAGAGTCCCAATCCTGTATAGGAACCCAAGAATATGTAGACCTTGTGGCGTCTTGAGTTATCTTTCTCAAAGAAACAAGAAATCGAAAAAAACGTGTTCGAAAGTAGCTTTGTATACTTTCAGCTTGTTTCTTACTTTTTACATAGAAAAAAAGGTATGATTGAGTACAAACAGAAGGGTTTGGCGCAATAAGTGGTTTTCCTAAAACAATATCTGGTATTTTTTTGCCACCATCAGAACCGGCTTTGGGAACTAAAATCTTCCAAGTATTAACAAGATGAGGACTCTTAGTGATCTCTTTTCTTGAAATCCATCCTATATTTCTTTTCCCATTTTTTATATAGTAAATCGGAACAGATCCCTCTTTTTTATTTTTTTGAAACCCAGTAAAATTCGAGGTCCAACCAAATTCCTTGTCCACAGAAAGAAGTTCAATAATTGAATCTTCCTTATATGAAAGAATCTTATTCAAGATTTTCACAGCTCGACTATCTCTTACGAAAACATCGTACTCGCTTAAGTTGCGTTCAACAGGTCCATAAACTTCTTCACCTCTTATAGTAGTAACTAAACAAAGGCCTTCATTGTCACGATTCCATAGAAAGTAACAGACTCCTCCTTTAATTTCAACTCCCGAAAAAACTTCATTTGCAACTGGGTAATCAACTAATGATCTTATACGCTTATCAGTTAGCATATTCCTTCTGAACTCTGAAAGGCCTAAACCACCTGCCATCCACCTTGATGGAATAATCATACAAATAAACCTTGGATTTAACTTTATTGCTTGCTCTATAAATTTATTATAAACAGGAATGTCACGATTATTGCCATCAGAGCCTAATTGGTATGGCGGATTTCCAACAATAACATCAAACTTCATATTGAATATTTTTTCAGGGTTATCGGTATGTATAAAATTGTAAGCATAGGTTTCAAGTGGATCTTCACGGTCGTACACTTCCTGGCTGGCACCGCAATAATTACACTTTCCATCTGTCCAGCTATGTTTCATTTTCTTAAAGTAAATATTACCTTGCTCGTTGCTGAATTTTTCACAAAATGAATACTGACCATTAGCGGTTTTTGAACCATACAAACCTCTACGACTTAACAAAGAAGTGAGTTCTGTAATGGCAATACCAAAAAGTTGTTTGGTAAAAATATGGTTGATGCGTTTTTGTTTGTCGGGCATCTGCGTTTCCAATCCTTTATCCAGTCGCTTGGCAATTTCCCTCAGAAAAACACCGCTTTTACATACAGGATCCAAAAAAGTAGTATTGGGGTTACCCCATATACTGGCAGGTAAAAGATCCAGTATTTCATTGGCCAGGCTCGGAGGGGTAAACACCTCATCGTTGCTCAGGTTGGCCAAACAGGAGAGCACATCGGGATTATAATTCGTTATTATCATCTTCGCCGAGTTTTAAGAAATCAATCAAAGGATAGTCTTTTACCGGTTCGTCAATGGCTGCAGCATCTCCCTCGTCATTGAATAAAGCAAACTGGTGTGTTTTCTCAACCAAAAAACGAAACACGTAATCTCTGCGCTTTATTTTAGATCCGTTCACTGAACTCCATTCAGAGAATACAATTGGTTTTTTTGTATCCGGCTTGGTAAAATCAAGTGCATTGCCATGAAGAATATTTCTATGTAACAGAAACCTGACTGATCTTATACATTCAGATTTTGTGGTTTTAAATTGTTTGGTGTACCAGTCTGTAAAAATTCGTAGTAGCCGGGCTCTGCATTCCTGTGCATTATCCTCCAAAATATCTACCCCGTAAATACTTGAAACGGCAATCACCGCATATCGTTCCCATTCAACCTGACTTTTACCATATCGCTGGTCTACTACATTTAGTTTACGCCTTAATACCTCCGCTAAGAAATTACCGTTCCCGCATGCTGGTTCCAGAAACCTAGAGTCGATACGCTCTGTTTCCTGTTTCATCAAATCAAGCATGGCATTTACTTCACGTTCGTTAGTAAACACTTCGCCATGATCAGCAACTCTTTGTTTAGATTTTACTTGTTTAATTGTATTTCTATTTTTTTCGTTAACCAAGTTATTATAATTAAAATATTACTTTCAAAATGATAATGCAATTTGATTTTTGTATAATTAATTTGCATACCATAATTTAAAAATCCATCAACACATAACTCGTACTCCTTCCTCCACCTACTTCCTTCGTCAATACACCTTTCGTTATTAAATCCTGTATATCTCTCAATGCTGTATCTGCTGATGTTTTGGTGATCTTCGCCCATTTGGAAGTATTTAGTTTTCCTTCAAAGCCATCCAGGAGTTTGTTCAGCATCAGTTGCTGCCTGCTGTTTAAAATAGTGGAAGCATGCTTTTCCCAGAAACGTGCTTTTTTCAATACTCCGGCAAGGGTTTCGCTGCTGGCTTCCAGTGCATGGTCGAGGCATTGTAAAAACCAGGTAAGCCAGTTGGTAATATCCATCGATCCTTTTTGTGTGCTTTCGAGAATATCGTAATAGGTTGCTCTTTCCTTGCGTATCTGTGCACTCATGCTGTAAAACCGCTGGACAGATTTATCGGCACGCGACAGTTGCATATCTGCAATTGCCCTTGCTATACGGCCATTGCCATCATCGAAGGGATGTATCGTTACAAACCATAGATGCGCAACTGCTGCCTTGATAACAGGATCCATGTGTTTGTCTTCATTAAACCAGTTGATGAAATGCGACATCTCTTCATCCAGGCGATCTGCATCCGGTGCTTCAAAGTGTACTTTTTCTTTTCCCATTGCCCCTGAAACCACCTGCATGGGGTCATCTTTTTTATTATTCCGCCAGGCAGCTACTGTTATTGTAAACATCCCGCTTCTACCCGTAGGAAAGAGGGCGGCATGCCATCCAAACAATCTTTCGGCTGATAGTGATTGCTGGTACATTTGGGTGGCATCCAGCAGCATTTCCACTACGCCATCCACCTGCCGGTCTGTAGGTACAAGTCCGGCTATATTCATTCCCAATTTTCGGGCTATTGACGAGCGCACCTGGTCAGCATCGAGTATTTCTCCTTCGATTTCACTCGATTTCAAAACGTCTTGTGTAAGTATCTGGAGATTGGCTTCTGCTTTCAAATTAAATCCTAATGTTTCCATCCGGCCCAGCAGCCGACCCTGGCGGCTTCTTATTTCCGCCAGTAAGGGAGTTAACTTTTCCTGGTTCCAGGTAAAGCGTGGCCAATGGGGTAATTGGTGAATATAAACTGCCATTCTCCGCATAATTTGCGGTGAATATACGCATCATTTCCCGAAATTGCAGTTTTTGCCGGAAAAATGCGGTGAATATAAGGACTAATCGCCGCGTTTTTCAACCTGTTCATTCACTTTTTCGCCACAATAGGGACAAACCACCCAAAGTTTTTCAAGTTGACTATAACACTTGTTGCAGATAATTACCTTATCTACAACAGACTTAATCGGAATACTTGTTTTAACCGTAAATGTTTCGGGAATTTCTTTTAAGAAACTTGATTCATTACCTTTTTCCGTAATGAGAAAGAGTTTGTCTTTTGCTCTGGTGATTGCAACATAGAATAATCTTCTTTCTTCTTCCATAAGCAAGTCATGATTTGCTTTTTTAATAACCTGGAAGATCCTGTCCTCTAACCAAATGTCAGGGAAACCGCCATTGCCTTCTGTTAAACCGATAATGAAAACAACTTTTGCTTCAAGGCCTTTTGCTGCATGAATTGTTTTTGATTGAATACTCACTCCTTCATTTTTGAATTCAAAGTAGTAAGGTGAATACATTTTGCTTCTACGGTAGAGGAATAAGATATCATCGTTAGTTAATCCATCCTCTAACAATTCTCTCACTTTATCAAGACAAAATTGAATATTTTCATCCTGGTTACTTCCCGAATAAACAACAATTTTATGTTCAGATTTTTTTGACGCCAGAATTTCTTTTTCAACTTTGAATTTGTTGTGCTTTATTACCTCGTTACTTGCTCCAACGATGTTTTGTGTACTCCGATAATTTAAATTGAGTTTTATAACTTTTGAATTAGGAAAGTGATTTTCAAAATCAACTATGTAACTCACATTTGAACCCCTGAAGCCATAAATACTCTGCCAATCATCACCAACGCAAAAGAGCTGGGTTTGGTCGCTAAGCAAAAGTTTTATTAAGTCAACCTGCAAATTGTTTACATCCTGAAACTCGTCAACCAAAATGTATTGGTATTTGCTTTTGTATATATTTAATATATCCTTGTGATGCTGAAATAGGGAAGTGCTTCGTGAAATAAGGTCGTTGAAATCAAGATAAGATTTGTCTGTGCAATAGTGAACATATTTTTTTACGATTGGGATTGCTAATTCATAGAAGTTGCGAACTCTTTCATGCTGGTCTTTCCTTGCGTTTTCCAAAACTAAATCAAAGTCAATGTTTTCAACTTTTATCATGTCGGTGATACGCATAATTTGCGCAACAAAATCTTTTACATCTTCATGATAGCCGTTGAACTCCTCTTTGTATGTAAGTGCAATTGTTCGGTGATAATTTGAAGGCAGACGATTCTTTACAACCTTATCCAAAGTGTGATTGAATAAAGCGGAATCCTTTGTCATACTTTCATAGGTTTTCACTAACAGCAGGTTCCCTTTTTGAAATTGCTCTTCTTTGTCTTTGGTTGAATAACTTTTTTCACTTACATGCTCGATATAAAGGTTTGCATCAGGGATATAAAAGTCAGGATGGAAATCAAAATCTTTTACATTCAATAAAGGCTCATACTCATACTTTATACTGTGCCGGTAAAACCAGTCGGCGATAAACTGTTCTGATTTTGAACGAACTTTTGTTCCATCAAGGGTTGTGAAGTATTTACCGTCTTTAGGAAGATATTTTGCATCTGTTTTTTTAAGATGTATTTTGTCAATGATATAATCTAAAATGTAGCGTTTGAGTTGAAGCAAAAATTCTGTATTCTCACATTGCTCGATCAAAAGTTTATGAACAACTTCAAACACTGTTTCGGGAGCTACATGCTTTGAAAGCTCATCTTCTTCATCTTTTTTTTCATCCCCGATTATTCTGAATTTATTGTCAAATTCGTTTACACCGTAAGTGCGAAGTATACTGTAACAGAAACCATGAAAGGTTTTGACGGTTAAACTGTCTATCCATTTATATTTTCTCTGTTGTTGAAATCTTTCTTTGTCCTTGTCCGCTTTGCTTAATCGTTTGTCAAAAAGAAGTTTTTCATATTCTCCTGTTTTGTCGGCTGAAATGATTAAGCGATCAATCATTTCATTCGTCGCGTTTTTTGTGAAAGTGATTGCAAGAATATTTGAAGGGCTTACCCCTTTTTCCTCAATCAGATAAATGAGTTTTTGTAAAAGTGTTTTCGTCTTCCCGGAACCTGCACCTGCCAAAACCAACATTCGCTTGTCTTCACTTACAACTGCTTCCCGTTGCTTGTCGTTAAGTGAATCTAAATTTGTTTTGGTCTCTGTGGGTTGCATATATAAATTATAACAGCAATATAAAATTTAATAATTACTTTTTTCTAAAATCAGCATGGTTTTCATCTCCTGCCTTTATTGTTCATTTTAAAACTTCGTTCTCCAACTCCTTTTTCTTTAAGCCATTTTCACCACCCCAAATTCCTCCTTCCTACTACACATATTCTTCTCTCATAATCCTATATTGCACAATCGGTTTTTCTTTTCGGGTACAGGTGCCCGATAAAAAGTTTGTTCATTAAAAAATCTGCTGATGAAAAACGTATTGATCATTATTGGCTGTTATTTTCTTTTTACCGGCAGCGGCTTTGCTCAAAGCGTTGGCATCGGTACTTCTACTCCCAATACTTCGGCATTGCTGGATGTTGATGCAACAAACAAAGGTGTACTTATTCCCCGGTTAACAGCATCGCAAATGAATGCCATCAGCACTCCTGCAAACGGACTGATGATCTACAATACCAGCGAAAGCCGGTTTTATTATTATGATGGAAATGAATGGAGAAGTGTGGGTTCGGATGACAATACCTACCATACACTGAATACCGTTGCAGGAAACGACAGCCTCACCGCACACCGCATGATCGTTGGTGATACGGCTGCAAACTTTGCCACCTACCACGATTATATTTCGCAGCAAAAAAAGTTTACCAATACAACCGGCTTAAATTCAACCTTACTCGAAACAGTGCGTACCGAAAAATACGGTATGAACTATGCACCTTATGGTAAAGTAGGATCATGGAACCGCTATATCGCCCGCAACTGGTATAACTTCAACGGCCGCCCGGGAGAAATTATGACCCTCGAATCGTATAACATGAACGGAGGCGGTGGTGCATTAATCCCGGGTGAAGGCGCATGGTCGCATGTACTCGAAAGCGAATGGAACCGCCAGTTTGAAGATTATGTTCAGATTGAATTGAGTAACGGTTACTCCTACCGCCCCTTTGCCATGTATATCAGTAAAGACACAGCACTGAATGATATTACTTTCCGCGGCAGCATTTTTCATGTGAACCCCGCCAGCGTCGCACAGGATTACCTGAATGTAAAAAATGGTAAAATGGTGTTGAGCAAAGTAGCCGGCGCTCCTTCAGAAGTTAGCAATACACTTTTTTCTATGCTGAATGGTACAAGAGAAATTAATTTAATCAACAATACGCAGTCACTGGTATTTAGTGGTGCTGTTTCCTATGCTTTCGATAATTCCATTAACCCGATCTATACGCATACCGCAAACCTCGGCAGCAATACTTCCAGGTGGAAGGGTGTTTATACCGATGCACTGGTGATTGCTTATGTAACGGTGCCGGATGCGAATTATGTTGTTCAGGATACAGACCATACCATCAACTTCAAAAACATTACAGCAAACAGAACGCTTACCATCAATGGTGCAGCTACCGGCAGGCGCATCGTACTCATCAGCGGGCAGGCTTCACACACCGTAAATTTCAGCGGAACGGTTGTAAAAAACAGTGATGGTACAACAGCATCTGCTTTGCCTCCGGGAAAATCATGCGTATTGAATTTCGACGGAACAAACTGGTGGGTTGTTTCCGTAAGTTCCAATTTATAAGGTGTAACTATTTTTTCCGGACACGGTCATTGCCCTTCATTCCAAAAATAATAATCCCCTTCGCAAGGAAGGGGATTTGCTTATAAAGCCTCAAGAGTTTACCTTTTGAAAAGGTGTTTTCAGCGGTTAACAACGGCAGTTATCAGCAAGGGCAATAACGTAATAATCATGCCGCAGATTGTATAACATTGAAATTAACCTGCAAAAAACGTTATTTAATTATTTTTTAAATGCAGTAGTGCTGATCATTCCATTGGCCGTAACAACCCTCAGGAAATATTGTCCGGCTGCTACATTTCCTACCGGAAGATTCAGTGTGATACCGGGTTCGGCAACATACATTGACGACTGATATACTACCGCACCTGTACTATTGATCAACTGCATTTGTACCGACTGGCTTTTTGAAACCCCCAGGTTTCCTCTTAATGATGAGCCTTGTACAAACAAACCTGTTACAGCAATAATTTTTATATCAAGGTTAACCGGTACAACAGATGAATAGGTAATGCGATTGTTTTCTAAAATTTTCAACCTGTAAAAAACAGTGCCGCTGATTGATGGCCTGTCGGTATAATTATAATCGGATGCTGTTCTGGCTTCAGGAACCTGTTGGGTATATATTGTTTCAAAAGAACGGGCATCCGTACTTCTTTGTAATGCAAAAACCGTATTGGCCGATTGTTGCTCGGTATGCCATTTTAACTGCACATTATTATTTTGTGCTGTTGCCGCAAACCCTGATAATCTTAAAGCAAGCGGACCACCAACATCAAATATGTTTCTTTCCCAAACACGCTGAAACAACAGTTCATGTCCGTTGTCGTTTACGTGCAGTGGACTCGGTGTTGCCCTGTATTCATCTTTCAGCATGTTCAACCCGTCATTGGTAACCAGGCATTCCCAGAAGTTGATGGCATAAGGGCCAAAGGAATGTTCAACAGAATCAACGAGGGTACGCAGGCTGTCGCGAAGATCATCAGCCATATCATTTCGTGGCTGTGGCGTAGTAACGTAACATTTTTTTCCCTGTGCGAAAATGGTTGCAGACATGTACCGGAGGTTGCTGATCATTTCTGATTTCGCATAACCATAATTGATATCATTGCTTGGCAGGTTGATGATTACTACATCCGGATTAAAGCTTAGTGCTTTGGTAACATTGTATCCATCATCGGGTAAAGGCCTGTTTGGCGGCGGAACAAAATTGCCGGGCATTTCCTGGTAAGTATCGTAACCAGGTGCGGCAATATTGTACACAAGCGTATCTAATCCGTCGGCATTGTTTTTATTGTAAAAATTTTCAAATCTTCCGGCCCATGAATTTGAATACACAGATGCGCCAACACCGTAAGCAGTTGATGAACCCATGATCACCACTTTTACCTGGGCTGAAGCGCTTGTGCCAATAATACATGCAAGGAAAAATGTAAGGGTAGATGTTAATTTCATGTAGGTTAATTTAGAGGTAACTCGATTAATTTTTAAGGTACAAAAATCGGAGTATAAATCCTAGTAATGGAGAATTTATATCCTTATTTATAAACATAATTATAAACAATATGTTAGCTGAAATTGATCTGCTGCCTGTTTTTTCGAGGGAATTCCGGATTGTTTATAGCCGATGGTATATCTACGTAGTTGAAGTACGTATGGTTTTATCTGCAGTTGGTTCCTTTAGTTGTTTTAAAAAAGCCGTATGCCAAACCGATGATCTTAGCTGCTGATGATAGGTTGATCTTGCCGCTAAATCAAAAATGATGGCAAATATTAAAACCAAAGTAGATGAATGGCAGGTAAGAGACCTGGAAGATAATGCTGTGATCAATGTATATGTTGAACACAATACGGAAATGGGAAACCAGTCGCTGCCCGGGATACAGATTTATTCACTCGGGCATATTATCAATTATGAACCTTTACATGCAGAACGTTGGGCTTATGCTGCGAAGAAAGCCAACCAGGCTGAGTATCTCATTGAAGATAATAGCTGGATGGTTTATGAGGATACCTATATAAAATATTTTCTTGTTACGGGGGAAAAGCCGAAAGCAAAAGTTGCGGTAAAAGTGCGGAGTAAAGAAAAAGAAATGGTGAAGGAATATGATCTGCCATTTGCTCTGGACTTGTGATTTTTAAATGCAGTAGTGCTGTATTAATGGAAGAATGTTTCCTTACAACGCTATGCTATTTTTTTCCTGCGCAGAAATGAATATGATACCTGAAAAATAATTGCCGGATACATTAATTACTTTTTATGACATTGTTTAAAATACTATGGGGAATTGACGGGCTGGCTGCACTTGTTGTGCTGTACTTTTTTTTCACAGGAATGGCAGATGGTTCTGTATCCGACAGGAATATTCTTTTATGGCTGATGATCTTGTGTGTGCTGGCTGCGGTGTTATTAGGAAGTATCGGGTTACGGCTGCATTTTCCAACTGTTGCTACAGCATTGCTCAGTATTATTGCCTTACCTGCAGTTGGGTATTTGTTGTTTATTTTACTGGCGGTTTTCAGTAAAGGGAAATGGAATTAATTTCAATTGATAGCACAGGTTGCGTTGCCGCATTTTATATCCCTGCCGGGTTGTGCTTTGTTATACATCATGTTTTTAGTGCTTACATTTGATATATGTCTACTTTAACCATCAGCACCATTCAAACCAATCTTCATTGGGAAAATAAAAATGCCAACCTGGATATGCTGGCAGATAAGATCAGTAATCTGCGGCAAAAAACCGAACTGGTGGTTTTACCGGAAATGTTCAGCACCGGGTTTAGCATGAATGCAGTTGCGCTTGCCGAAACTATGGACGGACCTTCTGTGCAGTGGATGAAAAGAATGAGCAGCGAAAACCGGCTAATCATTACCGGTAGTTTGATCATTAACGATGGGGAATCCTGTTACAACCGGATGATCTGGATGTTACCCAATGGGGAATACGGCTATTATGATAAACGTCATCTTTTTGGTTATGCCGGCGAGCAAACATATTATACACCCGGATCCCGGCGGCTGATCTCTTCTGTGAAAGGATGGAAACTGAATATGCAGGTGTGTTATGATCTTCGTTTCCCGGTATGGGCAAGGCAACAGCCTGGCGATACTGCCGGTGCAGAATACGATGTGCTGTTGTATGTTGCCAACTGGCCCGAAAGAAGAAGTCATGCCTGGAAAACATTATTGTGTGCACGGGCTATCGAAAATCAATGTTATGTAGTAGGGGTTAACAGGGTTGGACTTGACGGCAACGACATTTATTACAGCGGCGATTCGTTGGTGATTGATCCATTGGGAGAAGTGTTGTATCACATGGCGCATGAAGAAGATGTTTTTACCATAACGCTGGAAAAAGAAAAGCTCGATGAGGTTAGAACAAAATTTCCATTTCTTAAAGACGCAGATCAGTTCAGGATCCTGCATGATTAGGAAAATGGGATTGAAAAAGAAACTAAGGAACATGGGGGAATAAGGCGCCAACGTCCCTTACCGGAGACATTGATGGAAGAAAAGTGGGGTAATAAGGCGTCAACGTCCCGTACCGGAGACATTGACGGAAGAGAATAAAACATCAACGTCCGTTACCGGAGACATTGGCGGAAGAACGTCAACGTCCCGTACCGGAGACATTGACGGAAATGACGGAAGAAATAAAACATTAACATCCATTACCGGAGATATTGATGGAAGAACGCACTCAGGGTTTATTCGCCCTTATTAATTCAATAGCCGTTTTCATTTTCATATCATATCCCTTCATCAGTGCATCATAGCTGGTGCCTACATAAATATCCGGCACAATACCGGTTCCTTTTTGTTCGGGATGTTTGTATTGTACCATCCGGTAAAGCGGCAGTCGCACCGTAATTTTAGTATTCGGCAATTTAATATCAGGTATCATAATGCCATTGTTGCCATACCAGCCGCCACCTGTTTCTTCACCAAGAAGCGTTATACCTTCCTGTCCTTTTACAATATTGCAGAATAAGGTTGCAGCGGAAAAAGTAGGACCGCTGGTTAGCACGTACAGCTTGCCGTTATAGTGAGGCTGTTTTTTGGGTTTGAATGTTTTTTTCTCGAGATAGGTGATGTGATAATTGCCGTCGCTTTTTTTCTTTGAGATGAAAAACATTTCAATGTTGTTGAAAAATTTCCCTTTGATGTATTTGGTATAAGGCGCAAGCGACCTGGATGGACTGAAAAGACTGTCGGCCACCTTAAATTTTTGCCTGCTTACATACCTGGCCAACAGGGTAGATAGCGCCACTCGTCCGCCGCCATTCAACCTTACATCGAGTATCAGGTTACTGATGTTTTTTTCATTCAACGCTTTAAAGGATTGCCGGAAAAATTTTCGCAGGTGACCTTTGGTGAAACTGCCAATCGTCATCACTGCGTAAGTATTGCTGCTGTCGATGGTTAATGAACGCAATGCTTCCATCCTTTTTTGGCGGGACGGCTTTTTTTGTTTTTTGATTTTTACGGGTGCTGCAACTGTTTTTGTTTTTTGAGCACTGTCTTTTTGTAAACCAAATGCAGGAATGCTTGTGTGCATTACCTGGTTGTTTGGGCCGATATAATCTATTGCATAGTTCTTACTAAGTCCGTAAATGTTTCTGTGATAATAAGGAAAGTTTGCACTCACCCTTATATAATTGATCGTATTGGCATTTCCATCCTGGGGAAGATAGTTGAACATTTCATTGATGATGCTGTGCGCCGGTTTACCATTGATTGCCGTGATGATGGTTCCTTTTTTTATAATGCTGTCGTTTTTGTTCAGGTTGATCATGGTAAGCATGGTATCATTCCACACTTTCATGTATAATGGAAAAGAGGGAAATGTTTTTCCGGCCACCCAGTTTGCATAGGCTTTGCTCATGCTCACACTGGTATGGCCGCATTTTATTTTATCTACAAGCGGCGCAAGAATTTGCCAGGCGAATTGTTGTTCCGTCATGCTGTCTTTTATGGCAGCATAGTAATAGGAAAAGAAATAATCCATACTGTCTTTGCTGCTGTACCAATACAACGACGGGTGTTTTTGTTCCAGGATTTTCCTGAGCAAACTGTAATCTTCCTGCAGGTGTTGCTGATCAAATTTCTTTGAAGGAGAATAGGTATTTCTGCCGGCGGAACAGGAGCACAGAAGAAAAATTATAGCAATAATTCCGGCGGAGAATTTATTCATATCAGTAATGCGAATACGCACTCAAAATAAACATAATTACGTTAACGAAACGTCAATCGCCCATGCATATTGTATGTGTATTCAACTGCAGTGATGTTACTGTTGATATCCTGCTTAGCGCCTGGATGCATCTGTTGACAAAACCTGTTTACTTACCAGTGATGTCATGGTATGCAAAACATTTTGCATGATCGTGTGCAGTTGTTCATCTTTTTTCTGGATGCTGGTAATTACAGCTTTTACCAGGTCGGCATCGGGCTGTGGCTCAGGTTGTTTCCTCGTTATTTTCATGGCGTTCTTCGGGAGAACAACATTTACTTCAGGATCTATGAATAATTTTTCAACCGGCACATCAAGGCCAAGAGAAATATCTTCCAGTTGACTTAATGTAATATCGGTAAGATTGTTTTCGATATTACTAATAGCGGCTTCCGATAACTCGAGTGATGTAGCCAGTTCTTTTTGTTTGATGCCTTTGAGGTTTCTCCATTTACGGATATTTCCGCCAATTTGTAGTTTGTAGTTTTTGTTGGTTTGATTCTTTTTCATAACAAATAATTTTCAGGTAAACTTAATCGAATACTGTTTCTACTAAATAAGTTTTATCCCGCAATATTGAAGGAAAAGCAACCGCCGGATGTGTTGGCTACATCATCAAACCGGCAGTAAAAAAATCAAATTACCGGTGATTTTCTCCCGTCCTGCAAGGTGATGCTTTTACATAAACAATGAATCTTTACAGTATAATCTGTTCAATATGAAAATATATTTCCCGGTACTCGTATTCATTTTAATGATGCCTGCCGATGCAAGAACGCAGGTGCAACCAGTTGCGTTCACTGTAAATAGTAATCGTTTTGTTATAGAAAAAACAAGAGACGGAAAAGATATGATCCGTATTGCTGTTCAGCAATGGGATTCTATAGCAGCATTTACAAAATACCGTTCACCTGGTTTGAGTAGTGCAGGAAAAAGGTTTTGCGTAGAAATTGCAGATAAGCGCAATGGGATGTGCCGGCGTGGAATTGGTTTTGGTTGCAGTATGTATGATTGTTTGGATACACCGGGAAATTTATACAATAGAGTAGATAACAACAACAGGGTTTGTGCGGTGCTGGTAAGCAGGATAGGATCAACGGTGCAGGTAATTTTTTTGGATAAGGTTGATTGGGGGAGTTTAGAGGAGAGTATCTCAACCCAGTCCTCTCCGAAAAATATAGAGGACGATTAGGATATAATTTTACTGCTACATCCTGATTGTAACTTGTTCAACCCAACAGTTTTTTTAAAACAGGAATTGTTTTATACAATAATTCTTCAAAAAATTATTTCAAATGATTCCAGCCCTGGGCAATTAATTCATGTTTGTTACCACCACGGGTAATAATGTGTTTTCCTTCTGCTGCTTCCGTGATGTAGCCAATAATGCTGATGGAAGGATTTGTTTTTATTTGTTCGAAGTAGGATTGCGGAACCGTAAACAACAACTCATAATCTTCGCCTCCACTGAGTGCGCAGGCGGTTGGATCTAATTGTAATTTATAAGCGAATTCTTTTGCTTCATCATTGAATGGAAGTTTGTCTTCATACAATACACAACCAACATTACTTTGTTTACAAATGTGCAGCAGGTCACTGCTCAGTCCGTCGCTGATATCAATCATTGATGAGGGCACGATGTTCTCTTCTGAAAAATATTCTATGATATCTTTTCTTGCTTCAGGCTTCAGCAGTTTTCCAACGATATGTGCCTGTCCTTCGAGGTCGGGTTGTGCGCCGGTTTCTGCAAAGATCTTTTTTTCTCTTTCCAGCAAGGTGAGCCCGAGAAAGGCGCCGCCAAGTTCACCGCTTACACAAATTAAATCGTTCACCTGTGCCGTACTTCTTTTTACATATTTTTCAGGTGCAACTTCACCAATAGCCGTAACGCTGATGATGAATCCACGTTGAGAAGAACTGGTATCTCCACCAATAAGATCAACACCATACGCATCGCAGGCAGCGTACACACCTTTGTAAAAATCATCCAGTGCTTCCAGGCTAAAGCGATTGCTGAATGCAATGTTCAACACGATTTGTGTGGGTGTTGCGTTCATGGCATAAATATCACTCAGGTTAACGATCACCGCTTTGTAACCCAAATGTTTGAGGGGCGTATAAGAAAGATCAAAATGAATGCCTTCGAGTAACAGGTCGGATGTGATCACCGTTTGCCTGCCGAAATGATCTATAACTGCGGCATCATCTCCAACCGATAATAAAGTGGAAATGTTTTTTGTTTCATTGTTTTTGGTAAGATGATCGATCAATCCAAATTCACCCAACGTTGATATTTCAGTTCTTTCTTCCATAAAAATTTTTTTAACTGGCCGATGCAATATGTAATGTACACGGGCATTTTTTGATTACGATACCTGTGCTCCGTTAACGATGCCCAGTAATTCAGCATGTATTTTTCCATTGGTGGCACAAATATGCGGCTGGTAAGCGGAGTAATAGTTGCCGGCGAAATCCGTTACCGTTCCGCCTGCTTCTTCTACGATTAAAAAACCGGCTGCACTGTCCCACGCACTTAATTTATGTTCGTAAAATCCATCAAATCTTCCGGCTGCAACCCAGCATAAATCAATAGCCGCACTTCCCAGCCTGCGCACCGGGATTCCTTTGCGGATTAATTTTTCGAATACCTGCAAAGGGCCGTTTTCCGTATCAAGATAAGTATAAGGAAATCCGGTAACGAGGCAGCTCTTAATCACTTCAGTTTTATTGCTTACTGCAATTTTTTTATCGTTAAGTGTAGCGCCTTTTCCTTTTTCAGCAACATACAACTCGTTCATGAGCGGATTGTACACGGCACCCAAAATCATCTTCCCGTTTTTTTCTACCGCAATACTTACGCAGCAAATGGGAATGCCATTGGCAAAATTCACTGTTCCGTCTATTGGATCTATGATCCATTTATATTCACTTTCCGACGGAATGGCGCCGGTTTCTTCACTCAATATAAAATGATCGGGATACACGTTTCGTATTACATCGATGATCGCTTTTTCCGAGGCATGATCGGCTTCCGTTACCAGGTTGTTTATTCCTTCTTTGTTGGAGATCTTGAATTCGTTATTGAAAAATTTTTGCAATTGAGCAGCGCCCGCATGAACGGCATTGAGTAACGTTGTTTGTAACATGCGGCAAAGATACAGGATGGAATAATGCTTCCTGCATCTGTTCTTTATTATATTGCGATGTAATAACGAATAAGCGTAATAAATTCTATTGTTTGGATCTTTCTGTAATCATAGTAAACTATAACGTAAAATATTTCCTGGAACAATGTTTATGTTCTGTGATCAATGCCGCTCGTAATATCCGGGCTGAAATTATCGTGGTGGATAATAATTCATCAGATGGAAGCAGGAGCTATCTCGAAAAAAAATTTCCTGAAGTAATTTTCAAATGGAACAATATAAATGCAGGTTTTGCAAAAGCCAATAACAGTGCATTGCAGGATGCAAGAGGTGAGTGCGTATTGTTCTTAAATCCTGATACAATTGTTGCAGAAGATTGTTTTGAGCAATGTCTTGCGTTTGTTCGCAAAACAGCAGATTGCGGAGCGTTGGGTGTACGCATGATCGATGGGGCCGGTTATTTTTTGAAAGAAAGCAAAAGATCCTTTCCTTCTGTGGCCGCATCGTTTTACAGGATGACTGGTTTTACAAAATTGTTTCCCTATTCAGCAAAATTCTCCAGGTATTATGCCGGTCATTTGCCGGAGCATGATATCCATGAAACCGATGTACTGGCAGGAGCGTTTTTGTTTGTGCATCAACGGGCTTTGAATGCGGTGAAAGGATTTGATGAAGATTTTTTTATGTATGGAGAAGATATAGATTTTTCCTGGCGCATACAGGAAGCCGGTTTTAAAAATTATTATTTTCCTCAAACTACCATCATTCATTTTAAGGGTGAAAGTGCACAGAAAGATGTGCCGGCTTACATCCATCGTTTTTATGAAGCCATGCAGTTGTTTGTAAAAAAACATTACCGTCACCGGCGTGGAATTAAGTTATTGATGAAGCCTGCAATTCATGTAAGTAAATTAATGGCTTACCTGTTATATTATAGTAAGAAAATATTGAGCCGGAAGAAGATAATGAAACCTGAGGAGCGGGAAACGATTGTGGTGGCAGATCAGCAATATTTTAATGAAATGATTGGCCTGATAAAGCATGCTGCAGATCCGCTTATCATCCAGGGCAGAATAGCGTTGGATAGTCATGATAAAAATCCTGCTTCCGGAAGCCTTGGTGATATTGCAGCCATTGTTAAACGAAATAAAATTGCGAAAATTATTTTTTGTGAATCCCCGCTTACTTTTTCAACGATCATTGAGTTAACAGATAAGTTAAAAGGCAAGGCTGATTTTCTTTATCATGCAAAACGGAGTGAAAGTATTGTAGGCAGCAACAATAAAAATGTGCAGGGTTTGGTAATTGCCTCAGATGATAGTGCTGGTTTATAGTTGATGATACCATTCGGTAACCACCTCTTCATACAAAGTTGTAAACAAGATCGGGTTTCCCGGTAGCGTATCTAATTTTTCCAGTTCCTGTTGCAGGTTAAATTTTTCCTGTGCTGCTGTAATAAATATTTTTTTATCAGCAAGATAGTTTCCCAGCCATTCCTGTTCTGTTTGTCCGGGTGTAGGCACCAACACGGCGCCCCGTTGTAAACTAACCAGGTCCATGATGGTAGAGTAGCCGCATCTTGCAATAATTGATTTGGATTGCAGGATCAGTTGGTTAAGTTCGTTTGCCGAGCAATGATTATAAAATGTAATATTTTTTTTCTGAACAGGTGGTAGTGTAGTAGCGCCCGGTAGTCCACGAACGACTACTATTTTTTCCTCCCGGGAAATAAGTTGTTCGAGTAATATGTTTTCGAAGAGGCTGCGTTGCGGTTCCGGTCCCGATATTAAGACCAGCATATCTATATTTTGTGTTGTTGCAGACAGATGAAATCTTGACAGGACACCGATATATTTTACGGGTATGGAAGGCAGTTGATCGGGATGAGATAAAGTTCCGGCGAGGTTAATATTACCTGCTGAATCAGGTACCCAGCATTCCGAAAATTTATGGATAAAACGGTAGTTGATTTGCTGAGCAAGTTTGTTCAGGAGCGGGTTGCCGGTTTGAATGTGTAACTGGTGTGTTATGAATACCGACGGAATGTTTGTTGAATGTAAACCAAAGCGATTGTCGGAAATAACAGCGTCTATTTCGTGTTGTATGATTGTTTTTTGCAGCCATTTATTTTCCTTCCGGATGCTGCGAATGATTGAGGGCGCCTGGCTCAGCATTTTTCGAAAAAATGAATTCCTGTTTTTGCTGTACTGTACCTGGTATCCTTTCAACCGTAATATTGCTATGCCGGGAAATTCTTTTTGGAGGAGCTGTGCAATGTCGCCATCAGCAGCAATAAAGAGTTTTGCTCCCAGTTGAATCAATAATTTTATGAGGGGAATGCAACGGGTAGCGTGACCGAGGCCCCAATCCAGCGGGGCAATTAAAATCCGCTTTTCCGGCTTTTTTTTGTTAATTTTCCCAAGATTCATTCAATAAAGGCAATATTTATTTGTGAAAATAGTTTAATTTGGTAACCTGATTATTATGAAAAAAGTATTGAAACTGGCATCGATTCTGTTAATCGCTATTACATTGGTTGCAACGGGTTGCTCATCTTCAAAGAAAGGGCATTGTAGTTGTGCAGGTATGGTAGGATACGGTGTCAGATAAAAATGTTCAAAGAATGAACAAATCTAACCGCGATTTACTGGTATTATTCAAACAGGAACTGATGACTCCCCAGGCTATTGAGCAGGAGGTAAGTTGGTTGCATGAATTGCTGTACACCGTAGAGCGGATGGAAAATTTTACCCGTGCACACGAATTGATCGACCTCAATAAATATAAGATCTCCGGCAACCCGGTTGACATAAAGAAAAATGTACGAAGGAAAAAAGATCAGCCTTTTGTTTTCCTTAATAATAAGAACTAACGTTTCTGCCTGCCCGATCTCAGATCAGTTTTTTCAGCGCCTCTTTTAATTTGATAAATACTGTATCAATTTCTTCTTTTTTACAGCAACCTACGCTAAGCCTGTACCAGTTGCTTTCTCTGCCTGCACCGAAAAATCCAAATGGAACCATTGCCAGTTTTGCTTCGCTCAACAAATATTCTGTAACAGCAGCCTGATCTTCAAGTACATTGCCGTCGCTGGTTTGTTTTCCAACCAAATCAATTTGTACAGTAAGGTAAATAGCCGCTTGTGGAATGATGGCATCAACGGAAAACCCCTCCGATTTTAATTGCTTAAACCCTTCGTATAATTTCTGGAGCCGGTATTCAACTTCACTTTTAAAGCCGGTTAAATATTCCTGTACTTCGCTATCGCGGGAAAGAAATTTTGCTACAGCTTTTTGTTCAGCCATGGGTGCCCATGATCCGATGTGACTGTTTAGTGAACGCATTTTTACAATAAGTTCGGCAGGTCCAAGCGACCAACCCACCCGTACGCCTGTAGAGGCAAAAGATTTACTGATGCCATCAACAAATACGGTATAGTTTTTCATTTGTGGTCTTAATGAAACCGGGTTGTAATGTCGGGTATTGCCGTACGTTAGTGTCCAGTAAATCTGGTCGTACATCAGGTACAGCTTTTTTTCGCCTTCTGGTCTTGTTTCGTTTTCTGCAATAACCAGATCGCAAATAGCTTCCAGTTCTTCTTTTGAGAAAACAGTACCGGTAGGATTTAAAGGGGAGCATAGTGCCAGCAGGGTTGCGCCTTTTATATGAGGGGCGATTTGTGCGGCAGTGGGCATGAAGTTATTTTCTTTAGTGGCTTCAATTACTACATGTTTTGCATCTGTAAAATGGGCATAGTGGTTATTATTCCAGCTTGGAACGGGATAGATCACTTTATCGCCTTTATCAACAATGCTCCTGAAAATAGAATAGATTAATGGTCGGCCACCGCAGGAAATCAGTACTTCCTGTGGCGTATAATGTATGCCTTCGTTTTTTTCGATAAAATCTGCTACGGCTTTTCTAAGATCAAGTTCGCCTTCTGCGCCCGGATAGGTGGTGTACCCATCTTTGTATGCCTGGATAATTTCTTTTAGTAAACCTTCAGGTATAGGGAACTGTGAAGAATCGAAATCGCCAATGGTGTAATTGTATATATGTTCACCGTTTTTAATTTTTTCCTTGATAGCGCCTCCGAGGCGTACGATTTCTGAAGCGATGAGCGTGTCGGCCAGGTGACTAAATTTTAATTTACTCATATATACAATTGTTGAGGTATTGATTGAAACCGCAAAAGTAAGGAATATGAGATAGGAAATAAGGAATTGGAAGGCAGTGTAAAGAATAAGAAAGGGGCCCGACGTTTGGAAAATGCGGCTACAGCAGTAATAATTTCCCTGGAATATTAAGTCATTCTATTGTTTAAGCAAATTACACATGATGTTTTGAGTTTTAAATTTGCGATTTATTCAATTAAAGCCGGATAAATAGTACAAGAATATTATATTTACTGAATAAACTGCATTTTATTATTGGATTGTGTCTGTTAGATTAAAAATGTTCAGGTTTAAAAATGCTTAGTTAGTTTTGCAGCGTTCTAAAACAATCGGGCAATTTATTTCATCCAGAAGTTTAGATAAAATATGTTCAACTTAATACTCTTTGGCCCCCCGGGCAGTGGAAAAGGTACGCAAAGCGAAAAGCTGATTGAGAAATACGGTTTAAAACATTTAAGTACTGGTGATCTATTGCGATCAGAAATTGCGAGGAACACCCCGTTGGGACTGGAAGCGAAAAACTTAATGGATAAGGGCCAGTTGGTTCCGGATGAAGTGGTAATTGGAATGATAAGTTCGGCACTTGATTCGAATCCCCAGGCAAAAGGATTTTTATTTGATGGCTTTCCCCGTACATCGGCACAGGCAGAAGCGCTGGATAAATTGCTGGAATTAAAAAATGCAACGATTTGCCTGATGGTATCGTTGGAGGTTTCGGAAGATGAACTGGTAAAACGTTTGTTGAAAAGAGGAGAAACCAGTGGCAGGAGTGATGATACCAATGAGCAGGTGATTCGTGCAAGAATTGTAGAATACCATAATAAAACTGCTGCCGTTGCTGACTATTATCATCGTTTTGGAAAAGTGAAGATCATTAAGGGCGAAGGAACAATTGATGAGATTTTTAATGATCTCTGTAAAGAAATTGATGCCTGCATGAACTAATTTGAAGAGAAAATATGGCTGAGGACAAAGTATTATTTATACAAAGGGAATTGTGCTCATTATTAGCAACACTTCAACCCGAAAAAGTTGGTATCTGGGGCAAGATGAATGCACAACAGATGATTGAACATACGGCTGATTTTTTTGATGTATCAGCAGGAAAAGGTGACCAGCATTGCGTAACTCCTGAAGAGCAGCTTCCAAAATTCAGAGCATTTATTTTTAGTGATAAGCAGTTCAGGGAAAATACAAAAGCCCCTGAAAATGTGGTGCCGGAAGAACCGCTGGCATTGCGAACAGCAAGTATGCAGGCTGCTATTGACAAATTGGAAAAATCGATTGATGCGTTTTTCAGGTATTTTGAAACGGATAAAAATCAAACAACTGTACACCCGGTTTTCGGCCCGCTTAATTTTGATGAATGGATTTTGTTACATTATAAGCATGTTACTCACCACCTCAGGCAATTCGGATGTACAACTATTTCGTGAGGGTATTAAATTTCATTTGCCACAGATTTGAAATGGCAATCGGTGTACAAGTTTTTTATTTACAATTTAATTGAAATCTTCCAGGCGTTATTAAACAGGGATTGTATCCTGCGATCATCAGCGTATGAGATCAGCGCTTGTCAGCGATAAATTTTTTACCGCTGAATTTCGCTGATAAGTGTAAAGGTATGCTTGAAATCAAAAAGTAATCTCCGCAGAAGTCCGCGGAACGTATTCG
>JAFDXE010000031.1 GCA_018268085.1 Bacteroidota bacterium
AATGCCGTGAGCGGAGCTACATTCGGCGATTCAACAATCGGCATATAAATTATATTCCTGTTGCTGATAAGGGTAATATAATCTTCATTAAAAGGATAAGCCGCATCGATGCGGGAGAGATAAGGATTCGTTAATGTCCATTTACCCGCATACTGGCCGAAACAGTTAATTGCTATCTGCAGGATAATCATTATAGAGAATAGTTTACGCATCATGAGTTGAACACTTTTTAAAAAATCTTTTATCCTTTTTTACTTCTGATGATTGTTGCTTTTTTTTGTTTGGAAGCTTTTTGGTTAGCTGCTTCTTTTGCCTTATCTGCTTTTATCTTGTCTTGCGTAGCTTTCGATATTTGCAACGCTCCTTTAGTATTTGATCCTTGCGTAAGAGATCCTTTCTTTAACTCAACACTGCCCGATTTGGAAGTTGAACCTGCAATTGTTTTGGGTGCCGAAACATAGTTACTGGTATTGGGCCTGCTCGTTGGTTTTACATTGGATGGCACCGGTACTTTCGGTTTGTAATCATTGATGAAGGTTGTTTGCGCAGCAGTACTTTTTGTAGATGCACCCGGACTTAACGGTGAAGTAACCGACTGGTAATTTTTTAGTGGCGAAGGGGCATTGTCATAACCTGCAGGGGTCTTCAACTTATCATATGTCGGGCTTTTAACCGGTACAGTTTTGTTACCGGTAGAAGCTGACGGTGATAATGGCCTTGTGGCAGATTCGTATCCATCTTTTTTCAATGGCAGTGTTTGATAAGTAGTACTTCCGGAAGTAGATATTGGTTTTGTGGCAGATTCGTATCCGTCTTTTCTCAATGGCAGTGTTTGATAAGTAGCACTACCGGAAGCGGATAGTGGCTTAGTGGCAGATTCATAGCCTTTATTGGAAACTGCTGGTACTTTATCGTATTGATGCTTTATTGAATTATTGGCTGGTGGTTGTGCTGAAACATATTTTCCAGTGTTGTTTACAGTTACCGAACCGGGAGTTGAGGCAGAAACATTGCTTCGCTGTCCTCCTCCTGTCACCTGCGGCCGTGGAATGACAACAGTTTGTAGTGTAGCCGGAACATTATTTTTGGGAACTGCCGGTAATGGCCTGCTGTTGCCAATGTTGTTTGATTTGTTTGATGCAGCACTTGCATTAACCGGTTGCAATCCTGTATTATTCATCGGTTTTGGAAGAGGAACCTTGCTGCCGGCAAGTGGTTTGAGATTATTTTTTCCTGGTGGCGCAATATCATAATTAGACCTTTGACCCTTTATAGCTATCGGTTCGGGAATTATTACATTCGAGCCCGGGAGCGGCGCATTTGACCGTGGCAACATTGGCAATGTGCTGTACCCATTCTGTGTATTTACTACAGATGCCGGAAGCGGCTTGTATTGTTGATTGGCAGCCGATGCAGACAATGGTTGGTATTGCGGGGTTGATGTTGAAACCGTTTTTCCCTTTGGAGCAGGATTACTGGTTGGTATGCCTGAACTGGCAGAAGCGCTCCCACTCCCTGAAATAGTAAACAGAGCCGGAGTAACTACGGTGTACCTGGGTTGATAAAGTGCCAATAAATGCACTGGTGCAAATCCCGGAGGTGAAGCTAATGGTACTGTGGAAGCCTGGCTTTGCGCCATCGAAGCAGTTTCAACGGCAGTTGATTGTGCAATGACAACTGAACCCAACAGGTTCAGCCATAAAAATATTGAAGTTAATATACAGGAAAACCAGGCTGTGTTTTTGGGCTTCATTGCACCGGCTATTTAGGATTACAAAGATGACAGGTTAGCAACTGCCTGTCAATCGTATAATCCAATGAATTTGTATTGCCGGAAAAAGAGGTTATCATTGGATTCAATGGTTTTTACATAGGTTTGTAGCTACACTGATGCTTTGCGTAAGGTTATATTCCATACAATATTGTTTATCGCGTTGACATCGGGCTTAATGACTACTGCCCATGCCCAGGAAGATACGCTTGTGATGCACCCCGAATGGCTTACGGTAAAGGATGGTTTATCGCAGGGATTGATTTCTTCTATTATACAGGATAAAGAAGGGTTGATGTGGTTTGGAACAATGGATGGGTTGAATAAATATGACGGCTACAACTTCACGGTGTACCGCAAACAACAGGACAATCCTTTTTCGTTACCCGACAATTTCATCACTGCCCTGCAGGAAGATGATAAAGGAAATTTCTGGATAGGCACCAACACCGGTGGCCTCTGCCTCTTTGATAAAAAACACGAAAAATTTTACCGGGTGCGCTTACCAAAGAAAAATGAATCCCTTTCCAACAATACAGTGAGTTACATTAAATACAGGAACGGGAAATTGATGGTGATAGATTCGAAGATGGCCATTTATGATGTAAGCAAAATAGCACCACGGAATTACGCTGCTGCCGACCTTAGTAAGTCCGCAATTTATTTTGAAAGTGATCAATCTTTGCCGGCTGAAAGCGATCCATCGCTATCGGGAGTAGGTCGCAGCTATTACGATAAAATTTACAGTTCCGTATGGATGCCCGATAACAGTTTATGGTTTTGTTTTCCTGATTCCATCCTGGTATTTAATCAAATAGGAAATGGACCATTCAAAAAAATAAAATCCTTTTCTTCAACAATCACGGGCTTTGTAGACAAGGATGATTACCAGCCGGCAGAATTGCCTACTAAAAGTGAAATGCTTTTTGTAAACAAACATGAATTAATTATTGTGAATATTGAAAGCTGGCAGATCATAAAAAAAATAGCGTTTACTGATAACTACGATAAGGTAAAGCATATCGAAAGGTTACCCGATGGAAATTATTATTTTACCTCCCCGGTTCAAAGCTATTTTTTTAACAGCAAAGCATATACGCTGTTGCCGATAAAAAGAGTTTGTGGCTCTACTACCTGTATCGATAGAAATGACATTTTATGGGTGGGCACTTCCGGCAACGGGCTGATCCGGTATGACCCTGCAAAGACGCTATTCCGAAACATAAAACAAGATTCAGAACTGAAATTCTCCTACAACAATAAAGGAGCCTTATTGTATCGAACCCCACAGGGCCCTGCTTTTTTTAATATCTATACCAATAAAACCACACAACTGCTGCCCCCTGGTACATGGAAAGTTGGCAGACTTATACGTGAATTTTTAAACACAGGCAACGGTAAAAACTGGATCATTTGTATTAATGAGAATGAAAAAAAACACTTTTTGATTTTGTATGACGATCAAACGGGAAAAATTGTTGAGAAAGAAATAACTGGTTTCATGACAGCTATGCCTTTTCGCTTATTTGCCGACAGGAGTAATCGTTTATGGATAGGCGCTTTCAATAGTTATGGCAACCCGGTATTGTGGCGTATTAATAACGACAACCTCGAAACAGAAGCAGTATATCCTGTACCTGCAAAAAGCCAGAATCATTTTGGCCAGTTTATTTCTGCTGCCTGGCAGGATGACAGCGGAATATTCTGGTTTGCCACATTGCAGGGATTGTACAGTTTCAACGAAAAGAAAAAAAAATGGCAGCATTGGCAACACAATGCCACTGATAAAAACAGTCTCAGCGGTGATCAGTTGTTAAGTATTCTTCCCGACCCAAAGGAACCGGGAAAATATTTATGGTTGGGTACAGAAGGTTCGGGTTTAAACCGGTTTGAAATAGCTACAGGAAAATGCAAACATTATACAGATAAAGAAGGATTACCAAACAATGTTATTTATGGATTACTAAGTGATAGTGCCGGCAACATATGGTTGAGTTCGAACAAGGGAATAAGTTGTTTAAATCCACAAAACAATGTCGTCCGGAATTTTAGTATACTCGACGGGTTACCAGGGGATGAATTCAACCGGCATGAATATTTCAAACACCCCAACGGCGAACTTCTTTTTGGAGGAGTGGAAGGTGGCGTGATTTTTAATCCATCAGCAGTACTTAAAAAAGAACGGGCGCCGGATATTATTTTTACCGGCTTATCCATCTACAATAAACCTGTTGATTATTTAAGCGACAGCAGTGTCATTAATGGCCCGATAACTTATGCGAACAGCATTACACTGCCGAGTGATAAGAACATGTTCAGCATTTCTTTTGCAGCATTAGAATTCAGAGATGCCGGAACAAAACATTATAAATATTATCTCAAAGGTTACGATAAACAATGGATCGACGCAGGAAATAAAAACGAGGCGACTTATACCAATCTTAACCCCGGCACTTATACCTTTCGTGTTACGGCCGCCGGTCGCGATTACAACTGGAATGAAAAGGGAGCAACTATAAAAGTGATCATTCTTCCTGCGTGGTACCAAACCTGGAAGTTCAGGATCGCACTGGCAATGTCAATTGCGGGTTTGATATTTGCGTTTTACCGTTACCGTTTGAAACAGGTACTCCGCTTGCAATCGATCCGAAACAATATAGCCAGCGACCTGCATGATGAGATTGGCAGCACCTTGAGCAGCATTTCATTATCGAGTGCTGTAATTCAGAAAAAATTAAATACCATTCCGGCTGAAGTGGAAGTACTCCTTCAACAGATCGGCACCAATACTGATGATATGATGGAAGCCATGAGTGATATTGTTTGGGCGGTGAATACAAAAAACGACAGCTTCGAAAGTGTTATCAACCGCATGCGAGCTTTTGCCATTGAATTACTCGAGCCAAAAAATATCAACCTGCATATGCGGGTAAGCGGACTTTCTGCAAATATTAATCTGGATATGCGCCAGCGCAAAAATATTTACCTCATTTTTAAGGAGGCCGTTCATAACTGTGTAAAATATGCACACTGCAGGAACCTATGGATAGACATCGAAAAAAAGTCGGATAGAATTACCATGGTGATAAAAGATGATGGTTGTGGTTTTGATTTTTCTGAACCAAACCTCGAATCGCTCGGTGGTAATGGCATGCACAATATGCACACCCGTGCAAGAGAAATGAAAGGTACTCTTGAAATAGGATCTGGAAACGGGAAGGGCACTGTATTGAAACTCAGCTTCCCGGTATAGTTTTAATAGACACTAAGTACTCGTTAAAATCATTGGAATCAATGATTGATCCTAAAATTATTTAGACCAATTTTGTATCATGGCAATAACCAAAGTAGCAGTATTCGACGACAACAAACCCAGAAGGGACTTGTTACAATTGCTCTTGAACAGTAGTGATGGACTTTGCTGTACCGGTGCATTTGCAGATTGCCGCAATGTAGTAGAAAAAATTGCAGTTGATTTACCGGATGTGATACTGATGGATATTGATATGCCATATGTGAACGGCATTGAAGGATTGAAACTGGTAAGATCTCATTATCCATCTGTAAAAGTATTGATGCAAACCATTTTTGAAGATGATGACAAAGTATTCAGTGCGATTGTAGCTGGTGCTGATGGTTACATTTTAAAGAAAACGGCCCCTGCTAAATTGCTCGAAGCAATTAATGAAGTTGTAGAAGGTGGCGCACCGATGACACCCACCGTTGCCAGGCAGGTTTTACTACTATTTAATAAAAAACACACATATATTCAAAAAGAAGATTTCAATCTTTCTGTAAGGGAGCAGGAAATTCTGGGTTATCTCGTACAAGGATTGAGTTATAAGATGATTGCGGATAAATGTAATATCTCCTATCCAACGGTTAACTCGCATATCAGCCATATTTACGAAAAATTACATGTTAGTTCTGGAACAGAAGCCGTAGCAAAAGCGATGGAACATAAAATCGTTTAAGCGTTAACTCTTGACACGGTTCAAAAAATTACAATTAGCGTTTTAGAGAATTTATAGTGGTCCCGCCAGGAATCGAACCTGGATCTGGAGCTTCGGAAACTCTTATACTATCCATTGTACTACGAGACCAATTAAGTTGCAAGATAAAGGATAATCGATGAAGACTAAAAGTAACCAATACTCCTGCCCGGGAATTTTATTTTCCAAAACCCTGGATATTCGTTCCGAAAATTTTTACGGCAATGGCCAGCAGGATTACACCAAAAAACTTCCGGATAACAATCATTCCGTTAGGGCCGAGAATTGACTCAATCCATTTCAATGACTTTAATACCGTATAAATCACCACCAGGTTTATTAAAATAGCAATTAAAATATTGGCATCATGATAGTTTGCTTTCAAACTCATAATGGTAGTTAATGTTCCCGATCCTGCGATCAACGGAAAGGCAATCGGCACAACACTTCCGCTTTTTGGATTGTTATCAGCCTTAAAAAATTCTAATCCCAAAACCATCTCCAGCCCGATAATGAATATTACAATACTTCCGGCAACGGCAAACGATTGTACATCGATACCCAGTATATTAAGAAACTGCTCTCCAACCAACAAGAACAACACCATCAACCCTCCTGAAATCAGCGTGGCCTGCGTGCTTCGTATCTCTCCCCCCATTTTTACCCGCAGCGAAGCCAGCACCGGTATCGAGCCCAGCATATCTATAACGGCAAACAATGTAAAGGTTATGGTTAGTATTTCTTTCGGTGAAATGAAACTGAAGTTCATGCGGCAAAGATAGAGAGGATGAATAGATTAAAGGAAAACAAGGTCAAACAGTTGAATAACTCCGGGCCGGGTATCCATTCCATGGTTAACCAGTATTTCTTTTGTATAATGAAAATTTAATCTGTAAATATTATGTAATTAAGGAAACATTATATATTTTTACCGCCTCCCACCTGATTTCCAATATTTTTGTCTGGCCACCACCTCCCGGAAAATTGCATATCTAATGCAGCTTACATATTCCAACTACTGATTCGCAAGAACCAATCTATTTACTAGTACAAAATAACCAACATGAACCTGCAAACACTAACTGCAAGCACCTCTACTCGTTTTTCTGTGGCTTCAAAATTCAAACACATCGCTGGACTGATCATCATCATCGCTGTTGTTTTATTAAATTCAACACGGGTAAATGCACAGGTAGGTGCTTCTTTGAATTTTGATGGCATCAACGATTACGTGGCTGTTTCCTCCGGTTACCCGGCAACAGATGATGTTACGTATGAAGCATGGGTACGGCCATCCGCATTGGGAGCAGGATATCGTTCTATTATCATGAACAATAGTTTTTCCACCACCGGGAGCATTCACTTCGAGTTCGATGGCGGACGATTGTTGTTTTCATTAAATGGATCCGGAACGGTTGATTATTACTCAAACTTTGTATTTACAACAGGAAACTGGTATCATGTGGCGGCTTCCTATTCAAAATCCCAGGCAAGGGTACGTTTGTATGTGAATGGAGCACCGCAGGAAAACTATGTGGTGCCAACACCGGTAACGGTTGCCGGAAACCTGCCTTTCAGATTGGGAAGCTGGAGTAATGATGCTAACAGGCAATTTGTGGGAGAAATGGATGAAGTAAGAATATGGAGTGCAGAACGCACCCCGGCAGAAATCCTTGCTTCTTATCAATGTGAGGCTATTCAGCAGGCGCAGCTTGAAATTGTATATCATTTTAACCAGGGAATTGCGAGTGGAAATAACACGGGTATTACCACACTCAATGACGACAGCGGCAACGGCAGGGCTGGTGCATTAACGAATTTTGGCCTTACCGGATCCGTATCAAATTTTGTTGCAATTGGTGGTGTGAATTCCGGTGCTGTCTGCAATGCAACTACCGGCGAATACAAATCTGTAACCTCAGGCGATTGGGGAACAGCTTCCACCTGGATGACTTATAATGGCTCGGCCTGGGTAATTGCAACTTTGCCTCCTACCTCAGCCAACAATAATATTACGATACAGCCTGGACACGTGATTACAGTTTCCGGAATTCAAACTGCAGACCAGCTTACCGTACAGGCAGGTGGAACACTGAGCATTGTTTCCGGAAGTTTGGTAGTTGCAAACGGCGCAGGCACAGATGCCAGTATTGACGGAACCCTGTCGCTGGCCGGCGGTGCCCTTGATGGGGTGGGTTTGGTAGTCATTAACTCCGGCGCAACACTCAACTGGGCAGGCGGTACCATGCAGGGACAAGGCAGTACCACCATTTCCAGCGGAGCCATCGTTAATCTTACAACCACTTCATTCCTTAGCGGTCAGCGTGTAGTGAATAACAATACCAATTTCACCATGCAGGCCGATATTCAAATGAGTGGTAATCCGTGTGGTTTCAACAATGGTGGCACTATACTGATAGATGGTGATTTTGGCTTTCTCGATAACGGAGCGTCAGGATGTACACTTTCCAATAATTCCAATGGCACCATCAATAAAATAAGCGGCACAGGTACCTCCTTCCTGAGTAACTCAGCGCAGATACGATTTAGCAACCTCGGTACATTAAATGTTTCAACGGGAGCCATTTCCATCAATGGAATTAATCCTGTTGGTAATTTATTTGGTACGTTGTCTGTGTCACCGGGTGCAAACCTTACCAGTCCGCTGAACCTCGGGTTTTCCGGTACCACGATAGATAATAATGGTATCATTTCCTTTAATCAACTGGAAATGAATGGCTCCACCGCCCAAACAATCACCGGCAACGGAACCATTTCAGCACTCACCATAAATAATAGCTCTGCTGTAACCTTAAATAATGAACAAACGGTTAGCGGATCACTTACATTCACTACAGGAAAACTAATAGCTTCCCCGGGTAAAGCAATTTTACTGGCGGGGGCTACTGTTACAGGGGCAACATATAATAGTTATGTTGTAGGAAGACTTCAAAGAAATATTACTTCACCCGTGTTATATGAATTCCCAATAGGTGATATAGACGCTTATGCACCTGTTGTACTGATCAATCCCTTCGTAACCACCTCCGGCGGTATTACCATCAACACGGCGGGTGAAGATCATCCTGCTATTGCAGGTTCCGGTATTTATCCAAACAAAAGTGTAAATCGTTACTGGCACCTCGAATCAAACGGTGCCGTGATTTCCCAATACCTGCTTACCGTAAACTGGAATTCAGAAGATGAAGATGCTGGTTTGAATTATGGCAACCTGAAGGCCGCACAATACAACGGTGTTAGCTGGCAGTTCAGGGGTGATGATGGTTATGATAACAGTTCACTGCTTGGAATCGAAGTTCCTGGCGGAGCCCTGGGCGACTTTGTTGTAGGTGAAGTGAACGGAACGCCCGATTACAAAAACATCGCAAACGGCGATTGGAGCAATCCGGGCATCTGGAATATTTCATACGATAACGGAAACAATTGGGTTTCAGCAACTGAAGCACCCAATGGAGCTAATAGTGGCCCGGTTACCATTACCGCCGGAACAGACGTGAGCATCAGTAACGAAACGATTCAAATAGATGAACTCACCATAGAAGGAGATCTTGGTATCAGTGAAGGGGATCTTGTTGTTTTAGATGGACCGGGTACAGACCTGATTTGTACAGGCTCTATCAACTTTAACACTGCAAGTATCGGCATCAATGATGGGGCATTGGCGATTATTGGTAACAATGGATTACTAAGCACCGGAAATTTCGGAAGCATCACCGGCCCGGGTACGCTCGAAATTGCTCCTACCGGAACATGGATTGAAAATACAAATCATGATTCATTTGATGTGTCAGACCTGGTGATCAACAACCATGGAACCATAACCATTAATACGGTTAGCAATTTTAACCTGAACGGTACGTCTGTTTTAAACAACTACAATTCGGTACTTATAACCAGTAATGTAACAATAGGAACCGATGGTACCGGTAAAATAAATAACTCTTCCGATGGTAACATTACCAAACAGGGTTTTACAGAAGCTTTCATTGATGCGCCGGTAGAATATGTGAACAATGGTGTTTTGAGTGTTACGGAAGGAACGCTTAGCGTTAACAGCTCAACCGTAACGGATAACGGTTATATTAATATTCAGTCGGGCGCCACCTTAAGTCATTCCAACGCCGGCTATCCATACAATGGGCCCCAGGTAACCAATAATGGACTTATCAGCGGACAACCTTTTATCATGAGTAGTTCCGACGGTGCACAAACCATTACCGGCACCGGAACAATAGCCAAATTAACCGTAAATAACGGCGGGATCAACCTCGTTGGCGCAACGGTTACCATTGGCGAAATACTCGATCTTCAAAACGGTATCATTAACGGAACTGACCTGCTTTACCTGAACGACGGTGCGCAGGTGTCGGGAGGCAGTAATGCTTCTTTTGTGGCCGTTCCGGTAAAACGGTTTTTTGCAACACCGGGAGTAAAACAATTCCCTGTTGGTAAAGGACTTTATTATGCACCGGTTTCGCTGGATCCAAGCTTTACAGGCGCCGGGGAAATAACCGTGGAAGCTGTTGATGGCGACAATAGCGAGATCGGATCTTCAACCATCAATCCTGCTAAATCGGTAAATGTAAACTGGAAGTTTACCAATAACAATCTCGATTTCACAGAATGCGATGTAGTGTTCAACTGGGATTCGGAAAAAGCAGACAATGGATCCAACTTCAATAATTTTATCCTGGGAAAACTGGACGCAGGTATATGGACTTATCCTGTTGTTCAGGGTGTAACCGCCACATCATTGTCTGTTTTGGATCTCACTTCTTTCAGTGAATTCCAGATCGGGGAAGGCGGAAACTGTTTTGTAAATATCCCGGATGCAGCATTCAGAACTGCGTTATTGAATACAGCAGGTATCGATGTAAATGACAATGGTCAGATTGAATGTACAGAAGCGGCTGACTTTTCCGGAACAATTAATGTGGAAAACCTCGGCATCACTGATATGACAGGTATTGAGGCATTTGTAAATGTTACAAGCATTATCTGTAATAATAACCCACTTTCTGTTCCGTTAAATGTAAGTGCTAATACTCACCTGCTGCAGTTGGTTTGCCATCACGACAATTTAAGTACACTTGATCTTAGCAATAATACAGCGTTAACATCTTTGTATTGTTATAACAATTCACTTACCAGTTTAGGCCTTTCTAATAATACATCGCTGGTTTCATTGTATTGTAATTCTAATTCATTAACCAGCTTAATCATTGGTAATAATACAGCACTCAATGAAATTACTGCTTACTCAAATTCACTTACTTCTATCGACCTTAGCGGCGCTCCTAACCTAACCTACCTGTTTTGTGCTACTAATAGTCTAACCAGTCTTGACCTCAGCAACAACTTACTGCTTCAATCATTGTTGTGTGGCTCAAACCCCATAACATCGCTTGATCTTTCAGCCAATACAGCTATAACTTTCTTTAATAGCCCAGGTATGGCGATCAGTAGCCTGGATCTATCTGCACAAACAGGGCTCACATTCATGGCTATTAATAGTTGCCCTTCCTTAAGCAGCCTCAATATTAAAAATGGCAATAACAGCAATCTTACAAACTTCGCTGCTTATGATAACCCATCATTGTCATGTATACAGGTAGATAACCCTGCTTATATGAATGCGAACTGGAGCACCGGCAAAGATGCTGGCACAGCATACAGTACGGTTTGTCCATTGTCACCTGCTGCAGCATTAAGCTTTGACGGTGTGGATGACCAGGTTACAGTCAGCAGTTCAAATGTTGATCTGTCAAACAAATCATTTTCTGTTGAAATGTGGTTAAAACACAATTCATTCCTTAAATACGATGTTGCTTTTTCACAGGGCAATTCCGGGGCAACGAACCAAATGTTGCATATAGGTTTTACCCATCCCAATTCGGGGGCGCCGAAATTCGGATTTGCCTTCTGGGATAATGATCTGCTGGTTCCAATCACCAATGATTTTTCAAACTGGCACCATTGGGCATGTACATTTGATAATGTAACCAAAGAAAGAAAAATATACAAGGATGGTGTTTTGATTGGGCAGGATATCAGCCCTTCCTCATTCCTTGGTAGTGGCGGCAATACATTCAGGATTGGCACCAATGGATATGCAGGCGATGAGTTTGATGGTTCTATTGATGAAGTTAGAATATGGACAAAAGTTTTATCGCAGGCGGAAATTCAAAATGGATTGAACTGCGAAATTTCCTCCGGTGCAAATTTGGCGGCAGCCTATCACTTTAACCAGGGTATTGCCGGCAGTGACAATACCGCAGTAACTACATTAAATGATGCAACTGGCAATGGTAATGATGGAACGCTTAACGGCTTTGCATTAACAGGTACATCTTCCAACTGGACAGCTCCGGGTGGCGTAATATCCGGAACAACCTGCCAGCCGTTATTGGCGGGAGCTGCATTGAATTTTGATTTTACGGATGATTATGTGTCTGTACCATATTTCGCAAGACCTGATAATTTTACCCTGCAGGTTTGGGTGAAAAAAGACCCCAGCTTCGAGGGACATATATTTAACTGGAACAATTCTGCCAATCCGCATGGAATTTATACAGATCTGTTTATCCAGGGCGGAAGTGGCAGAGTATTTTACCAGGAGAATGACGGATCCACTGTACAAACAGTAACAAACTTCAGCAGTATTACAGACGGTCAATGGCACCAGATTACTGTGTCACGTTCAAGTGCTGCAAGTAATAACGTGAATTTGTACATAGATGGTATTCTCATAAATACAGGAACTGTTCACCTGAATCCGCAAACAGATGCCATTCGTATTGGAGCTAATGATCTGTTCTCTTTCAATGGTTCATTGGATGAATTAAGAATCTGGGACAGGGCAATGTGTGAAGGAGAAATTTCAAATAATTACACATGTGAAGTGAATGGACCACGTGCTGGGTTAATAGCAGGGTATAACTTTAACATGGGTTATGCTGCTGCCAACAATACTGGCAATACTTCTTTGATGGATATCAGTGGAAACGGTCATACTGGTTTATTACACAACTTCGATTTAAATGGTGCTACTTCCAACTGGGTAGCTCCAGGCGGCGTTACTACCGGTAATGAATGCTCGATACCGAATATACTCACCTTCTATCATGATGCTGATGGCGATGGATTCGGAAATCCTGCATCTTCTATAGAGGTTGCAGATTTCTGCGAAGCGCCGGATGGATATGTTTTCAACAATACAGATTGTGATGATGGAGAATCAGGAATTCAATCGGGTTGTAATTATACCGTAAATGATTACAGAACGGTTGCTGCCGGTGATTGGACCGTAGCAACCAACTGGGAAAGATATGACGGAACTTCATGGGTGCCGGTATTAGAGGCTCCAGGTCTGTCGGCCAATGCCATTACCGTACGTCATGCAATGATCTCCGTTTCCAACTTACTACTAGATCAGTTGGTGATCACTGAGAATGGTAGTATAAATCTCGGGGAAGCAGAATTGGAAATTGCAGATGGCCCGGGTATCGATTTCCAGTGTTTCGGCTCATTCCCGCTGGGCACTGCCACATTGAGGGTGGATGCAAATGCAAACATTGTATTTGAAAGCGGATCCAGCTTCACCATTGGTAATTTTACCAACCTGGTTGGCCCTGGAACCATCGATATAAATGATGGTGCGGTATTTAATTTTGAAGGTGGAAGTAATATCGGTACGGGTTTAACCATTAACAACTATTCAACCTGTAACATAAGCACGAATACAGAATTATTATTCTATGGAGACAATGCAGTATTCAATAACTACGGCGTGGTTAACTTCAATAACAATCAAGCCGGCAGTGGCGCAACCATGCGGATACAGGATGAAACTTTAAATGTTGCCTTCAACAATAAAGCAGAAGGTATTATCAATAAAACAGGAATTGGTGCTTCCGGAATACTTGAAACAGATCAGACTTCAAGTATGGCTTTTACTAATGAAGGAACAGTAAATATCCTTGCCGGTTCTTTTGATATCGCCAGCAATAGTGCTGTGTATAACGGATCTATCAATATCAGTGCCGGCGCAACCCTCACTTCTCCTTACCAGATCAGATTTACAGGTTCTTCTATAACTAATGATGGAAATATCGGAACCAATGCCTTCCAGGAAGGAGGATTGAACATGAATGGAAGCGAACAACAAACCTTATCGGGCGACGGACAAATTCGAACGCTTATCATAGATAACAATGCAGGTATCAACCTCCAGGGAACACAAACTGTTTTCTACGGAGGCATACAGCTTTTTCATGGTAAAGTAAGAGTAGCCAGTGGCAAAAAACTTGTTGCCGGATTCAATGTAGGTATCTTCAATGCTTCTGAAGCAAGTTATGTTGTTGGCGACCTTGAACAATATTTCTCAGACGGCACTCCGAAAAAATTCGATATTGGTGATGATGATGCGTATGCTCCACTAACGTTAACGCTTAATAGCATCGAAAATGCTGGAGGCGTTGTTGCGCACACCGAGCCGGGTGATCATCCGCAAATTGCTACTTCAGGAATTGTTGAAAATAAAAGCGTAAATCGTACCTGGCATATTGAAAACAACGGCGCCTTATTTCATGGATATAATGTGGTATTAAACTGGGATCCTGCCGACGTTGACAACGATGCCAATACATCTATTTTCACCGCAAAGAAATATGATGCACCGGATTGGTTTGACCTGGACAATGTAGTTGTAAATGGAAATTCGTTAACTGCTGACTGGTCTGAACCAACTTTCAGCGACTTCCAGGTAGGAGAACCTCTGAATGCTTGTCCTCCGGTTGTAATTGAATGTGCTGCTGATCTTACCATTTGCCAGAACAGCGCAACCGGAGCATGTGATATTCCGCTCCTTGCAGGCGTAGTTCCTGCGATAGCGGTTGTTTCTGATGCCGACAGGAATGTTACGTATTCAAATGTGTCAATAAACGGAGGAGGAAATTCACAAATAGTAACGGCTGGTTCTGAAGTGTCGCTTCATTACGATCTGTCAGTGGCATTTGACCAGATTAATGGCTATTGCCCGGGCTGTGTTGTACAAACAAGTATTGGTATAGGCTCTACATTCACAACCATTCAGTGTGAACCTTCTATTAATAACGGGTATGCATTACCGAGAGATGTGTCATTCATAGCTCCGTCAACTCCCGGTATTTACTATCTCACGCAGGCTTTATCGCTTGATTATTTCTGCCAGGAATTTCAATTCAGCAATGATATATCAAAAGCAATAGGTGTGATCATTGTAGGCCCTCCATTCCCAACTGCCGCCGGTGGTTGCGGTACGGTAACCTTAACCAATAATGCACCAGCATGTTTCCCTACAGGTGTAAACACTGTTGTAACCTGGACGGCAACAGACTCAGAAGGAAATACAGCTACCTGTAACCAGAATGTATTTGTAACTCCGGCTACCATTTATTATCGTGACAGGGACGGTGATGGATATGGTAACCCTGTATATCCTGTATATGCCTGTTCTCAACCTAATGGATTTATTTTAGATAATACAGATTGTAATGATTATGATGGTAACATTCATGCAGGCTGTTCATGTAACCTCGCTGTAACAACTGCAACAGGAGATACATTGATTGTTTGTACTGAAAGTGGTCAAACTTCCGGTAACGCACACCTGCTGATCACGGGAGGAACAGCGCCTTATATCATTACAGGCAGTGATTCTACCAACCTTTCACCGGGCGATTATACTTACCAGGTGTCAGACGCAGTAGGTTGCACTGCAACTTTACAGTTACATGTAATTCTTACTAACTGTATCGTTCCTTATTACGAACCACCAACAAATGATACTACTACGGTGTTAATCGGCTCCGAATTGACGCAGTTGTATAATTATCCGAATTCACTGGTTGATACTACTGCTAATAATAATATTTTCTTAATCAATGACCAGGCAGGTGAAGTGTTGATTGAGGTAATTGCAAATGTTGGTCAATATGAAACATTACTTGCATTACTGCAAACGCCGGAATACGGTATGCATAACTTCATCGACAATGGTGATACAACCCTGATCATTACGGGTATGTTCCCCATAGCAAATTTGCCTAAACTGAACCTGTTGCCGCAACTGATCAATTATGTTCGTCCTTATTATACGCCTATTGCCGCAGGCTTTACCTGGGCAGGAACGGGCTTAACCACCACTGCCGGAGATAAAGCGATGTATGGCGACCTGGCGAAGAAGGGATGGAAGATCACCGGTAAAGGAATTAAAGTGGGCGTGTTATCAGATAGTTACAATACCCAGGCTGGTAATCCCGCTCAACTGGATGTGATCAATGGAGATCTTCCCGGAACAGGAAATCCGAATTATCCGAAGCCGGTAAAAGTTACCGCTGAGTATGCGTATGGTCGTGCAACAGATGAAGGAAGAGCAATGCTGCAAATTGTACATGACGTAGCGCCTGATGCTGAACTGATGTTCCGTTCCGGATTTATCAGCGCAGGAAATTTTGCCGATGGTATCCGCACATTAAGGGATTCGGGATGTAATATTATTGTTGATGATGTTACTTATATAACAGAACCATTTTTTAAAGATGGTGTGGTGGCACAGGCAGTAGAAGATGTTACTTCAACCGGTGTAAATTATTTTACATCTGCCGGTAACTATGGCGTTAAGTCCTATTCAGGATCATTCAACCCGATTGCTCCACCTGCAGACTATAATGGCCTTGCCCAATCGGCACACAACTTTGGCGGAGGCGATTACTTCCAGACAATAACTTTAAAAGCCGGTACTTACACTATCGCATTACAATGGGATGATGATTTCTATTCTCTAGGTAACGGAACCGGTGCAACCAACGATCTTGATATTTTTCTTGTAGACCAGTTTGGTAATCGTTTATTCGGTTTCAACAGGAACAACCTGGGTGGTGACCCACTTGAAATATTGCCGTTCGTGGTAAAAGCACAGGTAAATGCGAAGATCATTATTACAAGAAAATCCGGAACCGGAAGCGTTAAATTCAAATATATAATTTTCAGAGGTGAGGGAACAATAGATAATTTCAACCAGGGCACAGGTACGGTTATAGCGCAGGCAAATGCTGAAAGTGCTATTTCTGTTGCGGCTGTTCTTTACGCCAATACACCAGCGTTCGGCGTGAGTACACCTACTGTTGCATCATTCTCTTCACGTGGTGGAACTCTGGTTAACGGTGTAGATCGTAATAAACCCGATATCGCCGCACCAAATGGCGGTAATACAACTGTAAACCTGGGTGCTCCCAACTACGACAATGATCAGTTCCCTAACTTCTTCGGTACATCATCAGCAGCGCCTCATGCCGCTGCGGTAGGTGCATTGATACAGGAAGCATACAAACGTTATTTCAACGATACTTCATTAACCACTACGCAAATGAAGACCTTGTTGCAAAATACGTCATTGCCTTTGGGCGGAAGTGAAACAAATGTGGGACATGGATTTGTGTTGGCAGACGCTGCATTAAGATCATTCTCCAATCCATTTCCGCTGATCGATAGTTTCCATTTACAGGATTCATCGTTCGTTCCGGGACAGGATCCGGTAACAGTTGTCATTAACGGACAATATTTCTCTCCAAATGCGTCTATTATATTCCAGTACGATACATTACCTGCGGTTGTAACAAACGGCACCGTATTAACGGCAAGTATTCCGCCGTTCCTGGGTAATCCACCACTTACAATTTACAATCCGCCAATTACTCCTAGCGGTCTTGATGGTGGTGTTAGCGATTCGCTGTATTTCTTCGGAACCATTCCTAAGAATGTAATCGTGAAGGTAAACGACGCTGTAAAAAGGTATGGAGAAAAAATACCAGCCTACAATATTGATGTAACTGTTAATAACATTCCACTTGAACAATCAGGATACACATTGGCTGAACTCGGATTAACCGACATCACGTTTACATCTTCTGCCAATAACTTGAGCAACATAGGTTTGTACTACAGGAGGGCAAGTTCAATTGTAACAGATATGAACAATCCGACAGCACAGCAACTCTCAACTCAATTCAATTATAGATTTGTTGATGGAATATTAACAATTACAAGATTGCCGCTAACGGTAGTAGCAAGAGATACTACCCTTACTTATGGAGATGCAATTAAAGGAAAGCAATTAAGATTTAATTATTTGTATGATGATTCAAATATTGATCCGCTACAAAGAAATGAATTTAAAGATTCACTGGATGCTTCTCATCAGTATTCAATGTCTGATGCTGTAATTCTTTTACAGGAAAGCCAGGCAAACCAAGTATTTAACGGATCTGAATTTACAAACATGAGTTTCATGACCAGTGCAAGAGCTGCTGTAAATGGTGAAACTGCAGTTAATGCAAGAGCTGCTGTAAATGGAATAGCATACGACACAACAACATTTATCCCGCTGTCTCCTGAATCATTGTATGATTATGAGGATGATTCTGCAAACGGAACATTGCGCAATGCAAGAGCTGCTGTAAATGCAAGGGCTGCGGTGAACGCAAGAGCTGCTGTAAATGCAAGGGCTGCAGTAAATGGAAATGCAACAGTAAATGCAAGAGCGATGGTGAATGCCCGTGCTGCGGTAAATGCAAGGGCTGCGGTAAATAGCAGTAGTTTCAATGGCGAAACAAATGAGAATGTGTTACTGGTTATTGATTCTTTGGATGTATATGCTCCTGAGAATGATTCATTGTCAGACTATAAATCGATGAATATGATAACTGGGTACACCGTGGGTAATTGGTACATTGGTCCTGGTGTGTTGATAAATGAAAACTTTGATATCACATACGGATTGGGTAACCTCACCATCCTTCCGGCTGCATTAACGGTTAAAGCTAAAGATACAACCAGCCTTTGCAATGGGGTGCAACCTGTTTATTCGTTTGAAAATTCAATTTATAAATATATTGATGCAGACAGCAACGTTGTGGCTGGTGGTCCTGTGTTTACTGTGTATAATAACAGCAATACGAATATGGGCACGGCTAATCTTGCCGGAGGAACTTACCAGGTTGTGCCATCAGCACTGGTATTCCAGCAGGCCATTCCAAATTATACACCTGTGTATGAAAATGGAACATTATCTGTTCCGGTTACACCGGCAATGCCAGAGGTAACGGTAACCAATAACTGCGACGGAACTTCTACCCTTACAGCAACTCAAACAGGCAACCTGTTGTGGAGTACCGGGGAAACAGCGGCAACAATAACCGTAACATCGGCAGGAACATACACTGTTACTGCTTCCGATAATGGTTGTGCAAGTACGGCTGCCTCAGCAGTGGCTGCGCCAAAAACAAGTCCGGCAGCACCGGTGGTAACGGTAACCAATAGCTGCGGAAGTTCAACACTTTCAACAACAGCAACCGGCGTCTTGCTATGGAGCACCGGGGCAACAACACCATCAATTACTGCAACGGGTTCCGGAATTTATTCGGTTACTACTACAGTGGATGGTTGTACAAGTCTCGCCGGTATAGGTATATCTGCGCCAAAGGCAGTTCCGGCTGCACCAGCGGTAACAGTAACCAACAATTGCGGTAACTCGGTATTGTCAACTACCGCTACCGGATCGTTGTTGTGGAGCAATGGTGAAACGACTCCTGCTATTACAGTAACGACTCCGGGAGCATATTCTGTTACTGCTACGGCGGCAAATGGTTGTACCAGTGCGGCAGGAAGTGGAGAGGCAGCACCGAAATCGGTACCGGCAACACCAGTTGTTACGGTAACAAATAACTGTGGAAATTCAGTTTTGTCAACTTCTGCAGTAGGTTCATTACTGTGGAGCAACGGCGCTACCACATCTTCAATAACTGTAACGAATGCGGCTAATTATACTGTAACCAATTCTATAGGTGGTTGCTCGAGTGCTGCAGGAAGCGGAACGTCGGCACCAAAAGCGATACCATCAGCACCGGTTGTAACGGTAACCAATAGTTGCGGAAGTTCAACACTTTCAACAACAGCTTCGGGGTCATTGTTGTGGAGCAATGGGGCTACAACTTCATCCATAACAGTAAATGATGCTGCTACTTATACCGTTACTGCCACAGTTAACGGTTGTACCAGTGCATCTGGCAGTGGCATTTCAGCTCCGAAAGCAGTACCGGGAACACCAGTTGTAACTGTTGTAAATAATTGTAATAACACATCTGTACTGTCAACAACAGCAACAGGATCATTGTTATGGAGCAACAATGCAACAACTTCTTCTATCACGGTTAGCACAGCAGGAACCTATACGGTTAAAACAACCGTGAATGGTTGTGCCAGTGCATTGGGTAGCGGTATTGCTGCACCAAAATCAACGCCTTCAGCACCGGTAGTAACGGTAACGAATAACTGTGGAAATTCGGTTTTAGCTACAACGGCAACCGGATCATTGTTGTGGAGTAATGGAGCAACAACTTCTTCCATCACGGTTACCAATGCAGCCACTTATACGGTGAAGACTACGGTAAATGGTTGTACCAGTTCAAATGGAAGCGGAACATCAGCTCCTAAGTCCGTACCTGCTGCCCCAACAGTTTCTGTTACACAGCCTACCTGTTCAGTATCTACGGGAAAAATAACTGTAACCTCATCTAAAACCGGACTTACTTTTAGTATTACCGGTTCGGGTTATACCAATACCAATGGTACGTTCAGTAATGTGGCTCCCGGAACCTACAATGTAACGTCTAAGAATAGCAGCGGTTGTATCTCCAATGCAACTGTTGTAACCATTGTTGCCGAAACAAGATGTTCATCTATCGGTGATTTTGTTTTCAGGGACAATAATGGCAATGGTAAACAGGATTCCGGTGAACCCGGCATTTCCGGAGTAACGGTGAAGCTGCTTAATAACAGCAACTCGGTACTGTCTACAACTACATCAAACAGCAGCGGTAAATACAGTTTCACTGCGTTAACGCCGGGAACTTATTCAGTTCAGTTTACAACACCGTCAGGATTTACATCCGCTCCGTCAAACCAGGGTACAGATGATACAAAAGACAGCGATCCCGTAAATGGTACTGTTTCCAATATCATTCTAACTCAAGGCCAGGCGAATACATCTGTGGATGCTGGTTTTATGCCAAACATACTTGCTCTAGGAGACAGAGTTTGGTACGATACCAACAATGATGGAATCCTGAACAGCGGGGAAAATGGCATAAGGAGCATTACACTTAAGTTGTATGCTGATTCGGATAATAATAACATTGCGGATGCTGCAGCAATCGCCACTACTACAACCGATGCCAACGGCTATTATAAATTCAGTAACCTGGCGCCTGGTAATTACATTGTAGGAGCGGTAGTTCCTGCCGGCTATATCAGCAGTGCGGTGAACGCAGCGGATCCTGATAATAATATCAATAATGATGATAACGGATCTGTATCGGTAAATGACGAAATAAGAGGATTGGCAATAACCTTGTCGCTCCTGTCTGAACCAGATGGAAGTTCTACCACATCAAACACCAATAACAGTTATGATTTTGGTATGTTGCCAAATTGTAATTGTATCAACACAGCGGGCAACCTGTTAACCAATGGTAATTTTGAAAATGGAACAACCGGATGGACAACAAGTAATGCATCATTCACTACCGGTACCGGGTATAATGCCTGTGCCAGTAAGAATGGATTCAATACATCACTTTCTACCAAATCTGCCGGCCTTGTGTACCAGGATGTAACGATTGCACCGGGTACAACGGTAACGTTTAGCGGCTTTGCAGGAACACATACTGCAGGAATTTCATGCAGTCCTAAAATAAGCCTGATTTTCCGAAACGCTTCCGGTACGGTACTAAGCCAGACAGATGTAGCTGTAACCCGTGATGTTGATGTGAACTTCAACCAGCTCGCCTATTACAGCATAACAGCAACTGCACCGGCTGGAACAGCCAAAGTAAGAGTGCAGAGTTCTATAGGTTGCAATACAATGAAGATGGATGCATTCTGTTTAAGAACCGGTACGGCAGCCAAAGGCGCTGGTGATGTTCCTCCGGCAATTACAACTACCGAATCATTACCTGTTACGAGTTTGAGTGGAGACGGAAATACAGCAGACAGGTTAACGGCTTCACTGAGTCCTAATCCTACAACCACGCATTTCAATTTGTTGGTACAAACCAATGATAAAGTTTCAGCGGTATCGGTAAGGATTCATAGTGCAGAAGGAAAGCTGGTTTCTGTTAAGCAGGCCATTCCAAATGGTAACGTACTTATTGAAACCGGAAACTGGAAGAGTGGTATTTATTATGTTGAAGTGATACAGGGTAAACAACGAATTGTTCTAAAAGTAATAAAAGCGAGTTAGAAGGCAAAAGGAGGTTGGAAACGACCTCCTTTTTATTACCCACTACAAAATGGATATGAAAGAAATACAATTCAGTCATATCAATTGCTTAGTTTTACAACTATTAAAAGGTAAGCGGTAACATGTATAAAACCTTTCGATTAATTTTTCTTTGCTGGTCGTTTTTCTTATTTAATAATTTACGTGCTTTTGCAGGTGATATTGATAGTTTGAAAAGAATTCTCTCAACAAACATAAATGATTCAATTAGGGTTACTATTCTCAATGCATTGAGTAAAGCCTATTTCAATGACAATCCTGATACATCGGTCATCATTGCATCAGAGGCAAAAACGCTTGCCGAACAAATTAATTATCAAAGCGGTTTAGCACTGGCATTAAAAAATATGGGTATTGGCTATTACCTGCAGGGTAAATATAAAGATGCAGTGATTACTGAACAACAGGCCATTGATGTGTACAAATCAATCGGCGATAAACGCGGTGTGGCCAACATGCTCAATAATCAGGGAGCAGTTTATTTTAATCAGGGTGATGACGCTAAAGCATTTGAACTTTATTTGCAGTCGCTGAAAATGTCGGAAGAATTGAACGACACGATAAGGATTCTTACCTCATTAACAAACATTGGAGGCGTTTATTCAAATAAAACAGCAACATACAAAAAGGCAATTGATTATTTTCTTCGGGCGTATAAACTGAGCCTGGCAATAAAAGACGATTATTCTATCGGCACATCTGCGGGAAATCTTGGCGAATTGTATTATAAGATGAATGATGACAGCACCGCTCTGTATTATCTGAACCAATCTGCACGTGCTTATGAAGGAACAGAAAACAAACCCTACGCTTTGAATTATATCGGGCGTGTATATACGAGACAGAAAGAATACGATGCTGCAATAAAAATGCATACGGAAGCATATGATATTTCAAAAAAGTTAGATACACGTCTTGATATGACACAATCATTATTAGGGCTGGCACAGGTATATGAGGCCAGGGGAGATGTAGCTAAAGCCATTGAAATGTATAAACAATCACTCGAAGTGGCCGTTCCGTTGAATTACGTTTCGGAAATGAAAGATGCTTATTCAGGTTTATCAATAGCGTACTCCAAAAACCAGGATTTTTCCAATGCATTCAAATATCAGAATTTGTTGTTGGCAATAAAAGACACTATCTACAATATAAATACTGATAAAAAATTAGGAACCCTGCAATTTACTTTTGATCTTGAAAAGAAAGAATCACAGATAAACCTGCTTAACAAGGATAAGGAACTTCAGCAAAAAGAAATTCAGCGGCAGAAGCTTGTACGTAACAGCTTTATTGGTGGATTTGCTATTGTGCTGTTGTTTGCAGTTGTTTTCTTTGCACAACGCAATCGCATCAGCAAGGAAAAGAAAAGAAGCGAAGAGTTATTGCTGAACATTTTACCTGCAGAAACGGCGGAAGAATTGAAACTAACGGGAACCGCACAAACGAAAAGCTTCGACCTGGTAAGTGTTTTATTTACCGACTTTAAGAATTTTACCCTGGCCAGTGAAAAACTTACGCCGGAAGAGCTGGTTGCTGAAATCAATCATTGTTATAGTGCTTTCGACAGGATCATTTCTAAATACAATATTGAAAAAATAAAAACCATTGGTGATTCATATATGTGCGCTGCCGGTTTGCCTGTACCGAGCCAAACGCATGCTTCGGATATCGTAAGTGCAGGTTTGGAAATGGTGCAATTTATAGAAGAGAATAAAACAGAACGCATCGCAAATGGACAACCCTATTTTGAATTAAGATTGGGTATTCACACCGGACCAGTAGTAGCCGGAATTGTAGGTATTAAAAAGTTTGCCTACGATATTTGGGGCGACACTGTAAATACCGCATCCAGGATGGAAAGCAGTGGTGAGGTTGGTAAAGTGAATATCAGTGAAACTACTTACGAAATAGTAAAAGATACATTTATCTGCACACACCGCGGTAAAATACAGGCAAAGAATAAAGGAATGATTGAAATGTATTTTGTAGAAGGAAAGAAGAGCGCCTGAAGCTAAACTGATAAAGAATGCGTAATAATTGTAATCGTTTTTGCATCTGTGTTTAATAATACTCACTGTACGGTGATTTCCCCAAAATTCTGTAAAACCAACCCGGTTTATACAGTGTGATCCATGGCACCAATATTGTTTTTTACATTACCTAAATCTAAAATTATGGTAACAAAAAATGCAAATAAGCCAACAGATCAGCCATTAAAAAAAATGAATAAAACAGAAGCTGTTGATCCCAATTGTGAAGAACAGAAAAAAAGCGATGAGCAAAATGATGAAGATACGGGATATACAATCCTTCCTTCAAACGATGCAGGTATAACTGCAGATGATAATGCTGCAACAGGAAAGCTGCATCAACGGGAAGGCGATTAGTATTGTTTAGTTTAGTTCTTCACAGGCACCGGCAAATCGGTGCTTTTTTATTTTAAAAAGAAAAGGCCGGTAAAATATTTTTCAAACGAATGTTAGAATTGATCAATTTCAGTTGCCATATTTATATCTTTTACCGTAACACCTCCTGCATCATGAGTGCTCAGCCTTAAGTGTACTTTATTATATACACCCGACCATTCTGCATGGTGATTTATTTTTTCTGATAACAGTGCAACCCTTGTGAGAAATGCAAATGCCTCGCTGAAATCAGCAAACAAAAAATGCTTTTCAATTCCTTGATTACTGTAGGTCCAGTTTTTTAATGACGTCAACGATTTGCCAATTGCATCCTCAGTTAATTTCTCTGCTTTCATTTCTGTAAAGTTTGTTTTACATACAACATTACACATTTTAAATATTCCCGAACCATATCATTATTGAATTACCCCTTTTGTTTTTCAGGTGCAATTCATTCATCAAAATCTTCAACACATACCATAGTCACTGTTTTCCCATTTTGTACTCATTCATTTTTGTGTGAAAAATTTACACATGAAAAAATTATACAGCGTATTGTTAGTACTCATTGCATTGCAATCCATGGCCAGTCCCCCCACCATTCCTACTTCAAATCTCAGTTTCCCACAGGTAGATGGTGGTTATTTTAATATTGCCTGGACGGCAGGTAACGGTGCGAAACGGATCATTGTATGTAAAGCAGGTTCCGCCGTAACCTTTTTACCACAAAATGGGGTTGACTATACTGCGAATACTGCATTCGGCAGCGGGCAACAGGTTGCTGCAGGGGAATATGTAATTTACAATAGTGCATTTACCAGTTTTTTTCTTACCAACCTTAGTCCTGCTACCCAGTATTTTTTTGCAGTGTTTGAATACAACGGCACAGGCGCAACTACCGAATACCTGTTGTCTGGTTTCTTAACCGATAGTGCATCTACTTCATCAGCACCAACATTGCAGGTGAGTAATGCGGTATTTTCTGCTGTAACAACAAATACAGCAACTGTTTCATGGACTAACGGCAACGGGCAACGAAGATTGATTGTTGTTCGCCAGGGATCGGCAGTAAATGCAGATCCGGTAATGAGCCATCAATACAATGTAAATGCTTCATTCGGAAGTGGGGAAGTTACCGGCACCGGAAATTTCACGGTTTATGCCAGCTCTGGCAGCAGTACAACTATTACTAACCTTGTACCGGGAACAACTTATTTTTTCGCTTTTTATGAATATAACGGTTCTGGTCAGCCGCAATACCTTGTTCCTTCCTATACCAGCAGTGTAACCACCCGTAGTATTCCAACCATTCCGTCTTCCGGCATTGTGCTTACAAAAAGAGATGGAAAGGAACTTACATTGTCGTGGACTAACGGTAATGGTCAGCGACGCATCATTATTGCTAAAAAAGCTTCTGATATAACCAGTGTACCTGCCAATGGAACGGATTACACAGCCAATGCTGTATTCGGATCCGGGCAGCAACTCAATGCAGGTGAATTTGTAGTATATGATGACAATTTCAATTCCACTACTGTAAGCGGGCTTGATCCTGCATCCACTTATTTCTTCAGAATATTTGAATACGATGGAACCGGGTTAAACAGCATGTACCTAACCAGTGCTTTCGCAACAACCAGTGAGATGACAGCGATAACCCCAACTGTTCAGGCTTCTGCCATAAGCGCTTCAAATATTACGGCCAATTCACTCGATCTTTTATTTACCAATGGAAGCGGAAGGGCAAGATTGATAATTGCCAGGAAAGCGTTACCAGTAAACGTTAGTCCGCAGGATTTTACAACATACAATGCCAGCGAAGATTTCGGCGCAGGGCAGGATCTCGGTAGTGGAAACTTTGTTTTGTCTGTTACTACAGGCAATATGGTGCTTGTACACAATCTTGAACCCAATTCATTGTATCACTTTGCGGTATTCGAGTTTAACGGTTTTAATCAACCGCTATATCTTGTTCCGGGAATGAATTTTTCGGCTACAACTTTAGGAACTGTGCCTGTACAATTATTATCATTTACCTCATTGCAACAAAATAGTAATGTTCTGTTGAAATGGGAAAGTTCCGGTGAAACAGGCGTAAAAGAATACGTTATTGAAAGAAGTAATGATGCCATTCATTTTATAACTATTTCAACCATTAAGGCAACAGGTAGTAGCGGAACGGTAAAACATTATGAAACAACCGATGAGCATCCCAATAATGGAATAAATTTTTACAGGCTGAAAATTGTAGATCACGATGGCCGTTTTGAATACGGATCGGTAAGAAAGATTGTTATGGTAACGCCAAAGATGCGTTTTGTTTCAGGCAATATGGTGAGCGGTACTATAAGTATTGAAGTTGACAATGATGCCATTAATAAACGTTGGGAAATATTAAATTCTGCAGGGCAACTGGTAAAGACTGCAGTTGTAACCGGTTCCAGGATAACGATAACGCTGACTGAGCTTTCAGATGGATATTACTGGATAAGACTTCAAAATAACCCACGAATTGCGTTACCATTCATAAAACATTAAGCATTGTAAATTCAGGTTTGAAAAACCTGGCAGCCCGGTTTTGGTCAGCAACTTATGATCAATGCCGGGTTGCTCTTTTTATAGCTATCATAATCAATATCGTTACAAATAATCGGCACTTAATCTTAATTATTTAGTATGCCGTATTTCTGCGTTTAACCATTGTAGATTATCCCATTTCCAGGTTAATTTTTTCCTGCTATATTCTTCTTCATGTATGTCATTCCTGTCCTTAAATCCGGAATCATCGGTATTCCCGTCTTATCTGTCATTTTATTTTCAAATGTTAGTTAAAATAAATATATTCGCAGACAGATTAACAACTGCACGCATCCTATTTAGAACTAATCTTCATTCTTTAACCCACCATCTAATACGTTTACCGGTACTGTTACCGGAATTCCAGATACAAACTATACCAGATATACAATTAGATTTATGAAAAAACAACTACTGCTTTTCTTTGCCCTTATACTGGGCTTGTCATCATTTGCACAGGTTAGTAAAAATGAGAACCAACTGGCAATGGATCTTGTAAAGGCCAATGCCAAATCAATCGGGTTAACCGATACCGATATAAACAATGTAACGGTATCGAGTACGTACGAAACGGTGGCAGACCATTTACGTATGGTGTATCTTCAACAGACTTACAAAGGAATTCCGGTTTTTAACCAGATGCATGTACTTGCATTCAGAAATAATAAACTGGTTTCTGTTACCGGTGGAAGAATTGATGCAATTGAAAAAAAGGTAAACAATTTATCAGGTGTTCCCCAAACCGGTCCTTCAGATGCGGTGCGTTCCGCTTTAACCGACAGAAAAATTTCATTACCATCAATGATTTTCCCATATGGCCAGTCGGGAAGTAAAACCATGTTCGGTGATATGGGCATTGCAACCAATAATATTACAGCGGAACTGGTTTGGTTACCACAGGGAAAGTCGGTAATACTCACCTGGCAGGTAGAAGTAGCCCCGCTCAAATCAGACGATCATTGGTTGATCAGGGTAGATGCCGCAACTGGTTCAGTGCTTGATAAAAACAACTACACAGTTTATGAGCAGTTTCCTGAACCAGACCATTTTACTGGTGCTGCAGGTGAAACCGGCAATCACAATATTCAACATAACTTTTCAGTAACGGAGGGAACAAACAGCCCGTTCGTTGTAAATTCTGCCAGCTATAGGGTTGTGCCTTACCCGGCCGAAAGCCCGATTCATCCCGGCGGAACGGCAACGCTTGTTACTGATCCCTGGACGCTTGCCTCCGGGAATGCCACTTCTTTAAAATGGAATTACGATGGAACCACCTATCACGATAGCACCCGGGGAAACAATGTTTGGGCACAGGAAGACCGTGATAATAATAATTCAACATTTGGTAAAACCGCCATATCAACTACAGGGCAGCCAACGCTAACTTTTGATTTTACGCCCAACTTTACGCAGGCACCCACTGTAACCATTAACCAGCAATATGCAACCACCAATTTATTTTACTGGAATAATATAATGCATGACCTTACTTACCAATATGGATTTGATGAACCTTCCGGTAATTTCCAGGCAAACAACCAGGGAAGAGGCGGATCCGGTAACGACTATGTTATTGCAGATGCACAGGATGCCGGCGGAACCAACAATGCGAATTTCTCTACACCTGCGGATGGTTCAAGACCCAGGATGCAGATGTACCTGTTTAACACAACTACCCCTAACCGCGATGGCGACCTGGATAACGGCGTTGTATGTCACGAATATGCACACGGTATCAGCAATCGTTTAACCGGCGGACCATCAAATACTTCCTGCCTGGGCAATGCAGAACAGGGCGGTGAGGGCTGGAGCGATTATTTCGCTTTGATGCTTACCACAAACTGGGCAACGGCACAAATTACAGACGGTGCACTTGCCCGCCCGATGGGAACGTATGTACTCAACCAGGCTACAACGGGAGCGGGTATACGAACTTATCCTTATTCTACCAATATGTCGATTAATCCGTGGACTTATGCTAATATGGCTTCTACCAGTGGAGAGGTACACGTGATCGGCGAAATATGGTGTATGGCATTGTGGGAGATGACCTGGGAAATGATACAGCAGGATGGTATCAATACCAATCTTTTTAACGCTGCAGGCACAGGAGGCAATTCAGCAGCATTAAAACTGGTTACCGAAGGAATGCGTTTGCAACCCTGCAGTCCCGGTTATATTGATGCAAGAAATGCGATCTTAAAAGCAGATACTTTATTTTTTGGTGCTAAATACAGTTGCGCCATCTGGAAAGCGTTTGCAAAAAGAGGAATGGGCCAGGGCGCTTCACAGGGTTCTTCTGGAAGTACCGCCGACCAGGTTGCCAGTTTTGTAAACAATGGGGGGCTTACTCTTCGTTTAACCCAGAGCGTTACTTCACAACAGGAAGGATTGAATGTTACTTATACCAACAGGGTGAGTTCAGGGGGCTGCAGTGCTATCAGCAATTATTTACTAACAGATACTTTACCATCCAATGTTACATATGTAAGCGGCGGAACTTATAATGCTACCACAAGAGTAGTAAGTTTCAATGTTAACCTTGCGCAGGGAGCTTTACAGGATTATTCATTCACTGTACAAATAAATCCGGGTAGTTATTTTGCACCGGCCAATTTGATCAACGAAACCGTTGCATCTGCATCCATACCTTCAGGATGGGCAGCTACTACAGCAACCGGAACAACCAACTGGACAACATCAACAACACAAAGTCACAGCGCACCCAATTCATTCTTTGCATTGGATAATTCGGCAGCGATAACAGATTTCCGGTTATCTACTACAACACCTGTGGCACTGGGTGCAATACCGCCTGTGTTCAGTTTCTGGCACTATTATAATATGGAATCCGGATGGGATGGGGGTGTTGTTGAGATCAGTACGAATAATGGTACAACCTGGACAGATCTCGGTTCCAATATTATCTCCAATGGATACAATGGAAGTGTTGCCGGAACCAACCCGATTGCAGGCAGATCTGCGTTTACGGGTAACAGTGGTGGTTTCGTTCAAACAAAAATAAGTTTATTACCGTATGCCAACCAGAATGCGCTATTCCGGTTCCGTGCCACTTCAGATGACAACACCGCCGCTACAGGTTGGTATGTAGACGATATCTTCATGGCCACACAGGCTGTAGTGAACATGCGCTCTAATTTATTCAATAACCTGGGCGTAAGGATTTCGTTCATGGATACTACTACAATTATTTTACCAAGCACTTGTGTTGCCGGTTCCATCACCACGCAACCAGCCAATACTTCGGTATGTGCAACCAGCAACACCTCATTCAGTATTGCTGCAACAGGCACATCCATTACTTATCAATGGCAGGTGAGTACAGACGGTGGGTCTACTTATACAAATATCAATGGCGAAACCAATTCAACACTGTCGCTCAATTCAGTAACAGTTTCATTAAATAATAACTGGTATCGTTGCCAGATCAGCGGCACCTGTACCAATGTAACCAATTCCAATGGGGCCATTCTAACCGTAAATGCACTGCCAGTTGCACCAGGTGGTGCAAACGGCAACAGGTGTAGCCAGGGAACAGTAAATATTGCTGCTTCAGCAGGTATTGGCGAAACAATCGACTGGTATGCTGCTGCATCAGGTGGTTCTGCGCTGCAAACAGCTTCGCCATCGTTTACCACACCTGTTATCGGCACAACTACCATATATTATGCTGAAGCAAGAAATACAACTACTGGTTGTGTTTCTGCAACAAGAACGGCGGTAACAGCTACCATTAATGCTAACCCGGTTACGCCTTCAGGAACAGGAGCGGCAAGATGCGGAACAGGTGCAGTAACTATTATTGCTGGGGCAGGATCGGGAGAAACGATCGACTGGTATAGTGCTTCAACCGGCGGATCATTGTTATCTTCCGGATCACTATCGTTCCTAACGCCAACGATTAGTAGCACAACAACGTATTATGCACAGGCAAGAAATATTTCCACCGGGTGTACATCTGTAACCCGAACACCTGTTACTGCAACCATCAATGCTATTCCTTCCGCACCGGCCGGAACGGGCGCCATAGGATGCGGACCATCCACGCTCACTTTAACGGCAACAGCCAATGGCGGTGAAACGGTTGATTGGTATGCAAATGCAACAGGTGGAACAGCATTATCAAGTGGCAATACTTCATTTAATGTTTCTGTGAGCAGTACAACAACTTACTTCGCAGAAAAACGCAATACAACTACCGGTTGTGTTTCGGCAACCAGAACGCCGGTTACAGCAACCATCAATACATCTACAAACAGCACAACCAATATTTCAATTTGCGCAACAGCACTTCCTTATGTATGGAACAACACAACCTTTACTTCCGGCGGAACGTATACAGTTGTTTTGGTGAATGCAGCAGGTTGTGATTCCCTCGCAAAATTATTATTAGACGTATCTGCAGCTATTGCAATTAAAACGGTTACCGGCGGCGGCTCCTATGTAATTGGGGGCAATGGTGTTCCGGTGGGATTAAATGGTTCCGAAACGGGCGTGAGCTACCAGTTACTCCTCAACGGAAATCCAGTAGGAACACCAGTTGCCGGAACCAATGCAGCTATCAGCTTCGGCAATCAAACACAGGCAGGCACATACACCGTATTTGCTACAACGTCTCTTTGTTCTCAATTGATGTCGGGTTCAGCAACGGTAAGTATTATCTCTGGTCCGCCATCGCAATTTACAGTAACAGGCGGCGGAACCTATTGCACGGGCGGTGCAGGTGTTGCAGTAGGGTTAAGTGGCTCACAGGTTGGCATTAATTACCAGTTACAACGCAGTGGCGGTACCGTTAACGTTGGTACACCTGTAGCAGGAACAGGATCGGCGCTCAACTTTGGATTGCAAACCACGGCTGCAGATTATTCTGTACTGGCAACCAACCCTTCCACCCTTGCTACCGCACAAATGCTCAACAGTGTAAATGTGCGCATCGCTTCAGGAACAAGGGCGCCTTCTGCACCCGGAGCCATCAATGGACCTGCTGATGCATGTCCTTTCATGGGCGTTTCAAACGTAACTTATTTTGTAAACCAGGCCAGCAATGCCACTTCTTATATCTGGACAGCGCCTGCCGGTGCTACCATCATCGGCAGCAATACCGATACCAGTGTTGTGATTCAATACCCAACAAGTTTTGTATCAGGTACATTGTCTGTTCAATCGGTAAATGCATGTTTTGGAAATGCCACGAGTTCAGCAAGAACACTGAATATTACCAGGAAGATTCCATCTACACCCGGCGCCATAACTGCATCATTGAGCAATCCATGCCCAATTGTTGGTACGGCACAAACCGCCAGCTACAGCATCAGGCAGGTTGCTAACGCTACCGGGTACACGTGGACATTGTCTGCAGGTATTACTTTCGTTTCAAACCTCGGTGATACAGCCGTAATTGTACAATTTGACAACGGATTTACAACAGGTACAGTATCTGTTGTTGCTTATAATAATTGTGTTACCAGTGCTGCCAGAACATTAGCTGTTACTGCTAAAGCACCATCTACACCAGGCGCCATCAGCGGTGTAACCAATGTTTGTGCCTTTGTTGGACAAGCAACTTCTTCTACGTATACCATTGCTGCTGTAAGCGGAGCCGGTTCGTATTTATGGACTGTTCCTGCAAATGCAACGATTGTAAGCGGACAGGGAACTACCACCATACAGGTTTCCTTCGCTACAGGATTCAGTGGAGGTGCACTTACTGTAAAATCAGTAGCAGCATGCGGTAACAGCACAGCAAGATCTATCAGCTTAACTGCAACTGTTCCGGGAGCTCCAACAGCAATCACCGGTATTAACAATGTATGTTCATTTATTGGCCAGCCAACATCAGCAACGTATAGCATCAATGCCGTTAGCGGTGCCGGTTCCTATTTATGGGCGGTTCCTGCCAATGCAACAATCGTGAGCGGACAAGGAACTACTTCTGTTCAGGTATCATTTGCCAGTGGATTTACAGGCGGTTCTTTAACGGTGAGGTCTGTTGCTGCATGCGGAAACAGTTCGGCACGATCACTGGCATTGGTTAAGAATGTTGCTAAACCCGGGCCGATCACTGCTTCTGCAGCATCATGTCCGTCTACAACTGTAACCTACAGCATCGATCCTGTACCATTCGCTACATCTTATATCTGGTCGGTACCGTCCAATGCAACGCTTGTAAGCGGGCAGGGAACAACCAGCTTCACAGTTAGCTATAATGCAAACTTTGTTTCAGGAACGGTAACCGTTAAATCGGTAAATAATTGTTCTACCAGTGCAGTAAGTTCACTGGCTGTATCAAATGCATCGTGTACACCACCACCGCCATTTGCTAAAAATGGTTTGTCGTTAAACACTACTGCTGTAGCAGAAAGCAATGAAATACTGATCTATCCAAATCCAAGTAATGGTAACTTCAGTATCAGGTTTAAAAGTGCTACTTTAAATGGAAAGGTTATGGTACAATTGACAGACATGTTTGGTAAGAAGATAAAAGAGCAGGAAGTTTATGTTCAAAAAGACGGAATGGTAAATGCATACTTTACTGCAGGCAATATTGTATCGGGTGTTTATGAGATACGCATTGCCAACGGTAGCAACGTTGCAGTTAAAAAAGTGTTTATCACTAAATAATACAGAAATCCCACCAATGATAAAGGCGCAGTGTAAAAACTGCGCCTTTTTATATATGCCTCAATCTTTAAGCTATGTTATCATTTGCCTCTCATGAAACGCGGCATTCCTGATGTGACCAGGGAAACCTGGAACTGGCTGATCTTATCTGTTGGTGCGCCGGCGAGTTCCTGGTTATCGGCACTTTTCCATGCTTTGTTTTTAAAACTACCGATATAGCGGGCCTGCAAGCCAAAAGTGCAGGAAGGATCTTTTGTTTTCACAGTAGCTAATGCAAATCCAAGGCGATAAACGAAAAATGTATTGATGAAATCTACCGGCCGTATTCCGTTTTGTACATCTGATGAATTTAATACAAGGTCAAAAGGAACGGCTGCATTGTCTTTAAAGAATCGGGCCTGGTAAGCCTGAACGCCAATACCTGCCAGGGGTGCTAAAATGATTTTTTTGGAAGGGATAACATCATATCCGAATTCAAAACCAGCGCCCAGGTAACGAATGGTGCTACTCTTCCTGTCGCGGTCGCCACTCATGCTGCTGCCCGCAATAACATCAACATTTGAAGTGAAACCTTTGTATATTTTCATACAACCCAAAGAAAGCGTACCGGTTGCATCTCTCAGTTTCTTATACTCCGGCCTGTTGGCAATGCGGCTGTTAAGCCCATCAAATGCCTGGAAGCTAACGCCGATACTACGGGTAAACATCGGGTATTCCTGGTCGGGTTTATTTGTTTGCTGACCAAAGGATAAAAGTGACATAGACGTTGCTGCAATCAGAAAAGGAATTTTCATATAGTTTAGTTTTTTTGTTTACTTACAAATAAACGACCAAAGAGGTTAAAAGGTTCGAAGGGGGAATATTGAAGTACCGTATTTAACAATAATTAAGAAATATCCGGGAACCGGAGATCCGGAAGAATGCATAAGTATGAAAGACTACCCACAATTTTTTCAGTTAACAAATATGCAGTAACTTGTTTTTTAAATACATCTTTTTACCACTTACTACGTATATCTATATTAAAACGCCAGTATGAAAAATCTGTTTTTGTTGTTGATTGGAAGCCTTGTGGGAAGTACAGTAATGGCACAGTTAAAAACAACCCCTTTGTGCCCGGAAATTACCATTAATATTATGGAAGGGAATATCAATAATGTAATCCAGCCCAATTCAACGCAGGGATTGATTGAAAAAACTTTTCCCTGTTACACAGGTGATGAGCCGGAAGGAGATTCATCCAAATGCGGCGGCACTGTTACTTATGCTGATAAAGACCTGGTATTTTATACCGGGAGAGATTATATTGAAATAAGGCAGAATTTTAAAGGTAAGCTCAGTATTCCGTTATTAGGAGCCGCTCGCAGCAGCCTTTTTCAATGGCTTGGCTATCCAAAAATAAAAGATGTACAGTGGGATGCGTTTCAAACGGCTTACGGAATTCTCATTTTATATTACGGAAGCGATAGCAAGGTGAACAAAATTCAAATGAGTACAAAGTCAGTGAACTCTATCAAACTCTGCGATTAAAAATAAGCGTCACCAATAATTTCAATCGGTGAATTGATAACGAAAGGTTGTTGATTCACCGATTGGTTTTTCAATTTGTATGTTCATCGGCGATTATCGTAAACTTCACGCTAATTAGTTAAATTTGCCCTCAACCTTTTTTAGATAAAACTCATATCTTAAAATCCGGTTTTCTATACATGCAGAAGAAAAACACGAAAGGAAAAATCCGGTTCAATTTTATTGCAGCAGTTATATGCATTTGCTTTTTCGTTTTGATAACCTATCGGAATATGTTATTAACCGAATCGGAGAGCAATTATATTAAATCATCCCTGGAAGTTTTATTGAAACTGGAAGATGTACTTACAGATGTGCAGGATATTGAAACCGGCCAGCGTGGATTTGTTATTTCAGGCGATACCCATTTTTTAGATCCTTATTTTTCCGGCCTTATCAAATTGCAGCGTGATACTACCATGCTTAAAAACTTGAACGTTGCAGATTCAAATGTAAAAAATGATCACCGGGAATTACTGGCAATGGTTGCACAAAAAGTGCAGTTTGCCAAACGTGTGGTGGAAGCAAGAAAAATATACGGGTATGATTCAGCCGCCAGCTATGTAAAACAGGAAGACGGGCTCACGCTCATGAATGATATCCGGCAACGGGTAACCACACTCGAAAACCGCGACAGGGAATTGTTCAGGAAATCGAATTTAAAAAGAGAACAGTTGTCTCAAAAGCGTTCCTGGCAATTGTTTTCGCTTGCTATTATTTTCTTCATCATTCTTTTTATCAATTACCGTGTGATCATAAACGATTATGATCTGCAGCAAAGAAGCCAGCGGTTATTAAAATACAATGCATCGCTTATCGGTAATATATCGGATGCGGTGATCACCACAGATAAAGAATATAAGATCACCAACTGGAATATACATGCACAGGAAATGTATGGATATAAAGAAGAGGAAGTGCTCGGGCAAAAAGTTCATGAAGTATTTAAAATTGCCGACAGCAATAATATTCAGCCGGATATTTTACAACCCAATGCTGCACGTGCTAACTGGAAGGGAGAAGTGATTCATTACGATAAACACAACAAACCATTGGATGTGGATGTAACGATATCAGTTATCAAGGATGTAGATGGAAACAATGTAGGCACTGTATCGGTAAACAGGAATGTTACAGAACGAAACAGGATTCAAAAACAACTGAAGCAGTTAACTACAAACCTGGAAGAAGAAGTAAAAGTAAAAGTTGCTGAACTCAATGCCGTATTTGAGCGCATCACCGATGCCTTTATTGCACTGGATAACGACTGGCGTTATGTGTACGTGAATTCAAAAGCAGGGGAGATGCACAATAAAGATTCAAAAGATCTTATTGGAAAAGTGATCTGGGAAGTATTTCCCGATGTGGTGGAAGAACCTTTCTATTATGCATTGCAGGATGCGAAGCGCACCAGGAAATCGCAAAGACTCGAATTGTATTTTTCAAAAACCGATCGTTGGTTTGAAGACCTAATTTATCCTTCCGCCGACGGTATGTCGGTGTACTACCATGATATCACCGAAAAGAAAAAAGCCGAACAACGTTTACTGGCATCAGAACAAGATCTGAAAATGTCGAACGAACGATTTATGCTGGTGGCAAAAGCTACGAATGATGCGGTGTGGGACTGGGATATGGAAACAAATATTATCTGGGGAAATGAGAGTTTTTGTAACATCTTCGAAATTGACCCGGGCAATAAAACAACCTTTGAAGATTTTGTTTCAAAATTACATTCAGATGATAAAGATGCTGTGCTTGCAAATTTTAAGCGAGCCATTGAAAATAAAACAACTTTCCTTGTAGACGAATTCCGTTTTAAAAACAAAGCGGGTGTTTACCTCACGTTGTATGATCGGGCTTACGTATTGTACAATAGCGAAGGTCGTGCGTATCGTATTCTCGGCGCCATGCAGGATATCACTGAACAAAAAAATGCTCAATACCAGTTGATTCTGGAAAAAGAATTATCTGATTCCATCATCAATAGTTTGCCGGGAATATTCTACTTATACAATCATGAAGGACAATTTTATCGCTGGAATAAAAATTTTGAACAGGTAACAGGATACACTGGCGAAGAGATCAGTAAACTTCATCCGCTTGATTTCTTCGTAGAAGATCAGAAGGAGATGGCTAAGAAGAAAATTGAGAATGTATTCAGTCATGGTGAAGACAATATAGAAGCCGACTTTAAACTTAAAAACGGTGATACGATTCCTTATTATCTTAATGGAATGGTGATTAATTATGAAGGAGAGAATTGTTTGATGGGTGTGGGTATTGATATTTCACAAAGGGTAAAATCGCAACAGGAATTAAAAGAGAGTGAAGAAAGATACCGTACGCTTATTGAACAGGCATCGGATGGAATTTTCATCAGCAACCAGGAAGGCGACTATGTGGATGTGAACACAAGTGCAACGATGCTTACCGGCTATTGTAAGGATGAATTGCTGAAACTGAATATGCGTGATATTCTTTTCGACAACGGCATTAACCCCGAAAAGACAACCGATATTTTAAAAGAAGTATTGAACGGGCAAACGGTGATCACGGAAAGCATGATGCGCCAGAAAGAAGGCAATATCATCAACGTGGAAATCAGTTCAAAATTATTGCCCGATGGAAGGGTGCAGGGAATTATAAGAGATATCACCATCCGTAAGAAAACAGAAGAAGAGATTCGCATGTCGGAACATAAATACCGCTTGTTGTTTAACCAGAACCCGATGCCGATGTCGATGATCTCATTGCCGCAACGCAATTTCATCGACGTAAATGATGCGGCCATTGAATTTTACGGTTATTCAAAACAGGAGTTCCTGGAAATGAATATCAAAGATCTTCGGCCGGAAGAAGAAGTAATTAATTTATCCGACATCAGTACCTATAAGGCGGGCATCAACAATACCGGCGTGTGGCGGCACCGGAAGAAAGATGGTACCATTGTAAAAGTGAATATCATTACACACGATATTATCAATGAAGGCAAACATGCAAAACTGGTACTGGCCAATGATATTACAGAGAAAATACTTGCAGAAGAGAAATTAAAAAAATCGCATGAAGACCTGCGGCAACTGGCAACCCACTTGCAGGATATCAGGGAAGATGAACGTACACGTATTGCAAGAGAAATTCATGATGAACTGGGGCAGCAGCTTACCGGCCTGAAGATGGACATTTCCTGGCTGAGCAAAAAGATCAGCAATGGAAGCCCGGAAATTAACCAGAAGATGACGGAAGCACTGAAGCTGATTGATGAAACGGTAAAAGCAGTACGCAGGATCGCCACGCAACTCAGGCCAAGTATATTGGATGATCTCGGGCTTGTTTCAGCAATGGAATGGCAAAGTGAAGAATTTGAAAAGCGTTTTAAAATTAAAACTTCATTTAATGCAAATGTGATGGTGGTGCAGGTAGAGTCGGAAATTGCCACTGGATTGTTCCGCATTTTCCAGGAAAGCCTTACCAATGTTTTGCGTCATTCGAAAGCAACAGAAGTAAATGCCACATTAAATTTACAGGATGGCCTGCTTATCCTCCGTATTGCCGATAATGGTATCGGTTTTAATGCGGTGGAAAATGAAAGTAAAAAAACACTTGGATTATTAGGAATGAAAGAGCGAACTTTAATCATGGGAGGTACCTATGATATTTCCAGTAAACCGGGAAGCGGAACCACAGTTACCATTTCGGTTCCGGTGAATAGCTAAGAATAACGTGTGGGTTGAATTTTTAGAAATAATATAAAAGATCCAATTATATTTTATGATTCGTATTTTAATTGCAGATGACCACAGTGTAGTAAGAAAAGGCCTTAAACAAATATTGCTGGAGGGATTTCCAACGGCATATATTGAAGAAGTGCCCGATGCAGAAGAAATGATCAAGAAGATCATGCAATTTCCATGGGATGTTGTAATCAGTGATTTGTCGATGCCCGGCAGAAGCGGATTGGAAGCATTGCAGCAACTGAAACAAATAAATCCAAAATTACCGGTGCTGATTCTCAGTATTCACCCGGAGGATCAATATGCACTCAGGGTATTAAAAGCAGGAGCGTCTGGTTATTTGAGTAAAGACATGGCGCCCGATGAATTGGTGAATGCCGTGCAACGGGTGATGCTGGGAAAGAAATACATTACGGCTTCTATTGCGGAAAAACTGGCCTCTGTTCTCGACCAGGACTCAGGGAAAGCAGCACATGAAAGTTTATCAGATCGGGAATTCAGTGTATTGAAATTACTGGCCGCCGGTAAATCTGTTTCTGAAATTGCAGAGTCTTTGTTTTTGAGTGTTACTACTGTAAGTACCTACCGGTCACGCATAATGGCAAAAATGGGCATGAAGAATAATGCAGACCTTACTTTGTATTCGATAGAACATAAATTGATTTAGATGCTCACACTGGCTGATGGATCATTAAGCCGGCTTTCCCACGAATCATTGTTGTCCCATCTTCAGCACTTCACTTCTGCTGAATAGCCAACTGTAGTTTTAATTCTACATCAATTACACAGCACAGCCTACTGTTCAGCGCAGTACTTTAAGCTACCTTGCTATTAGAAATCAGCGTTACTTCATGAAACTTCAAACAGGAATCTATAATGTGCTTATAGTAGATAGTTCTTTAATGATTGTTGACAGGCTTTGCGGCATGTTATCGGAGTTGGAAGTTCCGGGGCAATTTTCAAAAGCCTATTCTTACGATGCGGCAATGGAAAAATTGTCGTCAGGTTTTTTCGACCTCGTACTGATGGATACACAGTTGCAGGGAAAAAGCGGGTTTGAATTGCTGACGTTCATTAAGAGAAATTTCCCCTGTACAAAAACAATCTTACTAACCAATCAAACCGGTGATTTTTACCGGGAGAAAGGGGAAGAAATCGGAACAGATCATTTTATGGATAAATCTGCTGAGTTTGAAAAAGCAGCCGAAATAATCAGGAATTATTCTTATGGAATACAAATGAATTAAAACTATGAAAAGCCCGGTGCGATTAATTGCCGGTTGATACTATGAATTAAAACCCCTTATGTACTTGTTACATTATTAGTTGGCCCCGGTGTTTTACCGGGGCTTTTTTATTTGTAAATATTGTCGATCGCAGATTTATATTTCTCCATTATTACTTTTCGTTTCATGCTGAGTTTAGGTGTCATTTCACCGGTTTCGATACTCCACTCATTTGGCAGAAGTTCAAATTTTTTCACCTGCTCCACATGATTAAAATTTTTATTGTAGGTTTCCACCAGCTCACGGAACATTTCAAGTACTATAGCATTGCTTACTGCATCTTCATTGGAAGTAAATGTTAACCCTTTCTGCTTCATCCATTCTTTTACATGATTCATTGCCGGAACAATGAGGGCACCAACAAATTTTTGATCTGCACCTACAACCATTATCTGTTCAATAAACGGAGACTCTTTCAGTTTGTTTTCAATGGCCTGCGGCGCCACATATTTTCCTCCGCTGGTTTTAAACAATTCTTTTTTGCGATCGGTGATCTTTAAAAACTTTCCATCTTCCATAATACCAATGTCGCCGGTATGCAACCATCCGTCGATCACTGTTTCTGCTGTTAACTCAGGCTTCTTATAATAACCCATCATCACACTTGGTCCTTTCACGCAAATTTCTCCATCGGGCTCAAATCTTACTTCCTGTCCTTCAATTACCAAACCTACCGTTCCGAATTTTGTTCCGCCTTTCTTTCTGCAGTTCACACTGATCACGGGGCTGTTTTCCGTTGGGCCGTACCCCTCATAAATAGGAACCTGTGCTGCGTTAAAAATTCTCAGCAACTTTACCTGGCAGGCAGCGCCCCCGGTTACCACAACTTTTACATTGCCACCCAATGCTTCCCTCCACTTGCTGAAAATAATTTTATTGGCAAGCATGAGCTGAAAATTATACAAAGGCCCGCCACTTTTTATGTTATCATATTTCTCACCTAACGCTACCGCCCAATCGAACAATTTTCTTTTGATGCCGGTAAGCTCGGCTGCTTTCAACATAATACGTTCATATACTTTTTCCAGTAAACGTGGTACGGTGGTAAATAAGTGCGGCTTTACTTCTTTCAGGTTTTCTCCGATGGTATCCAGGCTTTCTGCATAATAAATAGAAATACCGGTATGAATGTATATGTATGAAATCAGCCTTTCGAATATATGATTAAGCGGCAGAAAGCTAAGTGCCCTGGCCTGCGGTTGCTCTTCAAACGGAAATGTGTTTACGGAATTGATCACATTACTTACAATATTCCTGTGGCTCAGCATTACACCCTTGGGCGTTCCTGTGGTACCGGAAGTATAAATAATGGTTGCACATTGCTGAGCATTGATTGTTTTTTTTATTTCATTTACTTTTTCTAGCGATGATGGCGTTATGGTATCAATTATTGTTTTCCAGTGATCTGCACCAGGCAACACATCAAAGCTGAATGTATTGATGAAAGAAGGAACGCTGTTTTTTATACTGTTTACTTTATCAAGAATTTCCTGTCCACTGATAAAAACATATTTGATGGCGGCATCATTAAAAATAAATTCGAGTTCATTTACATTGGTGGTTGGATAGATGGGACAAAGCACCACACCAATTTGCTGGCAGGCCATATCGAGCATCAGCCATTCGGGACGGTTGCGGGAAATGATGGCAATCTTATCCTGCTTTTCTACAGTCATATCATTGCCGCTTAAACCAAGTTGCAACAATGCAGCACTTAGTTTATTGATCGTATCGGCTACGGATACGGAACTGTATTTTACCCACTGGCCGCTTTCCTTTGCAGCAAGCATATCTTCCTTTGGAAATTTTTGCAGATGTTCATGCAGGAAATCGAAAAGCCTCGATTGATCATTCATTGTAAGCAATCATTTAGTGTGATTACCTAAGTTAGAGAAGAATTACGAATGTGTAATGGAAAATTGCTGAATACAGGCGAATAAACGCCCACCGGTAAATTATTTGTTTTTATAGTACTGGCCGGCAGGAATTTTAAACACTCTTCCTTTTTGAAAATCAGCAAAGCGGTTGTATTCATCTTTATGCGTAACGGTCCAGTTTTGGTAAGCAGCAAGGTTTTCTGCAGATCCGAATATCCATTGATTGTATGCATCGTACATGCCTTCCTGCAACAACTGTTGCTGGTAATCGAATAAGCGAAATGGAAAACGGGATTTACCGGAGGCAGACCAATCTAAAATAAAACGTGTTCTGATCATGGTAAGTGTTTCAGTGTTTATCCCCATTACAGCAACGCCTGATTGTTTATTCATGCTTTGCAGGTAAGCTTTTTCAAATTCCGTTTTATCTTTCAGATCCTGTTCGAGATTCACATTCATGAATAATTTTTTATAACTGTCGAGCAACATATCTTTTACTTCAGCCGTATTCCTGCCTAATGGTTCAATGTTGATGAAGATCTCACCATATAGTATGCTCCATATTTTATCGGTAGACAAATAATAATACCTGGCGGCATTTAAATAATTCCTGGAATACGACGGATCAGATTCAATGCCTTTTTCCCATTCACGAATAGCATCATAATTTTGCTGGCTCCACAGCAACTCACCGTAATCGTTATACAGCGGACCACTCTGCGGAAATTTTTTAATCGCCTTCTTATACATTTTTTCGCAATCCTTCAGCATGCTCAGTTGTTTATAAATATTGCCGGCAATCTGGAAACACTGATCATCTGCTTCTTCTTTTTCAAGCAAAGGTTTTATTGTTTCCAATGCTTTATTGTTGTCTTTCTGATAATAATAACTGAGTGCAAGGTCTTTTAGTAATTCATAGTTGTTCGGTTCTTTCTGGATGCCGCGGTTGAGCACCAGTATGGCATTTGCATAATCTCCCTGCCGCATAAATGTCCTGGCAGTTTCTTTTAATTCATCCAGGTCTGGTTGTGCGATTCCATCGAAAACCATCAGCAGTAAAATAGCCTGCAAAAAATATTTTTTCATCTTAGTGTAAAGATAATTGAATTGTGCATGAGGTTACAGGTGTGATTGTGTAAGCGTACAATCAGCACAAAAAGGCGAATCACATGTTGGTGATTCGCCTGATAAAGTAGTATTAAATATATAAAGCCGGAGGTATATTCTTTAGCTCCTGGTTAATCAATTAAATGCGTAAGCAGTCCATCCCTGAGTTTTGGTTCAAACCAGGTGCTTTTCGGAGGCATTACATTGCCGCTGTCTGCAATGTCGAACAACTGCTGAATACTAACGGGGAATAAACTGATGGCGAGTGCCATTTCACCGCTGTTAACACGTTTCTCCAGTTCTTCCAAACCACGAATGCCGCCTACAAAATCTATGCGTTTATCTGTGCGCTGGTCTTTAATGCCCAGCAAAGGATCCAATACATTTTCCTGCAAAATGGTTACATCCAATATGCCAATCGGATCTTCTGTATATGTTCCGCTTTTTGAAACGAGTTTGTACCATTGTTTGTTGATGTACACACCAAAATGATGCAGTGCTTCGGGGCGATAGGCTTTGTCTTTTTTCTCTACTGAAAATTTCTCTTCCAGTTTATGTAAAAATTCTTCTGCAGTAAGTCCGTTCAGGTCTTTCACCACGCGGTTATAATCCATGATAGCCAGTTGGCTTGCAGGAAACAACGTAGTTAAAAAATAATCAGCATTCGCTGTTGCTTTTTTGCCCAGTGCGGCACGAACTTTTGCAGCAGATGCAGCACGATGGTGTCCGTCGGCAATATAGGTACAGGGTACTTCGGATTTAAATAAGTCTGTAATTTTTTTGATCGTAGCATCATCATTCACGATCCAGATGCTGTGTTGTATGGTATCGTCTGCAATAAAATCATACTGCGGATTTTTATCTGCCGTCCATTTGCTGATCAGTTGATCAATCGCTTCCACATTCCGGTATGCAAGAAATACATTGCCTGTTTGTGCGCCTGTTGTTTTAATATGATTGATGCGATCCTGTTCTTTTTCCGGCCTGGTGAATTCATGTTTTTTAATCAGGTCGTTTTCATAATCATCTACAGAACTTCCGCACACCAATCCTGTCTGGCTGCGGCCATTCATGGTTAACCGGTAAATATAATAGCAGGGTTTGCTTTCACGGAATAAAATATTCCTGCTCACAAATGCATCCAGGTTTTCTTTTGCTTTATCGTAAACTTTCTGAGAATGGATATCGGTGCTTTCCGGCAGATCAATTTCGCTCTTGGTAATATGAAGAAAACTATTGGGATTTCCCTGTGCTTCTACTTTCGCTTCTTTGCTGTTCAGCACATCGTAAGGACGGGAAGCAACGGCTTTTGCAAATTGTGCTTCGGGTCTGAGTGCTGAAAAAGGTGTTACTGTAATCATAATGAATTAATCTCTGGATTTAAGCGCCCGCAAAGATAAGTTTGCATTCCGAATTATGTTTTTGTATTATTCCAAAATTTTCGTTACACAAAAACCCTGTTACTGAAACTACTTTTTACCTGCAAAGGTTCTCATGGCATCTACCAGTACCTGTACGCTGGAAACGGGCAATGCATTGTACAGCGAAGCCCTGAATCCGCCCACAGATCTGTGCCCTTTTATACCAACAATGCCCAGCGATGTTGTGTATTCAAGAAATGATGATTCCAAAGCCGGATCATTCATCACAAAACAAACATTCATTTTACTCCTGTCTTCTTTCTTAACTGTTCCGGTGAATAATTCATTACTGTCTATTTCATTATACAACAGCGCTGCTTTTTCATTATTAATTTTTTCAATGGCTGCCACACCGCCGATAGATTGTAACCAGCGTAAAGTAAGTAAGCAAACATACACTGCAAACACCGGAGGCGTATTCAGCATACTGCCTTCATTGATGTGGTTGCGGTAATCCATGATGGTGGGAATGGTTCTTTTTATTTTACCCAGCATGTTCTTATTTACTACAACAAGATTTACGCCCGACGGTCCCATATTTTTTTGTGCACCGGCGTAAATGAGATCGAATGCATTAAAATCGAGAACGCGACTGAATATATCACTGCTCATATCTGCCACCAGCGGGTTACTGGTTTTGGGAATTTTTTGCCATTGCGTTCCGTAGATGGTGTTGTTTGTGGTGATGTGCAGGTAACGGCTGTCGTTAGGTACTGCAAAATCTTTCGGGATATAAGTATAATTTTTATCTTTTGAAGAACAAACTACTTCTACCTTACCAAATAATTTTGCTTCTTTAATTGCTTTGCTTCCCCACACACCGGTGTCTGTGTAAGCAGCTTTTTCTTTTGTGTCGAGTAAATTCATTGGCACCTGCATGAATTGGGTAGAAGCGCCGCCATGTAAAAAAAGTACTTCGTGTTGCGCATCCAGTTGCATGAGTTCTTTTACCAGCGCCCTGGCTTCTTCCATCACCGCGGTAAATGCAGGTGTGCGATGGCCATATTCAAGAATAGATAAACCGGTATTATTAAAATTCAATACTGCCGCTGCCGCATCTTCAATTACTGTTCTGGGTAAAATAGACGGACCGGCATTAAAATTATGTACCATTCGGAAAGATTATTCAAATAAAACAAGGCTGCAAAAGTACCGAATGCGAAGGGAATTAATAGTAAGAGATGTTTTTTTTAAGGAAGGAGGTTTTGTCGCAAAGGGGTGAAGGCAGGAAGAAATACAAAGATTACTTTTTACTTTTTAACCACTGAGTTTCACAGAGGATGGCCACAAAGGATAGCCACAAAGGCACGAAGGAACACAAAGATTAGTTTTTGGGCTTAATGAATGTAGCAATTATAGAAGTGCTCCTGTTTTCACTTTTGAATTTTTACTTTTGACTTTTTTAGCCACAAAGGCACGAAAACAGGAAGGAACACAAAGATTTGTTTTCGGTTTTTAATGAATGTAACGATTATAAAAGCGCTCCTGTTTTTACTTTTGAATTTTTTTACCCCAAAGACACCAAATCCCATCACTCTTCTTCCCTTCCAATCATCTTACCCGAATTTTTCCAGGAATCGTTGAGCTGATCAAATTCTTTTAATTCACTTTCAGAGAAGCGTTGTTTCACGAGTGGTTTAAGATCTGGTTGCCCGGCATTAACCCATGCAGTGTACCAGAATGATGCAATGGCATAAATCGCCTGTCGCATACGGCGCTCCACCATTCCGTTCAGTTTTTTGTTGAAGGCAATGGTGAAAGCAGAAGAATACTGGCGAATGACCACACCATTTCTTTCTTCAAAAGAATATTTTTTATCTACTCCCATTTCATTGGTGAGGTCTCTTTCAAATTTCAACACGCTGTCGGATGCTTTGCCGCTTTCCAAAACACGATCCCAGATGAATGCGCCCGGATCGCTGATGTACGTTGCTTTGCCGATAAAGAAATCAAATTCTTTTTCAGCCAGTAATTCGGGAACCCTGCTTTCCCAGAATGCATGAATGCCTTTTTGATCAGTGAGTTGCCCGTTGTGATTGCTGCTGGCGTGTAAAGGAACATGTGCATCGGCAATATAATGACCGAGCTCTGCACTGTTCTTCATGATCTTACTGAAATTTTTTTCTTTGAATGCTGCCGTTAACCTGCCGAGCATTGTTTGTACATGCCAGGGAACAATGCCATTGGCAACAATCGTGTCTTCAGTATATTTTTTAACGGCGTCTGTCCATTTATGCGGTAAAGCAGGGTAAGGATAAGTTCCGTAATAATCGATATCAATATAATGTCTTGGTGCTTCATCTTTCACGCTGTATCTTCTTTTATCCGGATCAACGGAATGCTCTACAATAAAATCGATATTGGGTTTATACAATACCATCATTTCCGGTGGTAACAGGAATACTGAATAGTAATTTATTTTCCGGTGACCATAGAAACCCCAGCAATAAGAAGAGAAATGACTCAGCAACAAAACAGAAAAAAATATAAACCGCAATGCAAACTTCATTGATGGATTGTTTATTTAAATGTAGCGAAAATTTTTACCGCAGCGAAACATCAACAGCAGATCAGTTTCAACTCATACAGGTTCCGGTAAACACGGGTATTAGATCAGGATTTGTTTTTTTCATCATCAAGATCAGTAACGCCGCCGCTTACGGCAAACTTCATGGTTTGCGTGCTGCTGTGTTGTGTAATGGGCTTCACCCTGTTTTTGGGAATGATGTACACATTGCCTGCAACCGAGTAGGCCATGGGCACATATACGGCAACAAAATCCTTTAAACCAAAATCGCTCATGTCGTCACGGGTGATGAAACCGATGCGCCACACATCATTATCATCAACATTAGCCAGTACATTTTGAGTGAATTTTTTCTTGTCGCCAGCAAATGCTTCAAAAAAATCCCGGGTGGTTCCGTAAATATGTTTGATCCCCGGTGCTTTTTGCATGAATTTATCCATGAAGCTTACGATCCTTCCGGTGATGAAGAAGGAACTGAAGTAGCCGATGAGGATGATCATCCCGATAATAACAACGAAGCCCAGCCCATAGTTTTGAACATGAACCTGGCCTTTATCATCTATAGAAGAAAAGAGTGGCAGCCAGCTATCAACGGTAGATACCACAACATACAATGCATACAAAGTGATGGCTATTGGAGCCAGTATGAGTAAGCCTTGTAAAAAATACTGCAGTAACTTTTTAAAGCTGAAACGATTTCCCATATAAATATTTTAATGGTCAAAGGTAAGGTGAATGGTGGGGAATGTTTTTAGGAATGCGAAAGTGCAGGAACGCGAAAGTGTGTAGGAACGCGGATTTGGCGGATTTATAGGATGAGCACAGATTTTTTGAATGTTTGATTTTAAGCATTCTTCAGCGAGCATCCATTCAATCAGCGTCATCTGCGTTCCTATGATTTCTTTTTTGGAACGCGGATTTGGCGGATCTAAAG
>JAFDXE010000032.1 GCA_018268085.1 Bacteroidota bacterium
TACCTGCCTGATACACCCTTCCCACCATTCCCATTCCGAAGGGATAATAGTCATTTGCAGTAATCACCTCTGCTTCATAGTGATCAATAAATGTGGTATTACTGGTTGATTGAATAGGAATCTTCCTGTCATTTACCGTCACCAGAACATTACCCAGGTGGTTGCTCAACTCAAAGAACTTGTTTCCTCTTATAAATGTAGTAATTTCTTCAGAAGTACTGATACATTGCACATCGTTATTCACATTATAAATACCTATACGGCTGCTGCCATATAAATGAATCTCAGTTTGAGAAAGGTCTCCCCCGTTCACCGCTGTTTCGCCACTTTGATATATACTCATCACGTTTCCACTTGCATCCCTTACATAATAAGTAACTTTTGATACGCCGCTTACGGTCACCGTTTTACTGATCCTGTTTCCTGAAGCGTCATAAGTATAATTAATATCCATTCCCGTTGTCTTGTGAATATGACTGATCTTTCCATATACTGTCCATTCAATTATATCAATATTCTCTTTAATATCAGAGGTTAGGTTCCCGATCTTGTCATAAGTATAATTATTCGGGTTTTCATCTTTAATATCTTCCGTATAACTTCCACCAGCATTGTCTTTAACATAGTTCAACCGGTTGGTAAGTCTTACAGCATCCGTTGGCACAGCGCCTCCTGGAATATACGTTTTCTTTACATTTCCTGCTGCGTAATAATCATATTTGTAAGTAAGACTGTCCATTGCTAGTCCGTTCACTGCGGCAGCCCCGTTTCGCAGATAACCCAGAATATTGCCATTGGCATCATAACTTATCCGTTCATTATAATCCTGCGATGCTGTAGCCGGGTTAATGATCGTATTGCTACTGGTTGATACGCCAGCATAACTATTCATAGCCACAATCCTGTTTAACTGGTCATATCGGTATCCATACAATTGAGCTGCTCCCAATTTTGGAATATTTACAAGCATTGCCCTTATATTACCATTAAACAGATCACTTCCCGTGTGCACATTGTCTGTTGTGTTAGGTAAATTATTACTTACAGCTCCAGCAGCAGCAAGTGTTGTATTGATTTGAATATAGTCGCCTGAAAAATAATTCAAACTGAAACCGTAAGCATCCCTCGCTACCAAACTATTTACGCTACCATTCTTTCCATCATTACCTATATCGTATGTGCCATCGCCTACCGCCGTGCCGTTCACTCCCTTCAGCCATCCTTGTAACGTATACGCATAGTCAATACCCTGCACCTGTGTTTCTCCAAGTACCGTTCTTGCCAGCGGTCCATGTTTATAGTAACTGTAACTGGCATCATTTTCCCAGTAAATATAATCGGTACTGGTTTTTACATGGGTTAACCTGTTTTCAGCATCATATTCATACCGGTGATAAAACTGGTCTGTCTTTCCGGGTTGATAAGCAACCTCATTCACTTTGCCACTGATCAGATCATAGTTGTACACCATTTTTTTCCACCTGTTTCCGCTAGGGTTATCTTCTCCGCAGTTAATGGCACCCATACCCGTTTTATAGTCCTGCAACAGCGTATCTACGTTACCGTGAATATCATAAGAGTAGAAAGTAGCCGCATCCCACACATAACTAGGATCAGTATTGTCATCAGTATTTTTTACGAACGTATAACTTACACGATTCCGCAAATTCTTCTGACATAAGATATTATTGGCAGGATCATTATTGTCACAGAATGGTTCCCAGGCATCATCATATACCGTCCTCGTGATCTGCCTTTTCTTTTCGAGGTTGCTCGCACTGGCAATCCATCCTTGTAACTGACCTTCATTTTGGCTGATGGTCTGCGTCATAAGCGGTGATGCACTTGCTTTAGGCTTTTCTCCAACTTCGGCTATACGTCCCAGTTGGTCGTAAATAGTATAACTATAATATCGTATTCCATTCACAAGTTCTGCCTGCTTTTCATTTTGGCTTATTACCAGTCTGCCCAGCCGATCGTACCAGAAAGCACTAAGGCCGGCATCGGGTGTAATTTGAGCTATTACCTGGTTTAATGTATTATACCGGTATTGTGTTGCCATTGTGTGTGCAGGTACAGCTACCGTTCCATTATTCCTGGCATTTGGCACAGTAACATTTATCCAGGTAGCATCATATTTTGGATGCACACCTTCCGGCGGAATAGTTTTTACGAGATTGCCAGCCTGGTCGTAATAGTACAACGTATAATGATATTCGGAAGTACTATAAGTAGCGCTGAATGTTTCATAGTTACCTATGGATAAACATTTGTTATGATACGCAGTATCAAACACATTTCTTAAACTGTCAAGGTAATATTCATACTGTTCATCAGCAAAACCGAGAGCTGTGTTAATGATGTCACTGCACAAATCAGTAACCAACGGTGGATCGGTAAAAACGGGGTTACTGTTTCCGCACAATAGTGGCCCGTTATACGAGTACCGGCCTGTAGTATCATACATTACAATTACAGGATCAGGACTTGCAGAACATATATTGCCTGCACCTGGCCAAAGCACTGTCTCATAAGTTTCCTGTAGCTTTTCATAATCGAAACCTGTTCCCATGGCAAGATTAACCCACGATGTAAAATCAGATTCACAATCCGAAGGCAATCCCCCTGGATGCATGATGTAATAAGCAAGCTTTAAACTTAATAAAACATCGGGATCGTTAATGTTACGATGCGTAGTATCAATAGCCATTAACGCACACGAAGAAGAATCACTACAATCCTTTATTACATTTATCACATCCTGATAATCCAACTCTGGTAACCCGGCATTTCTCATCTGCTGGTTAAACAGGTAAACATATAATTGGCTGGCTGCAATTTGAGGTAACACTAATCCATTACAAAATGCCTGTGGCATTTTTGCAATTATTGTTCGATACTTATCACAGGATGATTGACATACATCGGGGTATTTGTAACAAAGAACTTCATAATAATTTACAATCTGGTCATAACTAAAAGAGATTCCAAAATGTGCATTAAATAGTTCTCTGAAAATGCTCGTGCAACCATCTCCGAATTCAGCGAGCGGATCAGGGTGGGCATCTTTAAATTCCTGCAAAAATCCTTCGAGCTGATAACAATCAGTGATCACAACCGCATCTTTACAGAAACTTAAATCAATCCGGCAATGCTTATCATACAATTCTGCAATCTTTTCCCAGTTATAATTCACCCCGTAGTATTGGTCAAAATACTCTGTGAATTTTATCATACAACTATCATTAGTATATATAATATCATGTTTAAAGTTGGTGATAACATTGGTCATCTCTTCGCAACTATATATCGGCTCACATACAGAAAGTATCTCTTTACAAACTTTCAAATAGATATTTGCAATTTGGGTATATGTATAATTTGTATGCATTTGCTGATTGAAGAAAAGCGCAAATGAATCTTTGCAGTTTACAATTTTCGTTATATCAATTTTTTTATAGTGTGCATAATAAAGCTCAATCAATTTCTTTAAGGTTTCACAGCTAAAAGGAGGCTGACATAAACCTGAAGGATCAGGTCCACAACCTTTCAGATTGCACACTTTAAACATGTCTTCTATCTGCCCATAGTTATAAGTGTCTTTTTCAAAACCAAAATAGTTGTTAAAATAATCCTTGAAAATATTCTGACAATCGGGATTATTCCACAACGTGTTGGAATAATAACTCCGAAAATCATTGTAAACCCTTGTCAATAAAAAACAATTAGGGAAAGAACACACATCAAGCGAGCATCCACAAAGATTATATATTGAATCTATTTGATGATAATTATAACTTGTATGCTTCCTGAAATTAAAATAGGTTGTAAAAATAGAGGCGCAATTAGCGTTTTTATAGATATTTATACCATAGTCAGTGTAAAACTGACCGATCAATGTATTAAATTCTGAACAGGTAATAACCGATGAACAAACTGTTGGCACAGCGCCACACTGTTTCAGAAATTTGTTCATTATCTGGTCAAAACTATAAAATGTATGGAAGTAGTTATTGAAAAAAGCTGTAAACGCCGCACGGCATGACGAACCTACAGGATTTTGCAGGTATTGGGGGCTTTGATAAAAAAGATTCAATACGTATTGCAGAGAATCACAGGGAATATCCCCCTGATTTGCACAGGCGTTCTGAAAATCTAAATATTCCGACCAGTGAAGCTGAAATCCGGTTTGATAATTGGCAAATTGTTCAAAAGAATGATTGATAGCAACCTCAGAGTTGTTTGCCGGAATGGCAATCGGAACATCCCGGCCCGGACTAAATATACTGTCATAACGATTTTTTATTACACTGTATTGCTGACAATTTATACACGGACTTGTTGGCGTCGAATTGTTATTTCCATGGCATTGCAGCAATGGTGGTAAAAGTATGGGTTTCGGTAAAAACTGGCAGTTATAGGTTCCGTCACACATTCTTAATAACGTATCCAATGCCCCCTGTGTAATATAGGTTCCGTATTGGTTTTCCAGGTATTGACTAAAACTCGCCGCAGCCGATGCCTGGTATTCTGATTTATACCGGTGTAATAGATCACATTGACATTGTTCCGGTTTTGTAACAACAGGCATACTAACCAAAGCTCCCTGCTGATCATAAGGCTTAGGCGCTTCAATCAGATAAGGATGACAAACAGCAGAAATACTTATACTGTGATTTTCAAGATAGCGGGTAATTACAGATGGGAAATCAGTGTACTCACCTCCCCATGGTGAAGCAGTAGGGTCATGTATCGGAGTCGCGCCTGAATGAATACTACTACTGCCCAATGGATGATCCACGTCAGAACCGGCTTTACAAATTGCACGTAGGTTATTAATGATCCAGGCAGAATCAGTATCAGTCATGCTCGTACTGATTTGAGGGCAGGTCATTAGCCTGTTAAACCAAAGTGTTGCATATCCTTTGCAAGTGCTGTCGTATTGGTCCTGCGCAATATTTTGAGACGCGTTGGTTGCAGCAGTATAATTTCCAGAATTTAATTGCCCCATCAGGTCGCCCAAATCACCGTTAGAAGCAACAGCATTAATTCCGGGGAACCTAAGCGTATAAACTATATTTGAACTCGAATTAAATGACTCGATATACGTATTGTTGATCTCAGGAGTGTTATCAGATAAATATTGATCAATTAATTTTTTCCTTTCTGCGAGGTAAGACGTTTTAAATGCTTTCCACACATAATCCCAATCCGCACATGAACCCGAATGCGTATTGGAAGGTTGTACAGGTTGAGACGAAGCACATGCAAATTGGGGACTGCTGCAAGTATTATTTGCCGGATAATTTCGGCAGAAAACTGAAGCTTCTGCGATTTGCCACATAGATAATGTCGCTCCGCCGCATGAAGTCGACTGGAATAGACTAGACATTTTCAAAGCCATTGTCGGTAACAAATCATGCCCTGGCTGTCCGGAATAAAAGAAAGAATCCTGGGACAGTATATTCGTAATCAGGTTATGTGATACTGCATCACTCCAGGTATCTACATTATTAATTAAACCTTCATATCTGTAGGCTGGTGCCAGTACTGTTTCTGATAATACGAGTTTATGGTACTCAGGATGATAAGGAAGTAATGATTTGGCCCAGCTATCTCTGAATTGATTTGAAAACTGTAATGTGGGTAATGACACTGCGGAAACTGGAGTATTAACATCAAGCTGTGGATTCCCGCTTGCATCATAATATATATGATTAGAGGAATAATTCGTCGGAACTGAAATGTCACCACCTGCACCTATATTCATTGGATTGAGATACAAAGGAGCCTGTGGATCTCCTGTAAAGTAAGAACCACTTGGAGCAGTTGTAGTGCTAAAAATATTAAATGGCATACCTGTATAGGGCGTTTCAACTCTGGCATATTGACCACCAGGCGGTGTCATATCCATCAGCATTATCTGGTGAAGATTTCGGATATTGCCTAACCCGTCATCTTTGTCACCATTACAAATTCTGTCACATCCCGCCTTTGCTTCTAAATAGGCTGTATGAAAAGATGCAGTGAGTCCAATTGTATCCTGTGGTAGCGAGTCCAACCCCATTTTAATGATGAGCTTATGAATAAAATCCGCTTCGTTAATACCTAAAGCTGCTGTACAGGCTGTACAGGTTATATTACAATTGGCTTGAGAAACAAGCAAGCTATCTATGTGGTTAGCGATGCCTTGTAACGTTTTGCACGTATTCGCTTTTATAAAAATTGAATCCCTCAAATAATCCTGCGCATCAGCACTCAACCGGAGTTCCTTCGTAATTACATAAGCACCTTCATTTAATCGCAAAGTGAATGTATCATTAAATATAGGGGAATGACTGGAGCAAGTGTAATTATGAGTGTAGTCTCCCAATGTGAAATTGCTCTTTATATGAGGGGAACCATCAACTGCATTGTTGTTGCATTCAGGCGTAATTGTAATAATTAAATCATACAAACAATCGTAACAAATCGTACTGTCTTTACAATTCAATAAACGCAACTGATCTGGAGTAACTGCATATTGAAAAAATACAGGCCCGTCTTTATCTAATACCAGTGAACTGTTAGAGATTATTGATCTGCCGCTTACAATGTTTGTCGTTGGATCCAGTAGGCTTTTTATCCTCGTTTTAGTATTCCCTGATTTCAATGAATCCATTCCTACCGGTGCTGAGCCCGCCAGCGCTGTAGCAATAGTATGACCCTGCATATCCACATAGCTGATACTGTATTGCCCATTCGCATCCTTTACCCAGTTTTTTGTATAGTGCGTATTTATTCCTGCATCTGTACCAAACAATGCATCGAGTTCCGGTTGGGAAGGAACTTCATCCATATATTTTGTTTCGTGATTACTGCCCAAACGATGAGTAGCACCAACACCTCCCTGTGAGGCTACTCCCGTACCATCCGCTTTGTACCTTGTTTCAGTGTATGGAAATCCCTGGGCATCCGGAATGAATCTGTTAAATCCATCCTGCATAGGATTAGATGGTGAATAGTATCTTGAAGCGCCATCGGTAGTTGCAAGCGCCGGAGCAGGATCACCGCAAATACTTCCCCCAGGAGACAACTTATCGTAAAATGATTTATCATATCCAGGTCCGCCAACAAACTGATTAAAATTTCTTGAATAAGCTACAATAGTATTTAATGTTGGAGCAGGCAACACTTGTATAGCCGGTCGTCCCTGGTAATCATAAAATGTTTCTGCTACTACTGTGGTTCCGGTATTGCCAGTTGAGGCTGTTGAATTATCCTTAGTAACGGTTTGGCGTGAACGCAAAGTGCCATCAAAATACTGTATTACTGATTTTCGTTTACCTTCTTCAGCATAGGTCGTACTTGCTTGCCAGTTTAAATCATTTTCATGTCCTGTAAATACAAACATGTCGTTTGCAGCGTTACCTGCAGTTGGAGACCACAAACCTTCAATACGTTGTCCGGTTTCTCTTGTCTGAACTCGTCTTACACGGATAAAAAGCCTCCCATCTCCATCATAAAATAAGGGAATCGCATATTCTGGTGATGAAACAGTAACCCTGCTTGCGTTATTGGTAAATAATTTTTCCTGGTCAAAAGTTGTCGTAGAAGAAACATAATAATTCCCAATTGCAGATTCGTCGATCCACGCCCATTCCAGGTCATATTCAGTCTGCCCATTCGGGGTATCGTCCCAATGCACTTTTAATTCATCTGGTGTTATTGAACCGGATGGCGCTGTTATTACAGGCAAAGGCATGGATGTAGAACAGTTAAATAAATAATCCCTTGTTGCTGTCAACGTATTTTCGATCAATAGTACTTTTTTATAATCCCAGTTAATGGTGCCCGCCGGCGTTATACTGGTTATTTTCATTTTCACTTTATACCCATTCGTAAAAGAATAATAAACTCGTGAAGCATTTTTACTGCTATCGGCAATCTTATAATTAAGTCTGAAAGATTTGTTTACGATACTATCGGTATTATCGGCCCTCGTAATAGTTATTTCCAAACCAATTGTAACATCAAAATCAGTTTGAATAAAATACGGGCTTGATTCATCAATACCTACAGAAACCACATTCTGAATTTTATAGGTCTTTTCTATTGAAGAGCCAAGTGTGTAATAGTTAATATCAATAGTCGTTCTTGAGCTGTCAACATGAATACTATCCGTCTGCCCCCGGAACCTGGATGTCCATGTAGGATCATTGGCCGCTGTGGCATGTATGAATGAAAATAACATTAAAATCGTGCTAAAAAAGCTGATGACTTTATGATTAATCGTTAACATAAGCGTCAAGATTTAATTCGTTTTATTTAACTGTCATATTTCCACATCGGGCAAATAGCTAGTGCATTCGATAAGATGGAAATTTTGTTTTGTAATTGAAAACATTACCTACCTGCGCCTGGAATTATTATACACCTTAAAATCAGCATATTTTGTTACCGGCTTACACACTTTATCTTCAAAGAATACGTAATTGTTTACATCATATATTTCCTTTTTCAGATTATCAAACCTGTAATTTGAAAAGGTTATAGCTAGTCTTTTACGCCTTGGCGTTGACATGATACTTCTTCGTAATGAATCGCTGAGCGTTTCGTAAGCATCATTGTTATCTGAATTTCCGAGATATACATATTCTAAAGATTTCAACACATGCCTTGACATGTCGCATTTAATTACATAATTAGTTATAGCAACCTGGCTGTCTGTTGCAGTAAATATGATAGATGATATTGTGTGTGCACTGTCTCCGGGAACTGATACATGAGTAGTAGATACGTTAACATTATAATGCGCTGAGGCCAATTGAAACATACTATCCATTTGCGCCCGCATCGGCAGATAACCACCTGCATTAGATTGTTGGGGATCACTTACAATAATAAATTTCTCTTTATGATATACTGCCACCAGGTAGTCTTCATTCTGCATAAAATCAATATCACCCAACTTATAAAATGCCTTTTTCCCATTTAGCGTATATGTTCCGTTTAACTTATCCTGGGTAAAATCACCATATAATGTATCTGTATTATAATTATAGCTTACATCGAAAGTCAGGTAATTCAAACTGTCGTAAGACTTATACATGTCAGAAAGGATTTGCTGGGCTGTATTGATCTGCGAATAACTCAAAACATTCAAACTTTGAAAAATCAATAAGCAGATCACAACTTTTGGTAAAATTTTCATTTCGTTTGTTTTAAATAATACTATCTAATATTAATCTTGTTTCAATAACGCACTCCTGGTTTCCGTAATCGTTTTTATCCCGGCAGTAGTTTCTTTTTTAACCCTTGTAAGTGTTCCGTCATCATCATATTCATAAAAGCTTGCGTAGTTATTTTCGTCCAGTTCCGCCATCAGTCGCAGATTAGATGAATGATAAACAAAGCTCTTCATGTTAGCATTGAAAGGATGAATCCGGATATCATCAAAATATACGGGAGCTGTAGTTGATATATTTCGTAAGAAAACGGAAATAGCAGTGGCGTCGTTCGGCACCATCACCGCTTCTTCATACCGTTGCCATCCTTCAATAATATTACCAGTAGGTTTTAAAGTGTAATTGTCATTTGATCCGGAAAACGCCACGTAAATATTATTATTCACATAGGTAGAACATTTACAATCTGTGCCTCCTTCTCTTACCCATGCGCTTACAATTATTTTCTTACCCTTTAAAAGAGAAAAACTATCTGTGAGTACATTTCCCGTTGCCCGAACAGTATCAAGATGTGTGCACCAGAAAGTTGGTGTAGACGGGCGGTTTACTACAATTGATCCGTAATTTTCAGAATAAAAAACATTGATAGGTACTTCTTCGTAATCTGCACAACCAATCCTCCATTGAAGATTGTCAAAATACGCATCTCCTCCTATATTATATGTGTCTATTTCAATATTGTACTCTTGACCTTTTACCAAATAAATTATGTTACTATAATAAAATGGATCCCACCAAACAGGGGAATTTCCGTTACAATCTGTACCATCAGACCCGTATCCTGTATTATAGGTGATATATGAATTATTTATCTTAATACGATATCCGTCATCGCAATGAGCTCTGAAAGAATACCAATTACTTTGTTTTGGGACAAGTTTCCCCCTCCAACTTCTGCTACTTCCTCCCCCTACGTTATTCTCTGATGGATAGCCAATATCTTGATAACCTCTGGTGTAACTTGGACACCTGTTTGGAAAATAGTATCTGGATAACCCATTCCCCTGAGAAACTATTACCGTATCATAAAGCGCCAGCGAATCAATTTTAATCCGCAAATCGGAATGATAATCGATAGAATCCTTATTTACCAATGAAGCTACAACTCCGAATGACTGACCTTTTTCTACCCGTAAACTATACCTGCCTGTATGATGAAATGTATCGGTAATATTTGAATGAATATCTCCGAATGAAACCTGCCGATGCGATTTGCAGGATGGACCGCAATTACCTGTTTCGTAGTCATAATCTTCAAATCCATCAAACATGGTTTCTCTTACCATTGCATTGTTACTAACGGCTACGGGCAACTGCTGATTATACCCATATAGACCGGAGTTAAACCTTCCAAGTGGATCTGTATTTTCAATCTCATATCCCTTTCTGTTATACTGTGTAATAGCACTATTCCATTTCCATACTGCCTGTGAAGAACTGTTATTATTTCTGTTAAGGAAAGGAGAATGAAAATCCCAGAATGTGTTATATCCTACAATTGTACCTGCAGTTCTGGTATCGATGTCAATAGCTGGATCCTTTTCCTTTCTTTCGCCATAATATACCCAGGTAGTATCCAGCCTCCAGTTCCCCAGAATACCTTCTACATATGGGTTAATTGCTTTACGATCAAATTTTGACAAGCAGTAATGGCCTACAAGCGTTTCACTGGAGCAATAACCTACGCCGTTCCTGATAGAATCGATATGACCTTCACATGGATAGTATTTAAATTGTATAGCAATCTTGTCCCAGGAACAAGATGTTCCCAGGCTCACAAAACACTTAATGTTTTGTTGTCCTGTCCGCTGGCTAGGATAAAACATTTGGAACGAAAAGGCCGGAGTTACGTCCAACTGCGCCTGCTTCATGATCATCATTTTTTTAATCAACGGAAGAATCGAATAAACGTCATGAGAAGCATTATAATAATCTAAAGGCCCTGGTAGAGGATCGTAAATCTTCGAGAAAACAAAATCGCTGCTATATAAATCATTCTGGTCAAAAGCATGCTTCCATGAATTGTGATCATTGTAATCATACCATGGATGCTCCATTATTTGTGTAATCGTTGCATTACCGAAATATGGAGCTACTCCTGAAAAAGAAACCCATCCATTTTTTGCATTCACCATGGAACTATAAGGCGCTCCATTTGGCAAACCACCGTTGTGAACTTCCGGGTGGTTGGAATTGACTGTATCCTCCGGACAGTAATTATTAAACTGAGAAGTATGTGTTTGCATGGCCTGGAACGAATAGTAAACATCTTCAACGCAGGAAGGATCTAAATTCAATGCAAGAAAGTCGTTTAACTTGTCAAACTTTATCCAGGCTTTCCTGGTGATATAGTGTCCGGCATCATCTAATTTCCAGGAACTTTGAGTGGCAAAATGATTTACTGAATAACTATAATTGTTGCCATTCTTTGTTATAGTCATTATCTGGTGAGCAGTATCATAAAATGTTTGTGCAGCAACAGTATGAGCAGTTCTTACTATACTGTCGACAGGATAAAAATCATTATCTACGCGCCATTTTTCCTTAAACGTTGCAGATGAAGTTGCAATGATGTTAGTATTATCTGTGAAACTTAGTTTTTTCTTTATAACTCCGGAAACAGTAACATTTGTTATTGGCGAATTCAATGAAGTAACACTACCTACCGATTGGTCAAGCATATTTCTTCGACCACTTCTGATTATCCTGATACTAACATGCTCTGCAGTGTAAGGGTTTCCATTTCTATCCATGAATACCCAATGAGGATTACCCTCTGAAATTCCTGTGTTAACCGCCCATATTCTCTTAGCCGGATTTTTGGGTAGATAAGGATCAGAACATTCAGTTATATCACACTGATTTTTTAAAGGACCGTTATCGTCTTCGCTTAATGCATACAACTCATCTCCCGTTATGAAATAACTCATATCAATGCTGTTTTCAAGAATCCCTTTACGAAAAGTCAGGTTCTGAAAATTGACATCTATATTTTTGTAAGCCAGCCCCATACCTTCATATGCCCAGTGAGCCGGGTAAGTAAAATTGTAAACAGGCTTATTGAATTCATTATTGGTTCTGCTTAGTAGTACATTTCCTGTTTCTGCATCGTAAACAAGATTTTTTGTGCTCACTGTACTTCCTTTCTTAATTACGACAACGCTGTCAAGAACACCGTAGTGATTCACAATTTTTGTAACGGCAGAAGACCGGTATGTCTTCTCATCAACATAAAAAGGTGATAACGGATTAAATAACGGAACAGGAAACCAACCTATCCAGAAGAAATCAAGGTTTAAGGTAAGATTGGAAGTATTTGTCATCGACTGGTGTTGACGAAAATCTGCCATTAATTCTATATCCCTCCCGATTACACCGTTATTTATAAAGCCGTCAGCACTTTCCAAAACTGGAAAATTGTGATTGAATGAGTAGGAATGATCCGAAGTAAGTACTGTATTATAATAGTTGGTCGTTTTACTCACCGGAGTTGTCAAATCCAATGATGAATAAGTAGCCTCTGTTTTAACCCTGCCATTCATATCATTCATGTCTATCTTAAAACCCTGCGAAAGCGTTGTTCTATGCATTAAGTCGATATGAAGTATTCTTAAGATAGGCGGTGTTTCATAATCAACCTTACCAGCGCCATCCAATGCTGTATAGCTTGACTTAAATGGAAAATCTTTTGTTGTATAATATTCGGTTACTGAAACCCCCGCAGCATTCTTAACGGTATCTTTATGGATACTATTAACTTCCACACGACTATACCCAACCATTGGGCTTGGAAAAAACATTTCTCCCATTGGCATTTCCGTAACACCATAATCAAAGGGGCCAAGCTTATTCCTGTTCAGGTTTCGTATAATTTCACGATGAGGGTTTTCTTCTCCCCCTATTACCGGTTCCCATGCAGCTACACCGCTACTGATTTCCGTAGGAACGTTATTTATCATTTCGGTAGTTGTATACTTATAAGTCTGTCCGTAAGTTGATGTATACTGTCCCGTCATTTTATTCCAGTTATCACTAATTACAACCTTTTTAACCCTAAGCCCTCCCCCTAGTTTTTTTCCTGCAGGGTTGCTTAATCGAACAAATGATTTATCGATTTCTACATTCCTGCATTTATTATCATGCATAAATTTCCCATCTTCTCCCTCCGTCAATTCCCGAAAAGAATCAAACATACCTGCAAGGGATGTAAGGACGGCTTTTAGTCCGCCGCTCTCGCTAACATCATAACCCTGGTACGCCTTATGAGGAAGAAAATTTTTCATAAAAGAAAAAGCAAATTGCACCATGGGCGTGTTCCCGGATTCCAGCAATTTTATTTTTATATAAGCCTGATCTGTCCTGCCGGTTACCAATCCGTATTCTTCAATATCCACGTAGATAGGAATTAATTCGAAACCTGTATGAGAACCATCGTCATCAGGTGGCATATTAACAGCCAGCCGCATAAACAACTGTTTCACATCAGTAAAATATCGGTCCGTTAATTCTTTCTGGGTACCGGAACTAACTGGAACGGGTAAGTGCACATATACATAGTTCCACTCAGTAGTACCGGCATATAGATCACTACTCATTCCAACACTGGAAGGACTGCTTCCGAATCCATCAATAGCAGTTAAATTAGCTGCCCGCCTGTTTTGTACATAAGCATAATCATCAGATTCATAGTTTATCCCAATCTTACCACCAGAAGGGAGCGTTATACTATCAAGTGTCCAAGCAGCCGCGTATTTATCTGCCTTCGCCTTATCCTGTATTGCATAAGGAAAATCGGCATTTGAAAGGTCGCCTGGGTTATTTGGCCCCCCATCATTTCTGGGTTTGTAATTTCCCCACCTGTCATTGTCTGTGTAATTGTAAGAAGGATTATTATCTGATGGATAATGGAAAACATACCTGTTTTTCTTTTGGCGCTCATTACCGTTATAAGTAAAATAAACACTTTCAAGTGTAAGCTTTCCTGTTTCCCCGGCAGCATTTGTTGAATTATTGGTCAGATGATTCGGATCGGGACACAGCCTGTTCGTATAGGTAAAGTAAACTGTTTTAATAGGTTTAGCGGATGAACCGAATTTTGTTAAATCTGCTTTTGAAAACAGGGCGATTCTGGTTAATTTCTGATTGCCGGTTGTAGTTAACCCACCTGATTCATCTGCAACAGATCTTCCGTCAGATCGAACAGGATTTACATAAAACCTGGCTACCATATTTTTTGACTCAATAGTATACAAGTACCATTGTTCTCTTTCTCCGTAAACAAAATGCGCTTTATCGTCTTTGTCAAAGGTCTTTAAACCTTCGCTATAACTAGCCTTATTTGCCGATGCTGGAGTACGCCATTTAAAATTAAATTGCGACTTAGAGTAGTTGAACTTAATAGCATCTCCCATATCATCTTCTGTAATTCCATCGCCTTTTACATCCACATAATTTGGAGATACGATTTCCGTTAATAAAAAAGAGTGAGTATAGGGTGGAATTTCTTGTCTTTCATAGTACCAATCTTTTCCCTGATTGTTGCTTGTAGAATTATCATTTGATGTATAAGTGCTAAGTTGTGATGTGGTGTCGCCATTTCCAATACCCATTGTAACGTCAACTTGATTAATGTTATAAACAGGCAGCCCATAAACATATTTTTTACCATTTTGTTCCAATACATCCACTTCAGAAATATGATGACTTTTCCTATACTCACTTTCACGATCTATTCTTTCTATGCCAGCAGCCTGTCCACACTTACCAAATATTATTTTAGTTGTATCCGGGTCATATGAAAAGATTGCGGTATCAAGCCCCACTCGGGCTGCTTCACGGGCGGTAAGTGTTGTAATTAACTGAGTTCTTTTTTCCCTTGCTTTTTTTAAATCCGGGATGGGATTAATACCTAATACAGAATTATCAGATGGACTTATTCTCTCTAATGTGGGTGCGAGCGTCGCTGAGCCCGAACCGCCGGGATTTAATTGTAATCGTACCAAATCTTCACCTCCGATGGCATTTTGATAATTTATATCAGGAATTGCCTTTTCCCCCGGATTCTTAAAGTAAACAGATTGCCAGGTATTGCTGGGTTGTTTAAACGAAAATGCCTGTTTGGCAACATTACTGTTTTCCCACTCACCGGCACTGGTCGGAGTATATACGTACTGCAAATTACCGCCAATGTGAAATCCATTACCAACACCAACCTCTACGCCTATCGAACCTGCATCTTCCCTTGTTTCAACAAGTGGATCATGTACAAAACCTAAATCAGAACGATAAGTACGAAAACTTCCTCCAACACCTTCTCCTGAAATATTAAATATGTCATAACTATAAGCAGGCATACCAATTGTCGGAGCAGTTCTGGTATAAATAGCATCCTGTATACGATTAAAATCTAACAATGCATCCTTGTTATCATTGCCGTCCTGCATGTACATCATTCCAAAGGCTGGCATTTCCCTAACCTTATCTGAATTGGCTATATAAGTTTTATTATAAAATCCACTTGTACTAATATGGGGATGCACTGAAAACATTTCTAATCCCAGGGTAAAGCTTCCATTAAAACTCATTCTCGTTAATGGCATTCCTATTGTTGGAGTAACTGCCGGATAAGCAAAGGAAATGTTACTGCCTTGATAATCCGGTCGATCAAAATGTTTTGATTGCAATTTCGCTTTGTTGGAATGTGCCTCAGCGCTAACATGAAGATTTGTCAATCCCATACGTGAGCTATATCCAAGACTAGCTGAAAAAGCACCACACATACTTTTGTTTTGATTGCTTTGCAATCGAATTGATGGTGTAACACTTGCACCGGATCTTGCACTTAAATTTAAAGCAACAGAAAAATTCACACCTGCAGATTTAGGATCACCAGAATTCTTAGATAGATTAAATGATGCAGAAGTTCCAAACTCGGTAGAAACACCTAATCGATTATTGAATGAAATGCCAGTATTTGCACCTATTGTTAATGGTAGTCCAACTATTTCAATATTGCCCCCTAGATTAACTCCCCAAGTTTGGTCAGGCCTCATACTTTGGGTCTTTTTTATTTTCTCATCCCCATTAAAATCGTCGGGTATTCCCCTCATGGTTCTGCTTACTGTACCAGGATTAATATTCCAACCCAATCCCACCCAACTTGCCTCCTGGTCCATAGTTATTCCACTATTATAAAATAAGTTTACCGGATAACCACCCACATCCAATAATGGAATATTATAAGAGAAATCACCGGTAAATAAATTAACCATATTGTCTGTCCCAACAGATTTGAACCCGGTCATTTCAGGCTGGGTAGGGCCTCCAATTAAAGGTCCATTTAATTTTTTCATATACTCCTCACCGGTAGAATTTTCCGGCAGTGTCAATGAATGAGAGGAAGTTTTATTTATTGTATTTGACAAGCCAAATTCTTTTACAGATACCGTTTGCCTACGCGAGGAAGCATTATTCTGCTTACGTCCCTTGTTAAAATGGATATTGCCAGTTGCATAACTTTCCATTCTTACCGCATTATTGGCCTTTGCCGTTATTAATCCCGAGATGAAAAACATCGAAATAAAACTTAAAGCAATTTCTTTTTGGTACTTAGTTGACAAATTGAGTATCATACATCCATTTTTTTGAAAAGTAAAACCATTTAATTTTTATAATTTTTTACAACGAACTGTACCAGCCACGTTTCGCTCATAGAGTTGTGTAACCTGGCCGTATACACTTTATCTTCAGATACTTTCATAATCTTATTTAGATTGAATTCAATATTATTTTCTCCCCTTAAAATATTTATCGAAAACGATACCGTTTTATTGTCATTATTTTTTCCTGCAGACTCAATAATTTCAATATCAATTTTAGTTTCTGGAGTTTTATTCGGATAAGAAATTTTAAGTATTCCATTGGGTGCAATTCCTTTCAAAGGGTTGAAGGTTTTCATTTGCAGGTAAGGAGTCAATGCAACTATATCCGGAAGCTTCTCTTGCTTTTTTAACTTGAATGTCCAAACCTCTGTCTTACCTGCATAACTCACATCATTTCTCACAATAACCTGCCACGCATACGTTTTACCTTCTTCCAATTTTGAAAAAGATGAATTAAACATGTCAAAAGGCCGCGTTAAGTTTATTTTTGAATACACTGGAGTATTCGATTGTATTGCTTGGGACGGTGATTGTCCATCAAGAACTTCTGCAACAACTATTTCATAACTAAGATTGCTAAACATTTCAACTGGTGTAGGAGGTAGCCAGCTAAATTGAGGATATGCAGTTTCGATTTCTGATTTATCATAGGGCTGATTCAACATAGGTGGACTGAGCGGATCAATATTGATATTTACACACTCTTCATTTAATGCTGTTTCACCCCCACTCATATCGAATATTTGGTAACAAGCTATATAGCTACCCAACGGAATATAATTACCTGAAATACCGGCACCAGTCTGATTGTAGGTTACAGGCTCAACATCTCTCGAAGTAATAATTTTGGACCCCTTAGATATAGAAAGCCTGTTACTGTTGGCCGACAAAATAACCTGTCCCGAAACAGCATCCTTCAGATAAAGCGTTATACTTATATCTAAAATAGCGTCCTTATTATTGGTAAGAATAAGATTCCATAACTGGTCCTTCTTAACTATGCCGGCAGGAGGAAGCTGGGCATTTAAAGTAATTTGTGCTACTCCTAAGGACGACATAAAAATTGCAGCTACAAACAATAAACTCCATTTCATACTTAGAATGTTTTAACCCAAATCAATCTTCCACTTTCGATGGGAAAAAGAATATTTTGAGTTGTTGGTAAATAACTTTTGTCATATTGAAATTGCAACAAGCCTAGTTTTAATACAGTCAATGAAACCGAGGCACGTTCGCCCACATATTTTTCACCACTTTGTAGTTGATTATATTTCAAGCCAAATCCGGCTTTTAAAAACTTATTGATGTTAACATCAACAGAAGATTCAATCGTATAATAAGTTAAATCGGGTTGCTTATTGTAAGACGCACCTCCTTGCAAATCCAGCCTCTTTAAAAAAAAGGATTGAGTCATGTAATAACTATCGCCTTTGTATTCTACAAAACCAGAATCTGTGGCCTTATTAAAGTATCGGTTCATTATAAATGAAGAACTCATAGCTATCTTATTTAACCTGTATGCATAAGTAGCTGATCCATTTAAAATGTAATAGGCGTTTTCCCTTATTTTATCTCTGTTTACGAGATACAATTGAGTTCCTGGGAAATAACCAATACTTATTGATGGATACTTGGGAAAACGAATATTCAGGATAATAGTTTTAAAGGTCGTAGTAGATTTAAAAGTTTTGTCGGTGAAAGGATTGGTAAAGTCATTTTGACGCAACATTACCGTAACGCCTATATGCTTTTTTAAAAATGACTGATCAACTCTTGCCATCCATGCCACCTGGTTGGTATTATAACTGAACAAACTAAAAGACTGAAAATTCTCGCCGGTCTTTCTGTAAAAACCACTCAACTGCGTTTGCGTCTGATCAATTAAAATTCCCGCTTTAAAATTGATTCCAAGATTACTCATATCATTAAATCGCCACAGCCCGTTGTTAACTTTGGTATTTGCAGATGCAGTTGAATACGGATGAATTGACTTGGCAGCTTCCGCAGAAATATAAGTAAACTCATTTTTCTTAAGGATGGCTTCTATAGCATATCCCAAAATATTAATATGGTTTTGTAAACTGTCGGGAATAGAATAACCAGACTGATCCTTCTTACCTTTAAATACTGAAAAAATCAATGCCGATTTTTGAACATTACCTACTCCTATTCTACCCATCATGATGTACTGTGAATTATGGACGCGATGAGAATTTAAAAAATCTCTGAATCGATATTCAATTTTACCAACGGCAATCGCAGCATACCAGGAAGGATTATATTCAATGTTTAATCCGGTAATATTAATATTTTGGGCAGTAAGCTCAGTATAATTCAACATGCTTTTCCCAATATTGAATTGTCGGATACCGGCCAGCATTTTCTGTATACCTTTTGTAGAATCTACTTGAATTCCGTATTCATTGGCTACCTTCTCAAGTTCCTTCATACTGGACGCCGCGTAAATTTTCTTTCTCTGTTCAGCAATCTTCCCTGCATAATTTTTACGAACACTATCATATTTTAACTGCAACGAATCAATTCGCTTACCTATCGAGTCCAACCGGCTTTTATCATTTTGCAGGCGATTCACGTATTTGTGCGTAATACTGTCCTTTTTATCTCTGATACCTGATTGCAATAAATTGTTAAGTGAATCTTTAAACCTGCCTGCAGTACTTTGAATACTATCCGTTACATTACCGTATCGGCTCTTTAAATGCTGAATACTGTCCGAAAAATGTGTCATCGTAGTACCGGAACTATCTTTCTCTATATTCAAATTCATTTTACTGTTCTCCTCAGGAAGCCGATTTCTACTTAGTGTACTTAATGATTGGGTTGTTGAATCCTTGGCCGCTGTTTGCTTCGACTTAATAAAATTAGCTTCCCTTTCATCAATAATTTTTTGAACAGTCGATCCACTTCCAATTGTATTTTTTAATTTTTTGTACTTTTCTTTTTCTTCTTTGATGGCAGCATCCAGACCTTTCAATTGTTCATTTCCCAAAAGTTTATATTCAACTTTTCTAATAGCTTCCCGCTTCAGCGATTGAGTATATTCTAGAGGATTAAACTGGATATTTGGATCATAATAATTTTTAAAAAAAGGGGAATTACTCTGCCTCGCAGTAAATGCAATGTTGAAAGGATACTTTTCCTTAAATAACAAATGCAGGTAAACCTTTTCTGTATGTTGACGAAGCTCTGTTGGGTCTACTGCCGTTTCCTGGCGACTTCGATAAAAATATTCGTAAGAAACTGTCCCCTTTACAGTTAAAAATTTACTTTTCGCCGAAGCTGGAATATCATTTTGTTCACGTTTTTTTTCCACTGCAAGTTTGTTTGGAAAAGGAGGATTTGCATCACTTGTAATTATTACTGCTTTACAAGAGGCGACGTAGTAGAAGATAATTGTCGATCCGGAATCTGAAGTAGTTGTTCTCCAATAAAGCAATTTTGCGTTCTCAGGTAGCTCCTGCTTTTCCTGCGCAATAGCAAAAGAAACACAACCCTGCGTAAATAAGGTCAATAGGATTATATGGAGCCTGGGTATGCTCATAGTACGGGCACTTACAATTTTTAAATTGATCGGATCGAAAAATAATAGGATGGAGTTCTAACAATCAGGGCCGGAATAATTAAACAGTTAGAATATGAATGTAGAATTAATATTTAAACAAAAAAACAGCTTAACATCAAAATAATATTAACAGCAAATGCACATTACGCGTTTCCAATTATCAATCAATGAATTAATATAAAATACTTTTCAGGGCTTAGCGAAAATTGAACTTTTTTGGAAGTTATGAACTTACAGTATTTCTACTAATTCTTTAGCGTAAAACTTATCCGCTAGCATCAACTTTCTTATTTCTCAAATTGCGCTCTGAACTGAATGTCGATACTATAGATGAAATCTTTATGTTGTCTAGTAACAAAAGCCCGACAGCACACTGTCCGAATAAGAATTTATTCCTTCTGATATTCAGGTTATTTTTATAAACATCGCTTCCATAAACATAACAAGCATTGGAATTTAAAAAGAATTTTTTTCGAATATTAGTCACTGTCGCATCTGCATAAAAAATCTAAACCACCTGAGGCACTTGCAGCAAATTCATCAGTATTAGTACCAAAGCCAGGACAATCCGCCGCTCCTTCAACCAAAGCCCTTGAGATAAAATTTGCTCTTTTGTCCCGTTGTAGGCTCCCCTTATTTTAGTGCCACTGTTAGTTAGAGTTTTCTAAGATAAATCATCTTTTGGTTTTTCAATTATTTTATCCACTAAACGGCTCTCTTCAATTTTTATATGATTTTCGTTCGCCGTTTGTGGATAAAGCATTTCATCGGTCAATGAACATTTGTTATAACGATCAGCATAGGTAATAGGCGATTTATATCCTAATGACTTATGTGGCCTTTCTTCATTATAATCTGTTTGCCATTCCTGACTCATCGCTCTTACTTCGGCAAGGCTGTTAAAAAGATAAGCGTTAAGTAATTCCCTGCGCAAGCTTCCGTTGGTTCTTTCTACATATCCGTTTTGCATTGGTTTGCCAGGCTGGATAAACTGTAAGGTGATCTGCCTTGTTTTTTCATTACACCATCCTTCAAGCTTATGGCTGATAAATTCGGGTCCATTGTCACAACGTATGTTAGCCGGCTTTCCTCTATGTGCTATCAATCGTTCGAGCACTCTTATTACACGTGCAGATGGCAGTGAAGTATCCACCTCAATAGCCAGTGATTCCCGGTTAAAATCATCTATTACATTCAATAAACGGAACTTCCTGCCATCTATCAATCGATCGCTCATAAAATCAATGCTCCATACCTGGTTAGGAGCATCCGGAACGCTTAATGCTTGTTTTACTCTCTCTGGCAAACGTCTTTTTGCCCTTCGTCTTATATTCAATTTCATGTCGGTATAAACCCTGTAAATCCGTTTATGATTCCACCAATGGCCCTTATTCCAAAGACGGTAACAACATTGCCAATAGCCGATGGCAACATGCTTAGTAGTTAATGCTGTTAAAGCATCCTGTAGTTCACTATCATCTTTGGATTTTGCCTTGTATTGACAGGTCGTTCGGGATATACCTATCAAATTGCACGCCTTACGGTTACTCAGCTGTTCATCTATTGTCAGATATTCAACAGCTTCCCGTTTCTCCTGGGGCGTTAAAGCTTTTTTTCGAGAAGGTTTTTTAAAGCTCTATTCTCTATACTCATCTCCGCAAACATCTTCTTAAGCTCGGTATTCTCCTTTTCAAGCTCACGCATCTTTGCAATATCACTGGCTTCCATTCCTCCATACTTAGCTTTCCAGTTATAAAATGTAGCATCACTGATCCCAGCTTCACGGCAAATGTCCTTAACAGCCATTCCTGCCTCCTGTTTCTTAATTGCAGCCACAATCTGGCTTTAGGTAAATCGTTTTTTCATCGTTGTAAAATTTAAAGTTAACAAAACTGATATTAACTCTAACTTACTATGGCCGAACAATGGGGAAGCTTACAGTGTCATTTTATTGTTGGTTACAAATCCTGTAGGTTGCGCTAAAATTGTATTGAAGCAAATAAACCCTAAAAAAAGTAAAATACCCAGCATACGTTTATTTTTAAGTAGTGAATAATGCAGATTTTAGATGTATTAGAAACTTTCATAGAACTTGATAAATACAAACATTTAATTAGTGACTCAATAGATAAACTAGAGTACGGATTAAATTTATTTGCATGGCTACTTGTCGCAAGTGGCGAATCACTGTTCAAGTAACTATCAACAAAATAAAAAAGCAAATTTTTATAACACCACAATAAAAGTCGCAACGACAAGAGTGGAGTAAATTGGTGCAGCGATTTATGAAAATGTCAAGTCAATTAACTGGTGTTGAGAAAAGATTTGTTATAAAGTTATTTTGTCAACCCCACTCGTTCCAACGCTTCGTTACGAACCGCTTCATGATGATTACACAATAAAATCTTGTAAATAATTACTGGGAGTATCATTAACATAATTTAATGAAGTATTAAGAGTTTTATACGTATTCTCGGACATTCTATCAAAGAATGAACTTAATTCAATTAATGCTTTTTTCTGGTCAGTATCATTAAAGGATATATCTTTAAGTGATTGTGAATGATAATATCCAATAGTTGAATTTACTCTTTTGATAAATGCAGAATTTTGAAATTCAATAATTGAATTATTTTTTAAAATTTCATTAAAAGCTTCGAAGATAATTCCATTTATTAGATTTTGCCTTTTAAATTCAGAAGCAATTCCAGGATTAAATTTCTCCAAGCAAACAGCAAAACATAATCTTTCTTTAAAAGATAATAACTTGGTATAAAGCAAAGCCGTCCTTTTTATTTCTTCTTCTGACATTAGCGAAGCCAGTAAAAATGATTTTTGAACTTCGTCTAAACCATTTAACTCTTGGATAAGTATATTGGAATCAAACCTGTTTGTTATCTTTAAAAGCAACTTATAACGTGTTAAAATAACATGACCGAGTAAGGTTTTGCAAATAGGAATTTCCTTTTCACCTATAGTATCAATTAATTCAGGTCTATAACGATACAAGAGATTTAAAATTAAGTTTAGCTTATTAAATTCTACCAAAGCCGTACTTTCAAGGCAATTGTACAAATAACTTATAAAAGCATATGTAAATATTGACGAGTCTATAATGGAACAACTTATTTTAAAATACCTGTCTGCGCTAACCCATTCTATCAATTTGCTGGACAAGATTTCATCAAAGTTTGATTCCTTTTTTCTTTTAATACAGGCAACAACTAAATCATTATAATAGTTTGTTTTGTCAAATGGAATAGACTCTATTAAATGTACTATTAGTTCCTCCTTTTTTGTCTTACTTTCAGAATTTGCATAAAAATATATGATGAATTCAAATAAATTTTTGTTCTTTGAATTTTCTAACAATAAATGTAGCTGATCATTTCTCTCAATAAATTTTGTTGCCAAAACATCTTTAAATCTTCTATGGGGAAAATCATAGTAATACGATTCACTAATCAAACATAAAGTAGTAAAAATACTGCTATTGATTAATTGCCAGGCTATGTCAGGAGAGGACTTTGATGAATTCTGTAATCCCATTATTATCTTATCCTTCTCTTTTGATTTTGAGTTATATTGAAAATAGTATAAGCAAATCTTTTTTAAATAAGCATATCCAAATATTGATTCTCCTTTTAGCAATAAATCGAATGAATAGTATTCTAAAAATTCTAATTTATCTGCAGGATAATCACTTCTTCTTTTCATAAATGCTTCTTGTACTGCATCAAGCTTTCCGTTAACAATTACCCCAACTTTTGACTTATCGACAGAGTTTAGTAAGGTGTCAATACACTCATAAATTAGCTTGTCTATTTTCGTATTCCATATTTCTTTTACCTCTAGATTATTTCGTATGTGATCTATATAAATAAAACACATAATTGTTAGATATAACGGAATTTGAGAAAGAGATTTGAGTTCCTCATCTGGACTCATATCTATTTCATGAATAAATAATTCAGCATTTAATTTATTCTTGTATATTTTAACGTCCTTGTATTTGTCAAAAATTGTTTTTACATAATTGTATCTTAATACACCTAATCCAGATAATACTACAGCCTGAAAACTCCCCTTAAAAGAACTGAAAATATAGTCACGATTTGGAATTTCAAAATTCTCTAACGTATTTCCATTATAAAATTCCTCTCGTGTGGTTAAATACACTCTGTTTTGGCAAAAGCCTTTGTAAAAATTTAAGTACTCAAAATCTATTTTTCTTTCATTCACTTGATCTTTAGAAAAATTAAATGACAGGAGTAAGCTAATTTCATATCTAATATACTCTTCATCGCCAATAGTTTGAATTTCATCATAACCATCTAAAATAAGTACTATTATGTTGATGTCTATAGCTTTTTGAAATTCCTTTTTACCGCTTTCTCCTTTAAATAGAATTATTTCGTTTAAAATGTAGGAAATTATAGGTGATTTTCTATTAGGCTCAATACCCTTTAATTGAATAAATATTGGAATCAAATTTTTTTGGGATTTGAAGTATTCGGTTTGTTTAGGGTTAATAATACTTAAAACAATGTGTCTCATTTGAGTGGATTTTCCAACACCTGCGCTTCCTATGAATAATAACTTCTTTATTTCAATGAAAGCTTCGAATTTATGAGTAGGTGAATCTTTTGATTTGCTTTGCATATCATTTTTAGTTGCTAATGCAAACTGCTTAGAATCCCTTTTTTTAAATTCAATGCTTTGAAAATCTTTTAAAACATCAGCATCAAAGTCTTTATATATAAAAGGCATATCTGTAAGTAAAGTTCTTAATTCATTAAAATATTTATGCTTTTTCAGCACTAATGCTTTTAAGGAATATAAATTTTCCATTGTGAAGACCTTGTCTTTTAAAAAATCACTTACAAAGCCTGGAATAAGAGATTCCAAAATTTTTAATATAAATCCCATCTGATTATATTGAAATAAATCATTTATTTAAAAATACTTTGAGAGCCATAGTTCGTGTCTCTCGAACCGTTCAATTAAACATTTGAACTTCCTTCCATTTATTTGCTCCACTCACTGCCGCTGTTAATAACCTTGCGAGTATTTTATTTTAATTTAAATTTTCGTTTATGTCTTCAAAAAAATTCTCATTCGGTATTTGTTTAAGTAATCTTGCTCCTGGTGAGCAAATCAACAGCACAAATAAGTCATTTGATTTCCCAGGTCGGCACAGGCGTAAATGGGTGTCATTTATCAGTACCGGTTGTCACTATAATCAGGTGGTGTATGTTATATATCATCGCCCGGTTATAAATGGTGTTGCTCATTTGCATCTGTCATGGCAGCAACGTATCGTCCCTGTAATGGTTAAGTTTCATCTGTTACAGGGGTTAGTATAATCCCTGTAACCATGAGAAATAAATCAGGATTTTATGTTGTTTTTCTTGCAGATATCCGGATATGATTAATCAGCTTTGTAAAACCTTAACCCTTGAAATGACACAATCTCAAATTTACCAGTTCCAACATGAACTAGATGAAATTCAGCGAAGGCATTTGTTGTTTTTTCCGGATGAGCAGAAAAAATTCATTCAGCTTGATTTCACCCAATCACATTTCGAACTACATTTTCTCAAAGGTTATAATTTGCCTTCAGTAATTACTTTAGAAATTCAACTGTCATTTAAATTGATTCTTTCTAATAACACTAATTTCATTTAAAATCCCGGTAACCTAGTTCTAATAAGCAGGTTCATCGGTCTCACTCACTACAGGTTCAGCAATTAGATATGCCAACCCATTACAGCAGCTGCAATCAGTTGCAATTAATCGCATACAGCCGCTGCAATGCCTTTCAGGCTGCTATCGCAGGGTTGTCATACTAATTGCAGCTCACCTGCAGTTCGTTCGGGCAGCTCCAGCGTCCTTTTTGCCACTTCATTCATTACTTCCTCACTCGCTCATTACACCATGCTCATTATTAAAATTGAACATAATGAATAGCATATCGTTAATTCGCTTGGTTCCATTCCCTTCGTTCGTCATTCATTCACTCAGTCGCAAAAAGTCCACCCGCTGCCATCTGTTGTTATGCTCGCCTGCCGGCCACCGGCTGCGTTACGTGGCTGCGTTGGCACAATGCCACGCAAATACCACAATAATCATTAGTCGTTTGAAAAAATATTTCTTGTAGGTGGTATGCAACACTACGCCACTTCACTGAGCGTCCATCACGGCTAACGCCTTTTTACTGTCCGCCCCATCCGGTGGCACTCGCCGTCCGCCTCCGTTCGTCCCTCACTCCGGCGGCCGTGCGTCGGCTCGCTTCTGCTATTCGAATTCAATCACACTTCTAAATCCCGGCTACCTTCTCCTATCAATATTTAGATTAACTAAAATTATATCATGTCCTTCACAAGGCAGACCGTGATTTACCGGAATTTAGGCAGGTGGTTTCACCCTTTGGCCCTGGTTTAAATAAATTGATAAATACTTTTTCTGATTGCGCCAATGCGTAACTATTATTAGATATATTATGTTTCGTTGCTGCAAGAAATACCGTGAAAAAACCCTTGTTCAAAAGCAACAATTCTACTATTTTCCAGCCTATAAATACAGGGGTTTTCTTTTGACAGGTGGAAATATCTAGGGAAAAAATTGCTACTGCCTATATTAATATGAAATTACCCTTGTTATCATTCAATTCTTGTTTTTAAAAGTAAAAACATCGATTATGCGATGAATGTGTATAAATAAACTTCTTGCTTTTAACAACTTGTGCTGAATTATTTGTCGGGTTAAAATAGATAAATCAAAATATCAGAATCTTAAAAAGGAATTGGTAACTTAAATCTGCTAAAAAATATTGTCGTTTTTGCACACTAATAATATTTACGAACTATGGTAAATTCCACAGCTAAAAACTATGAAAAAATAAAACCCCACGGAGTACGCAGGGTTTAAGAATAATCTTCGGCTTATAGCCTTATTGTGATAAGCTTTCGATGGCAAATATAATATTGTATTTATTAAAACTAACAAAATGGAAAAAATTCTTGGATTAGATTTAGGCACTAATAGTATTGGGTGGGCTATCAGAGTAACTGATACCATGTTAGAAAACCAAATTATTGACAAGGGCGTGCTGACTTTTGAAAAAGGGGTTGGAGAAGGCAAATCTGGTGAATTCCCCTTAGTACAAAAAAGAACTGAAAGTCGTCATAAAAGAAGAAATTACCAGGCAGAGAAATACCGCAAATGGCATTTATTGCAATGTCTTATTAATCATAAAATGTGTCCTTTATCGCAAGAAGAATTAAACGAATGGAGGCACTATAAAAAAGGCACAGGAAGAAAATATCCTAAATCACAAAAATTTATACAATGGCTGCGGTTTGATTTTAATGGAGATGACAAGCCTGATTTTGAAGAATTTGGTTTTAGTAAGCATGAAAGTTATTATTTATTCAGGCTGCTTGCTGTAAGCAACGAAGACCAACACAAACAAATCTTCGACGCTAACCCACATATTTTAGGAAGGATACTCTATCAATTAGTACAAAGGCGTGGTTTTAAAGGAAGGGATGAAGAAGAGGCACAAACCATGATGAGGGGAAGCAAAGATGGTGCTACAAAAGGCAGAAATGACATTGTTCCTTATCTTGAAAAGTACAATACGCTTGGTGCAGCCTTATATCATCTACAAAAGGAACAAACCACAAGAATAAGAAAGCGCTATAATCTTCGTAGTGATTATGAACATGAATTAAAAGAAATATGCAAATCGCATAATATCGCGGATGATATTTATAAACAGCTATGGAAAGCAATTGTCTGGCAACGCCCTTTACGTAGCCAGAAAGGCCTTGTGGGCATTTGCACTTTTGAAAAGAATAAAAGCCGTTGCCCCATCAGCCATCCTTTATATGAAGAATACAGAACCTGGGTTTTTATAAACAATCTTAAAATTTCAGTACCGGAAGATGTAAATAAAGCTACTTATTTAAAAGAGAAAATTTATCCTCTTTTTTATAATGCCAGTGCTGATTTTAAATTAAGCTGTATCTACAAACAACTTAAAAAGGATGCAGCTATATCAGAAGCTAATTTTAAAGATGATACCAAAGTAATCTCATGCAGACTGCTTAATTCGTTTGAAAAAATATTGGGGGAAAATTGGAAAGAGAAATATGGATGGGCTGAGAGCTTAACTAATCAAATAAAAAAATGTCCTTATTCTGTTGAAGACATTTGGCATGTGCTTTTCTCATTTGATAGTGGCGAAAAACTAAAAGAGTTTGCAATAGTTAAACTCAATCTGAAAGAAGAAGCTGCTGAAATATTTTCAAAAATAAAACTACAGCAAGGCTATGCCACACTTAGCCTTTCAGCTATAAAGAAAATACTGCCTTACTTGCAAAAAGGGCTTATTTACAGCGAGGCTATATACCTGGCGAATATGCCAAAAGTTTTCGGCGAAAAAAATGTAAGCAATGATTTGATTGATAGCTTTGAATCTGTGTATAAAAATTTGAAAAAAACACATGACAATGAAAAGATGTTAAACGGTTGTGTTAATGATTTGATCAAAGACGAGCTAAACAGCGAAAACAGATACAGAATTGAAACTGAAAGAGAATTGGATAATGACGAAATGCAAAAGGTTAAAGAGAAACTACGAGTTGCAATAGGATCTAAATCATGGAATGCAAAAACAGATGAAGAACAAAGGCAGGATTTTGAATATGCAGCTACACATTATAAAGAATTTTTGAAAAAGCCTTTGCACGGAAAAAAAGATGGTCTGTTCTTACCTGTACCAAATCTCTATGACAGGATAAAAAAGTATTTAGCTGAAACTTACAATATTTCAGAAAAACGACTCTCGTATTTATGGCACCCGTCTGAGCAGGAAATTTATCCTAATGCAAAAGAAAAGCCGTTAGAAAATGGGGGAAGTATTAAGTTATTAGGCGAGCCACAGCCCATCAGCAGGGGTTTTAAAAACCCGATGGCGTTAAAAACTATGCACAAAATGAAGAGGTTAGTTAATTACTTACTTGAATCAAACAAAATTGATGAAGACACAAGAGTAGTGGTTGAAATCGCCCGCGAGTTGAATGATTCCAATAAAAGAAAAGCAATTGAAAAATGGCAGAAGGAAAGGGAAAAGGAAAATGAAGAGTATAAAAAAGTTATTGACGAGATTAATCAAGATTGCAATGCTAATTTCAACCGTGAAGACAAAAATCTTATAGATAGAGTTCGACTTTGGAAAGAACAAAATATGTATTGCCTTTACACCGGCAAAATGATAAGCCAAAACGAATTGTTCAATGGAATAAAGTATGATATTGAACATACCATACCTGCCAGTATGAGTTTTGATAATGAGTTGAAAAATCTAACGATTGCAGGCAGCGTTTACAACAGGGAGATTAAAAAGAAAAACATCCCATTTGACTGTCCAAATTATTGGGAAGAAGTAACTATAGATGGCATTACTTATAATCCCATAATTAAGAACCTTGAAATGGTTTTCGGTAAAAGAACTGTTACAAAAAAGAAGATTAGGGGAAAGGAAATTGAAATAGTATCGTATGAAAAAATAGAACATTTGGAACACCTCTATGATGAATGGAAAAAGAAAACATCAGACAAAAAAGAAATAAAAGATGCCATAATACAAAGGCGGCATTTAATTAAAATGGAGCTAGACTATTGGCGTAAAAAACTTGACACATTTATAATAAAAGAATATAAAGCAGGTTGGCGCAATAGCCAGATGAGGGATACACAAATTATTACAAAATATGCACTGCCCTATCTTAAAACTGTATTCAGAAAAACGGAAGTACAAAAAGGGAACATTACATCAGATTTTAGAAAAATTTATAAAATACAGGGTAAAACAGAAAAGAAAGACAGAAGAACACATACACACCATGCTATAGATGCAGCAGTTTTAACGTTGATCCCCCCTGCTGCAACAAGGGATAAAATACTGCAAGCTTATAATGAGGAAATAGATAAGAAAACTGGTTTTATTTACCACGAAAACCCTAGGGGCTGGAAAAATTTTTCCGCAGCACATATATTATCCATTGCAAAAGATGTATTAATAAACTTTCAGCCGCAGCATCGCACACTTACACCCACATATAAAAATGTCAGAAAACGTGGTAAACAGCAATTTGTAAAATATAAGGACAGCAATGGAAAATGGCATTATAAATTAGATGACGCAGGTAACAGAATACATCTTGTAGCAAAAGGCGACAGTATAAGAGGTCAATTGCATAAAGAAAGTTTCTTTGGAGCTATTAAGAAAAATAAAGAGTTGCTTTTGGTAGAACGATATCCAATTGCTGCATTTACAAGTATTAACGATTGTAAAAACATAGTGGACGATGCGGTAAGAAAAATCGTACAAGATGAGTTAGATAGAAGAATTAAAAAAGGTGAAAGTTTTGACAAAGCAAAACTAGAGCCGATACCTTTTAACAACGGCACAATCGTTATTAAAAAGGTAAGATGTAAAGTGGCTGCTGGGAGGGGTGTTTTGACACCAGAAAAAGCATTATCAGTTCATAAACATTCTTATGTTTCTAAACATGATTATAAACAGACAACTTATGCTCAAAATGAAGAAAATATTGTATGCCTTTACTACGAATTAAAAACAGAATACAAAATTGAAAGAGCATTTAGAATTATAGGGCTATTTGAATTAGCTCAACTTCGTTTAAAGAATATTGAAGCCATAAAATTTGACAAGGCTTATAATAAGGTCGAAACAGGCAAAGGGAATAATAAAAAGGATTTACCAATAGCCTATTTATTGAGGACTGGAACAAAAGTTATTTTTTACAAAGAGCACTTGGAAGAATTAAAAGAAATGTCAAAGGAAGAAATATTAAGGCGGTTATATTTAATTTTTAAATTTAATGACATTGGTTCTACAAAATATATTTATATGCAGCATCATAACGAAGCAAGACCAGATAAAGATTTAAGCGATGGATACAAAGAGGTGGAGCTTGAAAAATATCAGGATAGAATAAGATTGACAGCTGACAAATTTACATTTGCAATTGAAGGAAAGGATTTTGAAGTAAAAACGGATGGTCAAATTAAATTCATTTTTTAAATTATGATCAAACGTACCATCTGCATAGAATCCCCGTGTTATCTCAAATGCCGCCATGATCAGTTAGTGGTAAGTTACGAACATATAAAAGGTTTTGAAGACAGGCAGGAAAAAACAGTACCCATTGAAGATATCGGTATGCTGGTATTGGAACATCAGCAGATCACACTCAGTCATTACCTGCTTGATAAACTTATTTCCAATAATGCATCTGTAATTACCTGCAATGAAACCCGGCATCCGAGTGGCATGATGCTATCGCTTGAGGGGAATACCTTGCAAAGCGAACGATTCAGGGCACAGATAGAAGCAACGGTACCATTAAAAAAACAGTTATGGCAACAAACCATAAAAGCAAAAATCAGTAACCAGGCCGCCGTTTTAAAAAAATGGGGTATCCAACATAATTATCTTTCAAAACAAATGCAATTAGTAAAAAGCGGTGATGCTGATAATAATGAAGCACAGGCTGCTGCATGGTACTGGAGTCATCTCTTTCCTGCAGCCTGGCAATTCTTTCGTAAAAGAGAAGGGCCGCCGCCCAACAATTTGCTTAACTACGGTTATGCAATACTGCGGGCCACTGTAGCCAGAGCCATCGTTGGTGCAGGGCTACTACCAACGTTAGGCATCTTCCATCGCAATAGGTATAATGCCTATTGCCTGGCTGATGACATAATGGAACCATACCGGCCATTTGTTGATTATATCGTTCGGGACATCATTGAAAAAACCTCAGCAGTAGAAGCGCTTACGCAGGAATTCAAAGTAAAATTGCTGCAATTGCCAACAGTTGACGTTTTGCTGGACGGCGAAACCAGTCCGCTTATGATTGCTACGCAAAGAACCGCTACATCACTGGCAAAATGCTTTACTGGTGAACAGAGAAAGATACTTTACCCCGAAATGCAATGAAACCAAACCGGCTAAATGCCTATAGAATAATGTGGGTAATGGTATTTTTTGATTTGCCAACAGAAACAAAAAAGGAGCGTAAAATCTACGCCGATTTCAGGAAGAAGATACTTGCTGATGGATTCAGCATGTTCCAGTTTTCCATTTATCTGCGTCATTGTGCCAGTATGGAAAATGCAGAAGTGCATATTAGAAGGGTAAAAAAAATCTTACCGGAAAAGGGACATGTAGGTATCATGACGATCACGGATAAGCAATTTGGTATGATGGAGATTTTTCAGGGAAAAAGTCCGACCGAACCTATAGTTGTCCCCCAACAACTTGAACTTTTTTGACGATTATAGTTCTGTAGAATGTAAAAAAGTCTTCATAACAGATATTTATGAAGACTTTTTTGTTCATTTTTTCAGTTCTGCTTTCTTTGAAAACCCCTGATAAATAAGGCCTTGCCAATAAGCTGTTGTATTCAAAGATCGTTAGAACTGAAATTGAAAGCAAATCACAACAGAAAACGAAACGTTTCCATTTACTTCAATGTTGTATTCAAAGATCGTTAGAACTGAAATTGAAAGCAAATCACAACAGGAGCATCAGTACAATCATGAGCTTATTGTTGTATTCAAAGATCGTTAGAACTGAAATTGAAAGCAAATCACAACATAGTATAAATAAACCGTGCTCCCCGGCTTGTTGTATTCAAAGATCGTTAGAACTGAAATTGAAAGCAAATCACAACTGGGTAAATGCTTCGTTCATCATTTCGTAGTTGTATTCAAAGATCGTTAGAACTGAAATTGAAAGCAAATCACAACTATGACAGTTCGTAGTTTTCAATATCCTGTGTTGTATTCAAAGATCGTTAGAACTGAAATTGAAAGCAAATCACAACTTGTAACGGTTTGTAGTCGGGAAATTCTTTGTTGTATTCAAAGATCGTTAGAACTGAAATTGAAAGCAAATCACAACTCTGACGAATGTGGTCAACATTGCCGAACCGTTGTATTCAAAGATCGTTAGAACTGAAATTGAAAGCAAATCACAACTCCGGTAGGGAGGATTGAAAATTGATTGTGTTGTATTCAAAGATCGTTAGAACTGAAATTGAAAGCAAATCACAACGTTACGAAGATTTTAAACAAACGGGTGCAGTTGTATTCAAAGATCGTTAGAACTGAAATTGAAAGCAAATCACAACTTTGTTGGCTGCTACCCATTGGCAAGCTCTGTTGTATTCAAAGATCGTTAGAACTGAAATTGAAAGCAAATCACAACTCAGATCAGCAAATGGCATTTACAAAGCTAGTTGTATTCAAAGATCGTTAGAACTGAAATTGAAAGCAAATCACAACTGTCTGCCGTAGCGGATAAAAGGCTGAAATGTTGTATTCAAAGATCGTTAGAACTGAAATTGAAAGCAAATCACAACTATCCAACTCTGATTTTATTACAAGGTAAGTTGTATTCAAAGATCGTTAGAACTGAAATTGAAAGCAAATCACAACTTGCCGGTAATTTTTGCTGCTATTCCATTTGTTGTATTCAAAGATCGTTAGAACTGAAATTGAAAGCAAATCACAACCCCAATGCTCCTGCGTATTCTGGATCAAAAGGTTGTATTCAAAGATCGTTAGAACTGAAATTGAAAGCAAATCACAACTGCAGTTTTTCGGTGCCCACGTATTCTATGTTGTATTCAAAGATCGTTAGAACTGAAATTGAAAGCAAATCACAACCTTCTAAACAATGTGGCACCATCTGTAATTGTTGTATTCAAAGATCGTTAGAACTGAAATTGAAAGCAAATCACAACAACTTTGTACACCTTCACGAATTTTCTGTGTTGTATTCAAAGATCGTTAGAACTGAAATTGAAAGCAAATCACAACCAATCGTATATCCCATACTAATTGCTCTCAGTTGTATTCAAAGATCGTTAGAACTGAAATTGAAAGCAAATCACAACTGAATTAAAAACATTAGGTTTTTCAAATAAGTTGTATTCAAAGATCGTTAGAACTGAAATTGAAAGCAAATCACAACACATCAGTGTATGTCGATAACTCTCCAATGGTTGTATTCAAAGATCGTTAGAACTGAAATTGAAAGCAAATCACAACTGTGTGGTGCATATTTGTATTGCCGGTAACGTTGTATTCAAAGATCGTTAGAACTGAAATTGAAAGCAAATCACAACCAACTTACATCGATCCCAATTGGGTGAAAAGTTGTATTCAAAGATCGTTAGAACTGAAATTGAAAGCAAATCACAACCCGGTGCTTACAGCAGTAGCTACAGATAAGTTGTATTCAAAGATCGTTAGAACTGAAATTGAAAGCAAATCACAACGGTGAAGGAAGAAAAGCCTGCATATGTTCGTTGTATTCAAAGATCGTTAGAACTGAAATTGAAAGCAAATCACAACTCGCACGTGGCGTGGGAAAAACTTTTTAAGTTGTATTCAAAGATCGTTAGAACTGAAATTGAAAGCAAATCACAACTTGCAACAATCGGGTATGACAGCCTGCCATGTTGTATTCAAAGATCGTTAGAACTGAAATTGAAAGCAAATCACAACTAAGTAGCAACAATGGCAGGAAGAAAAATGTTGTATTCAAAGATCGTTAGAACTGAAATTGAAAGCAAATCACAACGCCCAAAGCAGTGGATTCAAAAGTTGTACTGTTGTATTCAAAGATCGTTAGAACTGAAATTGAAAGCAAATCACAACATTGATTCCAGATGCAGTGGCAATTGGCCTGTTGTATTCAAAGATCGTTAGAACTGAAATTGAAAGCAAATCACAACCTGTTTGCACTTTGCTAAGTGTTTGCCAAGGTTGTATTCAAAGATCGTTAGAACTGAAATTGAAAGCAAATCACAACATTTCAAGTTAGGTCCTTATCCAAAATTGGTTGTATTCAAAGATCGTTAGAACTGAAATTGAAAGCAAATCACAACCGGCATGGTAGGCGGCATCCCGGCTTTAAGTTGTATTCAAAGATCGTTAGAACTGAAATTGAAAGCAAATCACAACTGCTTTGCTGCTACAAGGAAAGGCAACAAGTTGTATTCAAAGATCGTTAGAACTGAAATTGAAAGCAAATCACAACTAATCAACAGGAGTTCAAAAGAAATTAAGTGTTGTATTCAAAGATCGTTAGAACTGAAATTGAAAGCAAATCACAACCAAACTTTAAAAACAATTTTATGTTCGATGTTGTATTCAAAGATCGTTAGAACTGAAATTGAAAGCAAATCACAACCAAGACGTCTATAGTATCGCAATCAATATGTTGTATTCAAAGATCGTTAGAACTGAAATTGAAAGCAAATCACAACAAAAGCGCAGACATGTAAATAATAATTGGAGTTGTATTCAAAGATCGTTAGAACTGAAATTGAAAGCAAATCACAACGAAAGATGATGTTTAAACGCAAAGAACGTGTTGTATTCAAAGATCGTTAGAACTGAAATTGAAAGCAAATCACAACTGCGATGTCTTGTGTGTAACTCATCTTAATGTTGTATTCAAAGATCGTTAGAACTGAAATTGAAAGCAAATCACAACGTTGTCTTTAATGGATTTTTGCGTTCAGATGTTGTATTCAAAGATCGTTAGAACTGAAATTGAAAGCAAATCACAACTTCCAATGGATTGGAAATTATGGAAACTGAGTTGTATTCAAAGATCGTTAGAACTGAAATTGAAAGCAAATCACAACAGTAAAGTCATTAATGTATTTATCTTCTTTGTTGTATTCAAAGATCGTTAGAACTGAAATTGAAAGCAAATCACAACATAGCATCTACAGCAATTTCGAACCTATCTGTTGTATTCAAAGATCGTTAGAACTGAAATTGAAAGCAAATCACAACTGACAACGTACTGGAGTCGGCTCGCATGGAGTTGTATTCAAAGATCGTTAGAACTGAAATTGAAAGCAAATCACAACTCATTCACCATATTACCCCGGAGACATTTCGTTGTATTCAAAGATCGTTAGAACTGAAATTGAAAGCAAATCACAACAATACGATTTAAGCAGCAAAAACATGACACGTTGTATTCAAAGATCGTTAGAACTGAAATTGAAAGCAAATCACAACAGTTACCCCTGATGCGAATACAATTGATACGTTGTATTCAAAGATCGTTAGAACTGAAATTGAAAGCAAATCACAACTGCTGATCGATGGCGCCGGCTTACTTATTGTTGTATTCAAAGATCGTTAGAACTGAAATTGAAAGCAAATCACAACGGGAAAGATGATAAAGGTTATTTATCAGTGTTGTATTCAAAGATCGTTAGAACTGAAATTGAAAGCAAATCACAACCGTTTGGGTTAAAGACATTATCGGCGGCAAGTTGTATTCAAAGATCGTTAGAACTTAATTGCAAAACAAATAATGCTTTATTTGCCCGAAAGTCATTAATAATAAATAATATAATTCTAATTGCAAACTACCAAAATACAACCAAAATACCGTGAAAACACTGTGTTAAATAATGAAGTATTATACTAATTTGGTCTAACTAATTTAGATATACTTATTATCTACCCGACTTAAAACAAAACAAAATGAAAAATTACAAAGTGGTTCCTTATGTTGCGAATATAACCACAAAAGACACAACATCAACAGTGGCAGAAAAACTGGAAATCTTAATCAATGATTTTGCAAAACAAGGTTGGAATTTCGAATCAATTGAAAAGTTTGAAACTTCAGTAAATGATCCTGGTTGTTTTGGAATCAATGCAAAAACATCTACAACATTCTTTCAACTGGTAATATTTTCAAAACAGAATTAAGTGGGTTATTTTCTTTTAATATTTATTCGAATATATTGGTTAATACCAGTCAATAAAAGAAAGCGGTGCATTTTTAAAGAAAGTTGCAGCAAATATGTTTATCGGATAACAAAGAAAAGCGGCTTAAAGGCGGGGATAGAGGCAATCTTAGATAGACGGGCGAAATGCAGACCGGGGTATTACTACATAACTGATAATTTGATGCGTTTAGCAGACAATAGCTTAATCGATAGCAACCTGCTAAATGAGAGAATTTTATAGCAAAGCAAAATATTCTAATAATTTCTCGTGGCTTCACCAACCACATCTTAGCTGCGGCTCGTGCCCTCGTCAACTAGTATGTTTATACAAAGGCTTTCATATTTTAGCTGTCCAATATCTTAATTGTGTCAATGCCCATGAAATTCACCCATTGACGCAATTGTAAACGTCGATTGCGTATATTAGATTGTTGCCTGCAAGTGTAGCGACCACCATACTAATTCCAACAAGACAGACATAAAATAATTAAAGAAAATGACAGACACTTTATACATAATAGGAAATGGCTTCGACTTATATCATCGTCTTGACACTTGGTATTCCTCATTTGGTTTATTTCTAAAAAATAATGACAACGACATTTATGAGTATTTTATAAATTACTTTGGACTGCCCGAATTAGATGAAGACGATGAAGAATCCCTTAAAGACCCATTATGGTCACAATTTGAAGCGTCTTTAGCATCATTAGACGTTGAAGAAGTAATAAGTGAATATTCAGAGTTTGCTGCCAACCCTGCAAGTGAAGATTTTAGCGATGGAGATTGGGATACTATTGCAGTTTATGTAAGCCAAATCAGGGATGACTTGACTGTAAAAATGTTAGACTTATTTAAAGAATTTGTGCGTGGCGTAGAATACACACCAGAAGACCAACTTACTTTATTAAATATTAACCCAAGTGCACTTTTTTTCAATTTTAACTACACGAAATCACTTGAAAAATATTATCACGTAGTGCAAAGCAAAATTTTATATATCCATAATAGTGCTGAAAGTGAAGACAAACTTGTTTTAGGACACGGAATGAATCCAAAAGAGTTTGAGCGAAAAGAAAATACACCACCTGAAGGATTAAATGATGAAGAATTGCACGAATGGAGAGAAGCTCGATCTGATGCGTTCGATTTTTCAATAGAGAGAGGACGAGATGAATTGATTCAATATTTTTCAAATTCTTTTAAAGCAACTTCAGTTCTTATTGAAAAGAATCAGCCTTTTTTTAACTCGCTAACCAATATAAAAAAGGTATACGTTCTAGGTCATTCACTTGGCGATGTTGATGCTGAATATTTCAAAAAGATAATTAGTTCAATAAATAATAATCAGACTAAATGGTTTGTGTCTTACCATAACCCTAATGAGATTTTAGAGAAAAGGAGCAAATTATTAAGTTATGGACTTTTAGAAGAACAGATAGAGATTATGAAAATAAATGAAATATAATCTGTGGGTGTGATAGAACACCAGCAGGCAACAAAACGTTTGCCGCAAGGCTGGCGGACGGAATAACAATCATCAGTTGTACTACTATCAGCTAATATCGGGCTTGACCGAATTCTATTTGGCTTTTAGTTGTTAACTTCAACTTCAGTTTTTCAATCGGATTTAGTTACCGGGCAGACAGTTATAAAATACCAGTCCTGCGGCAAGCCTCGAACGTTGTGCGAAATATTATCATGACAGATCATAGAAATAGAAAAAGAGACATCTCAAAATTTGGCTCTCCGAAATTTGGAGATCAAGTTTTTAGGGAGGCTATGGATTTTCTTTCTGGCAAATCTTCAAGTACACCTGAAATGAGCAAAATGTTGAAAGAATTATACAATAAAGCTCTTTCAATAACAAATGCACAAAACAATAATGGCGCAGGGCTTCCGGTGGACTCGGAAATAAGATATTTCTCAAGAGAATTTAATCAAAGAAATTTCTCTTTCGGGCTAGACTCAATGCCAACTTCATTTAATGTAATGGAGGGTTTTTTTAAATATCGCCCTGATGGCTCATTTTTTGAATTGCTTGAGGAAGAAAACCATCTGCTCTCTTTGCCTGATTTCGTTGATTTTATCAGTTCACCCACGTTTAGCGCAGATGAGATAATTATTTCAGAAAACATAGTTGAAGGATTAATCCATCATTATGATATAACTAATGAAATAGAAGAAATAAAAATTACTACTGAAGACGGTGATACATATGTAATCGCAGGTATTTCGTTAGTAAGAAGAGGTAATGAAGTTATTGTATTTCTTTTAACAGGTTTGGAAAAAGATACGGAGAAAGAATCTAAACAACTTTCGACAGATAACTTCATCAAGGTTCCTGGAAGAGAGAACATTCATACTGCCCCCGAAAATAAGTTAGAAGCTGTAAAGCTATTTGGGAAACAGAACTTATGGAAGACCTTGGCATTTTGTAGAATCAATCTTGATAGCAATACCGTAGACGCAAGATATGTTCAACAAGATATTGGGGTAGCATTTAATACAGTTACTGATGATATAGCTTCCATTTTCGGGTATGATGAGACAGCTTTATCTTCTGAGGAGATTGCATTTTATAAAAACAAAAGAAAAGAAATAATCCCCTACTCACCATTATTTGAATTTGCGAAAAAATGTCTTTACTTGCCTTATTACTATAATGAATTTGAAGACAAACTCACAGAAGAGGAACATCCGACAAATCTTGCGGAACAAAAGAAAAGAAAATCTGCGGAGAAAAATGAAGTTATATCGTCAGAGTATTTGATTAAATCACGTACAGTTTGGTGTTTAAATAGAAATATAGAACCAAAGTCAGATTTTATATATTTTGGCGAAAGTGACTTTAAAATTGAAACAAGTGGGTATTGGAAGAAAATACCTAACGAGTCTTTAGGTAAGGACAAAAACGGAAAACCTATTCATTTCAGGACATGGGTAAGTAAAGTATTGTCGTGGTATGAGCAAGAAAAACAAACCCTTACTATAGATTTTTCTAAATCCATTACAAAGACCGCAAACGCCAATAATGAGGGGTATATATATTTAATGAGAAATGCATCGCATGAAATAAATATTTTTAAAATCGGATTAACCAAAAGAGATACTAGAACTAGAGCCAAAGAGCTTTCTTCATCTACTAGTTCGGTTGATAAATTTTTAGTAGCAAACGAATGGAGAGTTAATGATTGCTTTGTGGCAGAAAAAATCATCCATGACCAATTAGATAAATATAGAATAAACGAACGAAGAGAATATTTTAAAATTGATTATCAAGAAGCACTGAAAATAATAACGGAAATTATAGACAAAATAAATGAGACGTAATAGAACTATAAAAAATACCCTCGGCCTTGGTTCGTGCCTTCACGAACCATCCTATTTATTTAGTAGTATTGGATTCTTTTAAAAAAGTGATTAGTTTTTGAATCAATTAAAAAAAATCCCGCAAAGTTAGCCGCCTGCATTTGCAATATGTTTCCACGCTACCGCGATAGGCAGCCAAATTGTTCGGCATAAAACTTCAGCAAAGATTTTCATCATCAAACCCTGCACCCACAACAGTGCGGGGTTCATCATTTTATCCCACGTATTTATTCCGCTGCAATTTGGCCACGTTTACGGCGGCTGGTGGAGGGGCTTTCTTTTTTTCTCTTTTTTCTTTTCATACAATTTGAAAGCGAAAAAAGCGAAGCCTTAAAATCAATTATATGTTGTTCCCACAAATTCGTTGCTTTCACAGCTCACAGGTCGAAAGCCCATTCACTTTCTTTATCCTCTCAAAAGGCGAAAATGCAGGAAGGCCCGGTCTTCAACCATGGGCAAATTCCTATTATGTTTGTTGTCACAACCAGGAACAGTTTGAGTTTTACTTCTGGCTAACATTCGGTCTCCACAAAGCAGGCCATTTCAAAACGTATCAAATGGGTTCTGTCATTCCATTTCTCAAAATTGCAGATGTTATAGGAGTGCTGAAGGAAGCTGTGCCGGTTATCGCTGAACACTGGCAGAAGTTCAAACAAATTCTCAGCGCTATCGAGTTACTCGAAAAAACCAAATCAACGCTCGGTCAGCAATTGGTAAGCACACAAAACCTGCAGGAGTATTTAATCCGAAATTTCCTGGTTAAATACAAATAACAAGAGGGAGCAAAATTGCTCCCTCCTTTTTCTTCACAGATCACCTTAACTATGAAGACTATTTTCTCAGATGTTTTATCACCAGTTTCAGCGCAAGCGTTACACAGAAACTAACAACGGCGCCTACTGCCGCCAATACAGCAGTTTTCAGCAGATCCTCGCTCCTTATGTTCAATAGAACAATCAGCAATGTACCGCCTGCAGTACCGGCCTTGGTGTTATTGTCAAATACCTGGTTCATCATTCTTTCTCCACTGTTGTTTGACTCACAGCGCTGGCCACTCCACCAGCAACAGCCAGGTATCCTGCAATCTTAACAAGCACTGCCGGCAATGCCACCGGAGCTGCAATGATCGTTGTGCCAACGGTAGCCAATACCAGCCCTATATTGCGCACTTTCTTAAAAAACTTTGGTGTAGGTGATTTCGCTCTGTTTATAATTTGCATGATCTGATTTTTTGTAAATGATTATTGTGGTTTATTGCACTACTACAAACCGAGCAGCAGCATTCTGATTAATCCGATTAACATGATCTTTGGTTTAGAGGTTATTGAATATTGTTGACCAGGCGGATCTTAAAACAATCCAAACAGAATTTTTATCAGTCCAAACATGACTTGTGATTTAGAGGTTAATGAATATTGTTTCAAATGAAGGTTTAGCTGAACAGCAACCTGATGATGATGATCATGGCACTCATAGCTTTAATTTTAAAGGATGAAAAAATATTGTTGAAGAATAGAAGTGGAGCGTAATGCTGCTATTTTGAATTTTGTAAACTATCCACCGAGCTGATCGTAATAAAAACCGCCTTGTTTTGATCCAGTACAGGGAAAACGATTCCAAACAAATTCTCAAATGCAATTCTCGATTTTAATCCCCTACCCGGTCCATCCAATAATGAAACCGGAGCGATACAGCCTTTTAATTCCCTTTTAGCATCGTTGGCCGGGTGTATCAATATCAAATCCCTGCCCGGTACGTTTTTCAATTGTAAATGCCAGTGAAATTTATAGCTGTACCTCATCATCAGTTCATATCTTCCCTCCGGTATGCACGATACCTGGTTGCGGTTTTCAAGCCAGGGCAACTCAATAGCAAAGCAAAGCCTGCTGTTATTGAACCGTATTTCGCTGTTGGTTCCTTCCGGTAAATAAGTTCTGATGAGCTCCAGTTCCATTTCTTGTGGTTTTTATAAGATTCATTATGCAATGCCATCTACATTCGCAATAGAAAGCGCATTATAGGTCCCATTCCTAAGCGGATACTTCACACCGTTCACTTCCTGGTAAAATTCAATACCAACAGCCAGGAACAAAGGGTGCGTACTGTTCGCCGTCACTGCATTGGCGAGGTCTATCACTCCGGTGGCGTTTACATCCCAGGGTAACACAACAGATTCCCTGGTATCCACTACGAACACCTCATTTTCAAAATCAATCTCTGCACCTGCAGAAATAATTTTAAAGTGTGTAGTACCATTCGGCGCAGCAATCATGTTTCGTGGAATGAAAGAAGGAACATTTACCGTAAGTGTACCTGCCGGCCGGTCTACAGTCGTCGTAAAAGGAGCAAACAATGTTTGCCCGAGCTTGCCGTTACGGTTAAATTCAAATCCTTCCAGCAACTCAGCTTCACCATCAATTACATTACGCTGTCCTCTTGGGTTCGTTGAGTCGGCCTGTATCACTTTTACAATCTCACGGGTAAGTCTACCTACCATCCGGTTATCAGCAATGTTCTGCAACACGTTCCGGAACGCTGTGCGCAGCAGTTTACCAGCCTTACCGGCATTGCCGAATTCTGCGCCGTTTTCCCTTGTTCTCGCAAACGCCGGGTCATTCGCAATACGGTCAGCTTCAATGCCGCCTTTTTCACGGGCCAGGTAGCCGTCCTGGGACTTATAAAATGTTATATCACCAATCGTCCCTTTAAGTTTGATGATACCTTTTTGTTTTGCCATTTTTCTTGTGGTTTAGATAAAACAATAGAGATGTTCATCGGCACATCTCTTTCAGCCGTTTTTGCCTTTTATTCAGTTTCCGCCAAACCCATGGCGGAACATTATGATTACATTTCCAGAAGCCGGCCTTTGCATCGATCGCCTTTACCTGGTAATCCGTAAGAGAAGGATTTAAAGAGACAGATACATAATGCCAGGCCCAACCGTTAGCTACCATCAGGCTGTCGAGGCTTTTACCATTAATTGTCACATCTGCTATCATGCGGCCATAACGATCCGGGCGGCGCTCATCCAGCCCAATGGTTTTGGCCAGTATCAATTTTGAGACAGCAGCCTTAACGAGCTTGCCATAATACTGGTCCATTTCCGGAGCATCTACATTCGCCAGGCGGATAACTTTCAGTTTTCCTTTGTCGAGTACTTTGTAGGTATCGCCATCAATAACCTGCACCACCAGTTGCGCAGAAGAAATAAAGCAGGAAAATAAAATCGGTAGAAGAAGTAGTAATTTTTTCATGCCGTAAAACTGCGCATGAAATCCATCGGTTGTATCAGCGTGCTTCCGTTAACGTTAGTTATTGCCGGAATTTGCCGTTATTGCCATATTTGTAACAAGAAGTATTTTATTAAATTTGTTTTCCGACTTTGCTATTGCTAATATCACCTGAACGCCCTATAGCAATTACAAGGATTAAGCATAGATAAAGTATGGATAGTGTATGAAAACCGAAACCACAAGACTCTGTATTTACCCCAAAGACGTGCAGCGCATCACCGGCAAAAGTGAGCGCTATGGAAGAATGTTGCTGTTAAAAATAAAATCAACTTTTAAGAAGGGAGATCATCAATTTGTAAGTGTAAAAGAATTCTGTCAATATACAGGTTTAACAAAAGAAGATGTGCTCCCATTGCTCATCGACTAATCATTACATCTGTTATAAAAAACCTGCACAAACTTGCACAAATCGCATCAATATTTTGTAACTTTAATAAGCACTTTAGTTCTTTTCATTTCGTTTCAATGCATAATAAAATATTCGGTTAGCAATTCGGTTAGCAGAAGATTTTCGCTTGCACAACAAATTGATTTATAGCGTCATTTTAGAAAAGTTGCGGTCTCGCCGTCTCCGCCAGAAGCATTTCAAATCATTCTACAACCGCTTACATCATGGATTGTAAGCGGTTTTTTATTTTACTAACTGCAAAGGTTGCCTATTATCGTGCATTTATTCCGTTAGCAATTCGGTTAGCAGCAGATCAATTTTAGTTTGCAAACCAATCCCCAAATTAAAAACCCTTTATAAGGACACAACGCAATTGTGAATACCTCCTTATAAGCTGGTTACAAGTAAGTATTCTTATTTCATTCAGCGTAAAAAAAGAACCCGGTTATCCACCGGGCTCATCGTTATGCATACTATCTACTCACAAAAAGTCGCTGTTTATATTTTTTATTGTCATGGTCAATAATTATTATGTAATTGCCGGTTTTACAATCGCTGAGGGGTACGATACATTCCTTTCCCGCTACCTTATATTCTTTATCCAAGAATAATTTACCATTCTCATTATAAATTCGAATGTGAACAACACTATTTATCAACTCCGGAAAAAGAATTATCGTAAAATCCTTTGCAGGGTTAGGATAAACCTGTGGGTTATTTTCTGCCAGCAAATCAAATACAATGATCTCACTAAAATAATACCTGCCATCGAGATCTGTTATCTTAAGCCTGTAATACAACTGCGCATCAGCATCACTTATATGTGGATCCGTAAAACGGTATTCATGTTGTTGCATACCTTTTACTTTTCCTGCTGTAAAAAAGTTTCTTCCATCAACTGATCGCTCTACTTCATAATAATCTACGTTCATTTCATTCTCTGTTTTCCATGTAAGTACTGCAGTTTTATTGGCCAAACTACCGCTGAAGGAAACCAGGTTCACCGGCAGCAGGTTCACTAAACCGAATTTCCAGAGGTCGTTGTTGTAGTTGGTTGCGGTTGTATTGAGCGGATAATATTCACCACCAAACATCCAGATGTTACCGATACTGTCTGTCCATGCAACGGGCTTTTCTCTTGATCCCGGCTTATTTGTAAATGCCGGGATCTCTAATACACCGTAGTCTCCCGCAACATAGGTTTGCGGATCGCCTTTTAGGAATGTCCATTGATTGTTCAATGCACTGTATTTCCATAAAGCATTTAGTTCGCCAAAAGCGGCAGCAGTATATCCCCGGCCACCAAACAGCCATACGTCGCCGTTAGTTCCTGCCCATGCCACTGCATTATGCAAGGCGCCAGGCCTTGTAGGTTCGTAAATAAATGAATTGTTTCCATATACTGCTGCATGGGCAATGGTACTATCGCCATGCATCCAAACCCATTCGTTGTTATTAATATCATATTTCCACAGATCGTTCAGCATCCCGTACACTGAGGTATAGCCTATTCCTCCAAACAACCAGAGATTACCGGATTCATCTGTCCAACCACAGGCTCCAATCCTTGCACCGGGTTTATTGGATACAGCGGCAATGTTTTTTGTTCCGTAAACGGCTGCACATTGTGTTACAGAATCGCCATTCATCCAGGTCCATTCATTAGCCGTTACATTATATTTCCAAAGATCATTCAAACGGCCACCAATACCCGAAGCTGCATATCCATTGCCTCCGAACAACCAAAGATTTCCCTGTTGATCCGTCCATGAAACAGCATTTGCTCTTGCCCCGGGTTTATTTCCTGGTGCAGCAACCGTTTTCGATCCATAAACACCATTTTTATTCCCGGTATTGTCGCCATGAATCCATGTCCATTGATTCGTGCCTGCATCATACTTCCACAGGTCATTGAAATAAGCCGATCCGGATCCACCGAACAACCACAGGTTACCGTTAGTATCAATCCATGTTTCACTCATTTGTCTTGCGCCCGGAATATTACTTGCAGAAGAAACACCTTTAACTCCATATACAGGATTGCCGGATGGCAGTTGCGGACCTTTCATCCATGTCCATTGATTGATTGATGCATTGTATTTCCACAGATCATTCAATGGCCCTGCAGAATTGCCGGTGCCATATCCCATGCCACCAAACATCCAGAAGTTACCTGACTTATCTTTCCACGACATAGCCTCTCCCCTTGCGCCCGGTTTGTTATTTGCAGATGCAACGCCGGCGCTGCCGTACACTCCACGTTGATTGACACTGCTATCGCCCTTTATCCATACCCATTGCTGTTGCTGCGCCTGTATTTCTCCGTTCAAAAGGAAGGTTACTGTGAGAAATACCACTGCGTTGATTAATAATTGTTTTTTCATTGTATTGGATTGTTAGGTTTTCTGTTAGAATATTTTCAATTAAGTTTCATCGTCCGTTATAATGTCGTTGATCAGGTAAAAACCGAGATAAACGGTATAGCCAGCAGACAATCCTTTTATCTTTCTGAATATTTCTTCAGGAGCAGAAGGTTCAAATGAAGCAATATATCCTTTGATAATTTTATCATTGGTATAAACAGGATATAGAACGGGAGACAATTCTATAATCTCAGAAAAGCTGATTCCGAGTGAACCGGAAAGTTTCCTGAACATACTGAACTCCATTTCCTGGAAAGAAATAACCTGGTTGATCATAACATGTTTTTTCAGGTAAATGGAATTAAGGATTACGTTTAATGATCTTGTAGTTGCCAATGATCCTGCTGTCGCTCACCAGTTGAATGATATAAAAACCTGCAGGAAGCGAGTTAAGCTGATCAATTTCTACAGTATCTTTTACTGTTCTGAATTCAAATGACCTAACGGCTACCAGTTTTCCGGCCGCACTAAACATTTTACATTGCAGGTTACCCTTACTATACTCATCGTTTAACGAAATAGTTATTTTGTTTGAAAACGGATTCGGCCATATCAACGGTGCATTATTAACAGCATGTATTAATTTTATTCGCTTTACTGAACTGTAGGTAAACTGCTGATCGCGGTTTACAAGTTTCAGTCGATAATAAATTTCTGATTGATTGCCAGGTACAGCTCTGTCGGAAAAAACATATTTAGTTATTCCCTGAACATAGGTTACAGAAGAAAGTGTATGATAAGTTATTCCATCTGTACTTCTTTCCAGTTCAAAATGATCTGTACCTGTTTCTGACCCTGTTTCCCAATATAAACTGGTATAACCGTTATTCCATTGAGCATCGAAACTGAGTAGCGTTACCGGCAACACACACAACGGATAAAATACGAGTGATGTGTTGCTGTTACATCCTCCATCGGAAGTTATATCAAGTGTAATATTTCTTGGAGCGCTATTGCTGAACGAAACG
>JAFDXE010000033.1 GCA_018268085.1 Bacteroidota bacterium
TTTATTTTCCAGCACTTTGTATTGTTCAAAATAATTTTTCAGTACGGCAAAAAAATGTTTCGGTAATTCATCAATACTCCTGATGTGATTTACAGAAGGATCTTTTGCAGCTACGGCAATGATCTTATCATCTTTTTCTCCAGTGTCGATCATTTGCATATTGCCGATCACGGTTGCCTCTACCAAACAAAGCGCCTGGATGCTTTCACTGCAGATTACCAGTATATCCAACGGATCATTGTCTTCTCCCAGTGTTTGAGGAATAAATCCATAATTCACGGGATAATGAAAGGATGAATAAATTACCCGGTCGAGCTTCAGCAATCCGGTTGTTTTGTCAATCTCGTATTTACATTTACTTCCCTGCGGAATTTCAATTAATGCATTTACAGTGTCCGGATATTTATCACCATAATGAGCGCCATGCCATGGATGCAATACGTACATAAAAAAAATTTAGTTCAATGATAATTTATAACCCAGCCAGGCGGCAAACATTCCTGCAACTACGCTGGATACAATATACAAACCCGACAATAGATATTTTCCTTCCTGCAACATTTGTACATTTTCCATACTAAAAGCTGAAAACGTGGTGAAGCCACCGCAAATTCCTGTTGCTAAAAAAACTTTCCAATTGTTTTCAAATGCCGCATTTCGTAACGACAATCCAAATACCAAACCGATAATAAAACTACCGGTGATGTTTATCAGCAATGTGCCCAACGGGAAAGAAGAACTTTTAAACAGGATATAAGCAGCATATCTCATCATCGTTCCGATTGCGCCACCCAATCCTGCCAAAAGAAAATTTTTCATCAATCTTAATTTATTGGAAGGTTACCCGATGTTGTGTACTTGAAATCGATCTTCCATTCTTTATTTACCCTAACCACTTTTATTTCCATGGGCTTCTTCATATAATCGTTTGAGTAGTTAATGATCGTTGTAGAATCATTTACCTCCAAAAATTTATTGATGGTGTAATTCGCATCTTTGTAATGCTTTTTTTCTTCCTTCGGCAATCTTTCAAAAGATACTTTGTAAGAATCAAACAGTTGCTGGTTTTCATCGTCATTCAACAACAATTTACCCGCTGCATCGAGGTCGCCGTCCAGCGTATTGCGAATGAAAGCAGAACCAACATCCATGGCTGTGTTGAGGCTGTTGACTTTCTTTTCTTTTTCATTGCAGGAAAAAATCCCGATGAGTACAAATAATGCAGCAATTAAATTTCTGAACATAACTGATGGCTTTTCCGGTTAAAGTTAATTATTGTAGGGCAGATCTTACCTGCCATTTAGTTTGTTGTTTACAGAATCTATCAATGTTGAATCTTCCAGCATTTTATTGATCTTCCTGAAATCATCCAGTGCTTTTTGGATACTGTCGATGGGTTCCATTCCTTCTTTCTTCATCTGGTCGATGCCTTCATTTAATAAAGAAGCGATATTGAAATCTACTTTCCATTGTTTATCCTGCAGTTTCAATGTATAGTTCATGCTGGTGCCGCTGGTGAGTTCCTTTACAGAAATTGTTGCCTGGTCTTTATCAATCACCGGCTGCCCGTATTCGATTTTATCCTGTTCCATAGCACCCGTAAAACTGATGCCTTTGTCGGTTTTTATTACCTGTTCAATATAATCGAGCATGAATTGTCCTTCTTCCGTGGTAAGCTTTCTCGCTGTGGCGATATCTTTTTTTGACAGTGCTTTAAAAAATTTCGTCAATACAGATTTTGGATCATTACTGTTCTCATTTTTACAACCTGTTCCCATCAACAGCACTATTGAAACGATCATTAATTTCCTGAGCATTATTTTTTTTCGCAAAGATACGTGCTCTGTATGCTGTAAATTAAAAAAGGTGACCATAAAAGTCACCTCGTTTTAATTTTTTCTGCTGTATTATTTTCGGAAAGATTCTTTCTCCTTCGAATGGATTTCGTCTTCCTTGTTGTACGCTTTGATGATTGCTTTTACCAGGCGGTGTCTTACTACATCTTCTTCGTCGAGTTCGATGTGTGCAATGCCATCAATATTCTTCAGGATCTTTGTAGCCCTGAACAATCCGCTCTGCTGATTTTTTGGAAGGTCTATCTGGGAAGGATCGCCGGTGATAATTGCTTTGGCGTTCGGCCCGATACGGGTTAAGAACATTTTTATCTGGAGGTCGTTGGTATTCTGCGCTTCATCGAGGATGATGAACGCATTGTCCAGCGTTCTACCTCTCATATAAGCCAGTGGAGCAATTTCAATGGTTCTTGTGCTCATGTAATAACCCAGTTTATCTGCCGGAATCATATCATCCAGTGCATCATATAAAGGCCTTAGATATGGATCAATTTTTTCTTTCAGGTCGCCTGGTAAAAAACCAAGACTTTCACCGGCTTCCACCGCAGGGCGGGTTAGGATGATCTTCTTTACGAGTTTATTTTTTAATGCACGCACAGCCAAAGCAACTGCCGTGTAGGTTTTACCGGTACCTGCAGGTCCGATAGCAAATACAATATCATTTTTATCACAGGCATTTACCATCATTTTCTGGTTAGCCGTTCTTGCTCTTACCGTTTTTCCATTAGGTCCGAATACCAATACATCATTTGGATTCCTGTCCATGAAATTATCAACTACCTTTTCATCATCTCCACCCAGGATCTGTTCAAGGTAATTTTCGCTCATGTGTCCGTTACGTTCAAGATACTGAACGAGCAGGTCGATCTTTTCTTTTGCTTCTTCAATTTGTTCGGGAGCGCCGCTGAGTTTAATTTGTGTGCCGCGACTGAGGATCTTCAAGAGAGGAAATTTTTTTTTCAGAATGTCGAGTTTACCGTTGTTTACTCCGAAAAATTCAATGGGGTTTACTGTTTCAAGGTTAATAATTGTTTCTGTCAATGGCTTTCAGTTTTAAGTACTCATCTTCCTGTGAAAATAAAGTACGTGGGGTAAAATGAAAATTGTTTAGATCAATTGAAATTGTTGTTTCAAATTAATGTTGCTATGTAAACATTACAAAACTAATTATTCACACACTAAAATATTTCGTGGAAAAGTTAAATAACCATTATCGTTATGATACATTAACGCTTCCTGTGTAAGAACTTTTCTTCTGATGTAGCCACACAATCATGCCAGAAATTTCACTGCCTTTTTTGATAACGATACGATCGCTGTTTTAGTATTGAATAACAATGGGTGAGCGGAACCGCATTGCTGCACCGGGAGGACATTATGCCATTTTTGCCGATGAAGATTTTTTAAAACCTCGCCACCAGTTTAAAGTTGATTAATCTTGGTGTTAGCCTGTTGGGAATGGCATACGTATTATTGGCAAAATCTTTTATCAACTGGAAAGAAATTACATTCGCCCGATCGATCAGGTTAAACACTTCCAGGCTTGCCCAGATATTTTCAAATTTCCGAAAAGGGCTATGACTTCTTCTTGCTGCTTTTTCACTCAGCAGCAAAGCACTGAAGCCGATATCCACTCTGAAATAAGGTTCAATGATCAAACCATTGCGGTAACGAACACTGTTGGGAATATTATACGGCATGTTGCTTCCATACAACATATTCAGGTGCACTTTAAAATTTTTGTTGGTAGGCAGGTAATCTTCCAGGTATAATCCAACGGTGATGCGCCTGTCGGTGGGGCGGCGTACAAAGCCAACATCCTGTCGTACACTATCTACCACAACCTGGTCTTGTGAAGACGGGTTGATGATTTCTCCTCCTGCATTTTTATAGAGGTAATAAAAATCATTGTCGAGATTTTCTTTGGTGCTCATAAATCCAACACTCAGCCAGCTCTCTGCATCTTTGATCAATTCACTGAATAACCTGAACTCAATTCCGGTGGCATACGCTTTAGCATTATTAGCGCCTACATATTTTATTTTTACGTTGTCGATATCATACGGATCAACATCCTTCATCAGTTTATAATACGCTTCTGCCGTTAAGCGGAACGGGCGATCACCGGCTCCTTTGAAATTATAATCCATGCCTGCCACGAACTGTGTACTTTTTTGTGCTTTCACAGCTTCATTCAATGATCCGTCATATCTTTTTAATTCCCTGTAGAATGGTGGCTGGTTATACATACCTGCGGCGAGTTTAAAAACAAAATCCTGCTTCCACTTTGGTTTCCAACTGGCCTGTACTCTCGGGCTTAGCAGGAACTCTTTATTCAATCCATTGTAATTGAAACGAACGCCTGCCTGTATGGTGATATCATTTTTTTCGGTTGCGATGTGAAGATTGTCTTGCAGATATCCGTTGTATTTGGAAATATTCAACGCTGTTGTAGAATTCGTTGCCGAATACAATTGCATAGAACCGGGCACATACGGTAACGAGTAGCCGGCAGAATCCTGGTATTCAAATTCACGTATTTTGTCGTTGATATGTGTTTGTTCAAATCCAACGCCCCACTGAATAAAGTGTTTACCTTTTTCCAATGTTCCTTTGTGGCTGATATTCCACAATGTGATATCAAGAGAATTGCGTCCGTAATCCTGGTAATAGCCGGAACCAAGCGGGTTAATGATTTGTCCGAACGTACTGCTCGATTTATCAAAATCCCTGTCGCCAAACAGGTAAGTGCCTGCAACATCAAAGTTTTCTTTTTCTTTATCCTGGAAGCGGCTGAACATCCATTTCAGTTTTAATTTCTTAACGGGCGTATGCACAATCGTTGCCCCGATCATACTCGTAGTGTAATTGTCTTTTTCCTGCCCGTCGAACAAAACATCAAGCCCGATATTGGAAGTGAACAGGGGAGAGAATACGGATGAAGTTTTTTTAACAGACTCAGGAATGTATTTAAACCTTGAAGTAGATAATATGCCCAGCAATTCGAGTTGAAGCTGTTCACTGATTTTGTATGTTACATATCCCTGTACATCGGAGGCAGAGGGAACATATACACCCTGGGTAGGCTGGCTCTTTAGTAAATTCCGGTTGCTTTTATTCCTTGCACCAACCAGGTAAGTAAATTTTTTATTCCTGCTTATTCCTTCAAATTGCAATCCCTGTTCCAGTAAACTAATGTACGCACTGCCGCCGAATGTTGTTGGTTTTTTGTAAGTGATATCCAGTACGCTGCTCATCTTGTCGCCATATTTCGCCTGGAATCCTCCCGTGTAAAAATTTACATTCTTCACCAGTTCGGGGTTGATGAAACTTAAACCTTCCTGTTGTCCGCTACTAACGAGATAGGGGCGGTAGATTTCAAAATCATTGATGTATACAATATTTTCATCATAGTTTCCGCCTCTCACATTGTATTGCGACGTGAGTTCATTATTACTGCCTACCAGCGTTTTGATCAGCGCTTCTACGCCACCGGTAGTACTTGGTAGGCTGATGGCATTTTTAGGATTTACTTTTACGAGTCCTGTTTCTCTTCTTTCACGCTCATCACTTACAACAACTGCTTGCAGGGTTTTGTCTGAATGCAATAATCGTATCGTAACATTTTCTGTTTCACCCGGGCTTAAGTAAAAATTCTTCTGAGCAGAAGCATAGCCAGTATGGGTAAACGTGAGCGCAAAGGATCGGTTGGCAACAACCGTGATCGTGAATGTTCCGCTGTCGCTGGATAAAATTCCCTTGTTCTTTCCGAGTATAACGATGGAAACACCCGGTAATCCGTTTTCATTTTCGTCAACTATTTTCCCGGTAACGGTTGCAGTTTTGTCCTGGGCTGCTGCAAAAAAGGAAATAAAGCAGCAAACAAAAGCAGTGATCATTCTCATGTTATGAAGATAGAGATTTTATGTAAATAATCTCTTGCCACCGATGCCCGCCTGTGAAGCTAAATTGTTTATTTTTGAAATAAATCACGCTCTTGAAAACATACTTATACCACTTTGCCTTAAGCTTATTCATATTAACCGGCTGCGGACAAACTTCAACTGATAAACCGGTTGTTTCACCCAATAGCTTACAGGATACCTCTGCTGTAAAACTTGCAACGGTTGGCATGACAGATCTCAGGAATGCACGTACATTAAAGGAATTGATTTGCCAGGACTGGGACAATGAAGAAGATGCATTGGATGCGGAAGACATGCCCGCGAATTCAACGCTGGAAATACAATACCGGTCGTATTGTTTTTTTGATGATGGAACGGTTGTGAAAGATGCCAGGGAAATTCCGGTGGTTGGTACATGGGAGCTGAATGAAGAACAGAAACCTGCTTTGATCAACATCACATTTGCCAATGGAGAAAAAGCAACGGAAGCCGTCGGCGGGTTCGGCGCTACCAGGTTGTTGTTTGCGGGCAAAGCCGATAAGAAAAAACCATCAACATTTATAGCAAGAGGTTTCAGGCATAACGAAAATAAAAATGATCCATTTTATACAGAGAATGTTTGGTGGATGATTAAACCTTCGAAGCCGGAATCGGATGATGCCATTAAAAAAAGATTTGCGGCTTATATTCATTTCTTTGTTTTATTCTATGATGAATATGCAAATACGCATGCAAAGAAAGTTTCGTTTGTTGGTTTACCAAGTTGTTATGATTGGTATGCCGGCGGAATAATCCTGCAACGTACAAACAAAATACAGCGTAAGTGGATCGATTGTTTTTACAATGAAGAGCAGGCGATGAAAGCATTCCGGTTAGCAGATAAACTTGTGTCCAAAAAATATGATTGGGGCAACAAAGGCGATCGCTGGATGAGCAGGAGTGCAGGTGTACTCAAACAGATGGAAAAAAATCTTGAAACACTAACGATAGAGTAGTGAGTGCATGCGGAAAAACAGCACTGTAAAATTTAAAAGAAAAAATTAAAAAGTAAAAAAATCAAATCCGCTTCAATGCTGCTATCGTCTCCATCGGGTTTGCAGATTTAAATACGGTATTTCCCGCCACCAATACATCCGCCCCGGCATCAATAATGGCTTGTGCATTTTCCAATGTAACCCCACCATCCACTTCAATCTTCACATCCAGCAATCTTTCGCTGATCATTTCACGCAGTTGTTTTATTTTAACCAGTGTGTGCGGAATGAAATATTGTCCTCCAAAACCCGGATTCACACTCATCATACATACCAGGTCGATATCATGTAAAATGTCTTTTAAAAAATCAACGGGTGTATGAGGATTCAAAGCAATACCTGCTTTCATGCCTGCATTTTTTATTTGCTGAATATTCCGGTGTAAATGCCGGCATGCTTCATAATGAATGGTAAGATTATCGGCTCCGGCTTTTTTAAATGCATCCACATATTTTTCAGGCTCTTCAATCATCAGGTGAACATCACATACTTTTTTTGTGCTGCTGCGGATAAATTCAATCACCATAGGGCCGAAGCTGATGTTCGGAACAAATCTTCCGTCCATCACATCCAGGTGAAACCAATCAGCTTTACTCTGGTTGATCATTTCACAATCCTTACCCAGCGTTAAAAAATTTGCAGATAAAACAGATGGAGCAATTAAAGCCATTGTTATAATTTTTAAGTTGTAATTAATTTATTAGCTAAAACACTAAACCCAATTCACAATTCACAATTCACAATTCACAATTCATAATTCATCATTCACAATTCATCATTATCCTTTCACCCCTAATTTACCCAACGCATCTCTTGCTTCTACATAATCGGGGTTTATCAGTAACGCATTCTGGTATGATTGAATGGCTTCAGGAATACGTTTCATTTTCTCCAGGCATTTCCCACTGTAGTAATATGCTTCATCAAATGTGTTTTGTAAGGTCAGCGCTTTGTCAAGTACATCCAGTGCTTCCTGGTATTTGCCTAAATCATACAATGCGATTGATTTTTCAATGTATGCATCCATAAAAGTATAGCTGATGGAAAGGCATTTATCGAACCACGCAATCGCTTTTACTTTTTCATTGGTAAAAGTGTAATACAATCCTTTAATAAAATAGCCTTCTTTATCTGCATCTGCTTTACTGTTGATCAGTTCATCTGCAATCAGCAGGGCCTGTTCATTTTTTGTTTGTGCATATAATGTGCCGAGTGCAATTACGTATTCAGGTTTTGCTTTTATGCGGATGGCGTGTTCAAAATCAGTAATGGCCGAAACGGTGTCTTCATCTTTAAAATGTATGGTGGCTCTTTTATCGAACAGCCGGTCTGATAAGCTGTCTTTTGCGATCCAGGCATTTAATTCTTTTAATGCTTTTTCATAATCAGCATTGTCTTCGTAATACTGGATCAATGTTTCTTTTAATACTGAAGAATCGGGATGTTGATGTACGGCATCCAGCAATTCTTTTTCTTTTGCCGGTACAGCAGAAATGGAATCGTGTGCAGGTTCAGCTTCTGTAGCGTTGCCTTCTGCTTTTTCATCATTGCATGAAGCAAACATCAATAATATGAAGCAAAAAAGAAATAATTTATTCATGCACCGGGTTTTCCCCGCAAATTTAGGTCATTGAATGGTAGATTGCTGACAATAATCTGACAAAATAAACGCATGGCTTGTTAACTTTGCGGGCTGAAATGAACTGTAGAAATTTACAGGCATTTCAAAACAACTGTTGATCATTTTTTATCGCATGTTCGCAACTTTAAATTAAGCTAATGAAACATTCTGTCGTTTTACTTTGTACGATCATCTTATTTAATTCCTTTCCCAATACACCTGTAAAAAAGAATACGATAGTACAGCCTGTTGCTGATACCATTCTTTTTCCGGGTGAATCTCATTTCTTAAATGTGCAGCAACTCACTTTTGGTGGAGACAATGCCGAAGCCTATTTCAGCTTTGACGGGAAATACCTCATCTTTCAAAAAACAAACCCGAAGCAGGGCATTATGTGCGACCAGATTTGGATGGGAAAATTACCGGAGAAAAAAGGAGATGCATTCAATCCTAAACTGGTAAGTACCGGTACCGGGCGTACTACCTGTGCTGCATTTTATCCAAACGGAAAACACATACTGTATGCTTCCACGCATCTGGGTGGGAATGAATGTCCGCCTACACCAGACAGGAGTAAACACGGCAATAAATACATCTGGCCGATCTATGAAAGTTTTGACATTTTCAAAGCAGATACCAATGGTCATATTATTAAACAACTTACCAATACAAAAGGCTATGATGCGGAAGCAACCATTTCGCCTAAAGGAGATAAAATAGTTTTTACGTCTATGAGAGATGGTGATCTTGATTTGTACACAATGGATTTAAATGGTAAACATGTAAAAAGAATTACCAGTACGCTGGGTTATGATGGCGGTGCATGGTTTAGTCCGGACGGGAAAAAAATAATCTGGCGTGCATCCAGGCCCACTACTGAGGAAGAAATTAAAGAGTATAAGGAACTGCTTGCCGAAAATTTAGTGGCGCCTACACATATGGAAGTTTGGATTGCCAATGCAGATGGAACTGATCCGCACCAGGTAACAAACCTCGAACAGGCAAACTGGGCACCAAATTTTACGCCCGATGGCAAGCACTTTATCTTTTGCAGCAACCACGAATACAAAAGAGGGTTCCCTTTCAATATGTACATCGCCGGTTTAGATGGTTCCAATGTACAGAAGATTTCAAGAGATAAAGGCTTTGATGCATTTCCTATGTTCACCCGTGACGGGAAAAAATTTGTGTTTTGCAGTAACCGCAATAACGGGGGCACACATGATACAAATATTTTTATTGCAGACTGGCTGGAGTAGGGTTGAATGCTGAATGGTGAATGATGAATTATGAATTATGAATTGTGAATGCTGAATTATGAATGCTGAAGAAAATACGTTGAATGAAGTGCTGAATTACATTCCAATGCGGCAGTATTCTCGAAGCTACCAGCTAAAAGCTCATCGCTCACAGCTCACCGCTCACCGCTGCTTCCTCACAGCTCTATCACCTCACAATCCTTTATTTCTTTACCATCAATCGCAAACCTTACAATTGTTCTTACCTTATGCCATCCCTGTTTTCCTGCAGCGCCGGGATTAATATGCAGGCAGGAGAGTTTTTCATCGTACATCACTTTTAAAATATGAGAGTGTCCGCTGATGAAGAGTGTTGAAGCGTGTGCAATAATTTCATTTTTTACATTGGGAGCATAACGGCCCGGGTAGCCGCCGATGTGTTGCATATACACTTGTACCGATTCACAGTTGAAATGAAGTTTTTCCGGGAACTCGGCCCTGATGTCTCTTCCATCTATATTGCCATACACGCCTCTTAAAGGCAACCCGGATTGATCCCGCAGTTGGTGGGCCAGTTTGATCGTACCGAAATCACCTGCATGCCATATTTCATCGCATTGTTTGAAATGGGTGAAAACACTTTCATCAAGAAAGTTATGTGTATCTGATATGAGTCCGATCCGGGTCAATGAACGCAAATTAAATTGTACATTTGACAGGAAAAATTAAATTAATTATTTGTTATTCATCACTTCTAATTTTCTTTCGATATATGCCTCATTATTATTCACTCGGAACCATTCCTCATAAACGGCACACACAGTTCAGGAAGCCTGATGGCGGACTGTACGCCGAACAATTATTTTCTACAGAAGGATTTTCGAACGACTATTCACTGCTGTATCATACACATGCACCCACGCTGATCGTAAAATGCGATGAGCCGGTAAACGTAATGCCGAAAATTGCTGAAGAAAAAATGCTCAAACACCGCAGCTTTGAAGGATTCAACATAAAGCCCGTGGCAGATTTTTTAGAGAGCCGCAAAGCGGTGCTGGTGAATAATGACTGCCACATTGTGCTGGCGGCACCTCAACAAAGCATGACTGATTATTTCTACAAAAATGCAGATGCAGATGAAATGATATTTGTTCATGAAGGAAGTGGCGTTGTAAAAACCTGCTACGGCGAATTGCCGTTCAGCTATGGTGATTATATTGTAATTCCGCGTGGTTGTATTTACCAGGTTCATTTTAATTCGGAGAACAACAGGTTGTTTATGGTAGAATCGTTTACTCCTATCCGTTACCCAAAGCGATACCTCAGTAAGTACGGGCAGTTGATGGAACATTCACCATACTGTGAGAGAGATATCCGTACGCCACAGAACCTGCAAACATTTGATGAGAAGGGAGATTTTGTTATTAAAACAAAGAAGAAAGGCATGCTCTATGGCATTCATTACGGAACACATCCGTTTGATGTAGTTGGATGGGATGGATATTGTTACCCTTATATTTTCAGTATACATGATTTTGAACCGATAACCGGGCGTGTACACCAGCCACCACCGGTTCACCAGACTTTTGAAACAGACGCATTTGTAGTTTGTTCTTTTGTACCGAGGTTGTATGACTATCACCCTGAATCCATACCGGCTCCTTATAACCACAGCAATATCGACAGCGATGAGTTGCTCTATTATGTAGATGGTGATTTTATGAGCCGTAAGCATGTAACCAGGGGAATGATCACATTGCATCCGGCGGGCATACCGCATGGTCCGCATCCGGGAACAGTAGAAAAAAGCATCGGCGCCAAAGAAACAAAAGAACTTGCCGTAATGGTTGATACTTTTCGCCCGTTGCAATTAACCGAAGCAGCATTGGAAATAGAGAATGACGGATATGTGATGAGTTGGGCTGAGTAGGTGGGGATTAGCTAACTGGTTAATGCGCTGATGTGCTTATGTGTTGATTGGTTGAGGGGCTTATCCAGGAAAGATTAATCAAGCCTGTTTGTTGTTTTTGCAAAATGCAGAGAAGATTGTTTTTGGAGTGCTTGAAAGTTTTTTTTAAATTGTTAGTATAAAAATCTTTCACCATGCTCAAATTTCAAGAAATAAAAACAGGAGATTACGTTTTTGCCGACAATGACGGCGATAAAAAACGTGGAGAAGTTACAAATCTTAACAACGATGAAAAGCAGGTTTGTGTAGATACCGGGGCACAGGAATTTTGGTACGAGATGGATCAGCTTTCGGCATTACCCATAACAGATGAAGAGCTGACCAACCTGAAGTTTCATAAACAGGTAAATGAAGATGGCACGGTAAAATATTCGAAAGGAGCATTCAGGATGCTCATTCCTTCTCAAAATGATTTTTCGAAAATGGAAATATGGTACAGGGATGAAAAAAGGCATATAACCAATGCTATTAGTGTACACAACCTTCAGAACCATTTTTACGAAATGACCAAAGTTCATCTGAATGATGAATCATTTGATTGATCGGCAAGCATTACTAAATGAAAAATCCTCCCGGCAGGGAGGATTTTCTGTATGTGGAATGTCGTATTAATTCACTTTCATGTCCTGTGTTTCTTTTGTAGCAGCAGAACCTTGTTTTTTAGCTTTTTGCCTGGCTTCTGCTTTTTTTATTCTTGCGGCATTTTTTTCAGCCCTCATATCCTTAATTGTTTCTTTTTTCTGAGGAGCAGTTTGAGTAGTTGGTGCAGGCAAAGCAGTTTTTTTCTGTTGTGCTGATACCATTACTGAAAGGCTTAAAAAAATACCGGTTAGGAGTACTAATTTTTTCATGATGATTTTTTTAATATTTAAAATTAAGCATTGTAGGCAGGTAAACTATTAGCGTTAACAGCGTTACAACCGTGTTCAAATATACATTTCTTTATAAACACTGAAAAATAAAAAATCCTCCCGGTTAAGGGAGGATTTTACTATCTGTATGAATTTGATTATTCTGCTTTAGGTTCTTCAGCAGCATTATCGGATTGCTCCGTTTTTGTTGCGTCACCTGATGCAGCGTCACTGTCCATTTTGGCTTTCAGGCCGGCCAGTACACCAAGATCTCCGAGCGTTGCTTTTTCTACTTTGCTCTGAATGTTTTTCACAGCTTTTTTGGTAGATTCAGCTTCTGCTCTTTTCTCCTTCATTTCAATTTGCTTTTCTTCTTCTTTTTCACGTTCCCACAAGCGGGTATGGCTTAACACGATCCGTTTGTCGTTACGATCAAATTCAATTACCATGAAGCTGGCAGTTTCATCAGCGCCGATGGTTTTACCATCTTCTTTTGCCAGGTGTCTTGCAGGAGCATATCCTTCCAATCCGTAAGGCAATTGAACCACTGCACCTTTATCATCTTTCTTGATAACCGTTCCTTCATGTACAGATCCTTCAGCAAATACAGATTCCAGGGAATTCCATGGATCTTCTTCAATTTGCTTGTGACCTAACTGGAGTTTACGTCCGTCTTTATCGATGTTAAGGATCACCACTTCAATCTGGTTACCTACTTTCGTGTATTCGTTCGGGTTATTGAAACGTTTTAACCAGCTTAAATCGCTGATATGGATCATACCGCCAATTCCTGTTGACAATTCAACAAATACGCCATAAGGAGTGATGTTTTTCACTGTTCCCATATGACGGCTTTGTTCAGGGAATTTGGTTTCGATCGTGCTCCATGGATCTTCTGTCATTTGTTTGATAGAAAGACTCATTTTGCGAGTTTCTTTATCCAGCGTAACTACTTTTGCTTCATACTCATCTCCTAATTTGAAGAATTCTTTGGCATTGATAGGGGTGTTGGCCCATGTAATTTCACTTACGTGTACCAATCCTTCTACGCCCGGCATGATTTCAAGAAATGCACCGTAGTCTTCAATATTCACCACTTTACCTTTTACGATTTCACCTTCTTTCAGGTTTTCAGCAAGGGTATCCCATGGGTGAGGAGTAAGTTGTTTTAAACCTAAGCTGATACGTTTCTTATCATCATCAAAATCCAATACCACTACGTTCAGTTTCTGATCCATCTTCAATACTTCTGAAGGATGGTTGATACGTCCCCATGAAATATCAGTGATATACAATAAACCGTCTAAGCCGCCAAGATCGAGGAATGCACCAAAGTCAGTGATGTTTTTGATCGTTCCTTCCAATACCTGTCCTTTTTCCAGTTTACCGATGATTTCAGCTCTTTGTGCTTCAATATCGCTTTCAATAAGTGCTTTGTGAGATACAACGGCATTTTTAATGGCTTCGTTGATCTTAACCACTTTAAATTCCATTGTTTTTCCAACGAACTGATCGTAATCCGTAACCGGTTTAACGTCGATCTGAGAACCTGGTAAGAACGTTTCCATACCAAAAACATCTACGATCAAACCACCTTTCGTTTTGCTGGTAACCAAACCAGTAACGATTTCACCGGTTTTATTTACTTCTACGATTCTTTCCCATGCCCTGGTAATCCTTGCAGATTTGCGGCTCAGGTTAAGATTTCCTTCCCTGTCTTCTTTTTCTACAACCATTACTTCAATTACATCTCCTACTTTAACGCCTCCGGGAATATCCCTGAATTCGTTCAAAGAGATCAGTCCGTCGCTTTTGAATCCAATGTTCACAACAGCGTCCGTTTTGGTTAATGATTCAACAGTTGCCTGGATCATTTCACCATCATTGATTTGCTTGAATGTGTTGTCGTACACAGAATCATATTTTGCTTTTTCATCAGCAGTATATGCTACCACGTTACGTTTGTCCCTGCTCCAGTCGAAATCATCATGTGCAGTTTCCACACGTGGTTCGAATTTTTGTGCAGGCGTTGAAACAGCAGGAGCCGGTGTTTCAACGGCAACAGGATCATTTGTTGTCGCAGTACCTTCTGCTGCACCGGCAGCCAAAGATTCCTGATCTTCTGCGTTTAGTTGTTTGTTAATATTAAATGACATATAAATACCCCGTGGTTTTTTAACGGGGCTGCAAAACTACTGATTTATTCCGGTATAATTAAATAAAATCCGGTGTGGACAAGGCTTGTAACCCATTTTGTATAAAAGAAAAACCCGTCACTCGGACGGGCTTTCTGTTATTTATGTAAAGAGCGCAATTCTTAACGGATCACAACTCTTCCGGATTTGATCATTTTACCGGAATTATCGTAAAGAACAACGATGTACGTTCCTTTTGGTTCTTTGCTCAGGTCAACGTCCATTCTCTGGTAAGGTGCCAGTTGATTGAATGTTTTGCTGAACAATCTCCTTCCTGTTGCATCATAAACCTGCAGGTAAGGAGCTTTAGTACGAATGTCGTTAATTCCACCATCGTTATACCTAACCTGGAACACACCTGAAGATGGGTTTGGCCAGATGAACAAAGTAGTTGATGCAGAATCTCCGATATTGATGTTTGCACTTACTCTGCCACTACACATGTTAGGATCAATCAGGTCAACTGAATAATCTCCAATTCCGTAGTTTCCGAAGTTAGCTTCGTATGTATTGCTGTTTGCACCTGGAATGGCTTCACCCTGGTAGAACCACTGGTATGTAGCCGTTGAAGACGGATCAGGTGTAACATTAGCTTTCAACTCAGTTCTTAAACCAGGATAAATATTCTGGTAAGGAGTTGCAGTGATACTGATAGCTCTGTCAGGAGAGTAAACGTTTACTGGTACCAGAACCGGGTCTGGAGGACAAACAGGATCTGAAACAGTAACCGTGTATACTGTAGGAAGTGTTGGAGCTGCATAAACAGTTGTTGCCGCACCTCCTGTATAAGGAATTGTTCCTGCTGCATCTGTAAAGAGTCCGGTTGTTGGGCTCCAGATACCTGTATAAGGTGCAGTTGATGTAGTTGTATATGTTAATGACAATGTCCAGTCGGTAAGAGAACCTTCATCTGGTGTTGCATAATCATACAATCCAATTGTCCATGTTCCATCAGGTACTGAATAAAGATCAGCAAAGCTGCTTGCTGTGCAAACGCCGCTTGCCAACAATGAACTTGCACATGATGGAGGGAATCCCGGAGGAACGGTAGTATAAGCATCTGGTGCGAATGTACCTGTCCATGGTTCTGTGCCGGCATCTAAGAATACGGTACCGGTAGAACTAATAACGGTATTCACCAAACCTACGGTAGTTGCACCAGGACCTCCTGTTGCATTCATAGCATAGTCAAGGCTTAATACTTGTCCGTTTGGTGCTTTTAATGCAATGATCAGGTCTCCTGCATAAGTATGCGTTGCATTTAAAGTAACAGCAGCACCTGTAACAACTGCTCCGGCCGGAAGTGGTGGTACAGTTATAGAACTTGTTACACCTACTCCGTCAGCAACGTCAGGAACAAGCAGGTTGATTGTACCTGAAGAATAAGAATCTGTAGAATATAAAATTCCGGGAGGTGTTGTAGTAATAGAAAGTTGAACAGGAGAACCGGCAGGGATCGGGTTACATGTTGTGTAAGAAGCCGGATCTACATTTATTACCTGTGGATTTACGGTTAATGATACGATATCACTGAAGTCGATAGCAGTACAACCACCACTCATCAGTAAACGATAACGGTAACCGGTATTTGCAGCAGTTACAAAAGCAATGGTAAGCGAAGTAGTGTTAACGCCTGAATAGCTTGTGCTATTTGCAAGGTTTGTCCATGGAGCTCCGGTACCAGCTTGTTCCTGCCATTGATAAGTGAGCAAAGTACCTACGGTATTTGCACTCAGTGTAACTGAACTGCCACAAGTTGTTGTAACATCTGTAGGCTGTGTTGTAAACGCACCCTGTACGCAAGGAATAATATTAACGGTATAATCTTCTGTTTCACCATAACCGATGAATGCGTCTGTACATGCATCAGTAGGTCCGAAATCGTTTAAGAATTGTACCCTAACCCTCATTCTTGTTTGACCGAGAACAGCAGTAGAAGGAACGTTGATATTTGCATTCAGTGTTCCGCCGGTTGTTGTTCCGATGTAAGAATACTCAGAAGCATCAAATGATCCGCTATGATCGTAATCGATCCAGATCGCAACAGATTCGTCAAACTGACCACCACCCGCAGTTACAGCTACAGGGTTAGCGATACCCAGTACAACATCGGCAATGGCAACGTTAGGATCAGCAGTGTAACTAATATATCCGTCTGGCTCACAATCTGAAGTATTGTTCAATTGGTTCAATGTTACGTTCGTAATGATATCTCCATCTGTACAATCTGAAGAACCAGGAATACAATAACATTGGTTAGATGGTAATAATGTAACCTGTAAAGGAGTAGAAGTACCGGTTGAACTTGTATTGGCACAGGTTACAATCAGTTGATAGTATGTAGAAGCGGTGATGCTTGTTGTTAATGTTGCATTTGTAGCTCCGCCAATATTGCTGAAGCTTCCTGGCGCACCTGTAGCAGAAGACTGCCACTGGTAACTAACACCACTACCGCAGGTTCCATTGGCTACAGAAAGCGTGAATGGAGTAGCAGGGCAAACTGCCGGATCACTGGAAACAGTAGCTCCCGGATCAGGTGTGCCTGAACAAGCAGTTGTATTAAAGTCTATGATAAAAGGCATGTCCTGGGGTTCATCTGCATTCGGACCATCAAGCAAAGGAGCCCATCCATCGGCAGCAGTGTACTGTAAAGCATTATTTCCTGCCTGGGAAGTTGAGCCTGCTACAGTGCTTGCAGGGGAGAAGTTGCTCGTTAGAGCAGCCTGAACACCTACCTGCCACTGTACCCAATAATGTCCCGGAGGTAAACTTAAACCTGTGATCGTAGCTTCTGATTTCCAGATTCTCCTGGTTGTGCCCGGAGTACCGGTGAAAATACGATACATGTTTGCGTTTACTGAATTGGTTAACCGGTTGGTTGTAAGGTCACCATAGATCGGAGTTGGTGTGCCAACAGAAGGATCTGTATCAAAAATGGCAAACCTCAATTCTACCACTGGGGAAGTAGCCCCGCCATAACCTGTAGAATAAGAATACACTGAGAATTTGGTTAAATCCCAGGTGCCGCAGGTTACGTTAAAATCGTCGGCAACAAAAGAGCCGGCAGCAACGCTTGCAGAATATCCTGCAACGTTATTTCCGGTTTGAACTTCGCTCCAGGTATAACCTCCCGGAGCTGGTGTACCATCACTCGATGTGGCGCCGGTACTCAGGTTTCCATTCACGTAAACTTGTGCATTGATCTTACCCGTGAATAAGCAAAACAATGCAAGCACCGTCAGGCTTTTTTGCAAAATACCCGCGATACTTTTCAGTGTAGTTTTGGACTGCATAATTAAAATTTAATGATTAAAAATTGCAATAATTACATAACCCATTTCAGTATGGGCAACAAATAACCGGTGTAATTTACAGTATTATGACTTTTTTGCAAACTTTATTTAATGATCCGACGCCTTAGCGCAACAAACAGGCGCCTTAAGATCAGATACATGAAAGCAGTCAAATCGGATGAACAGTTTGGAATTCCGAACCTTTATGGAAATCCTGGATCTCTATTTCACAAAAAGCGCTTTTAACTCCTCCGCTTCCTCGGGTTTCATTTTACCGCCAAGGATCAACCGTATCTGCCTTCTTCTTAAAGCACCTTCGAATAATTTTATTTCTTCTTCAGTTTCCGGAACCAGGGAATTGATTTTCCTGGGTTTACCATTGGGATCCAATGCCACGAATGTATAATAAGCTTCGTTGCTTTTGTATTTGTATTGCTGTATGGCATCTTCACCCCAAACTTTCAGGTGCACTTCCATACTACTGTTGAATGCACGGGTTACCTTGGCTTCTATGTGCACAACATTGCCGATCTTAATTGGTGTTTCAAAAGATATATTATCAACAGATGCCGTTACTACCGGTGCCGCACAATGTTTCATGGCGGCCAGTGCTGCAGCAATATCCATCCAATACATCAACCGGCCACCCATCAGATTGCCGAAATTATTAGTGTCGTTTGGTAACACCAGTTCAGTCATGTTAACCAGGGATTCTATCGCTTTCTTTTCCATTATTAAATTTTTGCAAAGATAGGCGGCCGTCGGCTTTTTCATCAACTGCAGGTATGAATCATGATACTGCTATCATTTGAATCGCATCAATAAGTTTCATTATTTTTACAACACATTAACGCCATTTGAAATTTCAACAGATGATCAACGACCCCATCAACAGCATTTCTTTCGATAATACAGAATATGCATTTGCCTATAAATCCACAGATGAATTAAAAAAAGCACATTTCCTTTTTTCATCTATGGGAAATCCTTTTGTATTGAATATGGGTTTAAGCCTCATGCCCGCTGCTATTAAACTACATATCCCCTTTACTAAAACAATCATTCGTAAAACCATCTTCAGCCAGTTTGTAGGTGGCGAAACGCTTGAACAAACCGCCAAAGTAGCTAACAAACTGGAAAAGTATAATGTACAGGTGATACTCGACTACGGCGTGGAAGGTGGTTCCGACGGCGAAAAAGGATTTGATCACGCTACTGAAGAATTTATTAAAGTGATCAACTATGCTGCAACACAACGCAATATTCCTTTCATGAGCATTAAAGTAACCGGTATTGTTCGTTTTGGCCTGTTGGAAAAAATGGATGCGGCTATGCATAACAGTGAGGGGAGTCTTATAAACAGGTACAACAAAGTATTGAATGAACTTACCGATGCTGAGAAAAGTGAATGGCAACGGGTGGTTAAACGAATAGAAAAAATCTGTGAAGTTGCCATCATAAAAAAAACCGGGGTGTTAATTGATGCAGAAGAAACCTGGATTCAGGACCCGGTAGATGCGCTAACGATACTGATGATGGATAAATACAATAAGCAAAATGCAGTGGTGTACAATACCATCCAGTTATACCGGCACGACAGGCTCGCATTTCTTAAAGATTCATTTGCTGCCGCTGACGAACGTGATTTTATTTTAGGCGCCAAACTGGTTAGGGGCGCATATATGGATAAAGAAAGAAAGCGGGCTACAGATCTCGGGTATCCGTCACCGATACAGCCAGATAAAGAAGCTTCCGATCGTGATTACAATGCTGCAGTTGAATTTTGTATAGATCATATCAACCGCATTGCCCTGATTGTTGCCTCGCATAATGAATACTCCAATTTACTCACCACAGAATTGCTGGATAAAAAAGGACTGCCGCATAATCATCCGCATGTTCATTTTTCGCAGTTATATGGTATGAGTGATAACATAACTTTTAATCTGGCAAAGAACGGATGCAGCGTAAGTAAATACCTGCCGTTCGGACCTATCAAGGATGTTATCCCTTACCTTATGCGGCGGGCACAGGAAAATAGTTCTGTTTCCGGTCAAACAGGTAGAGAACTCGGCTTAATTAAAAAAGAATTACAAAGGAGGAGTAGTTAATTTTTACAGATCAGTTTAACCTGATAACAGAATTATTCATTATTCCAAACACCGCATCATCTTTTCCCGGATCAATGGTAAAAGTGCCGGTGAATTTTCCGAAAGCAGGAAGTATTGCATAACGACTGCCAAAATAAAAGCAGGAGAGATGTAGCGATTGCTTCCCCATGCCCCGGAGGGTAACGCCCGGGTGTACATGCCCGCTAAAATAATATTTATTGATATCCATCGGGCAATCTGTTACATCATGAATAAAACAAAAACCGTCAATTTCAAGTTGCTGCTGGTGTACCTCAACGTTTGCATGAGCATACCATTCTTCTACGAGGATATCATGGTTGCCTTTTACCAGGTGTACCGGTACATGGTTAAGGTCTTTTCTCCATTTAATAAACAAATCCAGTTCTTTATTTGCTTCACTGTGAAACAGATCGCCTACAATGATAAGTTTACCCGGTTTATATAATTGAATTTGGGAAATGAGTCTTTGCATATCATTTACCAAAACAGATTGTGGAACAGGAATACCACTTTTACGAAAATGGCCCGTTTTGCCGATATGCAGATCGGAAACAATCAATGCCCGTTGCTCTTCCCAGAACATTGTACGTTCGGATGTAACAAGAAAATTATTATCCAGTATCCGGTGATGGAGAAAAGAAGGCATGTGCCCGCAAAAATAAACCTCATTTTGCTATTTACATTGAAAAAGCTAACTTGTCAGCTACAAAATTTTTCAACAATGGCAGACATGATAACTGATGATTTTACAGGAGAAAATCAGAAGCTTCCTTCAGGTTTAAATATACTTACGATACTAACGATTATCGGTTCAATACTTGGGCTATTATCGGGTTTTTGGAATTATTATAATGCAGAAAGTGGTTATAACAAGACGAAAGAAGCACTTGAACCGGGAAACCTCGAGAAAATTCCATCATGGGCGAGGGGATTTGTGAGCCCGGAAATGCTGGAACTTCAACATAAGATGCTGATCAATAAATTGCCTATCCTCATTTTAGCTTTGGTAGGCTCTGCATTGTGCTTATACGGTGCATTGGAAATGCGCAAAAGAAAAAAGCAGGGCTACCTGCTTTGGCTGATAGGAGAAGTGCTTCCGATTTTGTCTTCCGTTTTATTTGTTGGAATTGCATCCTTAAAAGGCGTGGGTATAATTGCTGTTGCAATCCCGGTTCTGTTTATTATACTGTATACCGTTAATAAAAAAGAACTGATCTATTAATCCCGGTTACAATATTCGTTTATTCGTTGCTGTTATTTACTCGCAATTTGCGATATTATTTTCCCTGCTGCTGCATTTTTCGTATCCTGTCTTCCAGTTTTTCAGATGTCATCTGTTCACGCATACTGTCTACTTTAATCGGGAAACAGAACGGGGTGAGTTGTTTGGGAAAACTGATTACTATTTTTCCATGCTTAATGCGCTGTAACATGTTACGCAGGCGTTGTTCTTCCATTTGCTGATCCATTACTTCGTTGTAAGCCTGTCGCAATAAAAGATTATTTGGTTCATATTCCGAAAACACGTTAAAGAGTAATGAGGCCGAGGATTGCAGATGCCGCTGTTTAACATACTGTCCGGGCATTCCCTGGAAAATGAGTCCGCCTATAACTGCAATATCCCTGAATTTTCTACGGGCCATTTCAGAAGCATTTACGCTTTTCTGGATATCTGCATACAGGTTTTCTTCTGAAAATAATTCATGCGCATTGGAATCATCTATCGGTATCGGCTGGTCGCTAAGCAATTCGAACCCATAATCGTTCATAGCAAAGGAAAAGGTAATCGGTAAAATACGACTGATCCTGTATGCCAGTAAAGCAGCCATTGCTTCATGTACCAGCCTGCCTTCGAACGGATACACAAATACATGAAACCCGTCTTTTGTTTCAATATGTTCAATCAATAACTCATTTTCTTTTGGCAGGTAAGAAAGATCTTCCTGCAATTTAAAAAGGGGCAGGAGCGCCTTTATCTCTATTTCATTTTTTGGGATAGCCGCACGCTTATTGATAATTGCAGAAACATCCGATAGTTTTTTCCTGAGCATAAAGCCGAGGTTGGCGCTCAGGGGCATTCTTCCGCCATCCCAGCTAGGAACGATCGATTTTGTTGCGCTACTTTTTTTAACGAGCACCGTCATGTCCTTTATCATGATAAACTCAAGATTTCTGCCGGCCAGCGTAAAAACATCACCGGCAATAAGTCTTGAAATAAAATATTCTTCTATCACGCCGATATATCCGCCTGTAATGAATTTAACTTTCAGCATCGGCGCACTCACGATGGTGCCGATATGCATACGGTGACGCATAGCCGTACGTCGGCTGGTGATCCTGTACAGCCCGTTAAGAATCTCTACCTTTTTAAAATCATCGTATTGCTGCAAAGCAACACCGCCTTCTGTTATGAATTGCAATACCTGTCTCCATTCTTCGTTTGATATGTGACGATAGCAATAGGTATTTTTTACTTCTTCCAGTATTTCTTCCGGGTAAAAGCCTTCTGATATAGCCAGTGTACATAAATATTGTATCAGTACATCAAAGCATAACTGGAACGGTTGCCTGCTTTCTATCAATGAAAGTGAAATCGCTTCTTTTAATGCCGCAGCTTCCAGTAATTCCAATGAATGGGTGGGTAGGAACCAGATGTTGCTGGTAGCATCGGGTTGATGCCCACTACGGCCAGCTCTTTGTAAAAAGCGTCCTACGCCCTTAGGAGAGCCTACCTGCACCACAGCTTCAACAGGCCGGAAATCTACTCCAAGATCGAGGCTGGATGTGCATACTACTGCAGCCAGTGTGCCTGCATGCAGCGCTTCTTCTACCCATAACCGTAAGTCCAGCTCAATACTCCCGTGATGCAACGCCAGTGCGCCAGCCAGATCCGGTGCCAGGTTGAGCAATTGCTGGTACCAGCGTTCACTCATACCTCTCGTATTGATAAATACCAATGAGCTTTTATGATTATTGATGATGGGAAGTACTTTTTCCGCCAGGTTCAATCCCAGATGGCCGGCCCATGGATATTTTTCAATTTCATCGGGTAATACCGGAATAACGTTGATCGATTTTTTTATATCCGCTTTAATAATACAATGGCCTTCAGCATTGGTTTCATTCCGGATATTCAGCGGGGCAAGCAAAACATTTTTTGCTTCATCCAGGTTTCCGATAGTAGCTGAAATACCCCAGATCAAAGGAGGGTTGAATGATTTTTCAGATGAGAATGCTGAAGTTATTTCTGTAGTGTCATTTTGCATTTCGGTAACCACCTTCCGGTGCAGGCCGATAATTCTTGAAAGGGCAAGTTCTACTAATACGCCACGCTTGCTGCCCAGTAATTCATGCCATTCATCTACAGCTACAACTTTAAGTTGCTTAAACAGGAGAGGATATTCTTTTTGTGCCAATAAAAGATGGAGGCTTTCCGGGGTGATGATCAATATTTCGGGCATGGATCGCTTCTGTTTCTGGCGTTCATTAATGGCTGTGTCTCCATTGCGAATACCAACCTGCCAGGATAATCCAAGTTCCGTTATTACTTCTTCCATTGCCCGTGCAATATCTTTTCCGAGCGCACGTAACGGTGTTACCCACACCAATTGTAATCCGTTGTTCTTTTTTGACTTGAAATTTTCCGGGTTGTCGTTGATAAACTGAATGAGCATACCCAAAAAAACGGAGAAGGTTTTTCCATAGCCTGTAGGTGCATTTACCAATCCGGAATTTCCTTTGAGTAATGCCTGCCAGGTTTGTTCCTGGAATAAAAAGGCCTTCTTCTTATTTTTTTCAAGCCAGGATGTAATAACCTGATATCCCTTAGTTTTTCTCACAGTATAAACTTGTAAATCTAATAAGTAAAGGTAGCAGATAGCGGCTGAATACATTTTTTGCAGGATAAAAGAGAATCTCAAAAAAAAAATTTATCAAATCAAAAAAACACTATATATTCACTTTACCAACAATTAACTGATCCTATTCCTGTTTAAACCTGCACCTTTTTTAACCAGAATATTATCTGTATCCACAAAAAATTTTCTTCTACCAGATTATTTATTTTTTGCCTTCGTAATGCCGGATTATATGCCTTGAGTGTGTATATCTGCGGTTACGTAGTGTAACCTTGTTTTTGAAAAACACCCGTTAATAACCAATCTTTTTAAACCAAACCTGTAACAGATGCAAACCTACACATCGAAAAGTGGAAGTACATTCATTCGCAATTTTGTAATCATGGTAACGAGTGTTGTGGCAACACTTTTGTCGTTATCAACAAAGGCGCAACTAACCGGAACGAAGAATATTCCCGGTGATTATGCTACGCTGGCTGCAGCCATTGCCGATTTAAATGCGCAGGGAGTTGGAAGCGGCGGCGTTATTTTAAACCTGGTTGCGGGCAATCCTGAAACTGCACCCGCAGGAGGTTTTGTTATTGGCGATGCCGGCTCTGCAGTACTTACAACATCCGGTGCAGCCAATCCGGTAATAATAGAAGGAAACGGCAACACAATCACCGCTTTTTCTCCTCAGGTATCCGGAAGTGTAACCGATGCGATCTTCAAAATTATAGGTGCAGACTATGTTACGATCCAGGGATTCAGTTTACAGGAAAACGCCGCCAACGTCACCAATACGCTGGCGTCTAATGATAAAACAGAATTTGGCGTTGCCTTGTTTTATGTAACTACTACAGACGGGGCACAGAACAATACCATCCAGAACAATACGATTTCACTGAGTGCATCTTATCAGAATGCGATCGGTATTTATTCCAGTACGGCACACAGTGCAACAGCCCCTACAACTGCAGCCATCGCTTCAGCAAACTCCGGTTCCAATAATAATACAAAAGTGTATGGAAATACGATTTCCAATGTTGCCAATGGAATAGCATTGATAGCCGGACCTGTAGCTGCTGTGATTGAATCAGGCGCAGACGTTGGTGGAACTTTACCAGGAACTGGTAACAATATAACTTTTGGAAACAATACAGCTATTGATGCCGCATGGGCTGGCTTCCTGGTAACAGAAGCAGGTATCCAACTGAGGAATGTAATTGCGATAAATGTACAATACAATACTGTAGTATCAGGTTCAATGACGCAGGCTGTTGGAGGAATCCTGGTAACACCTTCTGTTGTTCCGATTTCTGCTGCAGTTGCTTATACGAATACCATCAGTAACAACAATATTACCTTAACAGAAACAGGTACAGCAGCCATTACGGGTGTTCAACAAGGATATGGTAATTCAACTGCAACTCATGTTATCAGTTCCAATATTATTAATTTAACCCAATCGGTATCTGCTGCCGCTGCTTCACAAGTGAATGGTGTGCTGGCACAGGCTGCTGTTCAGTCTTCAACGATTAATAACAATAACATTACCATTAATCAAAGCACTTCCGCAGGGGCAAATTCCGGCCAGGTAAATGGAATTCAAAATCTTCCGGGTGCTTCGGTATTAAATTCTACCCAAACGATTACCGGCAATACGGTTGTTATAAAACAGGCAGTGAGTGGAACCGGAAGTTTTACCGGTACCATGCTGTACGTATGGGCAAACTTTGCTACCAATGCATTTACCATTTCCAATGCTAATATCAGCGCTAATAATTTCTTAACTACCGGCGGAACATTACGTACATCCGGAACTATTTATGGCGTGTATCACGATTATACCTATTCGAATGGAATGACATTAAATAATAACACATTTAATATTGATAAAACAGGAACGGGTTCAGTAAACGTTTTCTTTTCAGGAACATCCGGTGGTTCGAGTTTGATCAATGTCACTAACAACAATATAAATATTACTGGTACAGCAACTGCAGGCCAGGTTATTATTGTTCGTGAAAATGATGGTATTGGCGGCAATGCAACACAGAAAAATGTAAATAACAATATCATAAATGTAAACCTCCCATCAGATGCAACTACCTGCTTTGCTTTCCTGAGTGACTTTGCCGGAGGTTCATTCAGCAATAACCAGATTACTTTTAATACAGCAGGCAGTATCCAGTTAACCAACCTCGCCGCCAATTCGGCTACGTTTGGTGCAACTGGTGGTAGCTTTGCGATCAATAACAATACAATATCGCTTACTTCTTCATTAGTTAGTGGCGTATTAAATGGTTTGATCTGTGCTACACCTTTTGAAGGAAGTTATACAGTAAACAACAATACTTTTACTACGCTCAATCTAACAGCAGCAGGAACAAGCGCACCAGGTATCACCTGCATTTCTATTGGAGGTGGTGTAAGCAATACGATTTCAGGAAATAAAATCCAGGGCAGCTCTACAGGAGCAGGAACAGGTTCGGCTACTTTAACAGGTATTTCTCTTGCCGCGGGAACAACCAATAATGTATTTAAAAACAAAATTTACAATTTAGCTACTTCGGCAACCGGTACTGCCACTTTAATCAGGGGTATCAGCGCAACCGGTGGTACAACTAATAATATATATAATAATACCATTGGCTTTGCTTCTTCCTTTACAGGGGTAAACAGTTTGGATGCGATACGCGGTATCAGCATTACTTCCACTACAGTAACAAGTATGGCCAATGTATATGATAACACGGTGTATGTGAACAGTTCGTCAACCGGCGCCAATTTTGGTACAACAGGTATTTTTCATACTGCGTCGGCAACAGCTACTACTGCAAGGCTTGATCTGAGGAATAATATTGTAATTAATCTTTCTACTCCTTCAGGAACCGGTATTACATCTGTTTTGAGAAGAAGTGCAGTGGCCACTTATGGAAACTACGCTGCAACTTCCGACAGGAACCTGCTGTTTGCCGGCACACCTGGTGCTACGAGGGTTATCTTAAACGATAACGGAACGGCAGTTTCTACATTGGCTAATTTCCAAGCAGCTTTGGTTAACCGTGATCAGAATTCATTTACAGATGAAGGTTTTGCTTATGCAACAGCAGGATCATTCTTTTCGAGTCTTACTGGTTCAGCATCTGATTATCTTCATATTCAACCCGCTATTGCATCAAGGGTAGAAGGTGGTGGTTTACCGGTGAATGCGCCATTGATTACTGACGATTATGACGGTGATCCGAGAAATGCCTCCACACCTGATATTGGTGCAGATGAATTTGTGGGAGTGAATCTATATCCTTCTATAACGAACGTTACCGTTCCAACAGGAGCCTGTGCAGTAACATCTCATACGATCAATGCAGATATTACTGTTTCCACAGGAACCATTTCTACTGTAACACTCAATTATAATAACGGCACTGCAGGTTCTGTTGCAATGACCCTTTCCAGTGGAAATACTTATTCAGCCGTTATACCTGCAGGTACGCCGGGTGCACTGGTAACCTGGAGTATCAAGGCGGTAAGCAGTGGTGGTACTTCTACTTCGTTTAACGGTACCAGTTATAAAGATGACCCATTGGCAGGGCTGGTCGTAACGGCAACTGCGTCTGTGAACCCGGTATGTGCCGGTAGTCCAACCGACCTCACTGCATCGGTAGCCAGCTTCACCAGCGGCCAGGTTGGTTCCGGTACACAGGAAAATTTCAGTAATACCAATATTGGTGCATTTTACGCAACAAGGTTTGGTAATGCCAGGGCCCAGATCCTTATCCGTGCTTCAGAATTGAATGCCATGGGTATTTATGCAGGTAACATAACTGGCTTGAAGGTTAATGTTACAGGTGGTACGTTAACTTCCTGCAAGGGTTTAACAATTTCGCTGGCCTCTACCGCCGCAACATCACTAACTAGTACTTTTATAAATACCGGGCTAACACAGGTGTACACCATTGCCAACTATAATGTTCTTTCCGGAGTGAATACACACACGTTCAGCACAGCTTTTACCTGGGATGGTATATCCAATCTCCTGGTAGATTATTGCTTCGGTAATCTTGTTGCCGGAACAACTTCTCCATCCAATACTTATACGGCCACTGCGTTTATATCCGGTTGTTATTATGGTGACAATACAGCTAATTCAGCTTGCGGTACTTCTGCCACCGGAACAAGTTCTACTATTCGTCCGAATATATCATTTGATTATGCTCCTGCAGCGAGCAGTGTAAGCTGGAGCGATGGTGTATCTGCTGTAGGAAGCACCAATCCGCTGACCGTTAATCCTACAACTAACACTACTTATACGGCGTCATTTACAGCGTTGAATTGCCCTGCTGTTACCAATCCATTAATCGTTAATGTAAATGCATTGCCATCGGCTCCAGGTGCTAATGGATCTACACAATGTGGTACAGGAATTCCTGCTGCATTCGTAACAACTGCCGGTGGTGGAGGTGGTTTCAGGTGGTACCTTACGCCTACAGGTGGTACTGCGATTCCGGGAGAAACCGGTGCCTCGCTTGCCACATACAGTATTTCTGTAACAACAGATTTCTGGGTTTCCGAGATCGATATCAATACGGGTTGTGAGAGTCCACGGTCACAGGTGGTAGCTACGGTAAATATTCCGGATGCCATTCAGGCTTCAGTAGACAACAACAGTGTTTGTCTGAATTCACAAATTCAATTGTCTGCAACGAATATAGCCTCTTCACCAACCAATACCTATACATATAGCTGGACGGCTTCGCCACTGAGTGGAAGTGGATTAGCTGGTTCTACAGCAGGTGATCCGCTGCTGGTTACGCCAACGGCGGCCGGAAATTATACCTATACTGTTACCGGTGTTGATGGTTCGTGTACAACCACATCAACTGTTGTAGTAACTGTTAAAGGTTTACCGGTTATCACAGGTGCTAACGCTACGCCTTCCGTAATTTGTGAAGGAAGCAATACAACACTAACAGCCACTACGAATATTATTGTTGACGGAACCGGAGATGTGGGAGAGCAATCAACTACGCTGGGCGGTGTAGTAGGAAATCCATACCGTGCAGGAAATGGCGTTGGTAACCAGGTAAGAACCCAATTGCTTGTAACAGCCAACGACCTCGCAACGGCCGGAATACTACCGGGTAACATCACCAGTTTAGGTTTTACAACAACAGGCATTGGAGGAACGATGAACAACTTCACTATTAAAATGGCCGCTACGAACGTTGGAGCGCTTACTGCAACATTTGAATCACCGGCATTTACAACTGTATTTACACAAGCTTCATTCAATGCCGTTGTAGGATTAAATACACATGTATTTCAGACTCCTTTCAACTGGAATGGAACGTCGAATGTTGTGATTGATATTTGCCAGACAAATGCGGTACTGGGAACAACTACCGTAGCTGCATACACGCCATCTTACCTGTCGAATGTTCAATTGGCAGGATCTACAACATCATGTAGCGGTACAACAGGAACTACAGTTACCACGAAACCAATTATGCAATTTGGTGGTTCTAAAAACGGAACAGGTGCAGGTACGTATAACTGGCAATGGAATCCGGGAGCAGTTAATGGAAATTCTGTGTTGGTTTCACCGGTAAATACTACAACATATACCGTTACAGCAACAGATCCTGTTACAACCTGTTCATCTACACAAACAGTTACGGTTACAGTGAACACGCTGCCTTCGGCACCTTCAACATCATCGTCTGAACAATGTGGTTCTCAAATACCGGATGCTTCCGTTTCTTCCAATACCGGAGCTCCTTCTCCTGTGTTTGTATGGTACACTGTTCCTACGGGAGGTACGCCGGCACAGAGTTCAACTTCTACAACATTTACCAACCCTGTTTCAACAACAACTACATTCTATGTTGCCGAACTAGGTAGTAATGGTTGTGAGAGCATCCGATCTGAACTAACGGTTACGGTTACACCACCGGATCCGATCGTTGCTCACGCAAACCTCACTTCTGTTTGTCAGAATAGTACTATAGATTTGAGTGTTACCCAGGATCTTTCCAATAACAACTATGACCTTACCTGGTCTGCTTCTCCTTCGGCAGGCAGTGGCATACCTTCACCGGTTACCGGCTCGCTCTCTTCAACGCTAACCATTACACCTACAGCCGGAGGAACTTATACTTATACAATTACAGGGTTCGATATTGACAGAGGATGCTCAATTACCTCATCAATAGTAGTAACCGTTCACGCTAATCCTTCAAACGTTACAGCCAACGCAAGTTCATTGAATGTGTGTACAGGAAGTACGGTTAATCTAACGTCAACGGCAGAATCTAATGTTGGTCACGACTTTACTCCTTATACAACCGGATTTGAAGGAACATTCCCTCCATCAAACTGGACAATCATCAATGCAGGAACCGGAAACAACTGGATTTCCAACAGCAACTTCACAACACCGCCTCCGGCACATACGGGTTCAAATGCGATGGCTTATGGTTATAACGCAACTCAATCAGCCAATACCTGGGCAATTACGCCAGGGCAGCCTTTCATTGCAGGAGATACGTACACCATTAGCTTCTGGTATAATACACAATCATTCGGAGGTGCATATCCTGAAAAATTAAAAGTTACCATCGGAACGGGTGCAACCGTATCTGCACAAAATGCCGGTACGGTGCTATTTAACAATGGTAACCTCATTAATGAAACCTATGCATTTTTCAGCACTACGTTTACCGCAACCAGCACAGGAACATACTATGTTGGATTTAACTGTTATTCTAATGCAGATGAAAATGTATTGTTGATTGATGATGTTTCAATTACAGGTCCAACTATTGAAGTGCCAACCTTCACCTGGACGTCAGTTCCGGTTGGATTTACTTCCAATGTTCAGAATCCATCCAACGTGGTGGTAAATCAAACAACTACTTATGCTGTTGTTGCAGGAAATAGTTTTGGTTGTGTTTCTGATCAGGTGTCTGTAACTGTAACTGCCTTACCACTACCTAATGCTCCTGTGGGTACAAATTCAGCGCAATGCGGAGTTGGAGTGCCTACAGCATCAGTGTCTACCGGAGGAGCCAATGGAACATTTAACTGGTATGATGCTCAAACCGGTGGAACTTTATTACAAACCAGTGGTAGCACCTATACTTCTGCTATCAGTACAACAACACATTTCTGGGTATCCGAATCGGATGGCACCTGTGAAAGTCTGCGTACAGAAGTAATCGTTTCAGTAACTCAACCCGACCCAATTGACGCAACTGCTAATGTATCGGTTATTTGTTTGAATGCCGGAAATATTCAGCTCAGCGTTACAAATACAGCGCCATCACCTTCCAATGATTATGTGTATACATGGACTGCCACACCTTCTTCCGGAAGTGGTATTCCAACCAGCCAGTCTGGGGCCACTGTAAACATTACAGCAACGGCCGCAGGAACATATACATACACAGCTACAGCTTTTGATGCAAGCGGACCGGGCGGTGGTTGTACCACTACGGACGCAGTAATCGTAACTGTAAATCCAGTTCCGGTGAACTTAACTGCCCAATCCAGTGCGTCATCAGTTTGTGGTACTGGTACCGTAAACCTGAGCGCAACAGTAGTTGCACCTGCAGTGTACATCAATGAAGGATTTTCAACTACCGTTCCAGCAGGCTGGGCACAACAAAACCTGAGTTCACCGGTAGGAACATCTCCAACCTGGACACAGGGCGTAAGTGCTGCTAACGGACTGTTCGACGCACATAGCGGTGCTGTAAATTCTTATGCACTGGCAAACTTTAATAACCTTTCAGGTGCTGCAGGAACCATCAGCAACTGGTTATTTACCCCAACTGTTACATTACACAATGGGGATGTATTATCGTTCTGGACAAGAACAGTTGATGCACCTGCATTCCCCGACAGGCTTGAAGTAAGGATGAGTACCAACGGATCTAGTGTAAATGTTGGTACTACCAATACTAGTGTTGGAGATTTCACAACCATTTTGGTAACAGTAAATCCAACACTTACAACTTCAGGTTATCCAAATACCTGGACACAGTTCACCGCAACTATTAGTGGATTACCAGGTGACGTATCGGGCAGATTTGCATTCAGGTATTTTGTTACCAATGCAGGGCCTAATGGGGCAAATTCTGATAATATCGGAATTGATGATGTTACTTTCTCGTCTGCTCCTTACACGTATAGCTGGACATCATCTCCTGCCGGATTTAATTCTTCTGTGCAGAATCCGGGTGCTGTTACCGTAAGCCAGACTACAACCTATTCTGTTACGGCTACCAATATCTTCGGATGTTCTTCAACATCGTCTGTAACTGTTACCTATAACGACAGGCCAACCGGACTCATAAGCGGTGGAAGTACTTATTGCAGTACCGCTTCGGCTACCGACCTCAGCATAACCGTTACCGGTAGTGGCCCATGGAGTGGTACTTTGTCTGACGGTACAACGTTCAGCGGAAGTGTTAGTCCGATTGTAGTAACTGTTACGCCATCATCAACCACAACCTATACGATTGCTACGCTTACAGATAATGGAACAGGTTGTTCTGCTACGGGAGGTGATCTGAGTGGTAGTGCAACAATTACCATTAATCCTTCTCCGGCTGTACCAACCCTTTCTATTGTACAACCAACCTGCCTTGTAGCAACCGGTTCAATCAATGTTACCAATCCGGTGGGTGCTGGTCTTTCTTACAGCATCACCGGTCCGTCTGGAACATACCAATCGAGTCCATCGTTTGGCGCACTGGTAGCTGGTTCATATACAATACACGTGCAGAACAGTTTCGGTTGTATTACAGCATCAGCACCTGTAACCATCAATCCGCAACCGGTAACGCCTGCATCTCCAGTAGTAACGGGAATTGTAAACGTTTGCCCGTTGATAGGAACCGGCACTCCGGTAACCTATCATGCCGAAGCGAATGGAGCAACAGGATTTACCTGGACGATACCACCAACCAATGTAACCATCGTATCCGGCCAGGGCACTGCTGATCTTACCGTAACTTTCAGCAATGGATTTGCAACACAGGCAAACAAACAGTTACGGGTAACCGCTAATTCAGTTTGCGGCACAAGTAACCTGGTAATCTATTACCTGGTTGCCCAGTTGCCAAATACACCAAACCCGATATCAGGTCCGGTGGATGCATGTCCGTTTATTGGTGGAGCAACCCAGGCTACCTATGTTATCAACAAAGTAGCAGGAGCGTCATCTTATTTATGGAGTGCACAGGCTGGCACAACAACCATCAGTCATCCGAACGGATTCGGTGCGAATGATACCACGATTACAGTGTTGTTCTCATCCGGATTCAGTACCAGCGCCATCACTGTTCAGGCAGTAAATGATTGTGGTACGAGTGGTTTGAGAAGTATAACTGTTACACGTAATGCGCCGTCTACGCCCAGCCCAATCAGCGGGCCCACCAATGTCTGTGAATTCATTGCTCCTGGAGGTAATGCTGCCACCTATTCTGTTAATCCAACAGCAGGGGTAACTTATACCTGGGCTGTTCCGGCAGGTGCGCTCAATTTAACCGGGCAGAATACGAACACTATTTCTTTCACTTACCCGGCAGGATTTACTTCTGGAGCTGTTTCTGTACAGGCCTCAACCGGATGTGGTGTCAGCTCCATAAGAAATTTAGCAGTTACAAAACTGAACCCCGGAACGCCAAGTAATATCGATGTCATCCAAACTCATTTCTGTGGTGAGGAAGGAGGCAGGGTATTCACATACAGTATTGCTGCTATGCCTTTAAATGCGACTTCAATTCTTTGGACAGTTCCAACAGGCCAGGGGGCAGTACTGCTTTCAGGCCAGGGCACTACGTCTATTACAGTTTCTTATCCTGATGCAGCGATCAATGGTTCAGTAACTGCACAGGCAGTAAACAATTGTGGTAGCAGTACTATAAGAAGTGCTTCTGTAAAACTTCCTGCATGCCCTGTTCCGGGATTCGCAGGTAATAAAACAGGAAACAACAATAGCAATGCAAAGGGGGCAACAACTGTAATTCCTGAAAATGAGTTAATGACGGTAACCGTATTCCCTAACCCAACCATCGGTGATTTCAAATTACTGGTAAAAGCCGGTTCAAATCAGATGGTGCAGGTTCGGGTATTTGATAGCCAGGGAAAATTATTCAGGAATTTTACAACAACTGCCAATCAGGCGATCTCACTGGGTTCGGAATATAAAGCCGGAACTTACCTGGTAGAAGCAAGGATGGGAACCCTTACGAGAACAACAAGAGTTGTAAAACTGTAAAAACAATTTAAAACAATGTAAGGCAGGCTATCTTTTCAGATAGCCTGTTTTTTTTGGAGAATTATCCTTTGTCATGAAAAACATATATTCAGAAAATAAATTCGTTAAAAAATTTAACGTTTTCGGGTAAAATGATTAATTTCATTGTCCGATCCAAACCCCACTTATAAGCTACACTTAAGCCCCACAGGAATTTTATTGAATATTTTATTAAACGGTAATAATGAGAAAAGGCTACCAGATTTTCTTATTTCCTTCCTTCGTGTCTTCTATACTGACACATTTATCTTCCTTAGAAAGGAATACATCTTCGCATAGCCGGTACTCAATTGTTTCCATTTCCCATTCTTCTTCGACGAATTTTCATTACCCCATAATTAAAAACGCACCAGATGCAACAGTTAACGCATGTTTTCGAAACAGGTAAAAAAATCAACTTAAATAAAAAGCAGTTCCGGTTTGTAATCCGGATGTTTATGCTTGTTTGTTTATTTTGTTCATTTTTAAACAGCCGGGCTCAATACTTTAATGTACCTGTAACAGGTTACAATACAGATGTTGTAGCTAACGGAGTAGGAGCAGCTTCTGCTTCCACGTCGGGAACATTTGATAATACCCAGTACACACTGGCAGCTTCCGACTGGAATTTTACCGGAAGTTGTTCGGCATTATCATTCTTTATGCCCACATCCGGTACTGTAAATGCAAACAGTACAATTGCATCTGGTTTGGTGTATAATTTACAGCCGTATAACGCAAACAATGATTTGCGTATACCCGCTACCGGTAGTGGTGCTGGTTCCGGTACCTTAACGCTGGTAACCCCGGTGAGTGCCAGTAAATTGTTTTTATTGTATGGAGTTGGTAATGGGCCTATAACTGCTGGAATAAATGTTACGGTAACGTTTACTGATTTATCAACACAGGTATTTACCGGTTTAACCGGTCTCGACTGGTTCGCAACCACCAATCCTGCTATAAGTAATCTTGGAAGGATAGATAGAAATGCAACTCCGGCATGTGTAAATACTTCAACGGGAGGTCCACAGCTTTTTGATCTTGCGCTTCAGTTGAATGGTATCAATTTTACCAAACTTGTACAATCAATTACTGTAGAAAAAACGACTTCGGGAAATACATTAAATATAATGGCAGTAGGTATGCAGTCTCCCTGCGCCGTTCCTGGTAACGGTCCTACCGGATTCACGCAAGGTGCTACAACTATTTCCAGTATTGCCGGTAGTTTCACTGCAGCAACAAGTGCTCCTACAGGATATCTTGTAGTGGGTTATCCAAACGGAGCAACACCGGTGGATCCTGTAAATGGTACTACCTATACAACAGGTAACATACTCGGTACCGGTAATGTGATCCAGTCTTCAGCTTCCACATCATTCTCAACTTCAGGTTTAACAGCAAACACCACTTATGACGGGTATATATATTCTTATAATACAGGTGCAACCTGCGGCGGGCCTATCTACAATAAGGTAGATGTTTTGTCAGGTTCGCTCACCACTTCATCCTGCTCCGGACTTCCGGGTGGAACTTATTCTGTAGGGCCAACCGGAAATTATACCAGTATCGGTGCAGCGCTCACTGCAATCAGCGGAGGTATCACGGGACCGGTTATACTCGAATTGGAAGGTACATACTTAAGTAGTGTTGAATCTTTCCCTATTGTATTCCCTTCAAACGCATGTATAGGTCCGGTAAACTCGTTAACGATTCGTCCTTCAGCTTCTGCAACTAATTTGTCGATTACAAGTTCCAATGTAACCGGTACGATCAATTTTAACGGCGCAACCTATGTTACCATCGATGGAAGGCCAGGAGGAACAGGAACGACTTCCCAGTTGACAGTGTCTAATACAAATGCTGGAACAAGCTATGCGGTTCAATTTACAGGAGATGCAAGATTTAATACAATCAAATATACTACCGTTACCAGCCGCAATACATCTGCAGCCAGTGGTACAATAGTATTTACCGGAGGTTTGGTATTTGGTAATGATCTTAATACTATTGACAACTGTTCTATTCTTGACGGATCATCAACACCATTGAATGCTATTTATTCCGCAGGAACTTCTACATCTGTTGATAATAGCAATAACACAATTTCGAATTGCAACATCGCCAACTATTTTGGAGCAGCAACAGCATCCAATGGTATATTCCTGGCTTCCAACAGTTCAGGCTGGACAATCAGCAACAACAAGTTCTACCAAACTGTTAGCCGCACGCCAACAACCGGTACAGCTAACAGGGCCATCCAGATTTTAACGGCCAGCGGGGGAAATTATACGATCAGTGGAAATATTATTGGGTATGCCAGCAATACCGGCACTGGTACTACAACTTATGCAGGCGCATTTGCCAATAGGTTCGTGGGTATCGAAATCACAAGTTCTAACAGCCTGGTGTCAAGTATCCAGGGAAATACTATTACTAATATTTCCGTTACATCTTCAACTGCAGGTGCACAGGCAACTCCTGTGTTTGGAGGTATAGTAATACTTGGTGGAAATCATAATATTGGTACTATTACCGGTAACACAATTGGAGCAGCTACCGGAACTGGAGCGATTGCCATCAGTAGCAGTGTAAGTTCTTATTATGTTGATGGAATTTATTCTACTTCAACCGGTACGGTTACTATTTCCAACAACAATATCGGATCTATCAATGCCACCGGAACTACTGCATCTGTTTCCTGCCTTTTTTATGGAATATGGTGCCTGGGAACATCAGGTAATGCCACTGTTACCAATAACGTAGTAGGAAGTACAAGTACAGCCAATTCTATTGTGGTGGGTACAGACCTGACATCCACTGCCTCACATATATTTTATGGTATCAGGTGCGATAATACCGGAACACCAACTGTTGGTGGCGGTTCAGGACTGGGTAATACAGTGCAAAATGTAACAGTAAGAACAACAGGCAGCGCATCTTTTTATGGTTATTATAATGGTAGTACTTCCGTAGCACCGGTATATAGCTATAATACGCTTACTGGTGTTGCCATGGGTTGGACTACTACCAATTCAACAGGAACGTTCTACGGAATGTATAATGGAACTACGCTTTCAAGTTTGTTAACCATATCAAATAATAGTTTCCAGAATATAACAAACCTGAACATAAGCGGTACTATGTATATCACATACAACAGTAATAGTACACCTAACGTGAATTTCCAGAACAATACAATAAACAATATTACAAGAGCAAGTGGTTTAAATGGAACAATGTATTGTTTTTACAATGGAAGTTCACCTACAGGAATCCAGAATTTTACCGGTAATACTATCACTAACCTTTCCACTTCTGCAACAAGCGGAACCGGTACTTTCTATGGTTTGTATAACCTTACCAGTTCTTCATCAACCTGGAATGTTATTAGCAATACTGTTTCGCAAATTACCGCAGGAAGTGGCGGCGGATATGGATTATATATTGGTTATGGAAATGTTACCTGTAATGGAAATACTGTAAACAATTTCGCTACTTCGGGAACAACGTATGGAATATATCTTGGAGGCAGTGTAACTACAGGTGGTGCATTATTTAATAATACCGTTTATAGCATTAGTTCTTCCGGAACATCAAGTACGGTTTACGGAATTAATACTGCGGCAACATCTCCAACAATTTATAAAAACAAGGTGTACGATATTTCATCGTCTGGTACAGCAGGGATTGTATATGGAATTTATACAAACGGAGGAACAACCTTAAACATCTACAATAATCTTGTTGGTGACTTAAGGGCGACTGCCAGTTCACTTACCGCCCCTGCACCTTCAGTAGCAGGTTTGTATATCAACAGCGGTACAACGGTAAATGCTTATTACAATACAATACAGTTGAATGCAAGCAGTACCGGAACCAATTTCGGAACAGCAGCAGTGTACACTACTAGTACACCTACAACCATCAACCTTCGTAATAATATTTTCAGCAATACATCCACTGCTTCCGGTACCGGTAAAACAGTTGCTTTCCAAAGAGCATCCACTGCACTTACCAACTATGCAGCAACAGCCAACAACAACCTGTTTTACGGTGGCATTGCCGGCGCAAGCAACCTCATTTATTTTGATGGAACGAATGCTGATCAAACAATCGGTACATTCAAAACAAGGATGAGCACGAGGGATCAGGCCTCTGTAGCTGAAAATCCACCTTTCTTAAGTGTATCAGGTGGAAGTTCAAATTTCCTTCATATTAATACGGCTACTTCAACGCAGATAGAAAGCGGGGCTGCTCCGATCGCAACATTTACAGATGATTTTGATGGAGATACCCGTAATGTAAGCACACCAGATATCGGTGCAGATGAATTTAATGGAGTAGCAGCAGTAGTTGTAAGTATCAATAGCATTTCTATTAATCCTACAGGCAATTTATGTTCACCTGCGCTAAGAACTGTAACTGCTAACACTACTGCCGGAAATTCAGCGATCACAACAGTAACGATCAACTACAGTCTCAACGGAGTTTCGCAGTCGCCTATTACAATGACAGGTGGTGATCCTTCAATAGGTCAAACTTCAACCTGGACCGGAACCATTCCGGTATCGGGATCTGGCGTAACGGTTGCCTGGAGTGTGTCTGCATCGGATGCAATTACAACTAAGTCCTCAACAGGAACTCCTTATACCGATGATCCTTTGTCAGGCGTAACCCTTGCAGCCAGTGTATCGGCCAACCCGGTTTGTGCATTATCGGCTACCAATTTAAGTGCTTTGGCATTTAAACCCGGCCAGGCCAAAACGGTAGGAGCGGGAGCAACTACAACAGCTACCTATCCGAACCCGATATACAGTAACTGGGCTAACAATAAAATGCAGATTTTATACCGGGCGAGTGAATTAACTGCTGCGGGTTTGGCTGCGGGAAACATTACAGCACTTTCATTCCCGCTTACATCAACCAGTACTACAGGACGTACGAATTTCACTATTAATATAGCACATACTAGTGCAACAGTTGTGTCAACTACATTCCTGACACCTACCTTTACGCAAGTGTACACCACAGCGAGTTATGTACCTTTTGTTGGAACCAATAGTTTCGCATTTGGTACAGGGGCAGGATCATCTTCTTCATTTAACTGGGACGGAACTTCAAACCTTTTATTACAGATCTGCTGGGATAATACAGCAAGCACTGCAACAGAAGCAAGTACGGCAGTTGCAGATAACACGTCATTTGTATCTGTAGTATCCTATAACCGTACTTCAACAACAGGTACGCCGGTTTGTGGTATTACTGTTACCGGTACTTCCACATATTCAGTTAGACCAACCATTACATTTACCGGCACGGGAAGTTCAACACTTACTAGTTACTCCTGGAGCGATGGTACTAATACTGTGGGAACCGGTAATCCTTTAACTGTATATCCACCAGCAAATACCACCTATACTGTAACAGGAACAGATGCAAACGGATGTACGGTTGTATCCTCACCGCTAACTGTAAATACAACAGCTTTACCTGCCTCACCCGGAGGTAATAATTCAACTCAATGCGGTACAGCTGCGCCGGCAGCATTCGTAACAACAGCAGGCGGTGGTGCAGGGTTCAAATGGTACGATGCTCAGATTGGAGGTACATTACTTCAAAGTGGAGGAGCATTATATACTACATCAATCAGTACAACCACTCACTTCTGGGTATCGGAATCAGATGGAACCTGCGAGAGTGCAAGAACTGAGGTAATTGCTACTGTAAATACGCCGGATCCGGTAACTGCATCCAGTAACGGACCAATTTGCCTGAACTCATCTCTGCAATTAACGGCAACTGTTACAAATGGCACGAATGGAAATAATTATAATTACGTATGGACGGCCAATCCTGCAACAGGAAGCGGCATCCCTTCATCACAGTCAGGCGGAGTAGGAACTTTCGGATCTCCGTCTTCTACATCAGTTACTCCAACTGCCGCAGGAACGTACACCTATACCGTAACGGGTACAGATGCCACTTTAGGATGCGTAACAATTGCGACAGTTATTGTAACCGTTAAACCATTGCCATTTATTAATTCGGTAACGGCTACACCTACTACTGTGTGTGCAGGAACAAATGTTACTTTAAATGGAACAACCTCTACTGCGTCATCACAAACAATACAGGTAGGTTCCGGAACCGGAACCGTGGGCACAACAACTGCAGTTGGTGCACTGTATGGCGGATATTGGGGTAACGGGCACGCACAGGTGTTGTTCAGGGCTTCAGAACTCACTGCACTTGGATTCCTCCCTGGCAACCTCACTGGTTTGTCTATCGACATAAGTTCATTACCAACCAGCCCGGCTGTATCTACTTATAATAACTATACAATTAAAATAGGCAGTACATCTGCTACGGCTATTACAACATTCCAGTCTCCAACATTTACTACTGTATTCGGCCCAACAAGCTATACACCGGTAGTTGGTAACAATGTTCATCCATTCTCAACTCCGTTTAACTGGGATGGGGTTTCCAATATTATTGTTGATTATTGTTTCTCTAACCAGGTTACCGGTACTGTTGGTTCACCACAAAATACCATAACAGTAACCAGTTTCGGATCTTTTGTAAATTATAATGCCGATGGATCAGGAGGTGCAGGTGCCTGTACAACAACAACTGTATCCAATGCTTCCAGTAACAGGCCTAATATTAAATTTACCGGTCAGGTGGGTTCTATTGGTGCAGGCTCTCTTAACTGGACCTGGAACCCGGGTAGTGTAAGTGGTGCCAATGTTATTGTTAATCCAACCACTACCACAGTATATACAGTTACAGCTACAGACCCGGTATCAAGCTGTTCAAGTACAGCAACGGTAAACGTAACGGTTAATCCAATACCACCGGCTCCGTCTGGCAACAATGGAACCGATCAGTGTGGAACTGCTTTAACTGATGCTTCTGTAAGCTCAAATGCTACTGATCCACAATCACCGGCGTTCTTCAAATGGTACCTGGTACCAACCGGAGGCACACCTGTTCAAACAGGTAATCCAACAACATTCATACAACCTATTTCTTCTACAACCGATTTCTATGTGTCTGAAGTTTCGGTGAATGGTTGTGAAGGACCAAGGGTACACATTTCAACTATTGTTTCGGATCCGGATATATTAACGGTTACAACCGATGCTCCTTCCAATGCAGTATGTGCAAATGGATCATTTAATATCAGTTCTTCTTATACTCCGAATTTCAATGCTTTTGCAACTTTTGAATTAACTGCAAGTGGCGGAGCCGCCAGTGGTGTAACCGGTACCGTTAGTTTAACGCCTAACGGAACAGGTGATGGTTCAGATCCTTATTCTGTAACACCTACTGCAACCGGATCCTACACGTATACAATAACAGCTATTGATCCGGATAAGGGTTGTACTTCTGTTGGTACGGTGGTGGTAACTGTTAATGCACTGCCGCTTATTGAACCTGTTACTGCCAGCGCTACTACCGTTTGCTCCGGAACTTCAGTTACCTTAAACGGAAGCGCTTCAACCCAGTATTTGAACGTACCTGTTACAGGCTTTAATCAGGATGTTGTTGCAAATGGAACCGGAGCTGCATCCGCTTCAACAACTTCAACGTTTGATAATGCTCAATACACACTGGCAGCTTCAGATTGGAACTTCAGCGGAAGTTGTGCGGCACTTACTAATTATATGCCTGTAAACCGCCAGGTTCCTGCAAATCCAACAGTTGCAATAGGACTTATTTATCAATTACAATCATACAATGCCAATAATGATCTGCGTATACCGGCTACCGGTAGTGGCACAGGTTCAGGAACATTAACACTGGTTACACCGGTAAAAATGAAAAACCTTTACCTGTTGTATGCCGTAGGAAACGGACCAATAACCAGCGGTATTAACGTTACGGTGAATTTCACTGATGCTTCTTCGCAATCATTTACAGGCTTAACTGGTCTCGACTGGTTTGCTTCAACCAATCCTGCAATCCAGGATCTGGGCAGGATAGATCGTACGGTTACCCCGGCTTGTGCTACTACTACAACCGGTGGCCCACGTTTATTCGACCTGGCATTGGCAATCAGTGCAGGTAATTATAACAAACTGGTACAGTCTATAGACATAGCAGTAACTTCAGGTACTTCCACACTCAACATTATGGCGGTTGGAAGGGAGAATCCGGACTATACTGCACAGGGAACACTTACGTGGGGATGGCAGCCAGGTTCATTGTCTGGTGCATCTGTAACGGTTAATCCAACTACTACTACAACTTATACAGCTACAGCTACCAATTCAAATGGTTGCAATGCACAATCAACCATAACTGTGAATGTAAATCCTTTACCAAATAATCCTATTGGAAGCAATTCATCTCAGTGTGGTTTGCATATCCCAACTGCATCAGTAACAACTGGTGGCGGTGGTGGTAACGGAACATTTAACTGGTACAGTGCTTCAACAGGTGGTACATTATTGCAGTCATCAACTTCTGCAACTTATACTACAGCTATCAGCAGCACAACAACCTTCTATGTTTCAGAAATGGGAACCAATGGTTGTGAGAGCGGTCGTACAGCCGTTACTGTTACGGTATCGGCTCCTCCAACAGTTAACACAACTGGTTCCACAACTGCGGTATGTCTGAATGGTAATGTAACGCTGAATGCAAGTTCAACTGAAACTGGCTACAGTTATGTGTGGACTGCGAATCCTTCTACCGGAAGCGGTATTACAGGATCTTTACCAGGTTCGGCATTAGGAACATCAACCAATACGATCACACCAACGGCAGCCGGCACATATACATACACAGTAACTGCATCTGAAAGTACCAATGGTTGTGCTAATGCTGCAACAGTTATAACTAATGTTAATCCATTACCGCCAATTAATTCAGTGAGCGCAAGTGCAACAACAGTTTGTGCAGGTGTATCTACAACACTTTCAGCAACTGCAGGAAGCTTTGCTCCGGGACAGGCAGTAAGTGGGGTTAACTCAGGTACTACTACTACTTCTTCTACCATTGGTGCGATGTACGGATTGTATTATGGAAATGGTCATGCCCAGGCATTGTACACTGCTGCAGAATTATCGGCAGCAGGAATGATTGCCGGAAATATTACTTCAATAAGTACGAATGTAGGTTCAATCGGAAATGGTACTGCATTGCAGGGATACACCATCAAAATTGCAGCAACAAATGCAACATCATTGAGTGCATTCCTGTCACCAACATTTACAACAGTGTTCGGTCCGGCAAATTATAACCCGGTTGTAGGAACCAACACCCATACATTCGCTACTCCGTTTGTTTGGGATGGAACTTCGAATATTCTTATCGACTATTGTTTCTCTAACCAGATTACCGGTACATCTACAACTGCGGTTACCAGTGATTATACAACAACAGGATATAACTCATTCATCAACTACCAGGTAGATGGTACTACCGGCGCAACGGCATGTACTACCACTACGGTAACGAATACGTCTGCCAACAGACCGCTAATTACTTTCGGAGGAATAGTGGGAACTGATGTTACCGGCACATTTGCATGGCAATGGAACCCGGGTGCATTATCCGGAAGTTCAGTAGTTGCCACACCTACATCTACAACTGTTTACACAGTAACAGCTACCAATCCGGTTACAAGCTGTTCAGCTCAGACTACTATAACAGTAAACGTGAATCAATTGCCTAATAATCCTATTGGCAGCAATTCAAGTCAATGTGGATTTGGTGTACCATCAGCATCTGTGACAACAGGTGGTGGCGGTGGAAACGGTACATTCAACTGGTACTCTGCTTCAACAGGCGGTACATTGCTGCAGTCATCAACTTCTGCAACATATACTACCCCAATTAGTAGTACTACCACTTTCTATGTATCTGAAATGGGAACCAATGGTTGCGAAGGTGGTCGTACACCCGTAACCGTTACAGTGTCTACGCCACCAACAGTGAATACAACCGGATCTACATCAGTTGTATGTTTGAATGGTACAGTTACATTAAATGCAACATCATCAGAAACAAACTACAGTTATGTATGGACGGCTAATCCTTCAACAGGAAGTGGCATAACCGGATCATTGCCTGGTTCAGCTTCAGGAACATCCAGCAATACGATTACACCAACGGCTGCAGGTTCTTATACCTATACTGTTACAGCGAGTGAAACAATTAATGGTTGTTCTAATACGGCAACTGTAATTGTAACAGTGAACCCGAATCCGCCGGTGAATGCAGTAGCGGCCAATCCGCCAACGATTTGTGCAGGTGGTTCTACAACATTATCGGGAACTGCAGGAACATTTGTTCCAGGAACAACTACTGTTGGTACTACCACTACATCTATCGGAGGTAATGATGGAAATCCTTATCGTTCAGGTAATGGCACAGGTAACCAGATCAGAACCCAGTTATTGTACACAGCAGCAGAATTAACTGCCGCAGGTTTAACTCAGGGTAATATCACAAGTATTGGATTCACAACACAAAGCTCATCAACGGGAACAGTTACCGGATTCACCATTGAAATGGGAACAACTGCTGTATCCTCGCTGACTTCAACATTTGAAACTACGCCAATGACAACTGTGTTCACACAGGCCAGCTTTACCCCATTGTCGACAGGTTTGAATGTGCATACTTTCAGTACACCATTCTTCTGGAATGGAACATCTAATATTATAGTAAATATCTGTCAGACGAATTCCATAAGTGGTACAGCTACCGTTAGTGCGTACACGCCTTCATATGCATCCAATACGCATAAAGCAACTTCTACCACATCCTGCACTTCCGCAACCGGAACTGCAGTGGCTACTAAACCAATAACAACATTTGGTGGCCAGATCGGTACAAATGTTACTGGTAATTACAATTGGGTATGGAACCCGGGAAATCTTTCAGGAAGTTCAGTTGTAGTTAGTCCTACTACTACTTCAGCTTATACAGCTACGGCTACTGATCCGATTACAGGATGCTTTACCGTATCGGCACCAGTTACTGTTTCGGTAACACCGGTAGGGGCTAATGCCAGTGCATCACCATCAACACCGGTTTGTGCAGGTTCATCTGTTACACTCAGTGCCGGAGCAACTGGTGGATCTCCATTCACATATTCATGGGCATCAACTCCGGCGGGTACTTATACGCCTAATGTAAACGGAAACATTACTGTTAACCCAACAGTTACTACTACCTATACAGTAACAGTAACGGATGCATGTAGTAACAGTACAACTTCTTCAGTAACTGTTACAGTGAATCCATTGCCAACAGTTGGAATAACTCCATCCGCAACCACCTATTGCAATCCGGGTGGTGTGGTTCCTTCTCTTACAGCGAATGGAGCCTTAACCTACACATGGAGTCCTTCCGTAGGATTATCTGCTATTACCGGAGGAACCGTATCAGCTTCCCCGTCTGCTACTACTGTTTATACAGTTACAGGTACAGATGGAAATGGTTGCCAGAATACCGGAACCGCTACGGTAACAGTTAATCCAAATGTGACTGGTTTAACCGCTTCTGTAACTCCAACAACAATTTGTGCAGGTAGCAATCTGAGTCTTTCTTCATCAGCAACATTAAACGGCGCTGTGTCAGGTTATACTATGAATGCTAATAGTGGTGTTGCGTTTGTTGATATCTCAGCTACCGGAACATCTGTTGGTACACTCAGTGATGACTCAGAACACAACATTTCAATTCCTTCGTTTAGTTTTGATGGAGTTGTATATACTGCCGCAAGGGTAGGTACGAACGGAGCAATAGTACTTGGAGCTACAACCGGAGAAATTACTTTCTCTAATGTTGCATTACCAAGCACCGGCAATTCTGCCGGAAATATATTCCTGGCTCCATGGTGGGATGACCTGGATGTTAATTTAGGAGGTACTATCAAAACACAGACTGTAGGTAACAAGTTTATTATAGAATATGATGCAATTGATCATAATTCATTTACAACCGGCACTGTAACATTTGAAGTTCAACTTGATCTGCTTACTAATCAAATACATTTTGTTTACCAGGATGTAATATTCGGCAGTTCAACTTATGATGCAGGAGCTTCTGCTACAGTTGGTATCCAAAGATCCAGCAGCAGTGCTGTTCAGTATTCTTTAAATACAGCAAGTCTTACAAATGGCCAGAGTATAACATTTACACCTACCTATACTCAATTGCCAATAAATTATACCTGGTCTGGTCCAGGAGGATTTAACTCAACACAGCAAAATCCTACAGCAATTGCATCGGTAACCGGAACCTATACAGTAACTGCAACAGCAGCTTCCGGTTCTGGATGTTCTGCTACAACTACAACTGCAACTGTAACCGTTAACCCACGTCCAACGGCAACGATTAGCGGCAGTGGAGCGTTCTGCCAGAAT
>JAFDXE010000034.1 GCA_018268085.1 Bacteroidota bacterium
ATGAATTATGAATTATGAATTATGAATTATGAATTATGAATTATGAATTATGAATGAACTGTTGGAATTGCAAAGAAACAATCTTTGTAAGATGCTTCAAAATGTAAATTAAGTCGTTAGCGACTTAAAAACAGATTCCAGGTTTTGTGATTCACTTTGCAGGGATACGATGTTCAGATTCTTTTGTACGCTGAACTGCAATAGTTCTTTTTTCAACTGCTCTGCATTGGAACATTGTATATGGAAGGTTGAATGTTGAACATTGCTTACCTCAATAACACCCGGCAGTTTTTTAATTTCCCCAACAGGTACATTTTCTTTAAAAGTTACCTGAACGAATTGAACATCTCCGGATCCCCGCTGCAGGTTTTGTAAAGTATCATTGGCTACGATATTTCCTTTGTTGATGATGATCACCCTGTCGCATACTGCTTCTACTTCCTGCATAATGTGCGATGAAAACAATACGGTTTTATCCCTGCCCAGTTTTTTAATTACTTCCCTGATTTCTATAATCTGGTTGGGATCCAGACCTGAGGTTGGTTCATCTAAAATCAATACTTCGGGGTCGTGTACCAATGCGGCGGCTAATCCTACCCGTTGTTTATATCCCTTACTCAACTGGCCGATTTTTTTATTTGCTTCCGGCGTAAGGCCTACCATGGTGATCACTTCCTCTACTCTTGCCGTTGCATTGCCGATCTTGTGTATGGCAGCAATGAACCGTAGGTATTCCCTCACGTACATGTCGGTATATAGCGGGTTGGCTTCCGGTAAATAACCTATCTTCTTTTTAGTGTCAATACTGTTGGCTGTTACTGTTAGGCCGCATACTTCAATATTTCCTCCATCCGATTCAAGATAGCCGGTGATCATTTTCATGGTAGTAGATTTCCCGGCACCATTTGGCCCGAGGAAACCCATTACCTCTCCTTTATTTACAGTAAAAGAAATTTGATTAACGGCCTTCTGGCTTCCGTAATGTTTGGATAGGTTGTTTACAAATATGGACACGATGTAAAATTATGATGATGTTGTACGAAAGATACCTCCCGTACAATCCTAATTTACTTCCTTATTTCTTATCATTTTGCTGCGGAGGACGCTGTGGACCCCGGTTTTGCGGAGGTCGTTGCGGCGGCCTGTTTTGCTGTTGAGGTTTGTTTCCTCCCTGGGCCTGGTTTGCAGGTTTGTTGCCCTGCTGTTGTTGTGGCGGACGCTGATTTCTTTGTCCCTGCTGCTGTGGTCCACGATGCTGAGACTGATTTTGTTGTTGTGGCCTGTTGCCTGCCTGTTGTTGATTTCCCCTGTTTTGTTGTGGCCTGTTTCCGTTATTGTTATTCTGTTGCGGGGTTTGTTTATTCCTTTCTTTGTCCTTGCGCTTACGGGTGGTACGCTCAAGACTTTTCAAGCTAATTTGTCCAACTATATCAGCATATTCAGGTTCAACTTCTTTCGGTTTATTGCTGGTTACATCAACCGTTTCCATTTCCTCCGGCCTGATGCCTTCCCTGTTTTGTGCTTTGATCTTTTTTACCGTTTCAATTGAAAGCGGGTATTGTTTATTGCTATCGGTCAGCGTGTACCACATCAGGTTACGGAAGATGTCTTTTTTTACCAGGATGGCTCTTCCTTTTGCTACTTCAAGCATATCTGCATCTGTAGGGAAAAACTGTAAGGCATCGAGGTAAGTATCCAGTTCATAATTGAGGCAGCATTTTAAGCGGCCGCACTGACCGCTGAGTTTTGCCTGGTTAATACTTAAATTCTGGTAACGGGCTGCGTTGGTATTTACACTTTTGAAATCGGTAAGCCAGGTGCTGCAGCAGAGTTCTCTTCCGCAACTTCCGATACCGCCTACTTTTCCTGCTTCCTGGCGGGCACCGATCTGGCGCATTTCAACCTTTACTTTGAATTCGGCTGCATAGAGTTTTATGAGTTCCCTGAAATCTACCCGGTCGTCGGCAATATAAAAAAAGGTTGCTTTTCTGGCGTCGGCCTGTAATTCTACTTCAGCCATTTTCATTTCCAGTTTCAACTGCCGGGAAATGGCACGGCTTCGAATGAGCATATTGGGTTCACGCAATTTTGATTCTTTCATTTTTGAAAGATCAGATTCGGTAGCCCTCCGCAATATTTTTTTGATATCAGGACTTTTCTCGTCGATGTTATTTTTCTTCAGTTGAAGTCTTACGAGTTCACCGGTAAGATTCACCATGCCCACGTCGAATCCGTTTACGCCTTCAACGGCAACCATTTCTCCTTTTTCGTAAAAATGAAGCGTGGTATTTTTATAATAGTCTTTCCGGCTGCCGTTGTTGAAACTAATTTCAACGATTCTGCAATTGCTTTCCGGATCACTGTAAGGTAAATTAGCGAGCCAATCGTACACGTTCATCCGGTTGCAGCTACCACTGGCACAACTGCCATGGCTCTGGCAACCGCCAGGTGTTCCGTTAGAGGTACCGCAAGCGCCGCTTCCGCATCCCATTTATATAAACAATTTTTGCATTAAATAATAAATACTGAGGAGGAGCCGGGCGGCAAATCGCTGTTGAACTTCATTGGCGTCGCACTCTTGTACGGTCTAACTTTATTGTGCTCAGCTCATTGGCGCTGAAATAGTACAAGTGAGTAACACCTGTCCGAACGGTATTCATCCGGGCGGGCAGCGATGTAGAGTATAGTTGAAAAAGTTAGTTCCAATATTGCCTTAATCACTATGCCTGCACTCCAACTCAATTCCTCATTGCATCAAAATTACTGATTTGTTGCTAATAATGTGATACAACCTGATGGTTAGTGCATGAAAAAGTATTTTAGCATTGGCATTGCGTTCAATATAATAAGCTGCCTGGTCGAGTTCATGAATAATGGCTTCCTGCTGGGCGATGTCGCAGAGTTTATTAAAACGCAGGGCGAAATCGGTGGTGCTTTGGGTTTCTGATTCTTCATTAAGGGCACCGTTCATCACCCGAAGGCGTATGGCATGTTCCAGCAAATGGGTAAAATATTTCAGGAATTGCTTTTGTTTTTCACGGCCGGTTTTGCTGATATCGTCGATCCATTTCACCTGCGCCGCCGGACCTGTTTTGATGATGCTGTTTAGCCAGTCACGCAGCAATACTTCCCAATCATCTTCTGCATGTTGCAACTGCTGAAGGGCTTCATGGTAGTTTCCGTTGCATATTGCCGCAATTTGTTGTGCTTTTTTTACCGGAACAAATTCTCTTGTCTCCAGGGCTGCTTCAATTTGCAATGGAGTTAGCGCCGGCACTTTTACCAATTGTGTTCTGGATAAGATGGTTTGCAGGATGAGTGATTCGTTTTCTGCAACCATAATAAACAGTGTATCAGGCGGAGGTTCTTCAATAAGTTTTAAAAGTTTGTTGCCTTCTTTGCCCAGCATTTCGGGCATCCACATGATGAGTATTTTGTAACCGGCTTCGAAACTTTTGAGACTCATTTTGCGGAGAATGTCCTCGCATTCGCTGGCTGTAATGTTTCCCTGTTTGTTTTCTGCATCTATGAACTGTAGCCAGTCGTATAAATTTCCGTAAGGGTGTTTAGTAATGAATTCTCTCCATTCTTTAATATAGTCGGTGCTAACGGGTTTATCTCCTGATTTTTTAGGAATAACCGGGTATGAAAAATGAATATCGGGGTGAACGAGTTGTGCTGCTTTTTTGCATGCCGGGCATTCACCGCAGGAATCGGAAAGCGTTTCGGGATTGCCGTTAGATGAAGTAGTCGGAGGTTCAGGGTCACCGAACAGGGATGGTTCTAAGGTTACTGTTTTTGTAGATTTACCGTTTACTTTTTCACAAACGGTAAATTGTGCAAATGCCCGGGCAAGAGATAAGGCGCCACTTCCTTCTTTTCCCAGGAAGAGCAGGGCGTGGCTCAGCCTGTTTTGCTGAATCATTTGCACCAGGTGGGATTTTAGATCGTGTTGGCCGATTACATCTGAAAATTGCATGAGGGCAAAGGTAAGTGAATGCAGAAAAACTTACAGGTATGTGGGGTGTGGATACAGGTAATTGAAGTGATGAAGTGAATGCATCAGGTTAATGTTAGCGACTTAAATCCTGAAATCTGGTTTGAAATACTTTGCCTGCAGAAACAAAGTGTGGAGCTGGATATCTCCCCGCGAAAATCAATGCATCCTTCTGCGCAAATCAGCGAAACATTCTGCGAAGATCTGCGGTAAAAAAAATATTGCCCGCAGATCTTCGCAGCAGAACGCAGAAAGAAATTATAGGACAGCAGAACTCACTGCGAAAATCGACGATACCATCTGCGAAAATCAGCGGTAAAAAAATATTGCCCGCAGATAACGCAGCGGAGCGCAGAAAAAAATTATTGGATAGCAAAACTTTTTGCGAAAATCTGCGAAACCATCTGCGAAAATCTGCGGTAAAAAAAATATTGCCCGCAGACAACGCAGCCGAACGCAGAAAAAAATTATTGGCCAGCAAAACTTATTGCGAAATTCAGCGCATCCATCTGCGAAATTCAGCGGTAAAAAATATTGCCTTCAGAAAACGCAGCGGAGCGCAGAAAAAAATTAAAGGCCAGCAGAACTCTTTGCGAAAATCAGCGGTAAAAAAAATCGCCCGCATAAAACACAGACGAATACAAAAACAAATTCCAGGAAAGTAGAACTCTTTGTGAAAATCAGCGATACTATCTTCAGAAATTTGCGGTAAAAATACCTTTCGTAAATCTCCCGAAATCAGAACTCCAAATTTAGCAACGAAGAGTAAATACAGAAAATCATTCCAATCATCACAGTTTATCTACAATCTCCTTGCTCATCGGTGTAACTTTGCTCGGGAAATATGCAATCATCCTTCCCTGTTCATCCAACAAAAATTTATTGAAATTCCATTTGATCTCCGCATCCAGCACTCCGTTTTCATCCTTATGTGTAAGCCATTTATAAATAGGAGCCATATCATCCCCTTTTACAGAAATCTTCGCAGCCATTGGAAATGTAACTCCATAGTTTTTGGTACAAAAAGTCTTTATCTCACTATTACTGCCCGGTTCCTGTCCGCCAAAGTTATTAGCTGGAAAACCAACAATTACTAATTTCTCTTTATACTTTTCATATAGCGATTCCAGTTCTTTATACTGGGGAGTATATCCACATTCGGATGCCGTGTTCACTATTAATATTTTCTTTCCTTTAAAAGCCGCAAAATCAATGGTGTTTCCATCCAGCGATTCAACTTTAAAACCATGGATGGATTTTGGATTCTGGTTCATAACTTTTACAGTTGAATATAATTTATCTGAATGGATACTTGTTATGTAAAGCGTGCTAAGGGAAATCAACGATGCTGTAATGATTAGTTTCATCATAAATGGTTTTTGTAATTAATAATACGCCTGAATTTGAAAAAAGTTGAACTATTTATTGTTTTTCGTAGCTGCCAATATCTGTTATGCCTATTGAACGGTTATTATTATCCAGGTCCGTTGGAAAGGCAACAGTTATGCCATTATCAATTCCGGGTGCGGATGGATTTTTCGTAACCCTGAAGTCGTAATAATTATTTGTAAGGTCAATACTATCGAAAGAAGGATCTACATTTTTAATAACTGAAGTAAGAATAGTATTGGCCGGATCATTCACAGCTTTGTACAGGCAGTTTTCAAGTGTAATATTGAAAACGCCGTTCCCTCCTTTATCTATTTGTAACTCATCATCAACATCTCCGTAATCACCCCAAAAAATACAGTTTGTAAAATTTGCATTGAGGTCGGCAGATATACTGTTCCCATTTTCAAATGCGGCATCCGTTGCCTGCAGTACCGGGTTACTATGAATAAGATAATTATTGGAATAGCAAGCCACCGTACAATTGGTTAATGTATAATTACCACCTAATTGGATAACCAGGTTGTTGCCGCAATTACTGATTAAACTGTTATCAGCAATAATGCTGCTATTATATCCGAAAACGCCAACAGTAAATGCATTATCGATGATGCATTGATGCAGCGAAAGTTTCGGGTTACTGTTGGTGGAAGGATTTTCTGCAACAATCGCTTCATCTGCATTTTTAATGATGGCAAAAGTCAACACATTGTTTATACTTGTTCCCCGGAAGTAAATTCCCGGCCATCCACCAGGTATATCTTTATAATAATTATCAAGCCTGTCTCCCCGAAATATTACTTCATTGTTTTTTTCGCCATTAACGATTAATGTACCATCTACCAAAAACGGTGCATCCGCATGCGCATAAATTTTACAGCCTGCTTCAATGGTTAAACTGGCAGAAGTATCTACCTGCATACTTCCCAGTATTATGTAAGGAAGATCATTTTGCCATGTATTACTTCCCGTTAGTACAATGTTTTTAAGATAATGGGCATTTTGCCCGTAAGCCTGCAGTTGCACATACCTGTTATTGCCATTATAGCTGATCAGGATACTGTCTGAAATTATGAAAGGCTGGTTTGCCGCTGTTGGATTGATTAGTGCTGAAACAAAAACGTATATGCTGTCGTTTGCAGCGATCTCAATATTGTCTTCCTGTGAAGTAGCATTTCCATTGATATTCATTTTAAAGGAAGATACTGTTCCGCCCATCAGTTTTACCGTAGATAAACGAAGTTTCTGATTATTGGTATTAAAAATCTTAAATGACTTTGTAACGGATCCGGCTGATGTAAAAACAGTATCAAATTTTACTGAATCGGCAGACAATTGAAGGGTAGCATTACTGCTGGTAATAAAACTATCTTTCTTACAGGATGTTAGTATTACATTGTAAACAAACAAAAGCATGCAGCAATAAAACAGGGATCTCATCATAGTTCAAAAGTAAGTATTTTTCATACTGTATATTGTACAAACGAACTTGGAAAGATTGTTCTATAGTTAATAAATAGGGTTGGTTCTATTTGGTAGCATGAGCCAACGCAGCAACACATAACGAAGTTCCGCTAACCTGTAAGATCGATTGCCCGCAGGCTTCAATACTGGCACCGGTTGTGATAACATCATCTACCAGTAAAATATTTTTTCCTTTCAGTATTTCCGGTTTCAACACGGTAAAACTTCCATCTACATTATTCCATCTTTCTGTACGGTGTTTCCTGGTTTGTGTTTCTGTTGCACGGCGTCGTATTACATTGTTGAGCAATACGGGTATTTGTGTTGATGATTGTATGCCATCACAGATTATGGCCGATTGATTGTAACCCCGTTTAGCTTCTTTATCAGGATATAATGGTAATGGTATAAGGTAATCTATATTCGAAAACCTGCCGCTTAACAGGATATTATTGCCAATCATTTCTCCCAGGTAATAACCAATGGCTGTATTGGCTTTGTATTTCAATTCGTGAATAAGGTGTTGTACCAGTTGTCCTTTTGAGAAAAAAAATTCACTGTGTGCCGCCAAAACGTTCATTCTTCCCCGGAAAATATTTTCAACATAATTACCCTGTTGTGTTGCAAACTGTGTGTGCGGAAGTTCATGTAAACAATGAAGGCATAGCATATTTGTTTTCGGAAGCAGATCACTTCCGCAACCTGTACATTGATGAGGGTAAAATAGATGCAGGCAGTTTTCAAGTAAATTTTTAATCGCCATGCCGGTTCGGATTTAATAGCAGTAAAAATAATCCCATCCAGGCGGGTAGCCGAAAATCTGTGCAAATGTTTATTTAGTTATACTGAAGTTTATTTTATGAGTACAAAGAATGGGTTGAGGTAAGCGATATAATATTGATCCGTTAACAATTAAAAAAGGTATTTATACACTTCTTCTACTTTTCCTAAAGCCACCACTTCAATAGTTGATTTTAGATTTCCTGTTGATTTTGCATTGTATTTACTCACGATAATTTTTTCGAAGCCGAGTTTTTCTGCTTCTGCGATGCGTTGTTCAATCCTGTTTACCGCCCGGATTTCCCCACTTAAACCAACTTCTCCGGCAAAGCAAATATGTTGCGGAACCGGGATGTCTTCATAACTGCTAAGTAATGCACAAACGATAGCGAGGTCGATAGAAGGATCTTCTGCTTTAATCCCACCTGCAATATTGATGAATACATCTTTTACACCAAAATGAAATCCACCTCTTTTCTCCAATACAGCGAGCAGCAGTTGTAATCGCCTGAGATCAAAACCACTTACAGTACGTTGTGGTGTTCCATAAACACTTTGCGTAACCAATGCCTGGGTTTCTATCAGCAGGGGACGAATACCTTCAATTGTTGCTGCTATGGCAATGCCACTCAGTTGATCTTCTTTCTGCGTAATTAATATTTCACTTGGGTTGATTACGGAACGCATGCCTTCACCTGTCATCTCATAAATACCGAGTTCGGAAGTAGAGCCAAACCTGTTCTTTAATGTTCTCAATAACCTGTATGCATAATGCCTGTCGCCTTCAAATTGCAAAACCGTATCTACCATGTGTTCCAGGATTTTCGGTCCTGCAATATTTCCATCTTTAGTAATGTGACCGATCAGGAATACAGGCGTGTTCGTTTCTTTTGCGAAGCGTTGCAATTCTGCCGCACATTCCCTGATCTGGCTGATGCTTCCCGGCGATGATTCAACAAAAGGAGATTGCAGCGTTTGAATAGAATCTACAATTACCAATTGTGGTTTTAGTTTTTTAATTTCTTTGAAGATCGATTGTGTATTTGTTTCCGTTAACAGGTAAAACTGTTCATTTGATTTTCCCACACGATCGGCACGCATTTTAATCTGTTGTTCACTTTCTTCCCCGCTTATATATAATGTAACAACATCTTTCAACATCAATCCGTTTTGTAAAAACAAAGTTGATTTGCCAATTCCAGGTTCCCCGGCAACCAATACAATACTCCCTAATACAATTCCACCACCAAGTACCCTGTTCAATTCAGGATCGCTTGTAACAATTCTTTTTTCTTCAGCGCTGCTCACTTCATTTAATGAAACGGTTTTAATTTTTCCTTTACCGCTCATTTCTTTCCAATCATCTTTTTCATTTTTGTCTGTTCCTTTTACAATCACTTCCTCAACAAAACTGTTCCATTGTTCACATGAAGGACATTTACCAATCCACTTGGCACTTTCATATCCGCAGTTCTGACAAAAAAATGCTGATCTCGTTTTACTCATGCAGTAAATGTAAATGCAAAAACCTGAATCAAAAAAATGAATGAGATGTAATCAAAGAAGAACTGATCAAAAAAAATTCTTAAGGAGATTAACTTTTCAAAAAGTAATAGTCATTGAAACTGAAAAATAAAATCGAACGAAGAACTGATTAAAAGTAAAAGGGTCGGCATTTCTGCTGACCCTTTATACTTACTAACCCATTAAATTCTATTGCTAAATTACAAATTGCCCCCACATAAAAAAATAAAATTTTGGGGATGTTAATAAGTTTGTACGGTATAAACCGGGAACGTTTTTAGCAAACAGTATCTTTTTAAGATAATGATTATCATTGTTTTATGATTATCGGAAGGCTTAATCTTCATTCAGATTCCCCGCAGGTTAACCCAGAAATAATATAAAATTAATTTGGTTTATTTTATAAACTAATTTACGTTTGTGTCAAATTATAGAGATGAAATACGTTCTTTTACTGATTGCAGTTTGGAGTACAATTGAGGGAAATGCTCAAACAAAAATATCAGGGAAATATACCGACAACCGCAACAAACCATTAGGTGGCGCCAGTATATCTATTAAAGATTCTTATGATGGAACCACAACAGATTCGCTCGGAAATTTTTCCTTTGTAACTTCTGAAACAGGTGAACACGTAATTGAAGCTACATTATCCGGTTATGCATCATATAGCAAAAACATTAAACTTGAAGGAAAGGATATTGAACTTTCCATCGCTGTAAAAGAACTAATAACGGAATTAAAAGCGGTTGTGATTACGGCAGGTGCCTTTGAAGCAGGTGATGCAAAAAAAGCTACGGTGCTTAATTCAATAGACATCGTTACTACTGCCAGTGCGGAAGGAGACATTACAGGTGCGCTGAAAACATTACCAGGAACACAACAGGTTGGTGAAACAGGCGGATTGTTTGTAAGGGGAGGATCTGCCACAGAAAGTAAGATCTTCATCGACGGTAACCTCGTAAACAATTTCTTTTATAGCAGCGTACCAGGTATCGCTTCAAGGGGCAGGTTCAATCCGTTCCTGTTTAAAGGAACCGTTTTCAGTTCCGGCGGATATTCTGCTTTGTACGGACAAGCGCTTTCTTCCGCACTTATCCTTGAATCTACAGATTTGCCTGAACGTTCATCAGCCAACATTGCCGTATCGGTTTTAAGTATTGGCGGTGGCGTGCAGAAATTATCGAAGAACAAAAAATTTTCCTGGGGCCTTACCTATGATTATGTAGACCTGGTGCTCGGTTTCAAGGTCATCAAACAACGCCAGGATTATTTTAATTATCCAAAAGACCACCAGGTGGATGGTAATTTCAGGATAAAAACTAAAAGTGGATTCATTAAATATTATGGATATGCCAACTGGAACAAAGTTGGATTCAGAACAATGGATATCGATTCATTTAAACTGAAAGATGCTTTTTCGTTGTACAACATCAACACCTATCAAAACCTGAACTGGAAAGAAAAGCTGGGCCATAACTGGAAATTAAATGCCGGGCTGAGCTTTAGCACCAATAAAGATGACATCAGCCTGGAACTTCAGGACGATCAGCATAAAAAAGTAACATTCGCAGATCCGTATAATCCATACAATCTCAAAAACGCAGGTATTATCAATAAAGCCTATTATGCCCAGGCAAGATTTTACCTTGAAAAAAAATTGGGTGCAATCAACATGATCCGTTTTGGGGCTGATCAGTTTTACAGCAACGAAGCAACAGATTATACTGCATTTAATAACAGAACGTATAGACAGGTAATCAAAGAAAATTTATCAGCAGGTTTTGCCGAAGCAGACGTTTACCTTACCAATAATATTGCTGCCAAAATAGGTGCAAGGGCTGAGTATTCATCCATTCTTGCAAAATGGAATGCAGCACCGCGGTTATCACTGGCCTATAAATTCCGGGATAATAGCCAGGCATCTTTTGCTTACGGTATATTTTATCAACGGCCTGAAACGAATATATTACCATCAATCAGCAACAACCTCCTCTACGCCAGGGCAACACATTATATATTACAATACCAGCGTACCAGCAATAAACGAACGTTCAGAACCGAAATATTTTATAAGCAATACAATAACCTCTACAAAACCCGCAGTAACGCATTTGGTAATGCCGCTGCACTCAATAACAATGGATCGGGTTTTGCAAAAGGGATTGAATTTTTCTGGAGAGATAAAAAAACCTTGAAAAACATCGACTACTGGATTTCTTATTCTTACCTGGATACAAAAAGAGATTATTTAAATTATCCAAACGCCATTCAACCCAATTTTGCGGCAAAGCACACTTCATCACTCGTTGTAAAAAAATTCGTGCTACCGTGGAAACTGGGGATCAATGCCAGTTACACTTATGCAAGCGGCAGACCCTATTACCAGTTTGTTCCTGTACAGGGAGAAAATAATGCAGCCATTAAAGATCATGGCCGTACCATCGACTACAATGCACTCGGTTTCAGTTTAAACTATTTACCCAACCTGGGTAAACAAAAAGCAAAAGCATTTACAGTATTTGTATTGTCGGTTTCAAATGTATTCGGACAAAAAAATATCTTCTCCTATAATTACGGAACTATCGTAGATCACAAGATTCCGGTTGTACCTCCGTCTAAAAGATTTGTGTACATTGGTTGTTTTATCAGTTATGGTATCGACCAGACCGAAAATGCCATCAACAATAATTTATAATCTTTAATTCTTTAAAAATCATCAAATGAAAAAAGCATTTTTACTTCTTGCAATGATTGCCGTTGGAAATAGTTTGTTTGCACAAAGCGAAAAATATACGGCTGCTATGAAAAAAAATATTGCTTTACTGGATTCTGCTGTTAAGAACAACAGCATGGCCGACCTGGCAAATAGTTTTACAAGGATTGCGGATGCTGAAAAAACACAATGGCTCCCATATTATTATGCGGCATATTGCACAGTGATGAGTGCATATCTTTCGGAAGACAATAGTAAAAAAGATGCGATCGCTGATAAAGCTGAAGAACTGATCACAAAGGCGGAAACACTTGCTGGTGCCGCCAATTCTGAAACGCATGTGATCAGGAGTATGATCGCTTCTGCACACATGATGGTTGATCCGCAAACAAGATGGCAACAATACGGCATGCAATCTTCCGGCGAAATTGCCAAAGCCAAAGAAATGGATCCAACCAATCCACGACCAGTTTACCTCGAAGGACAGGCAAAATTTTATACGCCTGAACAATTTGGAGGAGGAAAAGCACCTGCTAAAGAATTATTTGAAAAGGCCCTGGGCATGTTCGAAAGTTTTAAACCAAAAACAGAACTCGATCCGGCCTGGGGTAAAGCAGGAACAGATTATTTCCTGGAGCAATGTAAATAAGCAGCACCCTGCAAATCTATAAAATGGAATTTAAAGAACTCGACCCGATACTACACTCACAGTTACGCCTGGCCGTAATGAATATTCTTATGAGTATGCCTGAGGCCGAATTTACTTTTCTGAAAGAAAAAACACAGGCTACTGCCGGTAACCTGAGTGTACAGATCAATAAGTTAAAAGATGCGGAGTACCTGGAAATATCCAAGCAGTTCCGCGATAAATATCCACTCACCATCTGCCGCATTACCACAAAAGGCATTGAAGCGTTTGAACAATACGTTCAGGCGCTTCAATCTTATACAAATCCTAAAACGCCATAAACATTTGCCGCACTAAACTTTTTATGTGCAGATACGTTTTACCTTTACGGATATTAAATTTTCATGGCAGAAATCGTAGCGGTAAACCATCTCTCCAAACAATTCAACGAAGTACATGCTGTTAATGATCTTTCATTTTCCGTAAATGAAGGGGATGTATATGGATTCCTCGGGCAAAACGGCGCCGGGAAATCAACCACTATCCGCATGATGCTCACGCTGATCAGGCCAACGGCAGGTGAAATAAAATTTTTCGGCAAAGAACTGTATGCCAACCGCAACGAAATTTTAAAAAAGATCGGGGCCATCATCGAACGCCCGGATCATTATAAATATCTTTCTGCATACGACAACCTGTCCATCTTTGCTAAAATGAGCGGCATTAAAGTTACCCGTAAGCTGATCATGGATCAGCTTGATATGGTTGGATTAGCCGACAGGAGCAATAGCAAATCCAAAACGTTCAGCCAGGGCATGAAACAAAGATTGGGTATTGCCATTGCACTTATTCATAATCCTTCCATTCTTATATTGGATGAACCTACCAACGGTCTCGATCCCCAGGGCATTGCCGACATGCGCAACCTGATCATCAAACTAAAAAAAGAAATGGGCAAAACAGTAATCGTTTCTTCTCATCTCTTAAGTGAAATTGAACTGGTGGCCAATCGCATGATCATTATTCATAAAGGAAAGAAAATAGCAGAAGGAGATGTGAGTGAAATGCTTGATCCGTCCAACACCGTGGTGCTGGTAGAAACTACCGACAATACCAAAGCCACCAGTTTACTTTCTGCAATGCCTGGTATTCATTTAACTCATACAACCGACGACAGGTACATTCATATCAGCCTGGATAAAAACGATATTCCGCAAACCGTTACCCAATTAACATCGGCAGGAGTAGGCATTCTTTCTTTGCGCCCCCGCCATTCACTGGAAGAATATTTCCTTTCATTAACCAACAACACAACCCATGTGGAAACTTTTACAAATAGAACTGTATAAAATTTCTAAAAAGCCACGCACTTATATTGCATTCATTGCCATTACCGCAATTGTATTTGTATTCCAGTTTGCGTTTAAAGCAGATGGAAAAGCCTATCTCGATTTTATGGCACAGGATGTTACCGATAGTTTTGTTTTTGATAAGAGTAAAGCCATCAATGGATACTTCATGTGTTATATTATATTAAATACATTGCTGGTACAGGTGCCGATACTGGTGGCACTTGTTGCAGGTGATGCAGTTTCAGGTGAAGCAAATATGGGCACATTGCGCTTATTATTAACGAAACCGGTTAGCCGAACGCAAATTATCCTGGTAAAATTTATCGCTTCTTTTTTATTTACCGTTTCACTGCTGGTATGGATGGCCGTTACTGCCTTGTTTTTAAGTATGGCGATATTTGGCGTTGATGATATGATCATCTTTCGCTCGAAAGGAGATGTATCCCAGATTTTACAGATAACAAAAGATGATGTGATGTGGCGTTATTTTGCAGCTTTTGCCTATGCTGCGGTTGCTTTAACGGTGATCGCTTCCCTGGCGTTGTTGCTGTCGGTATTTGCCGAAAATTCAATCGGGCCAATTATTGCCACCGTTTGTATCGTAATTGTTTGTACCGTGATCTCTAATATAAATGTTCCTATAATAGATAAGTATGCAAAACCTTACCTGTTTACTTCTTACCTGGTAGGATGGAAAGGATTCTTTTATATCAATTCAACCGACGATGGAGAAACACTTAAAGGAACCATGGAAAATTGGCCTGCAGTACGCAATAGTTTACTGAACCTGCTGGCGTATATCGCCGTATTTCTGTCGGCTACAATTATTGCCTTCCGTAGAAAAGACATTTTATCCTGATAACACTATTTAAAAATGAAAAAAATAATTTCCGTACTCATTATAACAATTGCCGGTTTACATTCCTTTGCCCAGGATGCGAATGTATTATTGCAAACGATCAAACAAAAGCTGGATAAGGTAAATGATTACGAAGCATCGGGGAAAATGAAAACCAATGTTGCTTTTTTGAAAGTGCCTGTGGCCAATATTAAATTGTATTTTAAAAAGCCCAACCGGTTAAAAATTAAAAGTGAAAAAGGTATTTCATTTGTACCTAAAGGTGCGGTAAACCTGAACATGTCGGGCATTATTGGAGATGATTCCTATACCGTACTGGATGCAGGTAACGATAAAATTGGAAACACTCCCGTACGCATCATTAAATTATTGCCGGTTGATGATAACAGCGATATTGTATTAAGTACCTTATATGTTGATGAGAAAAATCAACTGGTGCTAAAGGCAAGAACAACTACAAGAGAAAACGGTACCTATGAATTGGAAATGAGTTATGGAAAATATGCCGCATACAGTTTGCCCGATAAAATAATTTTCTCCTTTAATACACGGGATTATAAATTGCCCAAGGGCGTAACATTTGATTTTGATGATGGCTCGGAACAAAAAAAACCTGCAGATAACGTAAAAAATAAAAAAGGAAAAGCAGAAATCGTATTAAACAGTTACACCATTAATAAAGGTGTGGATGATGCTGTGTTTAAATAGCGGGATAATGAAATCCTTTAATGACTGATCTAAAAATGCAATTCGTAACGATGAACATTTTTCCCCAATATTCTCATCCAATTAATCTTCCGTAATCTTTTCATCTACCGCATTGGCAATTACTGCAGATCCCATTTTCTTCAATGGATTTTTATATTGATTGGCAAACTCCGCCCTATTGCGGATGATATCTATACATTTATATATAGCCGTTCTGAAAGAAGATTCATCAGCCGTTCCTTTACCGGCAATATCAAATGCAACACCGTGATCGGGAGAGGTGCGCACGGCCTGGATACCGGCAGTGAAATTTACACCATCGCCAATAGCCATTGATTTAAATGGTATCAATCCCTGGTCGTGATACATGGCCAGCACTGCGTCAAATTTTTCATGCTGACCTCTTGCAAAAAATGCATCCGCACTATACGGTCCAAAACAGAAAATGTCTTTTTGCTGTTTGGCTTCTTTTACAGCCGGTTTAATAATTTCAATCTCTTCTTTGCCAATCAATCCTTCATCTCCTGCATGAGGGTTCAATGCTAAAACAGCAATCCTGGGTTTATTGATACCGAAATCTCTCTTAAGAGAATTGTTTACCACTACCAATTTACTGATGATATTTTCTTTGGTTACATATTGTGCCACATCTTTAAAAGGAACATGTTCTGTTAACAAAGCAATACGCATGTTATCAGCAACCATAAACATGGCCACTTCATTTGCCGTAAAATAGTTTTTGAAGAAAGGAGTATGCCCGGTAAAATTGAAACCCGCAGATTGTATATTTTTTTTATGGATGGGTGCCGTAACCAGTCCATGTATTTTTCCGGCTTTCAGTGCTTCCGTAGCGGCTTGTAAACTGATAACAGCATATTTTCCCCCGATATCATTTAATATTCCAGGGGTAACGGCTACATCTTCCTCCCAGCAATTGAATACATTCACCTGCTTATGACTGATTTTTGAAGAATCTTTTATTACCGAAAAACTGATGTTCTGTTCGGGTAGGCTTTTCCGGTAGAAATTGATGAGCTTATTATTGGCAAAGATCACCGGGGTACAAATATCCAGTATGCGGTTATCACTTAAAGTTTTGATGATGAGTTCAACTCCGATACCATTGATATCACCGCAACTGATGCCGATTACTGGTTTATTTTCTGTTGATGGATTCATGTATGCTTTCTTGAACCGTAAAAATACAACATCCGTCTTAAAGCATCAGGTATAAAAATGCCAGGTTTGGCCGATAAATGGGTAGAATCACTTCGTATTTATACTTACTCCCGGATTTTTAAATATTAAATGAAAAAGCTCATATACTTTTTCGGCATTGTAGTCGTTATTCTATATGATTCAAATAATATTTATTAAAAATCCGTCTTATGAGAACGTTGATACCCTCCAGGTTTCCATCGGAAATACGATCATTCCCGGGCAGTGCCTGTTTTGTATTGGATAAAGGCCGTCTTCGAAAGCTCATCAAACGAAAACATGCCTGAAAGGATGCGTGAATTACACTTGCTGAACTGAATATCCTTTAAAATCTAATACCCGGATCATGAAAAAAAATATACTTCTCAGAAATCTTTTGATGGCGATGTTATTTGTAATTACCGTTACAAATGTACAGGCTCAGTGTGGTGCAGGTTATACCAGGGATACATTAAACTGGGATTATCTGGATTTCCTGCAGAGCACCGGAAGCTATTCACCTTCTGTTACGCTGGCCCAGGTGCAGAACCAGCGTTTTACATTCGGCACACAAACAGTAACGATAACCAATAGCGGCTATGCGGCTGCAAGCATATTGGGAGATGATAATTCTTTTACTGCAAAAACAGGATCTTATGGAAACGGAGCCGATTTGCGTTTTAAAAGCAATGGTACCATTACTTTCAAATTTCAGAATGCCGTACAAAACCTAAAGTTTTCTATCTATGATATTGATAAAAACCAGCGGGTAGATGTTAGTGCACTGAATGGTGCTACAGGAACCAATGTTACGTTATCTACACTGGCAGGTTCTATCCTCACACTGGGAACAAACAATACGCCATCTGCCAGTGCAACAGCAAATAGTACGCTGGTTGCATTTACAGATAACGCACCGTCAGCAAATGGTACCGTAAACGTGGATATTACGGGACCGGTTACCAGCTTTACCATAACAACCTCCAGTACAGGAACAAGTGGGGGGAGCCCCGGCGAAGATGGATCTTTTTTCATCTCAGACATTTCTGCCTGCTCGGCAGGAACTTTTCCTACAGGATATTATCAAATTGCCAAACCGTTTACCGGTCAGCCGGCGTATTTCCTGGCTGTAAGAGATAACTATATATATTATGTGAATGTAAATAATGGCGTTGCCCGTTTATTATTCCGCGATAATACAAACTCGAATATCAACTCCCTGGCTTACGACCCATACCGGCATATGGTGTACTATAGTTTTAGTTTAACAGGTTCGCCATCTACGGATAAGCGTATACGCAGGTACGATTATGATATGGATACGCTTGGGGATTTTATATCCAATGTAAATACACTTGGTATCCCAACTTTTGAAGCGGGCGTTGAATCCGGCGCCGCAGCATTCTATAACGGTTGTTATTACCTGGGTATAGAAGGAACAAATATGGGAGATGATAAATCGGGCAGGGAATCTATTATATGGAGAATTGATTTGAACGCAGGTTATGGCCCTGCTTCAATAGCCCAGGCATATGGTATTCCTTCAGATGACGGAAATGGCAATGGTTTACACGATTGGGGCGATATTGGTATCAATGATGGCATATTATATGACTTTGACGGAGCAGCGGGGGAAACGGATTTTTATCATAAGAATCTTCTCACCGGCTCAGTTGAACATTATAATCCAAGTCCTTCTTCGCTGGTGCCTCGCCAGGTGAGTGTAGATTGGACTGGCCAGATGTATAACAGTGGTTCACCAAGTTCATCTTCCTCCGGAACGGTAACACCTTACAACGGAAATGGAACAGTTGATAATACCAGGCAGTACACCATGCGTTACCAGGGGGTAGCCGTTACCGGTAGCTGGGGAGATGCGGGCGAAGCATTTAAACCAAAAACTGATTTTGGCGATGCACCTGCAACGTATGATCCTCCGGCTTTTGACCCGGGTACGCATGAAAAAAATGATAGTATCTACCTGGGTGCATTAAAACCGGGTTTAGAATGGCTGAAGAAAACTTCCTCAGATGCAACCGGCGATGGTGTAGAAGAAGACGGTGTTTCAGGGCTACAGGTAATTACAACCGGGGTGTCCAATTTTACAGTTCCGGTAAAAGTAATGAACCGTACCGGCAGAAATGCAACAGTTGTAGGATGGGTTGATGCTAATGGAAACGGAACTTTCGAAGCCGGCGAAGGAACTTCAGTTACCGTGCCAAGCAGCGGCACAGCACAGAATATTTCGTTGTTGTGGAGTAATATAAATACAACATTACCTGCCTATGCAACAACGTTTATGCGTATACGCATTGCAACAGCCGACCAGGGAATGACTACCGCCAGCATGAATGGCTATTTCGATAATGGAGAAATTGAAGATTATGTAATTGCGGTGGGATTATTATTGCCCGATCAGAATATTACATTGAAAGCACAGAAAATAAATTCCAGCAAGGTGAGTCTTGTATGGAACCTGAACCAGGAAAATAATAATACTGCTTATGAACTGCAAAGAAGTGAAGAAGGGGTAAACTGGGAAACCATTACCAGCAGGCAAACCAATGGTAGTGCAAATCCGGCAACCTACACTTATACTGATACAGATCCTTTATTACCGGCTTCTTACTATAAGGTAAAAATTATGAAGAGCTCAGGTAATGTAGAATACAGCGATGTGAAGAAAGTTGATTTTTCTTCAGAAAGTGCCATCAGCCTTTCTCCGAATCCGGCCAAGAACAGAGCCGTGCTGAAAATTGACGCAGCCATGGCAGGCATGGGCCAGGTTAACATACTCGATTACAATGGCCGAAAAGTGTACGACTCAAAAGTTAAATTGGCAAAAGGATCAAACGAAATTGATCTGCCATTTATTAAAAACCTGAGTAGCGGCATGTATAAAGTAAGAGTAAAAATCAATGATGAAATATTTGTTACTACCTTAGTTGTAATGAAGTAACCAATATTCAACCTAAAACTACGCTATGAACCCCCGGAAAATATGCCTGCTGTTAGCAGCATGTACTACATTACTGTTTGCTGCACAGGCACAGGAAAAATACAGCAAAGTAAAAATACCGTTTACTTCTTCCGCTGTTAAAAGTTTTGCTTTCGGCAACCTTAATCTCGATCATTACGAACAGCATGGGAATGCGATTATTGCTGTACTTAACAGTGCAGAATTAAGTCGCCTTGCCCAATCAGGTTTTGCTTATGAAATTGTTATCGATGATGTGGTGGCCCACACCCTGGATGTAAACCGCAATGCTGCAGCCGTTAATAATGCGCTGAACAGTGTTCAGGGCGTAACCTGCAGAAAAATCGGTTCAGCTATTATTACGCCGGCTTCCTTTGGAAATGGCGGCTCACTAAAATTAGGTGCTGCTGCCAGTAGCACTGGTTATTTTACCTATGCTGAAATGCTTACAAAAATGCAGAACCTGGAAACAGCCTTTCCGGGATTGGTATCTGTATTTACTATTGGCAATTCTGCAAATGGCCAGGCCATAAAAGGAGTAAGAATTTCTAATGCCAATGCTGCTGATAATAAACCGGAAGTTTTATACACAGGCCTGCAACATGCAAGAGAAGCCATTGGCGGTACCAGCCTTATTTTCTTCATGCAATATCTTGCAGAAAATTATGCGACCGACAATAATATCAAAAACCTGCTCGATAACAGGGAACTGTACATCATACCTTGTTTGAATCCTGACGGATACGCATTTAACTATGGTGGATCCAGTTCATCTTATCCTACAACCGGCGGCGGGCTGTGGAGAAAGAACAGGAGGAATACCGGTGGCGGCGCTTCTAATATTGGTGTTGATCTGAACAGGAATTATGGAGTAGACTGGGGTAATTGTTCAGGTGCAACCAGTTCATGCGGATCGAGTAATAAAACAGATGATACTTATTACGGCCCCAGTGCATTTTCTGAACCCGAAACACAGGCGCTCCGTGATTTTGTATATGCACATCATTTTATAAATGCGATTGACCAGCACAGTTATGGTCCGTATTATTCACTTCCTTATGGCAGGCCATCGTTGCATCCGGCTTTGAGCCATACCGATTCTGCTTATTACACTTACGTTCCAGCTTTAATGGGAAAGTACAATGGACATCGGGCAGGGAATAGCCCGGAAACTGTAAACTACGAAGTAGCTGGTGGCATTAAAGACTGGTTGTTGCTGGGCGATATCGGAGTAGGGTCAAAAGGAAAAATTTATGGAATGACAGGTGAAGCAGGTGGTGGTGATTTCTGGGCGCCGGTGTCGCAGATCATTCAATTATGTAAAGAAAACTGTTTCCAGAATTTGCAGCTTGCGTATGCAGCCGGCGATTATTACCATGTGGAAGATAAAAACGATGTAGCTATTAGTTCTTTGTCGGGATATTTTTCTTTCAGGATACAACGGGTAGGCTTAGCCGCTAATCCTGTAACTGTATCGCTGGTGCCGGTTAGCAATGTTCAATCTGTAGGAGCGCCGGTTACCAAAACACTGGGAACTTATTATGATGTTCTTGAAGACAGTGTGGCTTATACCTTACCGCCAACTTTTGTAAGCGGTCAGAAAATACAATTCGCCTGGAAAGTAGAATCCGGTGGTATTACTACTTATGATACCATTACCAAGTTCTTCAATCCTTTAACCTTGCTGGAAGATGATATGGAAGGAAGTTTCAGTACCAACTGGACGGCAACGATTAGTCCGGCAGGACCAACCGGCTGGTCATTTACGACCAGCAATTCATATAATGGCACACATTCAATGACCGAATCACCTTCGGGCAATTATACCACCAGTTCTACAAGAACCGTAACGTATAAAAATCCGTTCAATCTTACAGATGCAACGGCCGCATACCTCAGTTTCTGGTCAAGATACCGTGCAGAAAATTTCAGGGATAAACTACAGGTGCAGGCTTCATTAGATGGTACCACCTGGACTGCACTCTGCAGTGCCAACACGGTGCAGGAAGACAATACCACTAACGGTGGAACACTCGGTGGCCAGCCTGCATTAACGGGCATAAAAGAGAACTGGTCGCATGAATTGTTTGACCTGAAAGATTTCCTGGGTGGAGCAAACGTTCGTTTCAGGTTGAGATTTACTTCAGACAATGATGCCAGTGCTTTTGCTTTTGAAAAAGATGATGGTTTTTATATTGATAACCTCAAACTTGTAAAAACAACCAGCATCGCCACACTTGCTGTTAAATTTGGAAACTTTAATGCCCAGCTACTGATGAACAATACCGTTCGTCTGGATTGGGAAGCCTATACCGATCAGCAACATGATTATTTTGAAGTGCAAAGAGCCACTGATAATAATTTCAACTTTACCACGATTGAAAAACTTTCGTCATTGCCGCCGTATTCTGCAATTGACCTGTCGCCTGTAAAAGGAAATAATTATTACAGGATAAAAGAAGTTGATAAAACCGGAACTGTATCCTTCAGTAACATTATAAAAATTAATGTACAGGGAAATACATTGGCAACCATTTACCCTAACCCGGTAAAGAAAGAACTGAATGTAAGGATTCGTACCAATGTGAGTAGAGATGCGTACAGCATTATCATTTCGGATGCAGCAGGCAGAACGATCCGCAACGGTAAATATGCTATTACCCCGGGCAATAATGAAATTAAACTGCAAACCGATTTTCTTTCAGCCGGTATGTATTTCCTGAAAATATTTAACAGTAATAATGAACTGATAGATACAGAGAAATTCTTAAAACAATAATTCCAAGCAGCTACTTGATAACGAATCAGGTCTTCCTTTCCCGGGAGACCTTTTTGTTGATGGCAAATGATTAAGCTCCCTTTGCCTAATTTTGTTATATGTACACGCTGAAAAAATCTTTAGGCCAGCATTTTTTAAAAGATAACCAGGTTATTTCCCGGATTATTGATGCATTGAAACAAGATCATTTTGATAACCTGCTGGAAGTAGGTCCCGGGGGAGGAGCGCTAACCAAAGAGCTTATTCAGCTAGCCGGTATCCATTTTAAAGCAGTTGAACTGGATGAGGAGAAAGTGGAATGGTTAATAAAAAAATTCCCGGGGCTGAAAGATAAGATCATTCACAGGAGTTTTTTAGACATAGACAAACCATTTGATGAAAGCTTTACGATCATTGGTAATTTTCCTTATAATATTTCCAGCCAGATCTTATTTAAAATACTGGATTGGAAAGACAGTGTGCCCGTTGTGATCGGTATGTTTCAACAGGAAGTTGCCCAAAGAGCTGCGGCCAAACATGGAAGTAAAGTATATGGTGTGTTAAGTGCTTTGATCCAGGCATATTATGAGATCGAGTATTTGTTTGATGTGCCGCCGGAATGTTTTAATCCGCCACCCAAAGTAATGAGTGCGGTGATCCGGTTAAAACGGCGCACCTCAGCCCTGAATTTCCGGTCGGAAAGAGATTACTGGGTGCTGGTAAAAACTGCGTTTAATCAACGCCGTAAGACATTACGCAATGCGGTAAAAGCACAATTTGCCCCTGATGTTTTGCAAGACGAAATTTTTAATAAACGTGCTGAAGCTTTAAGTATTGAAGACTTCGCCTCCTTAACCTATAAAATGAAATAACATGAAAACTGTTCTATCCCTTTGTAGTTTGATCGTTGTAATGGTGTTTGCCAGTTGTGATACACCGAGGTATGCGTATAGTCCTACGGCACACAATGTTCCGCTGTTTACCAAAAAAAGGTGACAGCAAACTGGCTGCGTATTATTCCAATAATGGGGTTTCGTCTAACAGCGATGATAATGGGAATGAGTACGACAGGAATACTGCACATGGATTGGATGCGCAGGGAGCCATTGCATTGAGTAATAATATTGCCGTATCCGCATCCTATTATTACCGGAGTGAAAAGGCCAACCAGGATAATAACGGAAACAATGAATCTACTAATATAAAATACAAAAGAAACCTGTTTGAATTTGGAGCCGGTTATTTTACACCGCTGGATAAAAAGCAACACATGTTGTTCCAGGTGTATGCAGGGGCGGGCTTTGGTAAAACAACGATCAATGAAAATGGAACTGATTTTAACCTGTCAGCCTATACCCGTTATTATAATACCAGCTTAACCAAGTTTTACCTTGAGCCTTCCATCACATTTAAAACACCGAAAGATATTTTTGCTGCAACAATTGCAACAAGGGGAAGTGTAATTAAGTTCGGAAATATAAAAACCGATTATACAAGATCAGAAAGATCGGATTATAATTTAGATAGTCTTAACCGGTATGCCGTGTTATTCTTTGAACCATCATTTGTGGGCTCTTTAGGAGCGCCTTCACTGCCGGGAATGAGACTGGAATTTCAGTTTGGACTGAGTTTGTTGTATGATAAGTCGTTTATTGATTACCGGCCGTTTAATTTTTCGATAGGGCTGGTATTTGATGTGGCGAAGCTGGTAAGAGGAAAGAAAGAAGAATAGTTTTGAGGCCGACAGTTTTGTTACTGTAGTAAAAAATAAGAGCTACTAGGGCACCAAAACACAAAGAAGCACAAAGTTATAATCAGTACATCAGTGGCTTTTTTCATTTTTACTTTTTACTTTCAGCGACGGCCACGATGGCTCAAAGGCAGTAAGATTCACAAAGGATATCATGCGAATACATTAACTCATTAGCTAATGAACACATTAACTCATCAGCTAATTATCCTTAATTTTGCCCCGGTTGCAAACGCCGTTTGCCTGGTGATTTGGGTGGTACAATAGAGTGCTATCGTACAAGAGTGCGACGCCACCAGGGCTGAAAAATGATTTGCTGCCGGTAAAAAAATAATTACGATGAGCTTTACACCAACACAGAAAGTTAGAATAGTTACTGCTGCTGCTTTGTTTGATGGACATGATGCAGCGATTAACATCATGCGTCGGATTTTGCAAAGCAAGGGCGCAGAAATTATTCACCTCGGGCATAACAGGAGTGTAGCCGAAATTGTAGAATGTGCCATTGAGGAAGATGTGCAGGGCATTGCAATTACGAGTTACCAGGGTGGGCACGTTGAGTTTTTTAAATACATGAAAGACCTGTTGGATGAAAATGGTTGTGGCCACATTAAAATTTTTGGCGGTGGCGGCGGAACCATTTTACCTGATGAAATTGAAGCGTTGCATAAGCATGGCATCACCAGGATTTACAGTCCGGATGATGGCCGCCAGATGGGTCTCGAAGGAATGATTGAAGATGTGATAAAGCAATGCGATTTTCCTGTAAATGGAAATTTCCCGATCAGTGGTGAATTGAAATTAAAAGAAGTTAAAGACATCCGGAAGATCGCCCGTTCTATTACCAATGTAGAAAATGGCAATGCTGCCGCAAATAATGATATTGTTATAGAATCAAACGAAGGAAAAACAATTCCGGTGTTGGGCATAACGGGAACGGGTGGGGCAGGAAAGTCTTCTGTTACCGATGAGATCGTTCGTCGTTTTTTAAATACCTACGAAGACAAATCGATTGCGGTTATTTCTGTTGATCCGAGTAAGAAAAAAACCGGCGGGGCGTTGTTGGGCGACAGGATTCGGATGAATGCTATTTCTTCGCCGCGTGCCTATATGCGCAGCCTCGCAACAAGAGAAAGTGATAAAGCGCTGAGCAAATATGTACAGGAGGCAATTGATATTTGTAAGAAAGCGGGTTACGACCTGGTGATACTGGAGAGTGCCGGCGTTGGGCAAAGCGATGCTTCAATTCTTGATTACTGTGATATCAGCATGTACGTGATGACACCGGAATACGGCGCTCCATCGCAGTTGGAAAAAATAAACATGATCGACTATGCCGATTTGATATGCCTGAATAAATTTGATAAGGCAGGTGCATTGGATGCGTTACACGATATCCGTAAACAGTACAAACGCAGTCATAAGATTTTTGATGCAAAGGATGAAGAACTACCTGTGATTGGAACGATAGCAGCGCAATTTAATGATGCCGGTGTGAATGAATTGTTTGAAAGGCTGATGGAAAAAATTGCAGAGAAAAGCGGGGTTCGTTTTCATGGTGTGATCAAACATCATGCACACACAAAAGATACTTCCAGTAAATCGATGATCATTCCGCCAAGACGTGGTCGTTATTTATCAGAAATTTCGGAAACGATTGCCGATTACGATAATCATGTTAAAGAGCAGGCGGCGATTGCCAGTGATCTCTATAAACTGAAAGGAACGGTTACCATCCTGAAAGATGCGGCAAATGAAGCCATCAATAAAAAGATTGCTGAACTGGAAAATCATCTGGATGCAACGTCTAAAAAATTACTGGCAGAATGGCCTGCGGTTCAGGAGCGGTATAAAAAAGAATTTTATGAATTCCAGGTGAGGGATAAGGTAATTAAACAGCCGCTCACCTATAAGAGTTTATCGGGAACAATTGTATCGAAAGTGTATTTACCGAAATACAATGATTGGGGCGATATTTTACAATGGCAGTTGCAGGAGAATGTTCCCGGCGAGTATCCTTTTACTGCCGGTGTGTTTCCATTGAAACGGGAAGGAGAAGATCCAACAAGAATGTTTGCCGGTGAAGGCGGCCCGGAAAGAACGAACAAGCGTTTTCACTATGTGAGTGTGGGGCAGCCTGCAAAGCGGTTGAGTACGGCATTTGACAGTGTAACCTTATATGGAGAAGATCCGGGGCACCGTCCCGATATCTATGGTAAAGTAGGAAACAGTGGCGTAAGCATTGCTACAGTGGATGATGCCAAAAAATTGTACAGCGGTTTTGATTTGTGCGATCCGAAGACGTCTGTAAGCATGACGATCAATGGGCCGGCGCCAATTCTGCTGGCGTTCTTCATGAATGCGGCTATTGATCAGCAATGTGAAAAATATATTCTTGAAAACAATTTGCAGGAACAGGTTAATAAGCTCATTGAATCAAAATATGATATTAGTGTATTGCCAAGATATGCCGGTGTAGATGGAAAGCCTGTGATGCCGCAAAAAGGAAGTTTCGTGGGTGCGTTACCGGAAGGTAACGACGGGCTGGGTTTGCGCTTGCTGGGATTGAGTGGTAAAGATGTATTGCCGGCTGAGGTGTATGAAGGGATAAAGGCGAAGGCATTGTCAACAGTAAGAGGAACCGTTCAGGCAGATATTTTAAAAGAAGACCAGGCACAGAACACCTGTATTTTCTCTACTGAGTTTGCATTGAAGCTGATGGGAGATGTGCAGCAATATTTTATTGATAAGAATGTGCAGAATTTTTATAGCGTAAGTATCAGCGGTTATCACATTGCAGAAGCAGGGGCAAACCCCATTTCACAGTTGGCGTTTACGCTGGCCAATGGCTTTACGTATGTAGAATATTACCTGAGTCGTGGAATGAAGATTGATGATTTTGCGCCGAACCTTTCTTTCTTTTTCAGCAACGGAATGGATCCGGAGTACAGTGTAATTGGCCGTGTGGCCAGGCGTATCTGGGCCAAAGCAATGAAGCATAAGTACAAGGCCAACAGCAGGAGCCAGAAATTAAAGTATCATATTCAAACCAGTGGCAGAAGCCTGCACGCACAGGAAATAGATTTCAACGATATCAGAACTACCCTGCAGGCATTGTACGCCATTTATGATAACTGCAATTCTTTACATACTAACGCTTACGATGAAGCGATTACAACCCCTACAGAAGAAAGTGTACGCAGGGCGATGGCAATACAGTTGATCATTAACCGGGAACTGGGTACAGCGAAGAATGAAAACCCGAACCAGGGATCTTTCCTGATAGAAGAATTAACTGACCTGGTGGAAGAAGCGGTGATGAATGAATTTAACCGTATTACAGAGAGAGGTGGCGTGTTGGGCGCCATGGAAAGAATGTACCAGCGTAATAAGATTCAGGAAGAAAGTTTATACTACGAAACATTAAAACATACCGGTGAATACCCGATCATTGGCGTAAATACTTTTTTGAGTAAAAAAGGATCGCCTACTATTTTGCCACAGGAAGTGATACGCTCTACCACTGAGGAAAAGGAATTCCAGATTAAAACACTGGAAGCATTTAAAGACAGGCATTCGAAACAAAGTGCCGATATGTTAAAGCGTTTGCAGCAGGTAGCCGTTAATAATGGAAACCTGTTTGAAGAATTGATGGAAACGGTAAAGTTTTGTACCCTGGGGCAGATTACGAATGCATTGTATAGTGTAGGCGGGCAGTACAGGAGGAATATGTGATGTTATTATTGCAATTCCTCGCAATAGTATCCTGCACTTAAAATCATTTTTTCTACTTCCTCACCTGCAATATTATTGGCTACGATACGCAATATATTGTCATCATCATTCAGATCAACATTCCAGCCGATAATGTTGGGATGAATGTCCAGTGCAATTTCTACATCACTGATGCGATTGGGATCTGTGAGGTTGGTTTTGAAGATGAGTATTTCCATGCGGAAAGGTTTAAAAAGGTTTACCAAATTAAAAGAGCCACAGGCGCACCGTTAAGAAAATCATTGGCTAAAAATTGTGCACCCGTGGCAATACGTTATTCGGCCATGGCATTTGTACCGGCTGATGGATCTTTTTTCCAGCGATAGCCGCACCGTGATTTCCATTCGGCTTTAAATTTCTCTCTTTCTTCCGGCGTCATGGCAGCCATTTTTTGCTGCATCTCCATAAACCGCCCACGCCTTCTTCCGCCACATCCTCCACGGAAACCACCGAATAAAATTTTACTCAGTAACAGGATGCCTAACGCCTGCGGATAGCTGATAATTTTAACACCTGCAATCACCTGTGGTAAAATCGCATTCCACAATCCCATTACAATAAATCCAAACAATAATACTGCAGCCACAATCATAAAAAATATCATGATTTTTTTCCTGGCTGAAAAATGACCTTTCATAATTTTAATTTTAAGCAATCCGTTAAATTGAATTGCGGTTAATAGTTTAATAATTCGTCTTTTAACACGGCGAGTCGTTCACGTAAATGCAATACCGCATACCGTTTACGGCTGATAAGCGTAGCCACTGCAACACCTGTTTTTGCCTCAATGTCTTTAAATGGAATTCCTTCGAGCTCATTTTGAATAAATACATCCCGCTGTTCGGCAGGTAATTCGTCTAACGCCTCCTGCAATGCTTCCCAAAAAAGGTTCCTCAGGTAACTTGTTTCCGGGTTTGCATCAGCAGGTAACAAAAACTCTTTCCAATCCATCATATCGTCTTCGGGTTCGGCGCCGCTGAATATATCTTCTGCCAACGGTAATTTTTGTTTCCGGTAACTATCTATGATCTTATTTTTTGTAACGCGGTATAACCAGCCTGTAACCTGTTCAATGGGTTCGGTGTTGCCGGCCAACTGGTAAAAAACATCCTGCAGAATGTCTTCCGCATCCTCATTATTGCTTACACGCTTTTTGATGAAGCCGAATAACTGGTTACGCAGCGCTTTGATCGTCCGGGTTATATTGTTATTCCGTTCAGCAGTCATTGGTATTGTTATCGTACGAACATCGTCCATGTAGATTTAAAGACGAATGTGAAATGGGAATATTTTAAGGTGGAGGGAACTTTATTTGCAAGGTACGGGGATTTTTAGCGGCTGGAAGTTGGCTGGTAATTTTCAGCCGGGGGCAATTGTACAGCGTTGCTGATACCGTTCAATGATCCGGGAGCATACTCACTCAAAATGGATAACACATTTCCCCGTTCGGTAACTTATAATTGCCGCATACTAAACCAAAGATAAGCGGCGGTGCCCCATCTATATATTTGTGTCTGGTTTTTCATAGGATATTAGATTTTAACGCCGGGCCCGATTTCTATCAGGCCCTTTTTTAATTCCCGTCAGTTTATCTGGCAGCATGATTGCTCTATTAGTAAAAAAATACAATGGAAAAATATAAACTGGTGAAAGCAGAAAATGGCGATATCTGGCAACAGGTAGCTGCCGACCTTGAAAACATACACTTTCCTTTTACGTATGGCGCCAATATTCAGCACAATGAATTTTCAGTCATGTTGAATATTGAATCGGATGCAGTTGGCGGATATGAACCTGCAATCCCGGTAACCGGCTTTACTACCCCGGTCTCTATCCAGTTCACTTCCTTAAGTGCAAGAATAAATGAAAGCAGGGATTTCAGATTTGCGATACACGACCAGGGTTTTATAGATAAGCTGGGAAAATTTTTTGGAATGGAAGACGTGCTGTTGGGATATCCCGAATTTGATAAAAAGCTAATCGTGAAAACTAATGATCCTGAACGCTGTAAGAACGTTTTTGCCGGACAGGAAATAAGAAACGTATTTCAATCGCTTAGTGGTTTCAATTTGCATATCGCATTTTATGAAGAAGGAAATTATGCGGCGCTTGAACTCAATATCGAAAGCGCTATAACCGATATTGCTGAACTTAAACAAATTTACACTGCATTTGTACAGGTGATGGAAGCATTGGATAATACCCATACGCATCATTAAAATAGCGCATCAGGCTGTATTGTAATCCTTCATAATCTATTACACAGTGGATTGTTTTTCCCCAACGATGGAAATTAATTCCACATAAAACGTCAATAATAACAGGGAAAGCGGTTGGTAAAAAAATTGCAATCATTTCTGAAAATATTCATTATGACTGCTTCAAAAATTTCCTCCTCAAAGAAAAATATTTTAATCATCGAAGACGAAGGCGACATTTGTTTTTTACTCAACATCATCCTCGGCGATAAGAAAGTGAAAATTGAACATGTGAACACGCTGTCGCAGGCTAAAGTATTTATGAATGAAAAAGCGCCCTCTTTGGTTTTTTTAGACAACAGCCTGCCTGATGGCAGGGGAACAGATTTTATAGAATACATTAAGATGAACTTTCCTCAAACAAAGATCATTGTAATAACCGGTTATGATTCCTCTACTGAACGGGAAAGAGCAAAAAAGAATGGCGCTGACCTGTATATGGTAAAACCGTTTACCAAAGAGCAGATTTATATTGCCGTGCAGGAACTCCTCGAAATAGATTTACACGAACACACGGAAACAGTTACGAAGTAGATTTTTCTAAAACCTTTTCCCTGAAGAACCTGGAAGTCTTTAAAGTTTCTTTAACCGAATCTTTAATGATCCGTTCATCCATTTTAAAGTGATGTTGTTCTTGTTTCTGTTGTGCAGGCTGTGCCGGGTTTCGTTTCCCGGGATGAATCAGTGGCAATCTTATCCCGAGAAATCCGAATGTGAGTATTATAATCGAAACAATCGTTAACGATACAAGTATAAACATAACCTATCGTTTTTAATAGCGCTTCAACAATTGCGCCATTCACCGGTTTTTATATGGAATGCTATTTGAACAAATTTGTAATGAGTTTTCATTTAAAATAAATTCAACATGAAATTAAATAACAAAAAGGTGGCGATACTCACAGATTCGGGCTTTGAAGAAATAGAATTAACCTCACCTAAAAATGCATTGGAATAAGCAGGTGCCGTTGTAGACATTGTATCCATGCAGGAAAAAGTAAAAGGATGGGATCAGGATCATTGGTCGATAGAATTGCCGGTAACGGTTAATATAGATAAAGCTGATCCCGAACAATATGATGCGTTGGTTATCCCCGGTGGTGTAATCAATCCCGACCGTATGCGCCGCCACGAATCTTACATAAAATTTGCGCAGCATTTCCTGGAAGCGGGTAAGCCGGTTGCTGCTATATGTCACGGCCCGCAATTGCTGATAGAAACAAATATGCTTCGTAACCGGAATATGACTTCATTTCACGCTATTAAAACCGACCTGGTTAATGCCGGTGTGATCTGGGAAGATAAGGAAGTAGTAGTGGATAATGGCCTGGTAACGAGCAGAAGTCCAAAGGATCTTGAAGCCTTCAATAAAAAAATGATAGAGGAAATTGCGGAAGGCGTACACCTTTCGAGAGCAGCATTCTCCTGATTTTTCTGGTAGATGCAACCAATTCAGGCTGGCGTTTGTCTAATGAGTATTAGATTGTGAACATACACGCCCTCTTGAAAATCATCATTAGTGGCCCGGTGAATCGCCGGGCCTTTCTTTATGCTGTATCTGCCTGGCTATAGCCGTTGTTTTCTTCATCTTCTTCACCGATTTCTTCATTGGCATCATCCTGTTCTGCACCGGGAATATCAAGATCGTTTTCAATGAAAGTATCTCCTGAACTCATTTCATTTAGTAATTCCCCATCTTCATCTGTATGGTTGAGTTGAGCCCGTTTTAAGTTCAGGTCGTCGCCGTTGATGTCGAGATCCAGGCTTTCATCTAATAATTTTTTTTCTTCCTTGCTGATAGCTGATTCAGGTGAATCGCCTGTTTTTTTTTCTGTATTCATTACTGTAATTTGTGTGTGAGCAATTATATAAAATAGACAAAGCGTATGCCGTTACTGGAAAATAATTTGTTTAAAACTTCAAAGAAAATCAATAACTGTATTGCGATAATTGTATGCATTTGCTTTAGTATATACTCCTGTTCACCCAAACCTTATGCGTCTTCCAATAAAGTGTACAGGGAAAAGCTAAAGGAGCTAACAAAAACAATCAACGCTTTACCACAAGATAACACTTTGGATTCTCTTAAGGAAAACAACAACTGGATTGGTACAACTAATTTCGGCATCAGGAAACCCAACCTGGTGATCATTCATCATACTGCACAGGAAAGTTGCGAGCAAACGCTACGCACTTTTACAAAAGACAGCACACAGGTAAGCGCTCATTATCTCATTTGTAAAGACGGCACACTGCATCATCTGCTCAATGATTATTTACGGGCATGGCATGCAGGTATCGGCAAATGGGGAAACAATACAGACGTAAATTCAACTTCAATTGGTATTGAACTCGATAATAATGGAAAAGACAGTTTCACCGAAGCACAGCTTCATGTATTGGAAGATTTGCTGGCTGTTTTAAAAAAGAAATACAATATCCCCACTGCAAATTTTATTGGCCACCTGGATATTGCGCCGGGAAGAAAAGTAGATCCCGGTATTTTATTTCCCTGGAAAAGATTTGCAGATAGTGGTTATGGTTTATGGTATGGCGACACAACCAATACTGTTTTGCCTGTTGATTTTAATGTATTGATGGCATTGCGGATTGTTGGTTATGATGTTAGTAAACCACAAGCTGCTATACAGGCATTCCGCCAGCATTTTTTACAGCACAGTAATACAGGAGAATTATCGGAGGAAGAGAAGAAGGTTTTGTATGTGTTGATGATGAGGTTTATGTGATTAACATTTTACACTTTGGTAAATGCCACTGATTCACTGATTAAAAGAGTAGTAAAGACAGGAAATGATAAATTTTTCCTTTAAAAGAAAAGCAGACTTTACAGGGAATAATGAATAGTTAGTTTAACTAAATATTCATTATTGAATAATTTATTTCCATAAAATAATTTTGAGAAATGCTATTTTATGGACTATATAAAAAGTGACTACAAATATTCTACCGAAACCGGGACTATTATTGGAATAGCAATGGAAGTTCATAGAATTTTAGGAAGAGGATTTGCTGAAATTGTTTACAAGGATGCATTAAGTTATGAATTGACTGCAAAAAATATGCTGTTTGAACGGGAAAAAGAATTTGTAGTTAACTATAAAAGCATCATACTTCCTCATAAATTTTACGCTGACTTTGTTGTGTATGATAAGATAATTCTGAAAATAAAATCGAAGAAGGGTATTGTTGAAGAACATGTCGCACAGGTGATAAATTATCTTGCAATTTCTGGTTGTAAAGTAGGATTAATTTTAAATTTCGGGGAGCATTCACTGGTGTGCAAAAGATTGGTCTTGTAACAGTTGATGATCAGAATGAATGGAATTTTTTTTCGGATTGGATAAATCTTCGGGGAAAGTGATTATTTAATTAATTAATAACTGTAAAAAATCAGCGAATCAGTGGCAATGTATCATTTAATAAAATACTTACCCACAACCGGCAACTTTACAAGTTCTTTTCTTTCTATCAACGCAATGAACCAGCAAAATGCAAACAATAATACCGCTCCTGAAATAACATCCAGGAACACATTCTTATTAATCGCCACAATGCCCTTATGAATAAAAAATAGTAACACTACAATTACCATGTACGCCACTAATTTTTTTGTTGCATAAGGAATACGGTAAGCTTTCTGGCCCCATTTGTAAGAAACAACCATCATTGTACCATAACAAAAAAAGGTTGTCCATGCGCAGGCAGTAAAACCGAAGTGCGGTATAAAGATGTAGTTTAAAATGATGGTGATGGCTGCGCCGGCAATCGTAATATAAGCACCGGATAAAGTTTTATTGGAGAGTTTATACCACACCGACAAATTATAGTAAATGCCCAGGAACATATTTGCCAATAACAGAATGGGCACAACCGATAATCCCGACCAGTATTTTGGTCCGATAAAATGTTTCCATACAGGCATAAACATAGTTACAACCAAAAACATGATGGAAATGATGATGATAAAAAACTTCATAACCCTTGCGTACACCCGTTGCGGATTTTCCGATTCTGCCTGTTTAAAGAAAAATGGTTCTGCTCCCATTTTAAATGCCTGGATGAACAGTGTTATGAGGATAGATAATTTATAACAGGCATTATAAATTCCCACCTGTTGTTCCCTGTACTCAACCTTACCGGGCAGCCACCAGCGTAACATTAGCCTGTCGAATGTTTCATTTACCATGCCACCCATTCCAACGATAATCAGCGGCAGCGCATAAATCATCATTTCTTTCCAGAGCTTTGTATCAAAACGGAAACGGATCTCCAGTATCTCTCTTCCCAACAATAACAATGTAACGGCCGATTGAATCACATTCGCCAATACAACATATACGATCGGGTTTGTTTTGTTGTCGTAAAAAATGCTTACCCAGTTATTGGAATGATCCTTCATTGCATTGGGGCAATAGCTGATAAAAAACCAGGTGAAGAAAATATTGATGAGAATTCCTGCTACTCTAACGAATGCAAATTTTTTGGGCCGGCCCTGTTCCCTCAACCTGGCAAAAGGAATTGTACTCAATGCATCAAGTGCAATAACTATAATGCTGTATTCAATCATTTTTGGAAATCCATTTAAACCAGTAATGCCTGCAAGAATGGATTGATTGTACCAAAGGATTAACGTAAAAACAATCGTAGAAAAAAATAAGGAGAGTGAAGCCGTACTGTAAATACTGTTTTTATATTCCTGTTTTGATGCGAACCTGAAATAAGCCGTTTCAAAACCGTAAGTAAAAATGATATTGAAGATGGGAATTGCAGAATAAATGATTCCCATCTTTCCGTAATCACTTGCATTGGCAAGCGTATAGGTAAGATAAGGAGTAAGCAGGTAGTTTATGAATTTGGCAGCGATTGTACTTCCGCCATACCAAAGCGTTTGCCCGGCTAATTTTTTAATGCCACTCAATGTTTAATTTTTTCTTTAGGTTTCAAAAATAGTTTTTTGCCCTTGTTTCATTCAGCTATAATAATACACGGGTGTGAATTCATTATTGCCGGTCACGAACGGGCTCAACATGATCCGGTAATTTGCCCGGCACATAATACATCGGCGGACCAAATCTTGGATCACGGATAAAACTACTGTCTGTAAGCGTGTATAAAAAATATACAATATCGTTTTTTTCTTTCTTGCTGAGTGTGATTCTTTCTTTTAAAGAACTATCGAGTGTTGGTTGCTCTGTAACGATGCCGGTTCTGTAATGCTCAACAACCTGGTACAAACTAAAAATATGTCCGTCGTGCATATACGGAAAACTCAATTGCACATTCCGTAGCGTTGGTACTTTAAATTTCAATGAGTCTTTCGGGTCGCCTGTTATTTTTTGCCTGCCGATATCATTAAACCTGTTCAATGGCATTCCGTTGTTGCGGTAACTGTTGTCGGTAAATAATGGTTCTTTATGACAACCGGTGCATTTTTGTTTGAACACATTGTATCCATTTTGTTCGTAAGGATTGAATGTAGCTTCGCCCCGCATCACTTTATCATATTTACTGTTGCAGCTTATTAATGTGCCGGTATATTGGGCAATGGCTTTTAACATGCGCTGGCTGGTAATTGCCGGATCTCCAAATGCCGCCTTGAACATCGGCGGATAAGAAGGATCTTTTTTTAATTTATACAGGATGCTGTCCAGTGTTTCACCCATTTCATTTTCTGCAGTTAAGGGATTCAACGGTTGTACTTCTATGTGATTAACGCCTCCATCCCAGTGCATATTCGTCATCCATGCAAGATTCAATAAAGCAGGTGCATTGCGGGTGCTTAAGGTATTGTTTACGCCATGACTAAGATCGTGATCGTAAGTGGCAAAGGCTGCAAACTGCTGGTGACAACTTGCGCAGCTTACCTGTCCGTCTTTACTCAGGTTGCCGTCATAAAATAATTTCTTACCCAACTGGAATCCTTCTTCAGTAAGTTTATTCTTTGCCCAGATATTCGTCGGAGGTTTCGGCCAGCCATCTGGGATCTTAAATGCTAACGGTGTTGGTTTATAAGGTCCATACCCGTCGTTATTAACAGCGCTTATAAATAACAATGCTGCTGCTATCAATGTAACTAATGCTATGATGAACTTTATCTTCAACAAAAACTATTTTACTTCTTTGATGGAAAATAAACCGGAAAAATTCGAGGCAATTTTTTTCGACAATGCCCCCATTGTTGTACACAAAGGAGATTCACTGATTTTAATGGCCGCTGCATTGTTCCAGTAATGATCAAGATTCATTTCAATGATCAGCTCTGTGCTGTTGCCTTCACTTATTTTTATTTCATGTCCGGCAGCAGTTGAAAGTTTAATGGGCGTAATCACATTGTACGGTCCTTTGTATCCGCCGATATGGTGTTCAATTCTTTGCAGATCTGCATTGGAAGCAGGTGAACTTCCTTCCATTTTAAACATTACATAACCGCTGTTCCATGTCCAGAACATATCATTCATTGGATCGAGTGCACCACTTTGTGCACCACTGCAGTTGCGGGCACTATCTACACCTAATAAAAATTCTATGTTTTGATAAGTGCCTGCTGCAAGCTGAATCTCGAAACTGTTGATGCTTTCTTCCGAGGCATTGACCAGGTGGTACGGATCATTTTCCGTAACCTGTGCAGAACCGGGAACGGAAAAATTACTTACGTAATATTTTAATTTATTTACGGAGTATGTTTCGCCAAATGGATTTGTGTACACAGAATCTCTCAATACAATATCTTTCCCGTTTGCAGTTTGAACAAAAGTTACTTTTAAAGTGCCACGTTTCACAGGTTGTGCAAAAGAGAAGCTGCACATGCAGAAAAGTATCATTGCAAATAACCCGTACATTTTTTTATGGAGTAAAAATTTATTCATGAACAGAAACTTTTTTTCTTGATTGTTTTATCTCACCTGCTTTCTTTTTTGATGCCAGTCGTTTTTCTTTTATTGCTGCAGCAGGTTTAGTAGCTTTTCTTTTCTTGTTAATTTTTAATGCATTGTGTACAAGAAGGTTCATTTTTTTAACTACCCGTTGCTTATTACCCAACTGCGTTCTGTCTTCCTGGCTTTTCACCAAGAGGTATCCATCGGCATTTACCCTGTTCAATAATTTTTCAGTGATGCGTTTTTTTTCTTCATCGGTAAACAACTGTGAACCTGTTATATGCCAATATCCTTCCACCATGGTTTCTACTTTGTTTACGTTTTGACCACCTTTACCGCCACTCCTGGCAGTCTTAAACTTTATTTCTGAACTTATATCCTGCATCCCCTCAAATTTACCAATAAAACCCTTGATTTTGCGGCGTTTAGGCACATTAGTGAGGTTAATATTTCGGAAGTAGGGAATTTTTCTACATTTTTGCATGAAAAGAGAGACCAATGCAGCAGGGCATTTATCATTCATTAACAGAGCGCAAGCGGCAGAATAAAAAATCATTTGCCGTATTGATCGATCCCGACAAAGTGAATGATAGCAGCATGGAGCAACTCATTCCACTGGTTGTTGATGCCAAAGTGGATTACCTGCTGGTAGGTGGAAGCCTGGTGATCTCTAACTATCTCGATGAATGTGTTCAACTGATTAAAAAAAACTGTGATATTCCTGTAATACTTTTTCCGGGAAGTCCATCACAGGTTAGCCGCTATGCTGATGCATTGTTATACCTTTCCCTCATCAGTGGTCGCAATCCCGAATTGCTCATCGGTCAACATGTTGTATCTGCTCCGGTTGTAAAACAAAGCGGGTTGGAAATTATGTCAACCGGGTACATGGTTATAGATGGTGGTGCGCCAACAACCGTTTCTTATATCAGCAATGCCAGTCCGCTGCCTGCCGACAAAAATGAAATTGCCATGTGTACTGCCATGGCCGGTGAAATGCTGGGCATGAAACTCATTTATATGGATGCGGGTAGTGGTGCCCGTAAGGCCATTTCAGAATCGATGATTGAAAAAGTAGCTTCCTGTATAGAAGTGCCGCTGATTGTTGGCGGTGGTATAACCGATCCGGAAAAAGCATATCTCAATTGCAGGGCCGGAGCCGATGTTGTTGTGGTTGGTAACGCCATCGAAAAAGATGCCTCACTCATTAAAGAAATTGCCGCTGCTATTCATAGTGTGCCGGTAAAGCTGTAGTATTTCCGGGAAATAAGAAATTCAAAATATATAATAAAGAATCAAAAACAAAGCTCCGGTTCAAATTGGCTTTTTGCATTTAATAATAATCAGTGGTAGTAATTTGCTGATGAGGTAATAGTCGATCTTATTGTCACAATTTGTGTTTTTCTGTATTCTTTGAGGCAAATCTTTGTGAACCTCCGTGACGAACTTCATTACCTCTGTGGATTTAAAAAAGACAAATTCTTTTGCTTGCCTTATCAATTCAACTTCGCTATCCTTGTAGGTGTATCTTTTCCACTTACGATTGTTTTGCTACTGATGGCAATAGCCTTAATGATCTCTGCCATATTATTCATATCCAGCGTTTCAATTTCATCATCTACGGTATGATAATATTTCTCACTATCCATTTTTGATGTACTGATCGTATGTGCAGGTACACCCAATGCCGCCAGTGTTGCATTGTCTGAACGATAGAATAATTGTTGTTTAGGATAAGGATCCGGTTCAAAATGAAAATTACTTCCCGTTAAGTTTGATTGCAGAATTTTTCCGAAATCAGATTTTTCATAACCGGTTATGTATGTACTGTTTTTCCCCCACATACTTTCCGTTCCGATCATTTCAATATTAAACATGGCAACCGTTTTATCAGCATTCAATTGCTGGCTGAAATACCGGCTGCCAAACCCACCCGATTCTTCTGATGTAAAAGCAACAAAAATTAATGTGCGTTCATTGTCTTTTATTTTGCTGAAGTAATTAGCGAGCATGATCACAGCCGTGGTGCCGGCTGCATCGTCATTGGCGCCGTTAAATATTGAATCCATTTCAGCATTGGGTTTACCTGTTCCAAGATGATCATAATGGCCGGAGAACACAACCATTTCATCATTTTTTGATTTTCCAGGAATGCAACCCACAACATTATTGAGTTCAACAGTTGTTACTTCATTTACGATGTTGAAATTGTAAGTGGAAGCGGATGAAAGATCAGTTAAAACAAAAATTAAATTAAAATTCATTTCAAAAGGATCCCTGCGCAGGTATTTTAATTTACCAAATCCGCCGGCCAGTGACAGTGGAACCAACACAATTGTATTTTTCCCATCCTGCATAATTTTCTTCGCATTGTTCAATACGTTTCCGGTATCCATAACAACAACCCGGTAATTGCTTTTTTCATTTATACTCAGGGAAGATTTTGTACTAACGCACATAATGCTGTCTTTGGAAATGATATGCTCGTTTATACTTCCTTCTGCAGAAATCATTTTTGCTTTTACCACATTAAATGTTTGTAGATAAGAGGTTAACCCGGGTAAAAATTGCAAGCCTGCTTTTTTAAATTCATCATTAATAAATGCCGAAGCCTTACCACCACCCGGTGTAGCTGGTTTTCTTCCCTGCATGTCGTCGGCTGAAAGAATGCGTTCAATGCGTTCCACTTCCGTTGCATTGATGAGCTTATCAATTTCCTGGGCTGAGATTGAATGAGCCATTAATGAAGCAACGAAAAAAAATATCAATTTCTTTATCATCTAACAATTAATTTTTTTACCTCGTTCAGTTTACTGCCTGTTATTTTAATACTGTATATTCCTTTCGGAACATTCTCCAAATTGATAAAAGCAGATGACTGGTTTGTAGTGATCGTCTTTACCAACTGTCCACCCTGATTATATATAAACACAAATACATTACCAGCATTTAAAGGCAGGTAAAGCCATACTTTATCTGTTGCAGGGTTTGGCATTAACACAGTTTCAGCCGTTGCATTAAAATAAACTCTTTCAATCGTTGAATAACTAATCTTATTGTCCGTGTCAATCATTTTTAAACGATAATAGTTAACACTTTTCGCAGGATTGTAATCCGTTTCATTGTATTGAATGGGTTGCAGACTTATACCCGCAGCATTTTTTCTGGTTATCTCACTCCATGTATTTGCATTCAAAGATCTTTCAATGATAAAATATTTGCTGTTGATTTCTTGTTCTGTAGTCCAGTTTAGTTTTACAATTTTATCTTCCTTCCTTGCCGTAAAGTTTGTAAACTTTACCGGAATGATGCCACTTGTTGCCGCAGAAAATGTAAATGGGCTGAATGTTGAAACGCCGGTTACGGAAACTTTTCCAGAAGTAGCAGAGTTGGCCGGATCAGCAGTACCTGCGAGATCGTTCCAGTCTGTTCCGTCAAAATGAGCAATGCGAATTTGCGATGGATCATAGAATACACTATTGGCATCTGTGTAATTAAAATCCATATCAACAGTTCCTCCAGGTATTGCCTGGTTAACATCCCAATACTCCTCAATACTTACACGATAGCCGGGGAAAGTAGCAAGCGTTGCCGGATCGATAGTAAGATTTGGAAAATTGGTAAAGTGATATTGGGTTGTATATGTATTATTGCCGGAATAATTTGAAAGCCGTACCGGTGCATATTTACCAAGGTGTCCTATATGAAAAGTAAAATCTGAAGAACCATCTTTACTCATCACCCCATCCACATATGAAAGTGCAGATCCTGAACCTTGGGGAACTGAAGCTGTATTTGCCAGGTTCATTTGATAACCCTGTCTCATCATAACTTTTCCATGTAAAAGATTTAGGCTACCCGTAATCGTTACATTATTTGTAATTACAACACTATCGTAATTGGATGGGGGCATATCAATTGTAAAATCATTCACCGTAGAATTATTTGCAAACCTTAACTGGTCATAAGAGGGAATCATCCTGGCATATAAACCTATAGAAGTTCCGTTAGTTTTTAAAAAACCGACTCCCCAGTTGATTTCTGCATAATAGGTATCAGGTATAAATTTCAGTAACCCACCTGTCAGGGTCAATGTTGTTTGATCACTGAAAAGATAAAGGCCACTGTAGTTACAATTACCACCGAGATAAACATTGGTATTGGGTGAAACCACAATATTCAAAGGATCAACGATATTATTGCGCCGGATAGCTCCAAGGTGCAGATCAGTTCCGTTGGTATTGATATATTGCGTTCCGGTTCCATTCATGATAAATAATAACCTCCACGAATCGTTAGGTGCAGCAAATGTAGCACCGTTTAAAAATGTAACATTACCGCGTATATCCAATGCGGGCATATTGTAGTAAGCAACAGGATATAATGGTCCTGTTCCATGAATACTGGCCACGCCGTCAAAAGTGAGGTCATTTCTGATCGTATCGATTCCTGCAATAAAATGTTTTATGCCATTGGTAACTTTTAGATTGTAATAATTTGCTACAGGAATTTTTATAGTATCGGTTGTTGTTGTACCTGTTTGTGCAAAATCTACAGTCGTATTTGCGGCTATTGTGCCGAGTATCGGCCATTTCTTATTTTGTATTGTCAGTGTGCTGTTTTGTTGCATATCCATCCTGCTTCGGGACGTAATAGAATCAGCACCCGGTAAAATTGTAAAACTTATTGGGTTTATACCGTCACCCAACTTTATTTTTGTTTGTTCTGCATTTACATCCCATACACCCGAATAATTTGCATTGGCCTGGTCAATGATATTAAACTCCTGGTATCCTTGTGTAAAACTTACCGGCGACGCTCCTGTTCCGTTAGGAGTTGTACTCCATGTTCCAGGATTTTGTAATCCGAGGTTGGCTTTTGTATTATAATATGATTTTGCAAAATGCCCTTCAATTGGCATTAAAACATCAGGACTGCCTCCTCCGCTATTAATAATATCTCCCGAGATCAGTGTACCCGTTACCGTTGTAGTGCTTGCAATACGCACATATACAGGGGTCGGCAATAACTGGCCTCCCGTATATGGAACAATTAAAGGGGCAGTAGAAAAATTGCTGTTATCAATTGATATTTCAAATCCTGGAGGGGAAGTAATAGTAAGATTCCCAGCAGCAGGACTTAAGTTATAACCTGAAAGATAATATGATCTCGATGAAGAAGCTATACCTTCAACCGTATTCATTCCTGTAATTAAGGGATCGGCAAAAAGAGCGGGCGATATACCTATGCCGCAAATATTATAGGTTGAAGTACTATTCCTCGGTGAGGGCGGCAAGAGAGAAAAATCTGCAAGATTATCATCCGTATCCTGGCATCCATTATTGTTCCGGAACAAGGCTGAAAAATGATCCGGCATAGCAGGGGCGGCGCTAGTACCTTCATAACAATCAGCATAACCCCAGGAAACTTTATCAACTACATGTTCGGGATTGCTGCAAATGTTCTGCGTTGCTGAATTTGTTAAAGCAACTTCACCGGCGTAAATATCCATCCAGTTTAAATCGCTGATATAATAATCGCCAGTAACATTAATGCCATACATTTCAAATGGTCCGCAAATGAGAAAGTATTGTCCAGGGTTAATTGTAACTGCCGGAAGTGCGTTTGCATCCCAGGATGCGCTACTGCCGGTCCAGCAAGTTCCGCTGGAACTACAATAACGAATCCACAAATAATAACCAGCGATATTAATGGGGTGATGGCCTTTATTAAACAGCTCAATATAACCTCTTCGGTATTGTGCAGTTCCAACACCAACATTTACTGTGGTATACACCTGGCTTATTACAAGACTGTCGCTGATGCCGAAGCTGGTAATTGAAATGCTTAATGCAACAAATAAAATTAGTATAGTTTTCATATCGCTAAAAAATTAATGATAAAAAATGGGAGAGTACCGCGACAGTCAACAGATTGGTTCTACCCTAAGGTAATGATTTTTCTTTTGGAAATATTTTCTCAATTAAATATTAGGTAGCGGAGAAATAAACCAGTGGGTAATTTGCGGAAGAAATGGTAGCAGAAGTTATTAATTCAAACTTTGGAGTACTTGCTTTACGAAAAGATATCCGGTGGGGAAGAAATACAAATGAATAGTGAAGATATTCTTCACTATTCATTAAATGTTTTTTATAAACTCATCATTTCTTTAAACTTCACTGCCTGTCTTCTGCTGACTTCAATTTTTTCTCCGCCCTTTAAATCCAGTAACAGTCCCCCGTTGAAGTATGGTTCCACCTTGTCGATCATTCTCAGGTTTACAATATGTTTCCTGTTTGCACGGAAGAAAACTTTTTCATCCAGCCGGTCTTCCAATGCATTCAGTGATTTTAAGATCAGTGGTTTGTTGCTTGAAAAATACACTTTGGCATAGTTACCAACGCTTTCGAATAAACGCACTTCCGACAATTTTACAAACCAGCAACGTTCTCCATCTTTAACAAACACCTGGTCGGATTCGGTTAACAGCCCGCGGTGAACACCTGCAATGGTTGCTGCCATTTCTTTTTCTTCTGCCTGTTGCAATTTATGTAATGCATCTGCAAGGCGTTTTGGTTCTACCGGTTTCATCAGGTAATCCAATGCATTTACTTCAAATGCTTTTAATGCAAATTCATCATAGGCAGTTGTAAAAATCACATGCGGTGCTTTTTCCAGTTCGGTGAGCATATCGAATCCTGTTTTTCCGGGCATTTGTATGTCGAGGAAAATAAGATCGGGAGAAAGGCTTTCTATTTTTTCAATTCCTTCATTGGCATTGGCAGCTTCCCCGATCACTTCTACTTCGGGAAAATCCTGTAGTAATTTTTTCAGCTCATTCCGGGCCAGTCTTTCGTCGTCAATAATAAGCGCTTTGTGCATTGTTCTGAGTTTATTGAGTTTCTAAATTTGCGTGTAATATTACAGTAGATACAGGCATCACAATCTTTGATTCAACCATTCCGCCTTCTATATCATAAATATAAAAATTGGCTTTGCCCTGGTATAGTAAGTTTAAGCGGTCCTGTGTACTTTTAATGCCGAAGCCATCCTGTTTATCTATGCGGCTTCCGTTAAGTTTACCGGAATTCTGTACAATCAATTCATGACGATTATTCTTCAGATCAGAAATGATGCGGATCATTCCACCATTTATTTGTTTGCTGATACCATGTTTAATGGCATTCTCTACCAGTGTTTGCAACATCATCGGTGGAACAGGTTGCAGCAATGTATCTTCTGCTATTTGTAAATCGATCTGCAATCTTTCTTCAAAGCGCATGTGTTCCAGCGCCAGGTAATCCCGAACAATATCCAGTTCCTGTTGCAGCGGAACGGTTTCCATTTTTTCAGCCTGCATACTGCTGCGTAAAATATTACTGAGTTCTGTGATGGCTGTTCTTGCTCTTTGCGGATTTTCGTCTACCAGTGCCCGTATGCTGTTGAGTGCATTAAAAATAAAATGCGGATTGATATGCGATTTGATCGTTTTTAATTCAAGCGATTTTACCATGGCTTCCAGGCGCAGGGTATCAAGTTGTTGCCGCCTGTTGCTTTCGATATAATGATACATGAAGTAGATAAGATTCCACACAAGTATCAGCCACAACGCATTAAAACTGCTTAAGAACAACCTGCCGGCTTTACTGTATTTCTGTAATCGTTCGGGGTTGTAGCCTATCAGTGAATCAACAGACTCTGATGTCATTCCCAGTAAAATGGCAAACACGATGGTAAGTAAGATGAAATAGGCGATCTGGGTTTTGAGCGGTTTCTCCAGTACTTTTAAAAAAAAGATATTGAGCCGCATGATATGGGTGATGATGATTCCCAGCACACAGGTAAGCACCAGGCTAAGGAAGTATTTGTCCCTTGGTGGTCCAACGAACGTGTACACAAAAAATACGCTGATGGCTACGTTCACCGACCAACCGATTATCTGGCACCACCAATATCTCGAAACTTTACTGAACATATAATAACAAAGCTAACCTGCTTGTAAGGTTAATATACGATTGATTTGATTAATGGCGAAATGTTGATGTAAAAGGTGTCGCCTGTTAAGTTTATTTAAAAGCGTTATTTTTTTAATAAGCGGAAGGCATGATTCCAGCTATTGTGGAGGAAACCCGGGATGCACCATAAGATGCACATTGGCTCAATGGCTCTTGCTGCTGCTGCCGTCCCCATATCTTCTGTTTCCCATCCAAACAATTCCAGTAGCTGCGTTACGTCTTTTTTTGCATCTGCATCGTTGCCGCAAATAAACATCGTTGGCTTTTCTCCACCGGGAAACTGCGGTTTATACATCAGGGAATTACCTACACTATTGAATGCTTTTACAAATCTTGCCTGCGGCGTTCGCTTCTGCAATTTTTCCATCAGCGATTCATTGAGGTCGGTAAAAAACTTCAGCACGCCATCTTCCGGCGGATCTTTAGCAATGGGATTGGTTGGGTCGATCACAATTTTACCATTGAAATGCTGCGGCCCTGCAATCTGTATGGCATTCATGGCCACCAGGCCACTCACTGCCAATACAATAATATCTGCAAATGCAGCCGTTTGTGCAAAATCTCCTGTTTGAGCTGTTGGATGATCAGATTTCCATTTCAGCACTTCATC
>JAFDXE010000035.1 GCA_018268085.1 Bacteroidota bacterium
AAACTCAATTACATTTCTTCGCTGAACAACTTAGAAATGCTACCAGATTAAAGTGTCTATCATTTCTATAAAACTCTTCCTTCTGCGATAATCTGCGCAATTATTCTGGGTCATTCTGCGGTTAAATTTTTTTCCGCTGATGTATGCTGAAAAGATTATCTAATGAAATTCAATTACACTTCTTCGCTGAATAACGCAGAAATGCTACCAGATTGAAGTGCCTATCATTTCTATAAAACTCTTCTTTCTGCGATCATCTGCGGAATAATTCTGGGTTATTCTGCGGTTAAATTTATTTCCGCAGATCTACGCTGAAAAGATTATCTAATGAAACTCAATTACATTTCTACGCTGAATAACGCAGAAATGCTACCAGATTGAAGTGCCTATCATTTTTATAAAACTCTTCTTTCTGCGAACATCTGCGCTATTATTCTGCGTTATTCTGCGGTTAATTTTTTTTCCGCAGATCTACGATGAAAGATTATCTAATGAAACTCAATTACACTTCTTCGCTGAAACAACGTAGAAATGTTACCAGAATGAAGTGCCTATCTTTTCCTTAAATGATCAGCAGAAATCAATGGCAAAAACTAAAGTATACTGCCTGATTTTTCTCCAGCTATTGCCTCAAACCGCCGACTATTTAAATGAATTGTACTAAATTGTTTCATGCATCTTTCACGACAAACAACAAACAACCGTATTGAATCCATCGACATCATTCGGGGTATTGCAATGGTTATAATGGCACTCGATCATGTTCGCGACTACTTCCACATCACTGCAAACATCGATGACCCTCTCAACCTCGCTACTACTACACCACTATTATTTTTCACCCGATGGATAACCCACTTCTGTGCGCCCGTTTTCGTATTCCTATCCGGTGTATCCATATATCTTCAAAGTTTAAGAAAATCAAAAAAGAACTTAAGCAAATTTCTTTTAAAACGTGGGCTATGGCTCATTTTCGCCGAGTTCTTTATTATCTCCCTGGCATGGACATTCGATCCCGGCTTTCATATATTGCCAATGCAGGTGATATGGACTATCGGCATCAGTATGATAATTCTCGGATTAATGATTCGGCTACCTTTCAAACTTATTTTCATTACCGGCTTAGCTATAGTAACACTACATAACCTACTCGACATCCCGGAAGCCGCTCCCGGATTTAAACCCGGCTTTCTCTGGGAACTACTTCATCACGGCTTTTTTGTGGTGTACCCGATTTTTTCGAATCACTATTTCCTCATCGTATATCCTTTCGTTGCATGGAGCGGACTCATGATGCTTGGCTATTGCGCCGGAATTTTGTTTACAGGAAAATTTTCATCCGAACAAAGGAAGAAAATTCTATTGCGTACAGGAATCGGACTTCTTCTCTTATTTGTTATTCTCCGTGCAACTAATTTTTACGGCGATCCTGTTCCATGGGAAAAACAACAAAGTAGTTTAAATACATTCCTTTCATTTATCAACGTTCATAAATACCCTCCTTCGCTTTTATACCTTTCCCTTTTTATCGGGATCGCTTTTCTCCTGCTGGCATTGATGGAAAATAAAAAAAACAGGTTTAGTAATATTATGATCATTTATGGCCGCACGGCATTCTTTTATTATATACTCCACCTGTACCTCATTCATATACTGGCAGCTATTGCATTTTTTATAAAAGGAAATCACTCGGTAGAAGAAGCAATAACTTCCATGAAAAAATTACCATTCCTATTTGTAATTCCCGGGGAAGGATTTGGATTGGGTGTTGTTTATCTTATCTGGTTCTCAGTTGTTGCCATTCTATACCCGGTTTGCAAAAAGTACGACAGGTATAAAACAACCCACAAAGAAAAATGGTGGTTAAGCTATTTGTGATGATTAAAATATTGAATGATTACCAATTCTCTATAGTTTGTAAAAATCGAAAAGGAATGATCAGGATTGCATTGCTCTCCATTCCAGCGGTGTTATTGCAAACTCCTGTTTAAAAACCCTGGTAAAATATCCCGGATCGTTGTAGCCGCATTCCAATGCTACAGAAGCCACCGATTCATTCGTATTCCTTAATAATACCTTTGCCCGCTCCAGTCTGATTATTCTAATAAACTTATTGGGCGAACATCCTGTTACCGCATCCAGTTTTCGATGCAACTGCGAATGACTCATGAACACACGTTTACACAATTGCTCTACATTAAAATTCACATCAGTTATGTGTTCTTCAATGGCTGTTCTCACTTTCTTTACAAATGCATCCTCGGTTTGTAATAAAGCAGCAGGCAATGAAGCCGAATCCAATACAACATCGTTCCCTGTTGTTTTTGATACACCGGTAATTCTACTGTAATACTGTTGCAGTTGTAGCCGAAGCTCAAGCAATTTGCGCACCCGTACCAACAATTCCTCCTTATGAAAGGGCTTTTCGAGGTAAGCATCTGCACCAAGTTCAAGTCCCTCAATCCTGCTTTCAATATCTGTTTTGGCGGTTAACATAATAATGGGAATATGACTGGTTCGTTCATCTGATCGCAACTTCCGGCTCATTTCAAACCCATCAACAAATGGCATCATGATATCTGTTATGATGAGATCAGGGATGATTTGTGTGGCGATTTCAAATCCCTCTCGCCCATCCTTACCCACTGCCAAACGATATTCCGGCAAACAGGATGCTGTATAGGCCACAACATCGGCATTGTCTTCTACCAAAAGGATTAACGGAGAATTCATTTCACCGGGAGTAGCAATTTCATCTTTTCGTGTAACCGGTAACGTTACATTACCCTGTATAAAATCCGTATCCCCTGCATCAGCAATAATGATTGCAGATGGTTCAGGCTTTTTAACCGGTATCATCACAGTAAATTCAGCTCCCTTATTTGATCCAGTTGGCGGACTTTTAACTGTTATATCTCCGTCCATCAGCTTAACCAGTTCCTTTGTGAGCGCAAGGCCAATACCTGTGCCGCCTATTTTACCGGATTGACTGTTATCTGCCTGGTAAAACCGATCAAATACCTGTTGCAGTTGGTCTGCAGGAATACCAATACCTGTATCTTTCACACGTATAACCAGCATCGCTGTTCCCGGGTTCGTTAGATTGTCTTCACTGATATGAATATACACGTTCCCTTTTTCCGGCGTAAATTTTAAAGCATTTGACAAGAGGTTAGAAATGATCTGCCGCATTTTCTCAGCATCATACATCGTCGTAAACGAATCGATATCCGACAAAAAATGTAATTGCTTATGCTGACTATCAGCAAGTGAATTAAATGACTCTACTATGTACCGCAGGAAATTAATGATATCTCCTTTTGACAGTTGCAACGACATTTTACCCGTTTCCAATTTCGACAAATCGAGCATTTCATTTACAAGTTTCAACAGGCTCTCACCATTGCGAATGATCATATTCATACCGTTGTTGAAATGTTCAGCAGGATTTTTTAGCACCTGGTTGGCCATTCCTAATATAACGGTAAGCGGTGTACGAAATTCATGAGTAATATTCGTGTACAATTGCGTCTTTAAACTGTCTATTTCTTTTATTCGCCTGGCTTCTCTTTGTTCAAAACTCAATTGCGATTTTAACTTCGCCCGGTTCACACTAAATAAAAAATAGGCACGTATAGCAAGTAACAATAGCAATGCATAAGTGATGTAAGCCCACCAGGTCTTCCACCAGGGAGGCAATACATGTATTTGTAAAGACGCAATGTGCCTGCTCCAGATTCCCTGGCTATTGGAACCCTGAACTTTAAACGTATAGCTGCCTGGTGGCAAATGAAGATAGGTTGCCGTTCTTCTTTCCCCCGATTCTACCCAATTTTTATCGGCTCCTTCTAACTTATACCGGTACTTGTTTTGGTTAGGTGCAGTAAAGTCCAGTGAAGCAAACTCAAGCGTAAGAATATCCTGCTTATAGTTTAATGTAATTTCGGAAGTCTCTTCAATGTTGCTTTTCAAAACACCTGTTTCATCGCCGGGTACAATAGCTATATTATTCACCATAATATTGGTAACAAAAACACCGGGTTCGAACCCTTTTGATAATATTTCTTTCGGATTAAAAATATTGAGCCCGTTCACACCGCCAAAAGCAAGATTTCCATCCGGCAATTTCATATATGCCCCGGTATTAAATTCATTATCCTGCAAACCATAAGCTTTCGTAAAATTTCTGAAAACTCTTTTGCCATTGTTGTTTTTATTTTCTGCCAGTAAACAGAATATACCGCGATTGGTACTTCCCCAAATATTACCTGCATCATCTGCCAGGATACCATACACCACATCATCGGGCAATCCATCTTTGGTGGTTAGATGAATAAAATTTCCCGTAGTTTTATCCAGCCTGTTTAACCCACCTCCTTTTGTACAGATCCAGATGTATCTGTCTGGTTCTTTGGGATCATCTAAAAAGCAGGACACATGATCATAGTTAAGCGAATTACGATTGCTGTTATCATTATAATACCATTTCACCTGCGGCACCACATGATCTGTATTCCTGATAACCAGTTTTGCAAAACCAGCCTGTGTACCATACCAGAAAGTTCCCTGTTTATCTTCATACATCGCCGTACAGATCGCCTTCGCAAACATCGGCCTTGAAGGATCACTGTTCACTGAAAAACTATCTACCCGTCTTGTTATATTATCCAATAAAAAAATGGTTCCACCCATACCCGGGATCCAAATCCTCCCTTTCCTGTCTTCCATCATCGGTTGCTTGTCGCCTTGTCCATAATAAAAATTTATCTCAGGGATGGAAGTAAGTTTTCCGGAAGCTGGACTGAATAGATAATATCCTGTTTTATCGCTCTTGATACAAAAATCCCCATTTGACGTAACGATAAAATTATCTATCTCGTTAACAGAAGGAATAAATGTAAATGGATCGGTAACCGTACTGTCTTTTTTAACTTTTCTCCACCCGTATGCATAGTTACCTACATACATTTCGTTTGAACTAACAGGAACGATGAAACGCACACTAAATTCCGGCAATTGCGTTTTAAACTTTATACTCGCCGTATTGTATTTCCGAAGTCCGTAGCCAATGGTACCGCACCATAACATTCCGGAGCGGTCGATGAAAAATGGATAACTGATTATTTGCGACATATTCTCTGGCAAATCCTTATTCCACTGAATCGCCTTTCCGGGCTCCCATTTTCCAACATCATAAAAATAAAGTTCACGATGATGGTTTAACCACAGTTTTCCTCTCGGGTTAAATATTACATTTCCAGGTGTTATTTTATCTATGTCAAATAAGGGATAAATATCTTTGCCATCAGATAAAAACAGGTCTCTACTGATAAGTGTATTCCCATCCTGCTCAATAACGTATCCATTATTAAATAAATGGCCATTCTCTAATTTGATGAAATTATTTTTCGAAACGTCGAAACGATATACCAACCCTTCCATATCTCCCACCCAAACATTATTATTCCTGTCTCTGCCCAGACCATATACCTGCGATTCATTGGGCAAACTGAGGCGGGTTATTACAGGCTTGGAACCTTTGCTAATAAAATCTTCCGGTAGTTGTATGATGTTCAAGCCCGCCTCATCAATACCTGCCAGTATTCTCCCGTCGGGTAACTCAACCATCATTTTTACTGTATTGCCGGATATACTACCGGGATCCGATACCCGATGTTCAATACGATAGAACCTGCCGTCTTTTTTATCGTAAATATTTAATCCCCCGTTTTCCGTTCCAATCCAGATCCGCCCTTTTGAATCTTCAAACAATTTTAATATGGTATTGCTGCTTAGTGACCGATCGTCGTACGGATCATTGGTGAACACTTTAAAATCATAGCCATCGTACCTGTTTAATCCATTCTTCGTTGCCACCCAGATAAACCCGTCTTTATCCTGCATAATATCGAATACCATTCCCTGCGATAACCCCTGTGCAATTGAAATGGATTCATAGCCCGCCTGGGCAAATGCCGTTAGTGCAGTTGATTGAAGAAGAACCCAAATGGCAAGCTGAAATAATATGGGTTTGAATTTGATCACGCATATAAATATAAAGGGAAAAAAAATTCACAGGTTTATATCTCCTTCAGAATTAAACCGTTTTGCAAAAAAATGACGAAATAATCCTGTTGCTGCACAGTTTGTCCTATGGATTGATGAGAAAGTACAAAAGGCTGGTTAATTATTATCCGCAATTCGGCTATTGCTGACAGACCTTTGAAACAACCAATCACCACGTTATTCTGCAATAATGCCGGCTACTGCTTCCATACAAATTCCCAATCAGAAGAGCAGGTTCATTTTCCCGGTGCTGACAGGAAATGAATTCATCCGCTATTTCAATTTCATTGTTCTGTACATCGCCCAGGGCATACCGGAAGGCATGACATTTTTTGGCATTCCGGCCTGGATGGCCATGCATGGCAAAACACCTGGTGAGATCGGGGGTTTTGTTGCCATGGTTGGACTGCCCTGGAGCTGTAAAATATTTATAGCGCCATTAATGGACCGGTTTACTTATTTACCAATGGGGCGTAGAAGACCATGGGTTTTGGTTGGTCAACTGGGATTGATGGTTTCATTCATCAGTATGGCGTTCATACCCGATCCATTGAATAATATGAAACTGCTGCTCGCTACGGGTTTTGCAATAGGCTTTTTTGGAGCCTTCCAGGATATTGCCACAGATGGAATGGCTATCGATGTTATCCCCCCTCATCAACAGGCAAGGGCCAATGGGTTTATGTGGGGAGCAAAAATAATGGGCACATCCGCTTCCCTGGCCACAGGTAGCTGGGTGTTGAATAAATATGGTTTTAGCAGCGCCATATTAACACTGTCTTTTGCAGTATGCTTAATAATGATCGTTCCATTGATCTTCCGGGAACGGGCAGGCGAAAAATTTCTACCATGGACAAAAGGCGCAGCATCCGATGAAACATCACATTTACAATTCGATAACTGGAAAAATATTTTTTCATCCCTACTGCGTGTTTTCACATTGCGCAATAGTTTGATTTTTGCATTGGTTGGATTTGTTAGCCTTTGCGGGTTCAATTTTATGGATACAATGCTGCCCGTTTTTACTGTTCAGGCACTTGGGTGGACTGACCAGTTATACGCAAAATGGTATGCAACAGCTTCCTTAACTGGCGGCATCACGGGAATGATCATCGGTGGAATATTGATTGACAGGTTTGGTAAAATAAAGATGCTGAACATTTACCTGCTGAGTGTTATCCTGCTAAGTATATCGATGTCGGTATTGAAAAATTACTGGCATCATGCCTGGTTTATTACTGGATTTATGATGGCCTATGGAATAGTATATGTATTTACTTCCATTGGCATTTTTGCTACAGCCATGCAATGTTGCTGGAAAAAAATATCAGCTACACAATTTACTTTATACATGACGATCGCAAACCTGGGAAGGATCACCGGTGCTAAGTTAATCGGACCGGTTAAGCAGGTTTTTTCCTGGCAATACAGCATATTGTTTCTTGCACTTGCAGCAGCCATTTCATTTTTGCTGCTCCAGTTTGTACAACTCAACAACCACATACAACGGGTTGAAGAAATTGACCAGGCAGACAAAACTTTTTCTGGTAATAATTTAACATCAGCACACTCAAAAATCAACTAAAATGAAAAAAATACTGAGCGTCACTCCCTTTATTATTGCATTATTTATCTGTTCATGCAACCACGAAACAAAAACATCCGATGCGGCAAAAGCTCCTGAAACTGTAATTGAAAAACCGGAATACTTCATGCTTCGGCCGGCTGTAGAAAAAGAATATGGCTATACGCATGCTGTAAAAATTGGAAGGGATATTAAGATATCAGGTGCTGTAAGTATGGATGAAAAAGGATTACCGACTGCAAAAGGAGATTTACAACAACAAATGAAAAATTGTTATGCCGATCTTGAAATAATACTAAAACACTTTGGTTGCACATTCGATGATGTAGTAGTTGAAAACATCTTAACTACCAATATGCCGGAATTTCTGAAACAATCAGGTTACAGGAATTCCATTTATAAAAAACAATTTCCAACAGGATCATGGTTTGGTGTAAGAGAACTGGCCTTACCGGAATTCATGATTGAGATAGAACTGGAAGTGTACAAAACAAACTGATTGATTCCTCTACTTGGGCTCAATAAAAACAAATTGAATTCATCATGCACGCATTAAAAAACATCAAACGCCTACAACAAATTGTTGCAGTTTCATAATAACAGGCTCATCGAATTACCTAAATAAAAATAAATAGTATGAAAAAAATCAACAAAATTTTTACAACAGCAATTACAATTTCTGCTGTTTGTATTTTTTTATCCTGTAATGGTGATAAAAAAGAAGCAGGGGAAGAAACTACTGCACCAAAAGACACATCAAACTCAATGCAAATGACAGCAGCCCCGGCTCCGGTTGCAGAACCGGCATTCACAGCTTTCGATGTGGTAGAAATCAAACACACGGTTAAGGATTATGATAAATGGAGGCCGGTGTTTGATAATGATTCAACAGCACGCAATGCCAGCGGACTGGAAAAAATTGTTGTAGCCAGGAACATGGACAATCCAAATAAATTATACATAGCCCTAAAAGCAAACGATGTTGCAAAAGCAAAAGAATTTGCCAATGCAGCAAGATTGAAAGAAGTAATGGAAAAAGGCGGTGTGAATTCAAAACCGGATGTTTCTTTCCTGCATGTGATCAGGTTTAATCCGGATGCCAAAGAACCTAAATGGGTGGTAATTACACACAAGGTAAAAGACTTCGATGCATGGGTAAAAGTTTTTGATGCAGAAGGAAAAGCAGCCAGGGCCGACCAGGGGTTGTTTGATGCCGTAATGGCAAGAGGTGTTGATGATCCGAATACGGTAATGCTTGTTTTTGATATAAAAGATATGGATAAAGCCAGGAAATCAATTATGTCGGATGAAAAGAAAAAACTCATGGAAAGTGCGGGAGTGGAAGGTGTACCAACAATCGAATTCTATAACAGTACTGAATAATCGAAAGTAAAAAGAACTCCATTGTTTTTGTCACACGGCCGCAAATTAACGGGATCGGGCAGCGTTTGGGAGGACACTGTTCGGTTCCTTTGCCAGGTAAGACAATATTAATACTTACACGGTAAAGGTTTGTAATAATTCATTGCGGGCCCGTGTGACAGGAACAGTGGAAAATCCAATGAAGTAAGATAAAATACCAAATGCAATTGCTGCAATAGGATAAGCATACAATCATTACATAACACTTAAAACAACGAACATGAAATGTATATACAAGTACCTGGCGCTGTTTTTATTTGCTGCAGGAATTGTTTCGTGTTCCTCTATGTACTCCTATAAAAATGCCAATGAAAAAGCGATGGCTTATTCGCATACCTGGAATGAGATCATCAATAAAGGGAATGTGGCCTTGTTCGATTCTGCATTTTCTCCCAATATTGTGTACGACAATGCCAATACACATTTACAGGGCATAGATGATTTTAAAAAATATTTTGAAGAATATATTACGGGCTTCAGCAATCGTGATTTTGAAATCCTGGAAATTTACAGCTCCGGCGACCGTGTGATTAAACGCTGGTCGTTTACCGGTACACATACAGGCGCATTTGCTGGTATCAAACCCACAGGCAGGAAAATAACCATCGAAGGTGTTACCATCGCTACCATCCGTATGGGAAAAATAGTTGCCGAAAGAGATTACCTGGATGATCTCGGGTTAATGCAAAAATTAGGTGTAATTCCTGCACTGTAAAACACTACATACCTATACCCGCTGCCAGGGATATTTACTGTATTACGTTGCAGCGTTTTTTATTCTCCGGGATTATATATAAAAGATAAGATAGCTTATATTGTGTAATAGCAATATAACGTAAAACCTATTCTGCCATTTTAATAATACACATCAACTATATTAAAGAATGCTGATTAAAACTAAAAGGTTATTTTTTTAAAACGCTAAGTACAGAACTAAATGAGATACGCCATCAAAAAAATATTATTCATTATAAAATGACAAAAGGGTGTAAACTATGATGCTTGCAATCTGTGTAAATGATGTTATCTATGCAATGCGTGTAATCAATAGTATAACTGTAAGATCACATGCTTAATACCCTCCTCCAAAATTACAATCAGCCATGACATCAAAAACATTCTCCGCCAATTCAGTTGAAGCAATACAAACAGCACTAACGCATATTATCAAAGATGGATTCAAACCCACACTCTCGATCATTACTATCACCAATATTGAATTGGCAGCCGCCCTTTGTTCCATTTTTAATGATTATAATATTGCTGTATTTGGCGTAAGCTCATCGAAAAAATTTACTGAACAGGGAATAGAGTCAGATGAAATTGTTGTAATGCTGATGGATATGAACCCCGCTTATTTTAAAATTGTGCTAAACGATTACACACAATCCTCAGTGTATGATGCGGCACGATCTGCAGGCGCCATAGGAAAAAAATTTTTCACTGATCCCGGTTTTATTATTTCCGCTGCAGATTTTAAAATGTCGGGCGAAGAAATCATCGAAGGATTTATGAGTGCTGCGGGAAATGACGTTACGGTAATGGGTGGCGTTGCCGGCAACCCTGCAGATTTTTCCGGGATCATATTCACTAATAATGCATCAAGTACCGGAGGATTGCTGGCACTTATAATAGACAAGGAAAAAATAAACATAAAGGGCATGGCTGTTTCCGGATGGAAACCTTCAGGAACAGAAAAACAAATTACAGAAAGCGAAGGGGCGTGGGTATTCACCATAGATAACGAACCGGCAATGAATGTGATTCAAAAATATTTGGGAAAGGAGATCACTTTCAATTCAGTGTACACCGCAGCCATTGATGATACCACACAACCTTCAGGCCTGGTTCCACTTGATTCAGGATATCCCCTGCAATTTCAACGAGCCTCGGGAAGTCCATTAATCAGACCTGTCGTACTCTGGAACACTGCTAACAATTCTGTAATGGTTGGAGGAAATGTAAGACCAACCGACAAATTTCGATTCTCCCTCCCTCCGGATTTTGATGTGATAGACGCAGTTGTAAACACTACAAAAAATATTAAAGAAAAAGAAATGAACGATGTAGATGCCCTGATTGTTTTTTCATGCGTAGGAAGATTAAGCTCCTTCGGACCAATGATCTCATCAGAAATCGAAGGGTTGGCATCAACATGGAATAAGCCTATGATTGGTTTTTTCTCCCTGGGCGAATTCGGGAAACTGGATGATGGCCACTGTGAATTTCATGGTACTACCGTAAGCTGGGTAGCGTTAAAAGAAAAATAACATTTTTACATGTAAAATACTTTTTTCGACTTTACAACAACTTGTTTGCCTATTTGCCTGAAATCAACAAATGAATAAAATCTACAAATGAACCAGCATCTTCAGAAAATACAGGATATTATTGAACAGAATGAAAAATTATCGCCGGATGAAAAAAATATCCTCATTAATGCTGCCAAAAATCTTCATAAAGAACTGGAAATAATCTCCTTCAAACTCGACCGAACAGAGAAGGTTAAACGAACTACGGCAATATTATTAGAGGAAACCATCGAAGAACTGGAACAAAAAAGAAAAGCAGTTGAATCTCAAAACCGGGATCTGGAGATTGAATCATCACTTGAAAGAGTAAGAACAGCAGCAATGGCTATGAATAAAAGAGATGACATGCTTGAAATTTGTGTGATCATTTCTCAACAATTGCAGGCACTGGGTGTACATGAAATACGGAATGTACAAACAGCCATTGTGTACGAATCAAAACACAGTTACCTCAATTTTGAATACTACGTAAAACATGCAAAAACAGTTATTACTGAAGTAGATTACGCCGCTCATCCGCTACAGGAAGCTTTTTGTAAACAAATGCTTAAAGGCCCTAATGAATTTTTTTCTCGGTCGCTCTCCGGCAAAGAACTGGAAGAATGGTATGCACATCAGCAAACAACCAACCAGTTTGCCGACATATTTCTTACTTCCGCTGCTTCTTTAAACTATTATTGGTATTCCCTGGGTCCTGTTGCATTAGGTGTATCAACGTATGCAGCATTACAGGAAGAAGAAATTACATTGTTAAAACGTTTCAGCAATGTATTCGAATTATCTTATCGCCGGTTTTTGGATATCGAAAAAGCCGAAGCACAGGCTCAACAGGCTTCACTCGATCTGATCGCAATAAAAGAAGCAAAACAAAATGCAGAAGACGCATTAACAAAATTAAAGGCTACACAAAACCAACTCATTCAATCCGAAAAAATGGCTTCCCTCGGTGAACTCACCGCAGGCATCGCTCATGAAATTCAAAACCCACTCAACTTTGTAAATAATTTTTCAGAAGTAAGCAATGAACTAATTGATGAAATGAATGAAGAATTAAATAAAGGAGATATTGAAGAAGCAAAAGCAATAAGCAAGGATATCAAACAAAACCTGGAAAAAATAAATTATCACGGTAAACGTGCCGATGCTATTGTGAAAGGTATGCTGCAACACAGCCGAAAAAACAATGGCCAAAAGGAACACACAGATATCAATGCACTTTGCGAAGAATATGTGCGATTGTCATATCATGGTTTGAGGGCAAAGGATAAATTTTTCAATGCAACCATCAAAACAACTTTCGATTCCACCATCGGAAAAATAAATATTATTCCGCAGGACATGGGCAGGGTGATCATGAATTTACTTACCAACGCTTTTTATGCAGTAAATGAAAAAGCCAGGCTCAATGCTAAAAGTTCACAGCCTGTTGCTTATGAACCAACAGTTTCCATTAACACACACTCCCTCCCACCCCGGAGAGGAGTTGGTGGTGAGGTTCACATAACGGTTACCGATAACGGCAATGGAATTCCAGATTCCATCAAAGAAAAAATATTTCAGCCATTCTTTACAACAAAGCCAACCGGTGAAGGAACGGGATTGGGTTTAAGTTTGAGTTACGATATTGTAACCAAAGGACATGGAGGCGCTATCCTGGTGCAATCGGAGCCTGGCAAATACACACAGTTCACTGTTCAGCTACCCATACCTTAACGGGATATATCAGCAATAAAATCTTATCTTCCAAATGATTTTAATTTCGAAAGACCTAAACGAATTGCGAATGATGCAACATCACAAACCAACATCCGTTTGTTTACTGTTTTTTTTTAACATCGCTTTACTTTTCAGTTGTAATAGTTTATCTGCTCAAACAAAATATTTTTCAGGGAATTATCAAATAGAAAATATTACAAAAAAAGACGGGTTGCCTGAAGATCTTGTGATCAACATCATGCAGGATAGAAGAGGCTTTATGTGGTTCACAACCCCTTATCATCTTGTACGCTATGATGGCATCCATTTCAGTAACTATCCTGTCAAAAATGAATTCCCTGGTTTAAATGTTCATTTTTTCCCGGGAATTGCAGAAGATAAATCCGGGGTAATCTGGCTGGCAACATCAGAGGTCGGACTTATCTCTTTCAACCCCAGGACAGAAAAATTTACCCGCTATTATACAGAAAACCCTGATACCTCAAAAAGAATATCCGACAATGTTATTCGCAGCATCACTATCGATAAAAAAGGAAATATCTGGGTGGGCACTGCCAATGAATTTAATATTGTATCAACACAGGGCGACAGCATTACCATTAAAAAATTTACGTCTCACTTTTCAGATAGTTTTCTGCCCAGCATTGATACGCTCATAAAAAATAATCTGTCGTTGGCAAACCTGACAAAGATCTCATCACTTGAAAATAAAGTTCAACAGTTTGAACTAAAATCCCCAACGCCGGTAATTGTGGTGTGCATGGGCGAATATTTTAACGTGATGGCCGATTATGGCTGGATTGAAAATGAAAAAGGGGAAACCATTTGGAAAATGAGCTCCAATAAGGCAAAATCCGTTGGCGGTGCATCAAAAAATAAACTGCAGGTTGAATCCATCACATTGCCGCCAGGAAAATATACTGCTCATTATATTTCAGATGATAGTCACGCATGGAATGACTGGAATGAAGCAGCACCGCCAAGGCCTGAGTGGTGGGGTATCAGGATCATCAGTGTACCTGCATCGGTTTCCACATCCATATCAAACCTGATTATAAAAACAAACAAATCATTATCCGATTATGGAACTGATATCACTAACGTAAAACCTGATTCCAGTGGCAACCTGTGGTTCATTTCAAGTGGTTTATTGGAAAAAATAAACACATCCGCAGCAAACAACAAAATATTAATCAGTGAAAAAATAAAACTTCCCGATACATTTATTGCTACAGGTTTCTTTGAGGTGATCGATGAAAACAACCTGCTATTATTTGGAATGAATCAGCTTAAAGGAAGTACTGCAATAAAAATGGCTTCATTGCTATATCACCAGCGCAATAATACTTATGAACTCACAGAAAACAATCCGGACATTCATCCATCTGTATCAAATAATGCTTTTCTGGTAGATCGGCAGCATCGGGTATGGCTCGGAAATTTTAACCAGTATGGAGAAGGACTGTATGTATCTGATAGCAGTAGTTTAACCAGTCCTTATTTTAGAAAATTAATCTTAAGCAAACCAGGCTCTATTGAACCCGGGAAAAAAGAATATGAACAAATATGGACAATCAGTGAAGACAGGTTTGGACATATCTGGGTAGGTTCACGCATTTCAGGATTGTATAAAATCAGTCCTGGTAAAATGCCTGCCAAAGAATATTTCGTTTCACGTACAACCACCGACAGTTTACCGGCTAACATTACGAACCTTGCTGAAGATCCTAACGGTAACGTGTGGCTGACAAGTGAACAGCAAACAACTTTTAAGTTAAATATTGCCAGCAGCCAGTTAGAAAGATTTCCAGTTACGAAAAATGAAACACAAAAATATATTTCCGGAGAAGGAAACTCATTTTACATTACAGGAAAAAACGAAACTAAATATTTTAATAAGGAAACCAAAAAGCTTGAAACGCTGCCCATCCGCATTCCGGATTCATTGGTACTGCTTACCCGTGATGATGATGGAAATTTCTGGGCAGTAAATAAATTCAAACCCGGATTATCCAATTCCTTTTATATCTACAACAACAATTCCTTTCAGCCGGTATATTTTGATTCAACTGATTTTTCGGTGGGCGGTGGCTTTATTAGAAATTTATTCATAGGTAAAAATGGTGATTTCTGGATTTGCCCGGCATTTGAAGGTATTCATCAATATAAACTTAACAAGCAGACAAAACAATTTCAGTTCGTAAAAAAATACCTGCACTCAGGAACAGATGTGTTCGATATTGTGGAGAAAGAAAATGGCATACTATGGGCCGGAGTGTACAATGAAGGCCTCCTGCGTATCGACACCAAAAACAATACGATTAAATCATTTACAACAAAAGATGGTATGCCTTCAGATGGTTTATTTAATATCGTACCATTCAGAAATAAATTCTTGTTGATTACTGATCTGGGCACTACATTTTTTGATCTGAGCAATGAAAGTTTTCACAGGAGCAGGGAATTCGATGATTATTTTGCACAGGTTACCCCAACGAAATATGTTGCTATGGCTGATAAAATTTTGTCGAAAAAAATTATCGCTACCGCTTCAGGAAATATTGCAATGGTTACTAAAGGAGGTTTGGTAATTTTTAATCCAGACCAGCTTCCCTATGATTCAACAAAACCAATGCTGCAAATCAGTGCATTGAAAATCGGAAACAAACTGATAGCTACTTACAATTTAGATGAAAACGCAAACCTTGAATTTACATACAACAATAATAATATCGAAATTGAATACATAGGCATTCAATACAATGAGCAGAATAAAAATACCTATAGTTACTTCCTTAAAGGAGCAAATGACAACTGGATTGCTGCCGGGAATGAACGGATAGCCCGCTATTCAAATCTGCCTCCGGGAGATTATGCGTTTTACTTAAAAGCAGCAAATGTAAACGGCGTTTGGTCGGATGCAAAAAAAATGTTTTCTTTTACCATTCTTCCGCCGTGGTGGAAAACATGGTGGGCCTACACATTGTATGTTTTAATTGCTGCAGGTTTAATCTGGACGTATATCCGTTACCGCTCAAGAGCATTAAAAAAAGAAAATATCCTACTGGAGTCGAAAGTAGAACAACGAACATTGGAGTTAAAAGATACCATTAACACATTAAAAACAACGCAGTCTCAACTGGTACACGCTGAAAAAATGGCTTCCCTTGGAGAACTCACCGCAGGTATTGCTCACGAAATTCAAAACCCGCTCAACTTCGTTAATAATTTTTCAGAAGTAAGCAATGAACTAATTGATGAAATGAATGAGGAATTAAACAAAGGAGATATTGAAGAAGCAAAAGCTATCAGCAATGATATCAAACAAAACCTGGAAAAAATAAATTATCACGGCAAACGTGCCGATGCTATTGTAAAAGGAATGCTGCAACACAGTCGCAACAGCAGCGGGCAAAAAGAACCAACTGATATCAACGCATTGTGTGATGAATATCTTCGTTTAGCCTATCATGGTTTGAGAGCAAAAGACAAATCATTCAATGCCAGCATCAAAACTGATTTTGACCCTTGCATTGGAAAAATAAACATCATTCCGCAAGACATAGGAAGAGTGATCATGAATTTACTTACCAATGCATTTTATGCGGTAAATGAAAAAGCAAGGCTTAATACTCAAAGTACGCAGCCTGAGGCTTATGAACCAACTGTTACCATTGGCACACACTCCTCTAACTCCAGGAGCGGGGTTGGGACTGAGGTGAGCATAACGGTAACCGATAACGGCAATGGGATCCCCGATTCCATCAAAGAAAAAATATTCCAGCCCTTCTTTACAACCAAACCCACAGGGCAGGGAACGGGATTGGGATTAAGCCTGAGTTACGATATTGTAACCAAAGCACATGGTGGTTCCATAAAAGTTGAAACAGAAGCAGGGAAATTCACCCGGTTTGTCATTACTTTGTTAGCATGATAACTCTTTAACATGAACCTCGAACTGGCATTATTGTTTATCGTCTTCGGTGTTTTGCGAAAAGAAAATAAGCGCAAAAACTTGTACCCTTCCTGGGATAAGTATCTTATTGCTGCTTATTTTGTTACTACTGCAATGATCTTTTTACCCCGGTTGTTCAAAGGATACGACTATATAACGCAGTGGATCGGGCACGCTTATGTACTTACCATCATCGTTTTGGTATTGCTGTACAAGGCATTTAAACCTGCCAAACAAATTGTGTATGCACTGATACCAATTTTTGCCATTAGTTTGGTTGAAGATATTGTAGAGATCATAAATTTCAACCTCTATAAAAAATGGGACAGGTATTTTGATATCGCCTCCATATTCGCACTGGTATGGATGTTTGCCATGCTCATCATCAACAACAGGCAAAGAAAGGCGCTCGAAAAAGAAAGATTAAAAGCTGAAGAACAGGAAAAGGAAAGAATAATTGCAGAAAAAATGAAGGTTGCACTGGAAATACAGGTTAAAGAAAGAACAGCAGAAATAACCAGGCAAAAAGAAGAACTGCAAAATGCATTAGATGATCTCCGCCAGGTACAGAAACAACTGATTCAAAGCGAAAAAATGGCAAGCCTCGGAGAACTAACTGCCGGCATTGCTCATGAAATTCAGAACCCCCTCAATTTCGTTAATAATTTTGCTGAAGTGAACAGGGAACTACTTGCTGAAATGAATGAAGAAATAGCAAAAGGAAATTTGGAAGAAGTGAAATCGCTTGCAAAAGACATCATTGACAATGAAGAAAAGATCACTCATCATGGTAAACGTGCAGATGCTATTGTAAAAGGAATGCTGCAACACTCACGCAACAGCAGCGGACAAAAAGAACCTGCAAACATCAATGTATTGGCTGATGAATATTTACGATTGGCGTATCATGGCTTAAGAGCTAAAGACAAAACATTCAATGCAACCATTAAAACCGATTTCGACGACAGTATTGGCAATATCAATATCATCCCGCAGGATATCGGTCGGGTAATCCTCAACCTTATCACCAATGCATTTTATGCCGTTACCGAACGCAGGAAAAATGCAACAAGTTTAAGTAACTATGATCCTACGGTAACAGTGATCACCAGGAAAACACAACAAGCCGTAGAGATAATTGTACAGGATAACGGCATGGGTATTCCGGCAAAAGTGCTGGATAAGATATTTCAACCATTCTTTACCACTAAACCAACCGGCCAGGGTACAGGCCTGGGATTAAGCATGAGTTATGAAATTGTAACAAAAGCACATGGAGGCGAATTAAAAGTAAATACAAAAGAAGGAGAAGGCACTTCGTTTATCATCCATCTTCCCCTGAATAAATAACTATATTGTTAGCACTTATCCGTAAATAACTTCGAATGAAAATACTGGTAGTAGACGATGAAAAAGATGTTCAATCTTTATTTGAACAAAGGTTCCGCAGGGAAATAAAAAATCTGGAGCTGGAATTCGCTTTTGCATTTTCAGGCGAAGAGGCACTTACTTTTCTTCATACATTGAAACATGAAGCGGTTTTGATTTTATCCGATATTAACATGCCCGGCATGAGCGGCCTGGAACTCCTGGATAAAATTAAACATACAGACCATCAGCCACCACCGGTTGTAATGATGATTACGGCTTATGGTGACCAGGAAAATTTCGACACCGCAAAAAAACTGGGTGCAGATGATTTTCTGACTAAACCTGTTGACTTTACTTTATTAAAAGAAAAATTAAAATCCCTGTCGTGATGACTAAAATACTTGTAGCCGATGATGAAGCAGATCTGGAGGCATTGATTAAACAGAAATTCCGCAGGAAAATACGTGAGCAGGAGTATGAATTTATTTTTGCGGCGAATGGGAAAGATGCATTGGAAAAAATACAGGAAAATCCTGACGTATCGATTGTATTGAGTGATATCAACATGCCCGAAATGGATGGCTTAACCTTACTCAGCCATCTGGCGGAAAGCAGTCCGCTTATTAAAGCAGTAATTGTGTCTGCTTACGGCGATATGGACAATATACGTACCGCAATGAACCGCGGCGCATTTGATTTCATAACAAAGCCAATCAATTTTGATGATCTTTCCGTTACGGTTGAAAAAACACTGAAACACGTGGAGCAGCTCCATGAAACACTGAAAGCCATCAAAGAAAACAACATCCTTAAAATGTATGTTGATGAAACCGTACTCAACTTCATGGGTAGCCGCGAATTTGAATCGTCGCTCATGGCCAACGAAACGATAGAGGCTACGGTTGTTTTCCTTGATATTTGCAGCTTTACTTCCATCAGCGAAAACGCCTCTGCAGATGTAGTGGTAAAATTGCTCAATAAATATTTTGATGTAATGGTTAAGGAGATCATAGCCCAGGGCGGTTACATTGATAAATTCATTGGCGATGCAATTATGGCTGTGTTCAGGGGACCATTTCATCTCGATAAAGCCATCGATGCAAGCCTGGCCGTGCGAACTGCTATTAATGCCCTGCCTTCAGATACGCAACAAACATCATTCACACCAAAAGTATCCATCGGCATTAATACCGGCGAGATGATCTCCGGGAATATAGGTTCGGCGGGCTTAAAGCGTTTAGACTATACCGTTATCGGAGATGTTGTAAATACAGCGCAGCGGCTACAGTCTGCTGCTAAAGAAGGACAGATCCTTATCAATGAAAATGCCTACAAAAAGGTGAAAGAATCCTTTCATTGTAATCTCGTGGGCGAAATAGTACTGAAAAACAAAACCAATTCAATGATTGTATATGAGGTGCTCGACTAGTACCTGTTAATGTATCTCACACTTATCAATTGGGATAACGTATCCTGATATGCAATCCCTTAATACAAGCTTTTTATTGCTGTTTGAGTAATTTTCTGATTGTTCAGATACAGTTACCATCTTTCTTCATGTAAATTTTATTTACAGCTATGCTGAAAAGTGTAAAGAAAAAATACAGGAGTATTTTGCAGCATATCCGTTATAAGGGCCTTCCTGTATTTATCAAATCCAAAATTTACGATCATTACCAGCAATACCAACTCGTTAAACCAGGTATCGTTCACCTGCCTGGTACCGGCGATGTGTCAATTTGAAAAATATGAAGCATGCATAAAGATATATGAGAAATTCAACAAAGCCGGAATGACGGTTATATAGCCGTGTTTAAAATTACACCGAAGAAAAGCCTATAGATTCATTATTAAGTAAAAATAACCTGGTGCCCGAGGTATCCGGTTAAGCATTATCGTAGTAAGGTAAAACTTCCATGTTGTTCTACTTCTATCCTGCCCAGGTGAAGGTAACGGCAGATCCATACATAAGTTCCAACCGGCTGATCTTTCCCCTGGAAGGTTCCATCCCACCCTTTACCTGAATTACTTGTTGTAAATATTCTTTGTCCCCAGCGGTTGAATACCGTAAAATATTCCAGCACAGCCCCGCCGGGAAGCTTCGGTTTAATGCTGTTATTCAAACTACCACTGTTAGGCGTAAACGCCGTTGGCATATAAAATCCTTCGCCGTAAGTAGTAGCGGTGGCGTGGCCGGGATAACTGTCGCCACAACCCTGTGGCGGCCCCAGCGCTATCACTTCAATAGTTACCGTTTGCGATTGAGAAAGGCCATTAATGGTATGGGTTGTTCCCAGGTTTCCCGACGAAGGTGTAACGAATGGACCTCCATCAATAGAAACCTGGTAACCGATCGTTCCTGCATAAGGCTGCCAGCTAAAGGTTACACTGTTTAAACTAACATTTTGTACACTCACGGGTACAGAGTCGAGAGCGATCAGATTAACAGTTACCGGTACCAGCCCGCTCTGGCAAATTGCATCTGCAGCACCAACATAATAATTTACCTGTGCGGTAATGGCACCGGTTGTAAACGTTGCTCCTGTAGCCAATGGCGTTCCACCACTTGCTGTAGCATACCAGTTGTACAACAGGCCGGCACCCGGGTTCACTATATTTAATTGTGCAGTGCTGCCGCTGCAAACAGAAACGCCATTTACAACGGGATCGTTTACAACATCTATGGATATACTAACTGGAACGCGTACACTCGTACAGCCACCGTTCACTGCTTCTACATAATAAGTAGTGGCAGTATTCAAAGGTGGAGTGGTAAAATTGTCGCCGGTGAACAGAATATTTCCGCCGGTGGCTGTGGCATACCAGTTATAAGTATAGCCCGCCAGAGAATTCTGAACAGGTATTGAAGTGGATAAGTTGTTGCAAATCGTTTGATCAACCAGTACAGGCGCAGTGGCACCGCCCAGGTTAACCGTTGCCGGCGTGCGTACACTCGCACATCCTCCACTTACCGATTCAATATAATAAGTGGTATTGGATGTAAGCGCAGGTGTGGTGTAACTCGTGCCGGTAGCTATCGCAGTTCCGCCGGTAGCCACCGTGTACCAGTTATAGGTGTAAGCACTATTTGGATTTTGTACACTTAACGTAGTAACATTCGTTCCGCATAGCGCCACATTATTAACTACCGGAGCAGTAACCGTATTAACAGTAACCGTAACAGTATCTGCAAATGAACAGCCGGCATAAGTGGAAACAACATAATAATCGGTATTTGCAGTAATGGCCGGAGTAGTGTACGTAGTGCCCGTTGCCAGTACAACTGTATTTGCCGCATCTGCATACCAGGTGTAAACATAATTTGCGTTAGGAGTTTGAACGGTTAATATTGCCGTGGCATTCGGACAAATAACTGGTTCATTTACCTGGGGCTGTGGCATAGGATCATAGGTTGCCGTAACAGCCGTTCTCGGGCTGCTGCAACTTCCCGTTACTGCTTCAACGTAAAAAGTTGTTGTTGCGCTGATCGTTGTATTGTACGTTGTACCTGTGTACAACAATGTACCGCCCGTTGAAGCACTGTACCAGTTGTAGGTTAACGTTGCATCAGGATTTTGAATGGAAAGCGTAGCCGAATTCCCGGAACAAACAATTACATTATTCACAATGGGGGCAGCAGGCGCTCCCGGTGCTGATAGTGTAACTGTATAGGTTGCAGCACAGCTCCCCTGCGTTACCGTTAGTGTGTACGTTCCACTTGCAACCCCCGACAGATTTTGTGTTGCCTGCCCCGAGGGTGACCAGGAATAGGTTAAAGGAGAAGCATTGCCGGTTACGGTTGTGTTTACGCTTCCACTATTGGGATTGGTACAGGTTGGCTGCGTGGGCGCCAGGGTAACGGCAATGGTATCTGTTGCATACGTAAAGTAATCGTTATGATTCAATGGTATCTGCGCATACAATTTACCGTTAGCAACTGTTAACGGATACATAGTAGTACTTGCCGTCGGAAACGTAGGATCAGGAGATACGATTATGTTTTTAGCAGTGGCCGGTATCGAACCATTGTCTGCAGAAAACGTAGCGGGCAATGCAGTATTGATAACGCTGGCCTTCCACACTCTTTGCATCCTAAGCCCTTTGCCATCAAAGATGCATTGATCTATGGCGGTAGATGCTGCGTTGTCGCCTATTAAAACAAAGGAACGGTCGTTGGAAAAGCTGTTAGCATTCGTACTGTTCAGCAAAGGAAAATTACCTCCTGTATATACTCCGTTGGTATAGATTGTAATCAAGCCATTTGCATTCACGGATTTGGATTGCTTCTGTGCAAGATTGGATGCATCGTCTCTACCAATACCGGTAATATTAGCAGCATAACCACTATTATTTGCACGGTTCCAGGTAATCGTTCCATCAGAAGCAGTGTAGTCATTAGCATTGGCAGCAGCCTGGTCGAGGGTAAATCCATATTTAACTGCGAGGTAAGATTCAACCTTATTTATTTCCGCAGGTGTTAATGTTCTTGCATAAATAATAACTTCAGCAATATCTATCTGTGCAGGAAGATTGATGAGGTTCTCATTCCCGATTACAATCTTATCGGTTACACCGGCAAAATTACCGGCACCACCGGTTAAGGTAAGCGTATTGTTGTTGGCGCCGTTCAGCCTGTTGATGGATGTAGCAATCGTAACATCTGCATACGCGGTTGATAAAGCATGTTGATTCAGTACATTAACCGTACCCACATTTTCGCCATTGGAAACAGTTACTGCTTTAGGAAAATCAAAACGAATATTGCCCGATGCATTCTCAAATCCAATCCGGCCTGTGGCACCTACCTGGTCGGTTTCCCATTTTAACCAAACAATACCTCCTTTAAGATTGAACACCTGGAATACGGTAACATTATTATCGGTTACCAGTGAAGTTCCGGGAAATAAATTGGTGCTGGATAAGGAATTGGTAACGCCATCAAAACGAATGTACGGATTGAAGTTGATACCTGCGTCTACCAGTGACGGTGAGGTTTGAACATTGGCAGTTCCGGTTAAAGACTGCACCGTAAAATTTCCTGTTACGCCTGCACCGGATACTTCCTGCCACTGTGTTACCAGGTTACTTGCGCTGGTAATACCTACATCCGATCTTAACCACATCGTGTTATTAGCAGAAATTCCTCCCGGTGACTGGGATAATGCAGATAAAGTAAAAAAGAAAACAGCAGCGAAGGATAAAAGAATTCTCATCAGGTTTAGTTGGTATATGCAATATAGAAAAAATCAGCGCAGCGTACCTGAAAATAAACAGCCGTCAATAAAAAATAACAGAAGCCCGTCAATATCCTTTTTACAAAAATGTTGGTATGCAGCCTACCGCACTTCCTGCATATGTACAAGTCTTTTGTAAAAGCCATTCTGATGAATAAGTGTGTCGTGCGTGCCCCGCTCAACAATTTCTCCTTTTTGTAAAACAATAATTTCATCAGCATGACGAATGGTACTCAACCGGTGTGCAATAACAATGGAAGTCCGGTTGTTCATGAGCTTATTGATCGCATCCTGTACCAGCCTTTCACTTTCAGTATCAAGTGAAGAAGTAGCTTCATCAAGAATCAATATCGGAGGATTTTTCAATACGGCCCGGGCAATCGTAAGCCGCTGGCGTTCGCCACCACTCAGTTTACTACCGCGATCACCAATATTTGTATTGTAGCCATCTTCTTTCTTTTCAATGAATGAATGAGCATTGGCAATTTTTGCAGCTTCCATGATCTCGTCCAACTGTGCATTGTCCATACCCAATGCAATATTGCTGGCGATAGTATTGTTAAACAGGATGGGTTCCTGTGTAACGATGCTGATCAGTTTCCGCAATGAAAACAATGAATAATCTTTGATGTTGATCCCATCCACCAGAATTTCTCCTTCACTCACATCATGAAAACGGGGCACCAGGTCTGCCAGTGTGGATTTTCCGGCTCCACTGCTACCCACGAGCGCAATTGTTTTCCCTTTTTCGATTTTAAGATTTATGTTTTTCAGGATCACATTATCATCGTAACGAAAACCAACATTTTTAAATTCTATACAATGTTCAAATGCAGCGATTTGTTTGCCATTGATGTTATCATCTACCGTAACCGGCGCATTCATCACTTCTTCAATCCTGGCAATGGCGGCTGAACCTTTTTGCATATTGCTGAATGCTGTTGATATAGATTTTGCCGGATCAATGATGTTATAGAACAATCCCATATACGTTAAAAACAATGCACCATTCATTGTAATTTCCCCGGTAAGAATTCTGCTGCCGCCAAACCAGAGTATAACAGCAAAAATGCTCACACCCATGATCTCGCTCATTGGAGATGCCAGGTCTCTCCTGAAACCGATATGGTTGCGTGCATGCAACAGCTCGGCACTGATCTCATTGAATTTCTGACGGAGTTTTCCTTCTACATTAAATGCTTTAATAACCCGCAAGCCGCCTAATGTTTCATCAAGCGTTGAAAATGTTTCACCACTTTTTTCGGCTACCCGTTCACTTTGCCGCTTTAAAGAACGACTCACTTTACCAATAACAATTCCCATCACCGGCAAACAAAGCAGTATGAATAAGGTGAGTTGCGGACTGATGTAAAACAGCACAGCCAGGTTGATAATAATGGCCAACGGATCTTTTACCCATCCTTCCAGGGCACCGATTACCGAGTATTCAATTTCATACAGATCGTTTGTCATCCGGCTCATGAGATCGCCCTTGCGTTGTTCCGTAAAATAGCCAACAGGCAACTGAAGAATCTTATCATACATATCTGTGCGGATACGCGTTACGATCGTATTTTTCATTGGGCCAAGTGTGCGTGCAGATAAATACAGGAAAAGATTTTTTAACAGGATGGATGTGATGATTAAAATACATACCACACCCAATGCATACAACGGACTTACCGCTAACAAACTTTGCAGCCGTCCATTCACCCAGTTCATGAGCACGTTTTTTGATTGATTGGCCATCTCGGCAGCGGAACTGTTTACTTTGAATAACAATTGCAGGAACGGAAATAACATTCCAAGGGAGATTACTGAAAAAACGATTGACATCAATATGGTAAACAAGTACCATACAATTGATGATTTATAATCTGACAGGTATCTGAATATTCTGGAATATCTTTTCATCTGAATAATTATGCGTAGTAGCAACAAAGTAAGTACATTTACATCGATAAAAGAGCGTAGCTATGATAGAAGGAAAAAGACAAAAACAGGTTGCAGCCGTATTGGAAAAAGAACTGAATGAAATTTTTCAGCGACTTGGTTTAACGATGATGAATGGCGGAATGATCTCTATATCGTCGGTAAAAATTACACCCGATTTATATGATGCACGCATTTATTTAAGTTTTTTTAAAGTGAATGATCCCGTTGCTGCATTGAAAACCATCCAGGAAAGAAGCTGGGAAATCAAAAAAGAACTTACGGCAAGAGTTCGTCACCAGCTCAGAAGCATGCCCTTACTCAGCTTTTTCATTGATGATACGCTGGAATATGTTGACAAGATGGAACAGTTGTTCAAAGACATTAAAACGCAGGACGAAAAACAGAAAGGAAAGGAATGAAAATGCAGTTGAGTGTACTGTGTTTCATTTCCCAAATAAAGCATACACCAACAGCCTTAGTGTACACAATTCAACATTTTCATAATTCATAATTCACAATTCATAATTCATAATTCAGAACCCAGCTTCCAATGTATGTAGATTTTGCATGGCGGTATTTTAAAGCAAAAAAATCTGCCAATGCTATTAATATCATTGCAAGGGTAACCACGTTTGTTATTGCATTTGCAACCTGTTGCCAGATACTGGTGCTGAGTGTGTTCAATGGATTTGAAGGTTTGGTAAAATCGCTCTATTCTTCTTTTTATACCGACATTAAAATAATTCCGGCTTCAGGAAAAACTTTTGTACTGAGTCCCGGCCAGTTAGCTAATATAAACAGTCAACCTTATGTATTACATACCTCAATGATTGCAGAAGAAAATGCATTGCTGCAGGATGAAGAGGTTCAATCGCTGTTACGATTAAAAGGTGTAGATGATCATTTTGTACAGGTAAGCGGTTTGCCCGGAAAAATAGTAAAAGGAAAATTCATTACAGGAGATGCTGCACATCCTTCCATTGTAGTGGGCGCAGGCATTCAATACCAGGCGGGCATTGTAGTAAATGATGCATTTGCACCAGAAGAATTAACGGTTATCCTTCCAAAGAAAAACAATACGAGCAACGACCCCATGCAATCGCTTGCAGAAGGAAATGTTTCTGCAACAGGCGTATTCGCCATTCAGCAGGACTTCGATAATGCTTATGCCATCACCAATATTGATTTTGTAAAGCAGCAGATGAGTTTTGCAAAAGATGAATACAGTGCAGCAGAAATAAAATTAAAGGCAGGTGCAGATATCAAAAAATGCAAAGAGCAATTGCAATTGTTAATGGGTAATAAATACACAGTTCAAACAAGGTTTGAACAAAACACCAGCCTGTACAATACCATGATCATTGAAAAATGGGCCATCTATGCAGTACTAACGCTGATCCTGGTGATAGCCGCATTCAATATGGTTAGTGCACTTACCATGCTGGTTTTAGAGAAGAAACAAGACATCGCCATATTACAAAGCATGGGAAGCACCAGGAGCCAGGTTAGAAAAATATTTCTTACAGAAGGTTTATTGCTGGGCGGATTGGGAACGATCTGCGGCGTGGCGCTGGCCATGATCATCTGCTTTTTGCAGGTAAAATATAAACTGATACCGTTGAGAGGCGGATCTTTTTTAATAGATTATTTCCCGGTAAAATTAATGGCAACTGATTTTATACTGGTAACCTGCACCGCTATGTTCATTTCCCTGGTTGCTTCCTGGTTCCCGGCAAACAAGGCATCGGCGCAGCCCCTCGAATTACGTTGATGAGCTTTCCTGCCTTTGTACAAAAAAATTAATAGTCCCCCAACGTCTCCGGCAACTGTGCAAGCGCCTTTCGTAATTGTTCATCGTTGGGCGCAATACCATGCCACTCATGACTACCTTCCATGAAATCAACACCTTTTCCCATTTCAGTTTTCATGAGTATAACTACCGGCTTTCCTTTCCCGGTTAATGATTTTGCTTTTTCCAGTCCTGCAACAACCGCATCTACATCATTGCCTTCCATTTCTGTTACTTCCCATCCAAATGCTTCAAACTTTGCATGCAGGTTGCCCAGGCTCATAACTTTATCTGTTGGACCATCAATTTGCTGACCATTTACATCAATGGTTGAAATTAAATTATCAACTTTTTTATGTGCCGCAAACATGATCCCTTCCCAGTTTTGTCCTTCATCCAGTTCACCATCTCCATGCAACGAATACACGATATGATTATCGTTGTTGAGTTTTTTTGCCAACGCTGCACCGATAGCAACGCTCATACCCTGCCCCAATGAACCGCTGGACATTCTTACACCGGGCAAATGCTCGTGCGTAGTAGGATGCCCCTGCAGGCGACTGTTTATTTTTCTGAAAGTAGCCAGTTCAGCAACAGGAAAATATCCGCTGCGGGCAAGTGTGCTGTAAAATACCGGTGAAATATGCCCATTGCTCAGGAAGAAAACATCTTCGCCGATACCATCCATTTTAAAATCAGGATTGTGCTTCATTACTTTGAAGTACAGTGCTGTAAAATATTCGGTGCAACCCAATGAACCGCCCGGGTGCCCGCTTTGTACGGCATGAACCATTCTAACTATATCTCTGCGTATTTGTGAAGCAATATCTTTGAGGTTGGACATATAATAACTTTTGTATCGCTAAATTTTGTAATTTGCCTGCAAACCTACTGTAATTCAGGTCATATACAAAGAAAAAAACGCTTTGTTGCAGCACCCGATACTAAGTTGTGGATTATACCGTTAAATAATAGCTGTTTCATTGTATTCATGATCATCCGCAAACAAAGGTAGTTTTGACAATTTATCAGGAACTGAACATTCGTTTTTGTTTCTACTTAAATTCTTTATCCAAAACTTAATTAATTACTTTTGTAACACAGGAATAACAAATTTTGCATGGATAACATTCTACTCAGTTCAGCCCTGGCCTTCATCATCACCTTCTTTGCCATACCCGTTATTATCCAGGTAGCAAAAGATAAAAAACTGTTTGATGAACCTGATGAACGGAAAGTACACAAAACAGTGATTCCAACCCTGGGCGGACTGGGAATCTTTGCCGGATTTATCATTGCATCACTTCTCGGCGTTCCTGCCGGTACTCCCGAACTACAGTATTTTGCCGCAGCAGCTATCGTGGTTTTTTTTCTTGGAATAAAAGACGACATCCTCATATTATCAGCCAGTAAAAAATTCATCGGCCAGTTGATTGCTGCCGGTATTCTTATAAAATTCGGAGGCGTTTCCATCAACAACATGCATGGCCTGATGGGCGTTTACGAAATACCGCATGTAGCCAGCGTTGCCTTATCATTGTTCACGATTATCGTTATTACCAACTCCTTTAACCTCATTGATGGTGTGGATGGACTGGCCGGAAGCCTCGGTTTTCTTACTACCATCGTTTTTGGAGCCTACTTTTTCTATATCGGCGAGGTTGCGTATGCCGTTCTGGCTTTTGCACTTGCCGGCAGCCTCATCAGCTTTTTAATCTATAATTTTTCGCCTGCAAAAATATTCATGGGAGATACGGGTTCTTTATTATTGGGAATTGTAAACTCAATTCTTGTAATACGGTTCATCAATATGGCAGGAAGTTCTACGGTTTCAATGCCTATCGAAGCCGCTCCAGCCATCGGGTTTTCTATATTAATGATTCCTTTGTTTGATACTTTAAGGGTGTTTAGTCTCAGGATATTCGACCGCCGCTCCCCTTTCAGTCCCGACAGGAATCATATCCATCACTTCTTACTCGACCTTGGCTTCTCTCATAAAAAAATTACGCTCACCTGTGTGTTTGCCAACATCATATTTATCGCCATGGCATTCGGGCTTCGTAGCCTGGGCACCACAACGGTAATGGGCATCTTACTTGCTACCGCCTTTTCTTTTATCGGTATCATTTATTACCTGCGCCAGAAAAGCAGGTCGGGCCGCCTTCAAAAAACGCCTGAAACAGAAGTTATCAAATCGCATAAGATACTTACGCTGGTGTCGGATACGGTAGAGGTAGATTAATAGCAGGCCTGGAGCTTAGGTTTGATTTATATCCTGTATTTCTTTAATTTTTTCAGAAAACTTATTGATAATATATGTATCCGGGAATTACTATTGCCGGAAGTTCAATGCCTTATCCCCCGCCGCTTTATTAGCAACTTTTCTATAGCTTTGCACACAATTCAAAAACACTATGGCAGATCTACAAAAAATAATGACGGATACGGATGCGCTAATGAACAAAGCGATAGCGCACCTGGAAGCAGAACTGGTTAAAATAAGAGCAGGAAAGGCAAATCCAAACATGCTTGATGGCATTATGGTTGAATATTACGGTAACCCCACTCCCATTAACCAGGTAGCAAATGTTGCCACATTGGATGCCCGTACCATTACGGTTCAGCCCTGGGAAAAAAACATGCTGGCTGCCATTGAAAGGGGCATTATTGCTGCCAATATCGGGATCAATCCACAGAATGACGGTAATACAATCCGCCTGTTTTTACCACCACTCACCGAAGAAAGAAGAAAAGAACTGGTAAAAAGATGTAACGGTGAGGGAGAACATGCAAAAGTTTCGATCAGGAATATCCGCAGGGATTCCATAGAACAAATCAAAAAACTACAGAAAGACGGATTGAGCGAAGATGAAAGCAAGGATGCAGAAAAAGATGTACAGGATAAAACAGACCGTTTCATCAGCCTGGTAGACAAACATCTTACTGCCAAAGAAAAAGAGATCATGGCTGTTTAAGCAATTCCTAAATTATACATAATGCATTCTTCCCGGGAAAGCTGGTTCTTTATCTTTTCCGTTCCATTTTATACTATATTAATCGGAACGGAAATACTCTTAAGCAATTGGTCGGGGAAAAAGATCTATACGCTCAAAGACACCATCCAGAATATTTATTTTACACTGATTAACGCCGGGCTTGACCTTTTACTGCGTTCCGTTTTTTATGTTGCAGTGCTCATGTGGATGTATCAGCATCATTTTGTACAAATTGAAAACGCATTTCTGTATTGGTTTACCTTATTAATACTCGAAGATTTTGCTTTTTACATCGAACACCGGGTAGATCATTATTGCAGGATTTTCTGGGCGGTGCATGTAACACATCATTCTTCCAATGAATTTAATCTTACTACCGGCTTCCGTTCTTCTGTATTTCAACCGGTGTACCGGTTTATTTATTTCATTCCCATCGCACTGCTGGGCTATCATCCGCTCGATATCGTTTTCATGTATTCGATCACACAAACCTATGGCATATTGGTACACACGGAATACATCAAAAAAATGCCGCGTTGGTTTGAAAAAATATTTGTAAGTCCATCGCACCACCGGGTTCACCATGCAAGTAATATTCTCTATCTCGATAAGAATATGGGCATGTGTTTTATATTCTGGGATAAAATGTTTGGCACATTCCAGGAAGAACTCGATAAAGAACCCGTGAAATATGGTTTAACCAAACCTGTAGAAAACGACCATAATCCCATCAATGCAATTTTTCATGAATGGAAAAATATCGGCAAAGACTTACGCAGGAAAACTTCCTTTACTACAAAATTGAAATACCTGTTCATGCCGCCGGGTTGGAGCCACGATGGTTCCAGTAAAACCGCCAACGAACTCAGAAAAGAATTGTTGCAGGATACAATTACAACATCCCAACCAATGGAAACAACTATTCAAACAGCAGTTAATAAAGTACAGTCAGGTCATTCACCACTCTAATCAATCACCAGGAAACTATGCAGATTTTACCGGTTACCAATAAGGCAGAAGCTGAACTTTTTTATAAAGTACCACTGGTAATTTATAAAAATGATCCCAACTGGATACGACCGCTCGACAAAGATGTAAAAGAAGTATTTGATGAAAAGAAAAATAAAACCTTTCGTTTCGGTAAAGTGCAACGCTGGATTTTGAAGGATGATAAAGGAAACTTAACCGGACGGGTAGCCGCTTTTGTAAATTCAAAATACAAAAATAAAGGAGACAATATGAAAGTAGGCGGCATGGGGTTTTTTGAATGCATCAATGATACCGCCGCAGCAGAATTATTATTCGACAACGCCCGCCACTGGCTGATAAAAGAAGGCATGGAGGCAATGGATGGCCCGATCAACTTTGGTGAACGGGATCGCTGGTGGGGATTGGTTACGGAAGGATTTTTTGCCCCGTTATATTGCATGAACTACAATCCCCCTTACTACCAGCAACTGTTTGAAGCGTATGGTTTCAAATTATTTTTTAACCAGGTTTGCCTGGGAATGCCGGCACAAAAACCATTGGATAAAAAGATCTGGGAACGACACGATGCCATTGCTGCAGATAAAGACTTTTGCGTAAGAACCATCAAAAAAAATCAACTCGAAAAATATGCCGCCGACTTTACCACGGTGTACAATAAAGCATGGGCAGGCCACGGAGGTTTAAAAGAACTGAAAAAAGAACAGGTGATGCTGATGTTTAAAAAAATGAAACCGGTAATGGATGAGAAGCTGGTATATTTCGCCTATTACAAAGAAGATCCCATTGCCATTTTTACCAACCTCCCCGACCTGAACCAGTGGTTTAAATACCTGAACGGAAAATTCGGCCTGTTGCACAAATTGTATTTCCTGTGGGTGAAAAAATTTAAACCCAACCGTAAATTCGTAGGACTGGTTTTTGGCGTAGTGCCCGAATTCCAGGGAAAGGGCATTGATGCTTTTATCATTGCCGAATGTGCTATTTTATTACAAGTGCCCAACCCCGAATATTTTGAATATGAAATGCAATGGATCGGAGATTTTAATCCGAAAATGATCAATATAGCAGAAAACCTGGGCCATGTAAAGCGCACCCGTAACTTGGTTACCTACCGCTATATTTTTGATCGCACCAAACCTTTCCACAGACACCCGGTACTGGCTTAACCAGCCGCAAAAAATGAAGGTTAAATGTTAACTTGCAGGTGTTACAAACCTTGAAAGGATTTCCATTTACTTGTTGATCTGCAGGTTTGATCCCTGTTGTACTGTTCACTTTTGATGTTTTGATTATGGATGATAAGTTTATAGTTTCCGCCCGTAAATACCGGCCACAGAATTTTAGTACTGTGGTTGGACAATCGCATATAACCACCACGCTTAAAAATGCCATCAACAATAACCAGTTGGCACATGCATTTTTGTTTTGCGGTCCGAGAGGTGTTGGTAAAACAACCTGCGCCCGTATCCTGGCGAAAACCATCAACTGCGAAAACCGGACAAAAGACGGAGAAGCCTGCAACAAGTGTAATAGTTGTGTGAGTTTCGATAATGGCACTTCACTGAACATTCATGAACTGGATGCGGCAAGTAATAACTCCGTAGATGATATACGCACACTGGTAGAACAGGTAAGGTTTGCACCACAGGCGGGAAAATACAAAGTATATATTGTGGACGAGGTGCACATGCTCAGTGCATCGGCTTTTAACGCATTCCTGAAAACACTGGAAGAGCCACCACCTTACGCAATTTTTATTCTTGCCACTACAGAGAAACATAAAATCCTGCCCACCATATTAAGTCGCTGCCAGATATTTGATTTTAAGCGTATAACCATCAACGATACTGTTGAACATTTACATGAAATCTGCGACAAGGAAGAGATCACTGCAGATAAAGCGGCCTTACACATCATCGCACAAAAAAGCGAAGGATGTATGCGTGATGCATTGAGTATCCTGGATAAGATCGTAAGCTTCACCGGGGGCAAACTAAATTATTCCAACACACTCGAACATTTAAACATCCTCGACGAAGACTATTATTTCAGGATGCTTGGTTTTATGCAGGAACAAAAACTGGCCGATGCCATGCTGTTGTTCGATGAAATAAACCAGAAAGGATTTGAAGGGGATACTTTGCTTGAAGGCTTTGCCGAGTTCATCCGCAACCTGCTCGTGAGTAAAGATGCAAAAGCTGCAGTGCTGCTGGAAGTAGCGGAAGATTTCAAAAAGAAATATGTTCAGTCTGCACAACAAATACATACTGCCTGGCTTATTGCCGCATTGAATATTTTAAATGAATCTATCATCAACTATAAACAATCCCGCAATAAGCGGTTACATGTTGAGATGGTATTGATAAAACTTAGTTACCTGCAACAGGCAGTTCAATTGAGCAGCAGCGATGATTCGCTGGATAAAAAAAAACTAACGGATAGCGCAAAATCCGTTGCCTTTAAAACAATTCAACCCATACGCTGGAAAGAGTCGCCTGCTGAAAACCGTAAAACCGTTCCTGTTAGTAAAGCAGGGTTAATAATAGAAAGTGGCGCTCAGGCTGCTTCAAATAATAATGCCCAAACGGTAACCCATACACGGGAAACGCAAACTGCAAAAGCCCAGCCTGCACATCCGCAGCAGCATGTTGCCGTTGAAAAACCAGCGCCGGGTTTTGGTTCTCTTGCTAAAATAAGAGAGCAGATGGCCATTCAGAATAACAAAGGCAACCAGGCTAAACCCATTACAGCCGCTTCTTTGCAGGCAGCCTGGGAACTGTTCATTCAATTGCTTGAAAACAATAAAAATCATTCGGCAGCAACGAATTTTAAAACATCTAAACTGGAAGTGCTGGATGCAAATAGCTTTGGCATTATTACGGAAAGTAAAATCCAGCAAAAGTTTATAGAATCAGAAAGATCGGCATTGATTGATTTCATGCAAAAGCATTTCAACAACCGGATCTTAAAATACCAGGTTACACTAGTTGAAACGGAAGCGCCGGAAACCAGGGAAGAAAAGCCGCTGAACCGCAAGCAACAATACCAGTTATTAGTAGAGCAATATCCCCAGATCGATGAACTACGAAGAAAGCTCCGGCTGGAGTTGGATTAACCGTACAGGGTGTTTGCACATAGCTTTTTGTTAGCTTTTTAACTTAATTTCGGGCTCTAAATTTTTACAAACAACAACATATATGGCAGAAGTAATTCGCATGCCCCGGCTGAGTGATACAATGGCAGAAGGAAGGATCGTATCGTGGAATAAAAAAGTAGGCGATAAAGTGAAGGCGGGTGATGTACTGGCAGAAGTAGAAACAGATAAAGCTACCATGGAACTGGAAAGTTATAATGAAGGAACTTTATTGTATATAGGCGTTGAAGCCGGAAAGGCCGCAAAAGTAGATGGCGTACTGGCAGTGGTGGGAAAAGCAGGTGAAGATTTCCAGGCGGCTTTAAACGCAGCAGGAAGTGCGGCAGCAGCCCCGAAAGAAGAAGCTAAACCGGCAGCAGCAACAGCACCTGCAAATACCGACAAAAAAGAAAAGGTTGCATTGCCTGCAGGCGCAAAAGATATCCGCATGCCGCTGCTCAGCGATACCATGACGGAAGGAAAAATTGTTTCCTGGAATAAGAAAGTGGGTGACACCGTAAAATCTGATGATGTGCTTGCGGAAGTAGAAACAGATAAAGCTACCATGGAAGTTGTTGGCTATGAAGAAGGAACTTTACTCTATATAGGTGTGGAAGCCGGAAAGGCAGCCAAAGTAAACGACATCATTGCCATTGTTGGAAAAGCCGGCACCGATGTAAGCGCTTATGTAGCTGCGGAAAAATCGGGCGCTAATGCTGCTGCCGTTAATACCGGTAACGCTGCGGAAAAATCCGAAAGTACCGCACAACCTGTTGCGGCTGTACAACCCGAAACAGGCAACCCTACTTCAAGTGATGCAAGGGTGAAAGCTTCTCCCCTGGCAAAAAAACTGGCGGAAGAAAAAGGAATCGACATTTCAAAAATAAATGGATCGGGCGACGGAGGAAGGATTGTGAAGAAAGATGTGGATGAATACCAACCTGCCGCTGCGTCTGAATCAAAACAGCAGGCTGCCACACCGGTTGCTGCATTCACAGGCACTACACAGGAAGGATTTACAGACATCCCGCTCACCCAGATGCGTACCGTTATTGCACGCCGGTTAAGTGAAAGCATGTTTAATGCACCGCATTTTTACCTCACCATGGAAATTAACATGGATACGGCCATTACTGCACGCAATGCCATGAATGAAGTGAGCCCGGTTAAAATTTCTTTTAATGATATGCTGATAAAAGCCTGTGCATCGGCTCTTCGTCAGCACCCGGCGGTTAACAGTAGCTGGATGGGCGATTTCATTCGCCAGAATCATCATATCCATATCGGTTCTGCATTGGCCTTACCAGATGGATTGATTGTGCCGGTGATAAAATTTGCTGATCAGAAATCCTTATCACAAATTGCAGCAGACGCCAAACAATTATACCAGAAAGCAAAAGATAAAAAATTACAACCGGCAGAGTTCAGCGGTAATACCTTTACCATTTCCAACCTCGGTATGATGGATATTGAAGAATTTACGGCGATCATCAACCCACCCGATAGTTGCATCCTGGCTGTTGGAAGAATAAAAGAAGTAGTGGTAAAAAAAGGAAGCGGCTTTGAGGTAACGAACATCATGAAAGTAACCCTGAGTTGCGATCACAGAAGTGTTGACGGCGCTGTTGGAGCAGCATTCCTGCAAACATTGAAAAAATATATGGAGAACCCGGTAACCATGCTGGTATAAAATCATCATACGTTTGTTATAAAAAAGTGTTAGGTTAGCTAACACTTTTTTTATGCCTGTAATTCTACTGCAATATGAAAACGATCCTTCTGCACTTAATACTGATTTGTTCTGCCTGTACAACATCTGCTCAAAAGGTTACGGATATTATTTACTTCGATGAGAACGGCCAGGTTAAAAAAGCTAAAAAAGCAACGCACTTTATAGTAATAAAACAAAAACCGGATAATGGGTATGAACGAAGTTATTATCCTGTTCACGGGCCTTTGGAAAAACTCGAATCTTACAGCGATGCTTCGTTTACCATACTGGAAGGAAAATATTTACAATACAATAATGGCCGGCTTGAACAGGATGGTACATATCACAACAATCAGAAAAACGGAATCTGGTATTATTATAACGACACGTTCAAAGTCATAAAAAAAGAAAAATACCTTAATGGTACACTGTTATGGCAGGTGCAGGGCGACTCATTGGCAAAACAGGATACCATAAAATTCGGCGCTGAAAAAGAAGCAGAATTTGCCGGCGGTCCACAGGCATGGTGGCGATACCTCGTTACTAATATTGATGCAAACGTTGCGTTGAATTCTGTTTCAGGCGGTAAAGTAATTGTAATTTTTTGCATCACGAAAGAAGGAAAGCCGGTTGACATCTACATACGTAAATCAGTAGAATATGTGCTGGATGAAGAAGCATTGCGTGTTTGTTACAAGATGCCATCGTGGAATCCTGCAATGCAAAAAGGTAAACCGGTAAATTTTTATGCAGCCCAGCCAATCAGTTTTGTAAAGCCGAAATAAAACTTGTAAAAACTTTACTGCACCATTTTTTTAAACGCAATATTGGTATGATGAAAAAGACAATATTCTTCTTTTTTTGTTTTTGTTGTTACATCGGAATACAGGCGCAACAATTACAAAACATTGTATTGGTAAGTGATGATGGTATAACTTCTGACATTAATAAAGCAAAATATTTTATCGCCATCAAGAAAAATAGAGCTGGTAAATATGAAAGACTAGACTACAAACTATACGGCCCACTTATAGAAGTACGAACCTTCTCTGATTCTTTACTCGAAATACAGGATGGTAAACATCTTGAATATGACGACAAAGGAAAATTGACGGTCATGGGTAATTATGTTGCTAATAAAAAAGAAGGTGATTGGTATTATTATAATGATACGTTTAAAGTAATACGCAACGAAGAATATGCCAATGATGTATTGGTAAATGTAATTGACAATCCGGCAAAAGAAACCGATACAACCTACGGCGATGAAAAAGAAGCAGGGTATAAAGGAGGTGAGAACAACTGGCAACGATTCCTGGTAAACAACCTGGATATGGAAGCCGGCATCAATTCCAAAGCGGGCGGAACTGTATTGGTTGCATTTTCAATAACTGTAACAGGCGAACTCGACGATTGTTTTCTCCGTAAATCGGTTGAATGGGTATTGGATGAAGAAGCACTTAGGGTAATCGGTAAAACGCCCGCCTGGGAACCTGCATTTCAACATGGGAAAAATGTAAAAGCTTACCGGGTGCAGCCCATCACTTTCCTGAAACAGGAATAATTTTCAAATTATTTTGAAAGTTCAGAAACATAACATAATTTTATCCCGTCAAAATAAAGCATATGAAACTAACAGAAGCCAAACAACAATTCATCAGCAGTTGGGGTGCATTCGGAACCCATTGGGGTATCAACCGCACCATGGCCCAGATTCATGCTTTGTTACTGATCAGTCCGGATCCCGTTACACAAGACGATATCATGGAACAACTCAGCATCAGTCGCGGCAATGTAAACATGAACATTCGGGAACTGATCAGTTGGAACCTGGTAGAAAGAGTGATCCTTCCCGGTGAAAGAAAAGAGTACTTCACAGCAGAAAAAGACATTTGGAAAGTAGCTACTCAAATCATGAAGGAAAGAAAAAAGAGAGAACTGGATCCGATGCTGAAATTACTGAGCCAGCTCGAAAACGTGGAAGCAGATAAAAAAGACCGGGAAGCAAAACAATTTGTTGAAATGGTAGGCAGCATAAAAAAACTGGGAATGAGCGTAGAAAAAGTTTTCGATGCAACCGTTAAAGCAGAAGAAAACTGGTTTACCGGTAGCCTTCTGAAATTGTTTAAATAATAATTCAACCCCGCTTCAGCAGCGGGTTTATTTATATACAATACTTTCATATTTTTCTGAAAGTTTTAAACTTACTAAAAATGAAAACATTTAAAATCGCCGACATCAGCATTAGCATTTCCCTGATCCTCACTTTTGCTATAGCAGCCATCATCACCCAAAGTATGTACGTTTTGCTGATGGGCTATGTATCCGTTGCCGCATGGCACATCATCAGCCTCGTTGTGCATTCCCTGAAACATTGGTTTACACAACCCGGGAGCAACCGGTATATTTATGAAGCCATCGTATCCATCCTAATACTGTTGTTCTTTGCCGGTATATTAATTCCAATGATAAATTATGTGCTTTTTATGGGATTGTTATTCTGCTACCCTTTGTTTGCGGTGTACTATGTATGGATATGTTACCATGAACTGAAGGTGAAAATGCGCCGGCCATTAAGCTTGCTTAAATAATTTCTTCACTATTTAAAATTAATTGTATGAACCCCATCATCACTACTTACAGCATTTACCTTGTTATCACCCTAATACTAACGGTATGGGTTGACCGAACACTGTTCAGGAACGGGAAAATATTCCTTGTAGATATTTTTCACGGAAATAAAGAACTTGCCGATAGTGTAAACAATTTACTGCTCGTTGGATTCTATCTCATCAACATCGGCTATGCAGTATATACATTGCAGATCAGCAGCCAGGTAAGTAATGCAAAAGAGATCATAGAAATACTGAGTATAAAAATCGGCACCATCATTCTCATTCTTGGAGGCATGCACTTCCTCAACCTGTATATATTTTTTACGCTAAGGAAAAGGGCAAGGCATCATGTTTTCATTAACGGCAATCAACATGTAGATATTTTTTAAAATGAAAACCAATAAAATTATTATTTATGATGATTGCTGCCCGATGTGTGCCGCCTACACGAAAGCATTTGTTTCTACAGGAATGATTGAGCCGGCCAACCGGAAAAATTTTTCCACCATCGATCCGGCACTGATGCAATACATTGATACCAACAGGTGCAAAAATGAAATACCGGTATTGGATGCGGATACAAAACAGGTTTGGTATGGCGTAGATGCATTAACAGAAGTGCTTCAATTAAAAATTCACGGGATAAAAAAAGTGGTTGCAGTAAAACCCGTAAAATGGTTTGCAGATCATTTATATAAATTCATTTCTTATAACCGAAAGGTAATTGTTGCTTCTTCAAAGCCTGCCGGTAATTTCGATTGTACGCCCAACTTTAATTACACATACAGGATCGCATTTTTGTTATGCTTCCTTACCATTAACTCGTTGTTGCTTTTCCCGATTCATGATTATATCCTGCAAAATAGTTTTGTTAAGGTAACCAGCGGGCAACTGACAGGGTCGCACTTTGTACTTGTTTGCATTAACATTATTACCGGATCTTTCCTTGGAAAAAAAATGATGCTGGAGTATCTCGGCCAAATCAATATGCTCGCCACAGAAACGGCATTGCTCTGCCTGCCACTGATGGCTGCAAACATCCAGGGATTTGTTGGTCACTTCATAAATAATATTTGCATATCGCTGCTGCTTGCTTTTGCATGTAAAGAATATGTAAGAAGAATGAAGTACATAGGGATACTAACCAATCAACGCTTTATCGTGTACCTGAATATTACCGGCATCTTTTTTTATTTCATTTACCTGCTGGTATAAGCTATCCGGCATCTTTAACTAATTTTGCATTGTACGTAAACCGTGTTTTTATAATTCAGCATTGACCAGCCAGCAGATCATATTATTTGATGGAATTTGTAACCTTTGTAACCGCTCGGTTCAATATGTGATTAAACATGATCCCGGCGGCCGGTTTAAATTTGCAACACTGCAAAGCGCTACAGGAAAAAAATTATTAGCACATTATCAGCTCAGCAACAATAATCTCAATTCATTTGTGCTGATCAAAAATGAAAAAGCTTATACAAAGTCAACTGCAGCGCTGATGGTTGCCCGTGATTTAAAAGGAATGATCAGACTTTTATATGGCTTTATTATTGTACCCCGTTTGATCAGGGATGCTGTGTACACTTTTATTGCCGGTAAGCGGTATCGCTGGTTTGGCAAAAGAAACGAATGCATGGTTCCTCATCCATCTCTTACACAACGATTTTTAAATTAGCTATATGTCTTCAAAAAAAACTTTAGTACTAGGCGCCTCAGAAAATCCGCAACGATACAGTTACCTGGCTGTTCAACAATTATTATCTCATCATCATCCTGTAGTTGCCATTGGTAAAAAGAAAGGAGCCGTGCATGGCATTGATATATCCAATGAACAACCTGCTGAAAAAGATGTAGACACGGTAACACTGTACCTGAATCCACAACACCAGGAAGCCTATTACAACTATATATTATCGTTACACCCCAGGCGAATTATTTTTAACCCGGGTACCGAAAATAATGAACTGGCATCATTGGCCAATAAAAACGGAATTGAAACGATCGAAGCATGTACTTTGGTAATGCTTTCTACCGGGCAGTATTAATACTACGTAAGGCTACGAGCAATCATTTGTAAAAAAACATCAGTGGAAATATAATAAGCGATCCTGGTTTGCGTTTTTATCGGGAGTAATCCTAATACCTCTAAAATCCGAACCATGAAAACCTTAAAAACGCTTTTCAGCTTACTGCTTTGCCTAACAACTGCAGTAGCCTTCTCTCAAAAATCAGATCAGGGCAAACAAAAATTCTTTGCATCTTATCCTGAATCGATACAACTATCAAAAAACATTTTACAGAATACCATGAACGCATCGGAAGGTGAAGAAGTAATCGTTTCTTTCACCAGCGATTTTCGTTTCAAGGGAACTGTTATCAGCAACCTGAAGAAATATGATAACCTTCAATCGGTAATGATTAAATCACCGGTATTTGGTAATGCAATTTTTCAATTGTCGAGAATAACCAATCCCGATAAATCATTTTCATATACAGGCCGCATCATCAATCCTGAAGCTGCAGATGGATATGAAATAAAAAAAGATAAATACGACAACTATAGTTTCGTAAAATTTGAAACAAAAAGAATTTTACAGGATTGTAGTTTTTAAGATCCGATAAATCCCTAATCAAATCCAATCACTTCCGCCCTAAACGGATAAACCTTACCTAAAATGAAAAACTATACCATTGCTTTATTACTGATGATGGTTTTTTGCTCAGCTAAAACATTCAGTTTACCAACATTGAGCAGCTATCCTTCTGCAACAGCAACGATTTATCTCGACTTTGATGGACAAACCGTGGTAAGTGCTGCCTGGAATGGTGGTTCACCGTTAGTATGTGCTGCTGCACCGCTCAACGATGCGCAGATAACAGAAATATTTAATCGTGTGTCAGAAGACTACAGGCCATTTAATGTAAATATTACTACCAGTGAAGCCGTGTACTTAGCTGCACCGCCAGCACAAAGAATGCGCATCATCATAACGCCAACGAGTGCATGGAGGCCAGGTGTTGGAGGCATTTCTTATATTGGTTCTTTTACCTGGGGAGATGATACACCGGGATTTGTTTTTACCGACAGGCTTGGCCCAAACAACACAAAATATATTGCTGAATGTTGCACGCATGAAAGCGGGCACACTGTTGGGCTTTCGCACCAATCATCATACGACCAGGGATGTAATCTTACTGAAACCTACAATTCCGGAACAGGCACAGGCGAAATCGGCTGGGCTCCGGTTATGGGTAACAGTTACTACAGGAATATGACGGGCTGGAACGACGGACCAACACCGTACGGTTGTGCAAATACACAAGACAACCTAACGATTATTACCTCACAAAACGGATTTTCATACAGGGCAGACGATTTTGCGGAAACAATGGATAACAATACATTCTCTTTAAGCAGTAATGGAATGGTGGTAGATGGATTGATCTCTACCAATACCGACAAAGATGCATTTAAGTTCACCGTTACTGCAACAGGTAACTTTCATTTGAATGCTGTTCCGTACAGTGTGAACTCAGGAACAAATGACGGAGCAGACCTGGACATCAAAATTTCTATGTATGATGCAACAGGAACGCTGGTAAAAACGTATGATCCAACCAATACGATGAGTGTTACCATTGACACAGTATTGAACAGCGGAACCTACTATTTAATTGTGGATGGAACCGGCAACCAGAATACAAGTAATTACGGAAGCCTTGGCTCTTACAAGTTAACAGGCATCACCGGATCATTACCAATTCATAGTGTTACTTTATCAGGCTATGTATTTAAACAAACGCATAACCTTAGCTGGAATATTGTTACTACTGATGCCATCAAGAGCCAGGAAATAGAATTTTCTGAAGATGGAACAGATTTTAAATCATTAACAACAATAACTCCACCAACAAGTACGTTTACTTATGCGCCATCAAATGCTAACATCTTATACTACAGGGTTAAAATTACCTCTGTGCTGAACCAGGTTGTTTACTCAAATATCATTTCACTGAGAACGATGACAAGAGCAACATGGTTTACCGTTTCAACTTTAGTAAACAGCAGGATAAGTGTAACAGCAGACGATAACTATCAATATCGTTTACTGGATGCAAACGGCAGATTGATTGCAACAGGAACAGGAATAAAAGGATTTAATAGCATTAATATCGATAACCGCTCAGCGGGCTTATACATAATCCAGTTGTTCAGTACCAACCATAGACAAACAGAAAGAATTATAAAACAGTAAGGTAGATTCATGTGTAAGTTAGGGGTCAACGTTAGGGGTTGGCCCCTTTTTTATTTGGGGACTACACAAATTTTGAGACACGAATTACTTACACGAATTACACGAACTTAGCAGACTCAATTTGTAACGACTAACGACTAACGACTAACGACTAACGACTAACGACTAACGACTAACGA
>JAFDXE010000036.1 GCA_018268085.1 Bacteroidota bacterium
ACTTTTGCGACAAAAATTCCCAGGTTTAAAAAATCAGTAAATCAGTGGCAAAAAATTTATTACGCTACTTCATTTATTGTTTAAAAAGAAAATTGGAAACCGGTTTGCAGATTGCGAACCAATTTCCAATTCAAAAAATTATTCAACCAGTTTAATTTACTACTTCCGCCATATTAGGAATATCTGCAGCTTTGTATTTACCTGCGTCCAGTTTTTTCTTTGTTTCTTCAAATGCTTTCAGTGTGTCATCAACATCCTGGTCGCTGTGTGCAGCAGTAGGTATTAAACGATAAATGATATCTCCTTTTGGAATCACGGGATACACTACAATTGAACAGAAGATGTGATAATTTTCTCTAAGGTCCATCACCATTTGTGTTGCTTCCGGAACATCGCCTTTCATATACACAGGTGTAACCGGAGAATTTGTATGACCAATATCAAAACCTCTTTCTTTCAATCCGTTTTGTAATCTTCTCACATTGTGCCATAATTTTTCTCTCAGTTCAGGCATTGATTTCACCATATCCATACGCTTGAGCATTCCTTCTACAATAATCAGTGGTAAACTCTTGGCGAATATCTGTGAGCGGGTATTGTATCTCAGGTATTTTAAAACAGCTTTTGGCCCGCTGATGAAAGCCCCGATACTTCCCATGCTTTTTACAAAAGTGGAGAAATACAAATCAATTCCTGCCTGGCAACCCTGCGCTTCATCTGCACCGGCGCCTGTTGGCCCCATGTAGCCGAAACCGTGAGCATCATCTATTAATATCCTGAATTCATATTTTTTCTTCAGCGCAACGATCTCTTTAAGAATTCCCTGTTCACCATCCATTCCAAAAACACCTTCGGTAATCAATAATATTCCACCGCCTTGTTTATTGGCCATTTCTGTGGCACGCTGCAATTGTTTTTCGCAATCATCAATATCATTGTGTTTAAACGCATACCGGTGGCCCATGTGCAAACGCACACCATCAACGATACATGCGTGCGCTTCTGCATCATATACAATAACATCACGGCGGTTAACCAGCGCATCAATACAACTCATAATTCCCTGGTAACCGAAATTGAGCAACATCGTATCTTCCCTGCTTACAAATTCGCTGATCACTTTTTCAAGTGCTTCATGTTTGGTGGTATTTCCGCTCATCATTCTTGCACCCATCGGGTTACCCATTCCATATTTTGCAGCAGCTTCTGAATCGACTTTTCTAACATCCGGATGGTTTACCAATCCGAGGTAATTATTCAGGCTCCATACGATCATTTCCTTTCCCCTGAATTGCATTCTTGGTCCGAGTTCTCCTTCCAGTTTTGGAAATGCGAAATAACCATGAGCCCTGTCCATGTGCTGACCAATAGGTCCGCCATCCTTCACTAACTTTTCAAATACGTCCATGTGAATTGATTTATTATAATGTAAAATGATGTCGGCAAAATTACGACATTACCCCCAATTACATAACCATAGCGTAACATTCGTTGCATTGTGCCTTACTGCAACTTGTAGTTATCTTTGACGGCATAAACAGTTTGTATGCAAAGAAAAACCATCTTATCGCTTTTCATTTCGCTCCTATTTTTTCAATTAACGTTTGCACAAAAAGCTTCATCTACAACTGTTGTAAAACCCAAACTGGTAGTAGGATTGGTAATAGACCAGATGCGTTGGGATTACCTATATCGTTTCAATGATTTGTATAGCGAAAATGGTTTTAAACGATTATTGAAAGAAGGATTCAGTTATGAAAATACCATGATTCCATACACTCCAACATTCACGGCGCCGGGGCATACGAGTATTTACACAGGAAGTGTTCCTGCCATTCACGGGATTGTTGGTAACAACTGGTATGAAAGATCATTGAACAGAACGGTTTATTGTACAGATGATTCAACAGTGAATACGGTTGGAACAAATTCTGCCGCAGGAAAGATGAGTCCCAAAAATATGTGGGCAACAACCATTACGGATGAACTCAGGCTGAGCAATAATTTTAAAAGTAAAGTGATTGGCATTGCGTTAAAAGACAGGGGCGCTATTTTACCTGCCGGACACAGTGCGAATGCTGCATACTGGTTTGATACAACGGGCGCCGGTTTTATCAGCAGTACGCATTATATGAAAGAACTACCCGACTATGTAAAAAAATTCAACAGCAAACAGGAGCCTGCAAAATATATGCAGATGAAATGGACCACATTGTTGCCCATTGAAAAATATACCGCCAGTACCAATGATAGCATGGATTACGAGAGCCCGGTGCCCGGATTGAGCAATCCTGTTTTTCCGCATGATTTGTCGTTAATAACCAAAGAAAAATTCGAAGCATTCAAATACTCACCTTTTGCAGCAACGTATAGTTTTGATTTTGCAAAAACCGTCATCGAAAATGAAAAGATGGGGCAAGGGGCGGTTACAGATTTTCTTGCGCTTAGTATTTCATCAACGGATTATGCCGGGCATCATTTCGGTCCGAATTCGGTTGAAACAGAAGATACCTACCTCCGGCTCGACAGGGATATCGCCGGTTTCCTGCAATTCCTTGATGAAAAATTCGGCAAAGGAAACTACCTGCTTTTTCTAACTGCAGATCACGCCATCGCACATGCTCCCGATTTTTTACAGGAGCATCATATTCCGGGTGGCATGTTTTCGCAGGGCGATTTGCAGAAAAGACTCAATGCCTTTATAGAAAAAACAGACAGCATCAGCAACGCAGTGCTATCGGTTCAGAACTACCAGGTGTACATTAATCACGATAAAATAAAACTAGCGGGTAAAGATGAAAAGCATATCATCAACAGGATCATAGATTACATTAAGCATGATATTTCTTATGTATCGGATGTTGTTGAAATAAGCACCTTACCGGGATACAGTTTGGCGGAACCCATCAAAGAAAGAATCATCAATGGATATAACATGCAAAGGAGTGGCGACATCCAGATCATTGTAAAACCCGGGTTTTCTTACAAAGTACCTAAGAACGTACAGCATGGTGTATGGAATCCGTACGATGCACATATCCCATTATTGTTTTTTGGCTGGCAGGTGCAACAGGGCAAAACAAACCGGGAGACTTACATGACAGATATAGCGCCTACCCTGGCGGCCATGCTGCAAATTCAAATGCCCAATGGATGCGTGGGAAAAGTGCTGGAGGAAATGACGAAGAAAAATGAGTGATATTTCGATGATGGCAGAAAAAAACAACAGGCATTATTGCACTGATATTAGTTGGGATGCTAGGATTCGAACCCAGACAAACAGAATCAGAATCTGTGGTGCTACCGTTACACTACATCCCATTAAAATGAACCGGTATATGAGTGATCGCAGGGTAATTACATTCGGGCATCCGGTTTAACCTGCCTCATTTATCCCGACTAAAAAGCCGGATAAAAATCCGGCTATTGCAATTAAAAGTGTTGGGTTACCAGGATTCGAACCTAGACAGACAGAATCAAAATCTGTAGTGCTACCTTTACACCATAACCCAGTACCAACCCCATTTTGATTTGGGAGTGCAAAAATAAGGGATGGGGGGAAAGGTTCCAAAAAGTTTTTGAGACAGCTATGAGCTGTGAGTAGTGAGCTTTGAGCTGGTTACAGATCTTCTAAGTATTTTACTGAAAGCGATCAGCATTTTTTGTTCTTCATCAATTTCTGAAAGTATATTTTGAATAAGCTGCTGATCACCTATTCCCAGATGCATCGAAATCAAAAATTGGGTTTCCGCTTCAAAGCAAGAGCCGAGGGCTATTTCAATAAACCTATTATAGTCTTTATCACTCGACCTGCTGCTCCCCTCAGCAATATTAGAAGGAATGGAAAAACAAGCCCTGTTTAACTGAGCTGTTAAACCGAATTTTTCGTTTGATGGGAATCCATTTGTAATTTTCAAGCAGTTAACCGCAATGGAAAATCCTTTTTGCCAGATTTTAAGCTCTTTAAAGTTCCGCATAAATAAATTGCTATTTGCTTATCGAAAGTATCTTTCTATTCCAATTTTACCCAGTAAAAAAGCTTAATACTATTCAGTTAAACTAAATAATATTAAGCTCCGCTTATGTAAATTTGCAATTCCAATTTCTCACAGCTCACAGCTCACAGCTCACAGCTACACCGCCATCATCTCCGCATCCTCCTTTTCCTTCAATCCCTTTATCAAATCGAGGGCTTCGGCAACCACATCGCACATGATGGTAACAAGTGAACCGGGTTTGGCAGTATTGTAAGCATGCATGATCGCTTCTTTTTCGTTGTAGATAATCGTGATCGGGATGTCTTTGGGTTTGGTTTCATTGATGCCGTCTACCAGTAATCCCACAATTTCTTCCGCCGTACGACCCCGAAGGTTTTTATCCTGCCGGATAATGATTTCATCAAAGTATTTTCCGGATATACGTCCGAGTTCTTTAATGTCTTCATCTCTCCTGTCGCCGGTACCGCTGATGATGCCCACTTTTGGTTCACCATCCATTTTACTAACAAAATCGCAGAGCAATTCCAGTCCTGCAGGATTATGTGCAAAATCTACCAGGAATTTAAAATGACGGAACTGGAACATATTTAACCTGCCCGGAGTTTGTGTAGCAGACGGTACAAATGTTTGCAAGGCCAGCCTGATGTCGTCTATTTCAATATCTCTCCAGAAATAAGCAGACAACACTGCCGGAAGACAATTCATGATATTGTGCAATGCCTTTCCGCCGTAGGTAACCGGCACATCTGCCACCCTGATCACCCGGATTTTCCAGGTTCCTTTCATGATCGTGATGTATCCGTTTTCAAACACTGCCGCATAGCCGCCATTTTTAGTATGTTCAACGATACGTGGATTTTTTTCATCCATACTAAACAAAGCAATGTTACAATCAAGCCCGGTTTTCATATTAAACACCAGGTCATCATCAGCATTCAATACTGCATAGCCATGTTTAAATACTGTTTCCGGAACAACGGCTTTTACTTTGGCCATTTGTTCCATGGTATCAATGCCGCCAAGGCCGATATGATCTGCACTGATGTTGGTTACAATAGCCACGTCGCAATTTTGAAATGCGAGCCCGTTTTTAAGAATACCGCCTCTGGCACATTCCAGCACGGCAAAATCAACGGTAGGATCTTTCAATACAAACTGTGAGGATACCGGACCCGTACAATCACCTTTCATCATCATCTGGTTTTGAATATACACGCCATCGCTGGTGGTATAGCCCACTTTAAACCCTGCAGTTTTTGCAATATGAGCAGTTAACCTCGTGGTAGTTGTTTTACCATTGGTTCCTGTAATGGCGATGATGGGAATTTTACCCACACTGCCTTTGGGAAATAACATATCTACTACAGGCTCCGCCACATTGCGTGGTAAACCAATAGAGGGATCGATGTGCATCCGGAAACCGGGCGCTGCATTTACTTCCAGTATGCATCCGCCATTTTCGGTAACGGGTGTACGAAGATCAGTTGCCATAATATCGATACCGCAAATATCCAGTCCAATGATCTTTGCAATGCGTTCGCACATGATGATATTGGCCGGATGTACTTCATCAGTAACATCTGTACTGGTACCGCCGGTTGATAAATTAGCTGTTGGTTTTAATAATACCAGTTCATCTTTTGCCGGGATGGTTTCTAGTGTATATCCTTTTTCGTCCAGCATTTTTTGTGTAAACTGGTCGATCGTAATTTGCGTCAATACTTTTTCATGTCCATATCCTCTTCTTGGATCTTTGTTCGTTTCATCGATCAGGTGCTGAATGGTATTTTTTCCATCACCAATAACGGAAGCGGGTGTACGCAGTGCAGCGCAGATGAATTTGTAATTGATCACCAGCGCCCTGAAGTCGAAACCGGTGATGTATTTCTCAACGATCACACTCCTGCTGTATTGTTTGGCAGCAGCAAATGCCGTTTGTGCCTGTTCCCAGGTGGTGATATTGGTGGTATTGCCTTTACCATGGTTTCCGTCGATAGGTTTTATTACGATCGGGTAGCCGATCCGGCTGATGGTATCTTTTAGTCCTTCTTCTGATCTTACCACGTCTCCTTTAGGAACGGGAATTTCGGCAGCACCTAAGAGGTTTTTAGTTTCTTCTTTGTCGCAGGCGATGTCCACCGCAATATTGCTGGTGGTGCTGGCAATGGTAGCCCTGATTCTTTTCTGGTGTACGCCATATCCCAATTGAACCAGTGAATGTTTGTTCAGCCTGATATAAGGAATTCCTCTTTTGGCAGCTTCATCCACGATACAACCGGTGCTGGGGCCGAGCCTGGTATCCTCCCGGATCTCCCGCAGGCGCATGATGTCATCATCGAGGTTATACGCTACATCATCAATCAGTGCCTGGGCCACTCTAACCGAAGCTTTGGCTGCATACACACCCGCATCTTCCTCCATATAACTAAAGCATACATAGTATTCCCCGTTTTTACCTGTACCACGGGTGCGTCCAAAACCGGTGTCCATGCCGGCAAGGGTTTGCATTTCCAGTGCGATGTGTTCTATCACATGTCCCATCCAGGTTCCTTCTTCCACCCTTTGAAAAAAGCCACCCCGCTCGCCCACGCTGCAGCGATGTTCTATCATAGAGGGAAATAATTTTTCCAGTCTTTCACGGAACCCGTTTATTTCATTGGTTGGACGTTGTTCCATTTCCTCCAGGTCGAGTTTCATCTGGATGAGTTTGGTGCGGCGCACACTCCAGTAATTCGGTCCTCTTAAAATTTTAATTTCTACAATCTTCATGTTAGAGCAGTTTATTTTGGTGTAAGGGAGAGTAATTTAAATGAAAAAGGAGAATTGGCAATGAGTTTTTATAATGGTCAGTTACATCACAGTGCTTACAACTCATCTGCAACCATTAAATAATTCTCCATTAGCCAAACATGTTAATGCTGGAATTTTGTCCAACAAAAAATTTGTATCTGTATCTCGTATTTTCTATCTTAATTCAGCCAACAGCTAACAGTTCTTCAAACAATCCACACCCCTTAATAATTCACCGTCCGTTCTACTATACGATTTCCCCTAATTTTGCGTTTTATCAAAAAAAGCCAGATGGAATTTGCTAAGGGAAAACTGATCGCTATCGGCGGCGCCGAAGACAAAGGAACAGATCTTGAAAAAGGAGAAATTCACCGTAATAACCTCAACTTCTTTGAACTGGGTATTTTAAGAAGACTGGTAGAAGAAACCGGCGGAACCGGGTCAAGGATCGAAGTGATCACCACCGCCAGCATGATTCCCCACGAAGTAGGCGATAATTATCTTCATGCATTTGGAAAGATCGGATGTACGGATGTAGATGTAATGCATATCCGCAACCGTACCGATGCCATGAATGAAACATACATCGAAAGAATAAAAAATTGTGATGCTGTAATGTTCAGTGGTGGCAACCAGCTCAGACTTACCAGCACATTTGGCGGCACACAGTTACTCGACATAATTTTACAACGATACCATGATGAACCGGGCTTCCTGGTAGGTGGTACTTCTGCAGGCGCCATGGCCATGAGCAATACCATGATCTATGAAGGAAATGCTACAAAGGCACACCTGAAAGGTGAAGTGAAAATTACGACCGGCCTTGGTTTTATGGATGATGTAATATTCGATTCCCATTTTGAAAAAAGAGGAAGATTCGGCCGCCTGGCACAGGCCATTGCAGCCAACCCATCCTGCATCGGGATTGGTCTCGGTGAAGATACCGGTATGCTCATTACCAACGGGAATAAGATGGAAGCGATCGGTAGCGGATTGGTGATCATCGTTGACGGGCATGATATCCGCCACAGCAATATTGCTGATATACCCGATGGCAATCCTATCAGCATGGAAAATTTAAAAGTACACTTCTGCGAAAAAGGAAACGGCTACCTGGTAAGAGAACGGAAATTTTTACCGGAAGCAAGTGACGGATCCGTAGTAAAAAAACAGGTTCACGTAGAATAACCACAAACGAATGTGATAAAAAATGAAATGCTGCCGGTGCGGCATTTTTTTTTGCGCTGCACAAAGCTGCATTTACTTACCATACTGATGTGGGATAGTATATGAATAACTTGAAGGAATGATTCTGTGGCAATGCCGTATTTTTGCCTCCCACTAAAAATGGAATTATTACTATGGCAAAAGCCGCAGGTGAAACTCCTCTTATGCAGCAACACAATGCGATCAAGGCGAAATATCCTGATGCCATCCTGTTGTTTCGTGTAGGTGATTTTTATGAAACTTTCGGGAAAGATGCCATTAATGCCGCTGCTGTTTTAGGCATCACGCTCACTAAAAGAAATAATGGAAATGCCGCTTCTGCAGAACTGGCCGGCTTTCCGCATCATGCCCTGGATACCTATTTACACAAACTGGTAAAAGCCGGCTACCGGGTAGCAATATGCGATCAGCTTGAAGATCCAAAAACAGTAAAAGGTATAGTTAAACGCGGCGTAACAGAGCTGGTAACTCCAGGCGTTGCCACCAACGATAAATTACTTGAACACAACAGCAATAATTTCCTGGCTGCACTTCATTTTAAAGATGAAAAAACAATCGGCATCGCATTCCTCGATATTTCAACCGGCGAATTTTTCATTGCAGAGGGCGATAAAGAGTACACCGATAAATTATTGCAAACACTGCAACCTGCAGAAGTAATTTTTCAACGCAACAAACAGAAATATTTTAAAGAGCAATTCGGCAATTCATTTTTCACCTACTCATTGGATGAATGGATTTTTGCGGAAGCGTATGCAACAGAAAACCTGCTGAAACATTTCGGCACGCATAGCCTCAAAGGTTTTGGCGTAGAAGAATTAACCGCCGGCATCATTGCATCGGGCGCTATCCTGCATTATTTAAAAGATACGGAACATCCCAACCTGCAACACATCACTTCTTTGCAGCGCATCAATAAAGATGAACATTTATGGATGGACCGTTTCACCGTTCGCAACCTGGAGTTATTCGGAAATGAAAATACCAATACCTTATTTAAAACGATCAATAACACGGTTTCGCCGATGGGCGCCCGTTTGTTAAAGCGCTGGATGCTGATGCCGCTGAATGATGTACTGCGTATCAACGAGCGACTTAATGCAGTTGAATACCTGGTAAAGGAAACGGATATACGCAATAAAATATTACAGCACATTAAACAAGCCGGAGATATAGAAAGACTTGCGGCGAAAGTACCTTTAAAAAAAATCAATCCCCGTGAAGTATTGCAGGTGGCGAAAGGTTTACAACAAACAGAAATCATCAAAAGCATTTGCAGCAATTCTTCCAATGAATATTTAAAACGACTGGCCGATTCGCTGAATGGTTGCAATTATATTCTCAATAAAATAATTAAGGAGATCAATGAAAATCCACCGGCAGCAGTTAATAAAGGCGGCTTGATTGCAAGCGGTATCCATGATGAACTGGATGAACTGCGTTCCATCGCAAGTGGTGGTAAAAATTACCTGCTGGAGTTACAACAGAAAGAAGCCATCAACACCGGCATTTCTTCCCTGAAGATCAGTTTTAATAACGTGTTTGGGTATTACCTTGAAGTAACTAATCTTCATAAAAATAAAGTTCCGGAAACCTGGATACGCAAACAAACACTCGCCAATGCAGAACGATATATTACTCCTGAACTAAAAGTATATGAAGAGAAAATTGTTGGTGCAGAAGACAGGATATTACAAATTGAACAACAACTTTTCCAGGAACTGCTCAATGAACTGCAGGATTATATTGCTGCCGTGCAGTTAAACGGACATGTATTGGCTACACTCGATTGCCTGGGTTGTTTTGCCAACAATGCGTTGCAGTTCAATTATAAAAAACCAATGTTACATGAAGGTGATGAACTGGAACTAAAAGACAGCCGCCACCCGGTGATCGAACGCAACTTACCTGTTGGAGAAACCTATATCAGTAACGACATCAGTTTATCTGCAAATACACAACAGATCATCATCCTTACCGGCCCGAATATGAGTGGTAAAAGTGCGATACTCCGGCAAACTGCACTCATTACCCTACTCGCCCACATGGGCAGTTTTGTTCCGGCGTCTTCGGCAAAAATTCCACTCACAGATAAAATTTTTACCAGGGTGGGCGCATCCGATAACCTGAGCGGTGGCGAAAGTACATTCATGGTTGAAATGAATGAAACCGCCAGCATCATCAACAACCTCACTGCACGAAGCCTTATTTTACTTGATGAAATCGGAAGAGGCACTTCTACTTACGATGGAATTTCCATTGCCTGGAGCATTGCAGAGTACCTGCATCATTCGCCCTGCAAACCAAAAATATTGTTTGCTACACACTATCATGAATTGAATGAACTGGAGAATCGCCTCGACAGGATCAAGAATTATCATGTTACCAATAAAGAAGTGGGCAATAAAATTATTTTCCTCAGGAAACTGGCGCCCGGCGGAAGCACACACAGCTTTGGTATTCATGTTGCCCGCATGGCCGGTATGCCTCCAGCCCTGATTGACCGTGCCAATGAAATTTTAGCACAACTGGAAGAAGTGAGGGAACATAAAGAAAGCGGGAAAAGAAAAAATATTTCCGACGGGATAAAAGATATCACTAATTCTAAAATGCAACTCAGCATATTCGATGCTCATTCCGTAACCTTTGAAGAGATCAGGGAATTGCTGGAAGCGGTAGATATTAACCGGCTTACACCCGTTGAAGCATTACTCAAATTACAGGAGATAAAATCGAAGGTGAAATAATTTTTTGCTGTTATTTTTTGCTGACCAACAGAGCAATTTCCCTACCCATTTATATTGTACAATCTTGTTAAATCTATACTAACACTTGCAGCATTTTCGTTATAAAGAAAGTCTTTCAAATAACTTTACAAAGTTGATGAGGAGATGTTTACTTATATTGATTTTTTTTACTAGCCTATGCAATTTCCGGAGCCTGGCGCAGTGTACCACATTAGGACAAAATCCTTCCACGGCTTTTCCTGTTTGCGGCACCACTACTTTCCAGCAATCTACCGTTCCTATTTGCAGTTCCAATAGTTTGTATGTTCCCGGATGTACTTCTTCCGCTTCAACCAATTATTCCAACAAAAATCCATTCTGGTATAAATTCACCTGTTATCAAACCGGTACACTTGGTTTTACCATCGTTCCCAATACACCCAGTGATGATTACGACTGGCAATTGTATGATATCACCGGTCATAACCCCGACGATGTGTACACGATATCGTCACTTGTGGTAACAGGCAACTGGTCTGGATCCAGTGGAAATACCGGCACTTCATCGAGTGGAGTTAACTATGTTCAGTGTGCTTCCGTGCCATCGCAAAATGAACCCACATTTGCGGCTATGCCTACCATTTATGAAGGTCATAAATACCTGCTGCTGGTAAGTCATTATACGGATAGCCAAAGCGGCTACGCATTATCGTTTGGTGGAGGTACTGCAAGCATCACCGATCCAAAACTACCGGTGATGGAAAATGCCGATGCGCCATGCGATGGATCACAGGTAGAAGTGTCGCTCAACAAAAAAATGAAATGCAGTAGCATCAGCAGTGCAGAATTTTTTATTGAACCTGCAGTGGCAACGGTAACCTCCGTTAGCGGGAATGGTTGCAATACCGGTTTCGATATGGACAAGGTTACACTTACCCTTAGCACTCCGCTCCCACCCGGCAATTACCTCGTTAGAATTAAACATGGATCGGATGGAAATACCTTGCTCGACAACTGTGACCGGGAGATACCGGATAACGATTCGATTGCATTAACCATTCACCCGGTAGTACCAACGCCAATGGATAGTATTACCAAACCGGGATGTGCACCGCAATCGCTGGAACTTGTTTTCCGGAAAAAAATTCGTTGTAACAGCATTGCTGCCGACGGATCGGATTTTGTCATCAGTGATGGACCTTACCCGGTAGCCATTTTGGGCGCAACCGCTACCTGCGATGAAGGGTTAACCTATACCATAAACGTATTACTCGAAAACCCATTGTTAACTTCAGGTACATTTAAGATCTCCCTTAAACAAGGCAATGATGGCAATACACTGATAGATGAATGTGGTCAACAAAGTCCGGCCGGATTTTTATTCTTTACCGTTAAAGACACCGTGAATGCCGATTTTCAATATTCCATTAAATATGGATGTACCCTGGATACGGTGCAATTTTATCACAATGCACACAACCAGGTAAATAACTGGTTATGGAATTTTGACAACGGGTTGTTTATTACTTCAGCACAAAATCCGGTTGTAGCCTATAATACTTTTGGAACACATGATGTGCTGCTGATCGTTAACAATGGTGTTTGTGCCGACACCACTTCAGGTTCTATATTCCTTCGCAATACATTGAATGCAAAATTTGATGCAACCCTGCTGATTTGCCCTGGCGATCCGGCATCATTTAAAGACATGAGCATACTGGCCAGTCCAGGAAATAATATCGTATCGTGGAACTGGAATTTTGCCAATGGAAATACCAGTAACCTCCAGAATCCGCCGCAGCAATTTTATCCATATCACGCTGCAGATTATTATGCACCAGTTTCATTGGAAGTAACGGATATTTTCGGATGCAAAGACACCACCGTGCTCAACCTGAATATCCTGCACAACTGCTTCATAGCTGTTCCTTCAGCATTCACACCTAATAATGATGGATTGAACGATTACCTGTACCCGGTAAACGCTTATAAAGCGGCAGATCTGAAATTCAGTGTATTCAATCGTTATGGTCAGCGGATATTTTTTACCAATGACTGGACGAAAAAGTGGGATGGTAAATTCAAAGGTCATGATTGCGAACCCGGAACTTATGTATGGATACTGGAGTACTACAATATGAAATCCTACCAGCCGGTTTTTCAAAAAGGTACTACCGTTCTTATCCGATAACAGGAGATTTGAAATTGCTGATTTTCCTCACCTGATTGTAGCACCGCTTTCCTTAAGTTTGCATCAAATTTTACAGTATGGCTCAGCAACCTGTTTATTACGGAGATTATTTGCAATTGAATAAGATCATTCATGCACAGCAGCCCGTTAGTTTTGAAGAAGGCAATCAGCCGGCGCATGAAGAAATGCTCTTCATCGTAATTCACCAGGCATACGAACTTTGGTTTAAACAGATATTGTTTGAAGTAAATTCAGTTATTGAATTAATGAATAAACCTTCGCTGAACGATAATTCTGATGAATTACAAACGATCGTACACAGGTTTAAACGTGTAGGCGTAATATTAAAAGTACTGGTGCAGCAAATTGATATCCTGGAAACCATGACGCCCATGGATTTTCTTGATTTCAGGGATATGCTCCGGCCTGCATCCGGATTTCAAAGCTGGCAATTCAAGATCATTGAAGCAAAGCTGGGATTGAAATTTGAACAACGTCACGGCCAGGATTATTACATCAAACAATTAAAACCGGAGGATGTAGCCATTATTAAAAATGCAGAACAAACGCCTTCCGTAATACAACTGGTAAACAAATGGCTTGAACGCATGCCATTTTTAACAGGCGATACTTTCTGGAAAAATTATCACGAAGCATCTTCCCAGGGCAAACATCCTTTCTGGGAAGATTATGAAAACATTTACGACAATAGTTTATCTGAAGGAGAAAAAAACAACGTTGAACATTTTAAGCATATTTTCTTCAATGAAGCGCATAACCCTGAACGTAACCTTAGTGCAGCGGCTTGCCGGTCGGCTTTGTTCATAATGTTATACCGTGGTTATCCAATGCTGGAGTTACCATTCCAGTTGCTTGACACCTTACTTGAAATCGACAATCAGTTAGGTAACTGGCGCTACAGGCATATCAATATGGTTAAAAGAATGATCGGCAGCAGGGTTGGAACGGGCGGTAGTACCGGTGCCGGCTACCTGCAGGGGGCAATGGATAAACACTACATCTTCAAAGAAATTGCACAACTCAACAGCTTCCTGATCGACAGGAGAAAATTACCTGTACTGCCAAAGGAACTGTCTGATAAACTGGGATATAATTTTTAACTTGTTATGCCGGTATTCCCAAAAAACCAGGAATACATTTTTGGAAAACGATAATGCATACAAGCACCAGCGAAAAAAGATGAACCTCAGTAAACACTAGATCAACTCTTTTAATTTTTCTACAACCACATCTACTTCTTCTTTTGTATTGTATTTAGAAAAACTAAACCGCACCGTAATCTGGTTTGGATTATTGTTGATAGCAGAAATTACATGACTTCCCTGTTCCGCACCTGATGTACAGGCGCTGCCACCACTGGCGCAGATATTATTAATATCGAGATTGAACAGGATCATTTCAGATTTTTCTGTTTTAGGAAAACTGGTACTTAATACCGTGTATAAACTCTTTCCAAATACATCACCGTTAAATGCCACACCGGGAATGTGTTTCAGCAACTGATCATGCATGTATTGTTTAACGGCGGTGATTGCTGCCTTGTCTGTTTCATGATTGCTGGTTGCCAGTTCAAGTGCTTTTGCCAAACCGGCGATACCATAAATATTTTCCGTACCTGCACGCATGTTACGTTCCTGAGCGCCACCATGAACCAATGGTTTGATGCGTACATTTTCATTGATGTACAACATACCCACCCCTTTCGGGCCATGGAATTTATGTGCTGCTGCAGTAATAAAATGCACCGGTGTATTGCGAAGATCGAAAGGAAAATGCCCAACCGTTTGCACCGTATCGCTATGAAAAATAGCGCTGTGTGCTTTACACATATTGCCAACCGCATGAATATCGAGCAGGTTACCGATCTCATTGTTTGCATGCATCAGCGTAACCAGTGTTTTTTCAGCAGAAGACGACAACAGGCGTTCGAGGTCTTTCAAATCAACATGACCGTCAGGTAATAATTTTACAAAGTTTACTTTAACCGCATCACGGTTATCGAGATATTCAACTGTATGTGAAACGGCATGATGTTCAATTTTTGAAGTGATGATGCGTTTGCACCCGAGGTCTCTTACTGCAGCCAGTATGGCGGTATTGCTGCTTTCCGTTCCACCACTGGTGAAAAATATTTCAGCAGGATGTGCGTTCAGAATTTTTGCAATGGATTTACGGGCTGTTTCAATGGCCATCCTCGTTTCCCTTCCGTAAGAATATATTGAAGATGGATTACCAAATTTTTCTGTGAGGTAGGGCATCATCGCTTCCAGCACCTGTGGATCGAGCGTAGTGGTAGCAGCGTTATCGAAATAAATACGGTTGTTCATAAGATGATTTCGTTTGTGATCAGGAACAAATTTACATCGCTTCCTGTATATCTTTCATTAATCGCATGGCAATATTATCGGCCGTTTTCTCAAAATTACTTTCTGCATAGATACGGATGATTGGTTCTGTATTGCTGGTGCGCAGGTGAACCCAGTCTTCCTCAAATTCTATTTTCAATCCATCTTCACTATTGATTGGATGTGTTTTATATTTTTGCTCAATTTTTTCAAACACCTGTTTTACATCTACCCCATCATTAAGCACCATTTTATTTTTGCTGATAAAGTAATCGGGATAAGTATTCCTGAGTTGTTTGATACTCTTTTTACTTTTAGCCAGGTGCGACAGGAACAAGGCTATACCGATCAATGCATCCCGGCCATAATGTAAATCGGGAACAATGATGCCGCCATTACCTTCTCCACCAATTACCGCATTCACCGATTTCATTTTTGTAACCACATTCACTTCACCCACTGCACTGGCAAAATATTTGCCCCCATGCTTTAACGTTATATCTTTCAATGCCTTTGTTGACGACATGTTGCTAACGGTATTCCCCTTCTGCGTGCCCAATACATAATCTGCCACAGCCACCAACGTATATTCTTCTCCAAACATGCTTCCGTCTTCACACACAAAACACAGCCTGTCTACATCCGGATCTACAGCAATACCCAACGAAGCTTTTTGCATACAAACTTCCTGGCTGAGCCCGGTAAGGTGTTCGGGCAATGGCTCAGGATTATGGGCAAAATGACCGTTTACTTCACCGTTGATAACGATGACATCGCTCACGCCCAACGCTTTTAATAACATAGGAACGGCGAAAGCGCCGGTGCTGTTTACCGCATCTACCACAATTCTGAAATTAGCAGACGCGATTGCCTTTGTATCTATGAGCTTGTGCTGAAGTATTTTGTCTATATGTTGCTTCAGCATGTCATTATTCACCGAAATATTGCCGAGCTTTTCAACGGATACAAACTGAAAAGCTTCCTTAGCAGCAATATCAAGTATGGTTTTACCTTCTTCTCCGCTGATGAATTCACCTTTGTTGTTCAATAACTTTAATGCATTCCATTCCTGTGGATTGTGACTGGCCGTTAATATAATTCCGCCGTCTGCCTTCAAAAAGCCGACTGCCATTTCAACGGTAGGTGTGGTACTGTAATCGATATCAATTACATCAATACCCAACGAGGAGAGTGTAGCATTCACGAGGTTTTTAACCATCATTCCACTGATTCTTCCATCCCTTCCTACAACAACTTTTTTAGCTGCTGTTGTTAACTGCTCATCCTGTTGCAGAAGCCAGGTGCCATAAGCTGCTGTAAATTTTACAATATCAAGTGGAGTGAGATTATCATTAGGTTTTCCGCCGATTGTACCCCTGATCCCGGAAATACTTTTTATCAATGCCATGACGAGATTTTAGAGTTGCAAATATAACAAAACCACGTAAGAATTGCCGTTCTCCCCACCATAGTTTATGGTACAATGCAGCCGGCAATTTTGGTTGAGATAGTTAAAAAAAAATAGCGATGTTGAGGTAACCATTCGTTGCCGTTCGATTGCAAAATGAATCTTCCCCAGTACCTTTGTTGCATGCAAACATGGTTCAAAGAATGGTTTAATACAAGCTACTACCACCAGTTATATTCGGGCCGGGATGGAAAAGAAGCTGCTGCATTTATAGACAAGCTGATAACATTATTAAAACCTGCCGCAGGTTCACTAATGCTTGACGTAGCCTGTGGTAAAGGACGCCACTCCATACAACTTGCTGCCAAAGGGTTTGATGTTACAGGCATCGACCTGAGCAACGACAGTATCCTGGAAGCATTAAAACACCAGTCGGACAACCTGCATTTTTACCAGCACGACATGCGTCTTCCCTTCTGGATAAATTACTTTGATTACGCCTTTAATTTTTTTACAAGTTTCGGTTATTTCAAAACCAACCGTGAACATGATAATGCCATCAGAACCATTGCCGGTTCTTTAAAATCAAAAGGAACGTTTGTAATGGATTACCTGAATGTTCATTTTGAAGAAGACAATCTCGTTCATCATTCTGAAAAAGAAATTGACGATGTACATTACCTGATCACCAAGTGGTTTGATGAAACGCATTTCTATAAAAAAATTGAAGTGCAGGACAATGCCCTTGATGAACCATTGATATTTACAGAGAGAGTGGCAAAATTTTCTTTGGGCGACTTCACCGATATGTTTGCTTACCAGGGCTTACAGATAAAAGAGGTTTTCGGGGACTATAATTTTTCTAACTACTCGGTAAAGAATTCTCCGAGACTGATCATGATCGCAACTAAAACAAAGTGATTGTGCGCTATCATTCATGAATACATTTTATTTCCCGTTTTTATTATTCACCAGCATCCACCTCGCCGTTTCATAAATAGCGGAAGTGAGTTCAGACAAATGTTTCTTCGTAGAATCTGCCTGTTTCTGCGTTTGCGGAGGTAAATTATTTTTAACCGGAACCAGTTCTTCTTTATTAATGCGGATGTTTTTCCTGTAAAAATAATGGTCGGTTACAACACCTATCCAACCCGGCGCATGGTAAATGATGAATGCAGCATTTTCATTTTTGCAGGAATCGAGAAGATCACGACCTAATGTATGATTCGTATAGGGCTGCTGAAGCAGGCCGGCTATTGTAGGCAACACATCTATTTGTGATACAGCTTCCGTACGAATCTGTGGCGTAAGCAAATCCGGTGCATACAGCAGTAATGGAATATGTTCATCACTTAACCGCTGTTCCGTCCATGCATGCGGATATACTGCATCCGCATTTCCTTCCACGCCATGATCACCTACAAATACAAAAATGGTATTGCTGAAATAAGCCTCCTTTTTTGCAGTTTCAATAAATTTCTGAAAACAATAATCGGTATAGGCAAACGCATTGAATTCCTTCTGCGATTCAAAACCATTTTTGGCGAGTTCTTCTTCCGGAATGGGCTTTACATGAAAATCGGTATCCTCTTCCGGTATGTCAAATGGGCGATGATTATCCGCTGTTTGTATGATGGCAAAAAAAGGCTTGCTTTGTTTTGAAATAACGGCATTGGCTTCCAGGAATAAATTTTTATCGCTAATGCCCCATACGTTTAATTTTTTTGCCGAATAGCTCCCTTCCTCATACACGTGTACATCTTTTATATTTTTTACCAGCCCTGAAAAATTATTGAACTGGCTTCTTCCTCCAATAAAATAAAATTTTTCATACCCGTTAAAATCATTGATGATCGTTCGCTGGTTTACAGAAGCATCGTTACGTGTGGCAAATGTGCTCAACTGTACATCGGGAATACCGGTAATGGTGGCAAATACACCCCTGGCCGTTCCGAATGTTGGCGAAAAACATCTTTCAAAAAAAATCCCGTTGTGACAAAGCTCATTAAAGTAGGGCGTACTGTTCAACGGATTTCCGCTCATGCTGCTTTTATACATGCTGAAGCTTTCGCAAATAACCAGTACAATGTTCGGTTGCGACTCGAGCGTTTTACTGCCGGGCTGAACCAAACGGGAATATGAATTTGAAGTGGATGATTTCTGAAGATCAAGAAAGCGTGCTATTTCCGGATAATGTTCCTTCGCCTTTGTTTGAAACTCCGGTTTACGAAAACGGAGCGTTGTAAAAAAGTTCTGCAATGGATTCAGCGCAAGGTTGCTTTTGAATTCATCATTAAGGTTAAACGCACGGAAAAAATTCAACGGTGCCGCCGTTAAAAATCCATACATAAACCAGCCCAGCAAAAGCAATGCCGCCACATGCCACCTGCGCCGGTAGGTAAACTTGTGAACGTTCATATTCTTTCCTTCAACGCCTACATGGGTTCGTCTGAACATCCACGTTACCATCAGCACGGCACCGAACAACCCGATCAAAATCCAAACGATCGGGTAACTCTGCCAAACCATCTGGATACTTTCCTGGGGATCTTCGGCAAATATCAACGCATCAGCATTCAACCTTGCATTGATATAAGCGAACTGGCCAAAATCAGCCCCATAAAAGAACAATACCAGCAAGGTTACAATACCAAGATAGATGGTCCAGAATTTTTTTAACCGTTCACTGTAAAAAGGAGAGAATTTCGGATATAAAGAAAACAACGCAATGGGAAACAGGATAAAAGCAATCCAGCGCAGATCGTATTTTAAACCCAGCCAGAATGATGGCCACAGGTCTAATACCGAAATCGATGCCGGTTTAAAGCATATAACAGTTGCAATTCTGAAAGCAGTAAAAATAAACAGGTAGATAAAAAACAACGTTACTATCCACTGTATTGTTTTTGGAACCCGCCATTTTATAAGCATAATAAGATTGTCTTAAGCAATAACTTCCTGCAAAAATACTTGCTCTGTTATACAATCTATATTATTTTTTTTTCTTCTTGTTATTATACAACAGGTATTTGGCGGTTTCATACCATGCTTCGGTGAGTGTTGACATTTGTTTTTGCAAACTATCGGTATGCGCATTATTATTAACGGGGTCATTATTAATCACTGAAACAAAATCCTTAGAACCGGTTTTTAAATTTCTGCGGTAATAATATTCGTCGCTTACAACGCCAATGGTTGATAAGTCAGGATCGGCAATAAATGCATAGCGTTGTTTAGTATCGGCACTGTCGAATAAATTCCTTCCAAATGCATTGTTTATATACGGTTGTTTGCAGATAGAAGCTACAGAAGGAAGAATATCCAATTGCGAAGCTACTTTTCTTACTTTTTTTGGTTGCAGTAAACCAGGTGCATAAAACAACAATGGCACATGTTCATTTAAAATACCCTGTTTGGTAAAGCTCTGCGGAAACAGGTCGCCGGCATCACCATGCAAACCATGATCGCCTACAAAAACAAAGATGGTATTCTTGAAATATTTTTCTTTTTTAGCAGCTTCAATAAATTTCCGATAGTTAAAATCGGTATAACGAAATGCATTCAACTGCCCGTTATCATCGAAACCATATTTCTTCAACGTATCTGCCGGATAATTTACTTTTTTAAATTCATCCAGGTCTTCAGCAGGTATAGTATAAGGCCGGTGATTGTCGGCTGTTTGTATCACGGCAAAGAAAGGTTTTGTTTGTTGCGACAATATTTTATTGGCTTCCAGGAAAAGATTTTTATCACTGATACCCCATACATCTTCTTTCTGTGCTTTAAAATTTTCCTGTTCGTAGATGGTCAGATCTTCAATATTGTTGTGCAGCAATCCCCGGATATTTGCCCAGGTAGTACTGCCACCCAGGAAATAAAATTTCTTGTGATCCGTAAAATCACTGATAATGGTATGCTGATCTACGGCTGAGGGATTTCTGCTGGCTGTTTTGGGTTGTTCTACATCCGGGATGCCGGTAATGGTTGCCCACACGCCCCTGGCTGTTCCAAATGCCGGTGTAAAGCACCGCTCAAAAAACACACCTTCATTGCACATACTGTTAAAATAAGGTGTTGCATCCATCTTATTGCCAAACATGGAACTTTTATAGGCACTGAAACTTTCACAGATCACCACAATAACGTTGGGGTGTACCTGCGGAACATCTGTAAAGGAATATGTTCTTTCATAATTAAGTTTACTGCTGTCTTTATCTTTTACATCCAGGTAGTCAGCCATGGTAGCATAACTTTCTCTTACCTTTTTAATATCATATCCTGAATTTTTAAAACTCAGCGAGCTGAAAAAACTCTGGTAAGGATTGAGGGCCGTTGCAGATTTAAATTCATCCGTAAAAATAAATGCATCACTCCAGCGCAAAGGATACTGGTTGAGCTTACCAAAACAATACCCGCCTAAGATCAACACAAAAACTATATACCAAACTGTATTGAGTTTGCTTTTTTCCAGCGGTTGTTTTTCCTGGAATGCCTTTAATTTTCGTTTTGTCCACCCGGCAAACAACAGCAGCAATACAATAAACGCCACGCTGATCTTTAACAACGGATAGGTTTGCCACATCATCCCGGCGGAAATACCGGCGTCCTGCAGGTAATTCAGTACCGATGCATTTAAACGCTGGTGCAGGTAGTCGTAATGGTAAAAATCAGCTCCATACACAATGAGGCTGATAAAAAAAACCAGGCTTAAAAAAATTGTCCAGAATCCAACAGCCGCTTTTCTTTTAAATGGATTTAAGAAGGGAATCAAACACAACAGCAACATCACAATGCCCAATATGGAAACCATCCTGGCATCATAGCGCATCCCGAGTAGAAATGCAGAACCACTGAACGGACGATTGGCAGGCTGATAATGAAAAAAGAATAACAACCTGTACAGGCTCATCAAAATAAAAAACAGGAATAGTACAGAAAATACCCAGCGGATAATTCTCGGAATCTTATTTAAAAAGCCCATTCAATCAATTTTTATATGCCGCAAAATTAGATGAATTATTTTTGCCGGATTATGTATAAACGTTAATAGTATTGTACATTGCCACAAATGAATAGTTTGCTTCAACTCGACAGGAATCTTTTCCAGGCGATCAATGCCGGTCACTGGCACAATGATTACATCGACACGTTCATGCTGTTTGTAAGAAACAGGGATACCTGGTGGCCATTTTACCTGTTCCTGTTCGTTTTTGCTATCATCAACCTCAAAAAAAAGGCATTCTGGTGGATTGTATTCGGGGCGTTAACCGTTGTGATCTCCAATTTTATCAGCAGCGACCTCATTAAAGAACATGTTTTCCGGTTACGTCCCTGCAATGATCCAACACTGGCCGACAGCATTCGCATTCTCGTATCTTACCGGCCACAGAGCTCAAGTTTTACTTCATCTCATGCAACCAATCATTTTGCAATGGGTTCGTTCTTTTATTTTACCCTCAGCAGGCTCATAGGCAAATGGGCCCTTTTATTTATATTGTGGGCCTCATTAATCTGCTTTGCACAGGTTTATGTAGGTGTGCATTATCCGCTGGATGTGATTTGCGGAGGCCTGATTGGTTTTATTTTCGGATATTTGGTCGCAAAATTGTACAGCAAAATTTTCAGTCTGTCATAAATCATTATGGAGATATTTATACTGTTATTCCTTATTTTCCTGAACGCATTGTTTGTGATGAGTGAAATTGCCCTCGTAAGCGCCCGGAAGGCACGCCTCGAATCGATGGCCAATAAAGGCGATGAGAAAGCAAAAACGGCACTCGATCTCGCCGAAAATCCAGAGAAATTTTTAAGTACTGCCCAGATCGGCATCACGTTGATCGCTATATTAACGGGTGTGTATTCAGGAGAAAAATTCGGTCACGATTTACAGCCTTATATCGAAAAGATTGAATTCATAAAACCGTATGCGAATACTGTTGCAACAAGTATTGTAGTTGTTATTGTAACGTTTCTTTCCATCATCTTCGGCGAACTTATTCCCAAAAAATTCGGATTGATCCGGGCCGAGAAAATTGCCCGTCATGTGGCAAGGCCGATGAATGCATTGTCAACCGTGGTGCACCCATTCGTTTGGCTGTTATCAGGCATTACCAATATTATTTTTAAATTATTCAACATAAAAAAAGCAACTGATAATTCGGTAACGGAAGAAGAGATCAAAGCAATGATCACGGAAGGTAGCGAGCATGGAACCATCGAAGAAGATGAAAAGGAAATAATTGAAAGGGTATTTCACCTGAGCGATCGAAGTATTACCTCACTGATGACGCACCGTACAGATATTGTTTGGATAGATGTAAGTGAAACAGTGGAAAAAGCAATTGGTCGTTTTGAAGATATCGTTTATTCAACATTCCCCGTTTGTGAAGGAACGGTAGATAATATCAAGGGGCTTGTATATGTAAAAGATATGCTGAAGGCCGCACCGGGAACCGGCATCCAGGCCATTACCAAAAAAGCATTGTTTGTTCCCGAAAACAATACCGCTTACCAGGTTTTGGAAAAATTCAAAGAAACAAAAATACACTCCTGTTTTATTGTAAACGAATATGGAACGCTGGAAGGAATGATCACACTCAATGATATTCTGGAAGCCATCATTGGCGATGTTCCGCAAACAGGGCAGGAAGAATATGAAATTACTAAAAGAACAGACGGTAGTTTTTTGGTTGATGGACAAATTCATTTTTACGACTTCCTCGCTTATTTTGAAAAAGCCGACTGGATGAATGAAGGCGAACAGGAATTTGATACCCTTGCCGGATTTGCCCTGCATCAACTGGAGCACATCCCTGTTACCGGTGAAACTTTTGAATGGAGAGATTTCCATTTTGAAATTATAGACATGGATGGACAGAGAATAGATAAAATCCTTGTAAAGATCTCTGATGAATTAAAAGACGGGATGGACGACACCGAATAATTTTACCACTGCAACTTTTCAGAACTCCACAATTAATTTATCCTGCGGATTTTCCAGTTTATTACTTTTACGGTTACCGTTTACCGTTATATGTACAATATTTGTTTGCTGCGACTGGTAATCGAATAATATATTATCGGTAAGCTCAATCTTTTTTACGGAAGGAACCTGGTCTATTTCAAAATAACTGTAGATGGCTTCGTCCTGCAATTCAAATCCTTTGTACTGTACCGATGCCTGTTTGCCATTTACTGATATCAAAAGGTGTTTAATAATATAACTACTAACCAGTTTATCCATTGCTGTTTTTTGAGTGGCATCATATAAATCCACATGAGCCTTATAAGCAGCCCTCAGTGTTTTCTCAAAGTCATCGGTAAATATTTTACAACTGATCTCAAGCGTTTTATCCTTTGCATTGTGTTCAATCTCCGTAACACTCACATAAAAAGGGTGAGGTAAAAAAGAGACATTGCTCATCCATATCAAACCAATAAACAGCCACTTGTATAATAAAGATTTCATTGCAACAATATTTTTGATAAGTTTGATCGCTGTTACAAAGGTATAGCGATTGACTGGATGAAAAAGGAACCAAATATATCGTTGATCGTATGCCTGTATCATTAAAATATACCAACTTACTGCATCGCTGATGAATGATTTTTATTTCTACTTCAAGCTGGGCTGGGAGCATATTATTAGCTGGGATGCAACAGATCATTTGTTATTCATATTAGCATTATCCGCCATTTACCTTGTGCAAAACAGTAAGCAGTTGTTGATTTTAATTACCGCATTTACGGTAGGGCATTCATTAACACTGGCGCTAAGCGTATATGAACTGGTACAGGTGAGCAGTAAATGGGTAGAATTCCTGATACCGGTTACCATCATGGCTACGGGATTGTTCAATCTCCTGCAGAAAAACAGGGAACCTTCATCTTTACAACTGAATTACCTGCTGGCACTATTGTTTGGATTGATACACGGCCTTGGTTTCGCCAACAACATTCGCTTTATGCTGGCATCTGCCCAAAAAATCGCCATCCCTTTATTTGGTTTTAATGTTGGGTTGGAAGCCGGGCAGATACTGGTAGTATGTGTTATCTTATTAACTTCGTTCCTCTTTGTTAACAGGTTGAAAGTTCAAAGAAAATGGTGGGTTACCTCAGTGTCGGTTTTTGCAATTATTATGGCATCGTACATGGCTTTTACCAGGTTACCTTTTTAAAATACTATTGAAATAAAATACAGATATGAAGAATCTATTTTTGCTTGCTTGTACAGTTTCGTTTATGGTTGGCAGTTATGCCCAGGATATCCGTAATAATCCCGGCAGCAACCACGGCAACCGGTTTGAACAATTGGGAACAATTCTTCCTTCTCCAAATGAATTCCGTACAGCAAGCGGCGCACCGGGCCCGAAATACTGGCAGCAACGGTGTGATTACGATATTGTGTGTGAACTCGATGAACCAAAAAGAGTACTGAATGGTAAGGAAACACTTACTTACTACAACAACTCTCCCGATGTGCTGAGTTACCTCTGGTTGCAGCTCGACGAAAACCAGCACAGTACTACCAACAATGCCAATTATCAATCGGGCAGCACAATGCCCTCTTCAGTTAATGAACGTGATATTGCTTCCATGAGTGGCATCAGTGATAAAGAATATGGAGATAATATCCTTAAGGTAACAACCGCTACAGGAGCGGCAATGAAATATACCATAAACAAAACCATGATGAGGGTTGAATTGCCACAACCGCTTAAACCAGGGCAGCAGTTTATTTTTAAGATCGAATGGAATTATAATATTATAGAAAGAACAAAATACGGCGGCAGGGGCGGCTTTGAATATTTCCCGGAAGATGGCAATGATTTATTTACCATGACGCAATGGTATCCGCGTTTATGTGTGTACAGCGATTTCCAGGGATGGCAGAATCACCAGTTTGTAGGATCTGAGTTTGCATTAACATTCGGGAATTTTAAAGTATCGATGACCGTACCGGCAGATCATATCATCATGGGAACTGGTCAGTGCCAGAATTACCAGCAGGTGCTTACACCGGCGCAATTTACCAGGTGGCAATCGGCACAGCATGCAAAAGAGCCTGTTGAAATATCAACGCTTGCCGAAGCAAAGGAAAGAGAAAAACAAAAATCCACGCAAAAGAAAACCTGGATTTTTAAAGCAGATATGGTGCGTGACTTTGCCTGGGGCAGCAGCCGAAAATTTATATGGGATGCAATGCCGGCGGTAGTAGAAGGCAAAAAAGTGATGTGCATGAGCGCTTACGGAAAAGAAGCATATAATTTATACAGGAGGTACAGCACCAAAGTAGTAACGCATACCATTAAAACCTATTCAAAGTTTACCATCCCCTACCCATATCCTGTAGCACAAAGTATTGAAGCTGCTAACGGCATGGAATACCCGATGATCTGTTTCAACTTCGGAAGGTGTGAGAAAGATGGCACCTACAGTGAAGGAACCAAAAACGGGATGCTGGGTGTGATCATACATGAGGTAGGACATAACTTTTTCCCGATGATCATCAACAGCGATGAAAGACAGTGGACATGGATGGATGAAGGACTGAATACATTCTGCGAATACCTTACAGAAGAATTGTTCGACAATAAATACCCGGTTACCAGAGGCCCGGCGTATAAAATTGTTGATTACATGAAACTTCCGAAAGATCAGTTGGAACCCATCATGACCAATGGCGACAATATTATTAATGTGGGTGGAAATGCATACAGCAAAACCGCAACCGGGTTAAATATTTTAAGAGAAACGATCATGGGCCGCGACCTGTTTGATTATTCATTCAGGGAATATGCAAGAAGATGGGCATTTAAACATCCCACACCAGCCGATTTTTTCAGAACAATGGAAGATGCAAGTGCGGAAGACCTGGATTGGTTCTGGAGAGGATGGTTCTTTAATACTGATCCCTGCGATATTTCTCTTGATACCGTAAAATGGGCGGTGTTAAATACAGACAGTTCAGAGAGAAAACCGGAATCACGCCCGGTATCTACTGCTGTTCCCAAACCAGTGCTTAACAGTTATGATGACATTTCCAAAATAAGAAACAGGGAAGACAAAAAAATTGTTTTTGCAACGGATGCAGATACTACCCTGAGGGATTTTTACTGGAGGTATGATCGTGGCCTGGCAAAGATTGATACTACCCCATTTACCAGTACGCCTGTTACGCCTGCAGAAGATTTTAGCCCCGAAAAGAAAAAAGAAATTGCAGGAAATAAATTTATGTATGAACTAACGTTTAGCAATAAGGGCGGATTGGTAATGCCGCTGATAATTGAATGGACGTTTAAAGATGGCAGCAAACAGGTTGACCGTATCCCGGTTTATATATGGCGTAAAAATGAAAATAAAGTAGTGAAGTATTTTTTGAAAGACAGGGAAGTTGTGTCTGTTAAACTTGATCCATACCGGGAAACTGCTGATATCGATGAAAAGAATAACAATTGGCCGGTTGCGGAAATACCGGGAAAATACCAGTTGTTTAAAGCGAGAGAAGGAAGATCAAGAGGTGCATCCGGCGGCAATAACCCGATGCAGAAGGAGATAAAACAGTAAGCGGTAGCTTACAATATGTGATGAGATTGAAATGGTAATTATTGAAAGTACTGCCTCCCTTTTGGCCGTTGGCTTTTAGCTAAAATCTGTTAGCTGTTGGCTTTCACCCATTGATATAAGACAAAGTTTTTCACCGAATCACCTCATCGCTGAATCTGCCCATTTACATTCCCGTTCTTCCATCACGGATTGCATGTTTTTTGTTGCGGTTCTTACGTTCCCATTCTTCCATCTCTGCCGTTTTTTCTACTTTTTTGGGTTTAACGTACGCTTCTGAAGATGGCTTTGCTACGGGGTTTACGAGGTTATTACGTTGCCATTGTTCGGTACGGAGTAACCTGCCCGTTCCTGGTTCGTAATATTTCCATTCACCATCTTTTACACTGTAAGGTTCTGCTTTTACAATTTTATAGTCCACAATTTCGCCACTGCCCGTACCATAAATCGGGATCGTATCAAATGGAGAATCGGGGTTATATCCTTTCCAGGATTCTTCTCTTTCGAGATCACCGAGATACGTAAAATATTGTTGAACACCATCTTTGCCCCCTTTAATAAAATTTTCTACGGCCAGCAAATCGCCCTGTAAACTGTATTTACGCCAAAGGCCGTCTTTCTGTCCCTTCACATACAAACCTTCTTCTTCAAATCCCGGGTTACCCCTGAGTTCGGGTGTACGTTCTACCCATTTACCTGTTTTAAGGCCGTCTTTGGAAATTGCGTTAATCGTGTCGCCGTTTGGCCCTAGTTTATATTCCTTATACTGTGCAGTAGATGTTGTAGCGATTAATGAAAAAAGGCAGGAAAAAATTATCGTGTATTTCATAAAAAAATATTGATTTTAATACAAGGATATAACTATAGGTATATACCCTAAATTGTGTTCAAATTTACATTTTTCCGGGCAGGTATAAATGTTAATAAGCCACCTATCTTTATAAAATAGTATGAAAGATTACAAACATTATTATACGCTGAATGCACCGCCTGAACAGGTGTACAACGCATTAACCAACGCGGCCACCATTCAACTTTGGACGGGTGAACCTGCATTAATGGCGCCTGTTGAAGGAACTGAATTTTCATTGTGGGATGACAGCATTTGCGGCAAAAACCTTGAATTTGTTCCCGGGAAAAAAATTGTACAGGAATGGTATTTCGGTGAACAGGAACAACCATCCATCGTAACCATCCAGCTTCATGAAATAAAAAACGGCACTTCTGTTGAACTCAGGCATTCGAATATTCCCGATGAAGCATTTGATGATATCGTGGAAGGCTGGAACGAAAGTTATTTTGGCGCACTCATCGATTTTTACCGGGAAGGCTGATTAATGGATTGAAATATGAAAATCATTCAATTGATCACAACGTTACAACAGGTACTGAAATACATTTCCCTACAAAAAGATTTTCTTACAAAAAATGTACAGCCCGTTCTTCAATCTGCTATCAGCCAAAATGATGGTTCATTGGATGAAGCAGACCTGAAAAAAATCACACAATACTACGGTCTTGCCGTTCCTGCAATTTTGGGAGAAGCTTTTTGCAGGCTGCACAATAAAAAGATGAGTGATACAGAACGGCTGGCGGCTACTGCACAGGGCGCCATGACTGGTTTGTTTGATGATTTTTTCGACAAGCAATATTTATCTGACGAAGCCATCGAAGATTTCTTAACACCTGGCAACACTTCCATAAAAAAATCGAACGAACAATTGTTCGATTACTTTTACAAAAATGCGCTGCAACATGTTCCGGATAAAAACAGGATGAGAGATGCATTAAGGGAAGTGTATCATGCCCAGGTAGAAAGTAAGAAACAAACAAATGCTTCCATTTCAACAGGAGAAATAGAACACATAACCTTTTATAAAGGCGGGGCTTCCTTATTATTTTACCGTTCCGCTTTTTTGCCTTTCCCATCGACCAAAGAAATTAAGCTGGTATATCACCTGGGCGGACTGATGCAATTGTCGAACGATATTTTTGATGTGTACAAAGACCGGGAGAACGGGATAAAAACCCTGGTTACCGAAACAAAACATATCCGGGAATTACGTTCCTGCTTCAAAACAAAACTAGCGGCAGCGGGTAACGAAGCCTGGCAATGCGGTTTACCCCGTAAAAATGTACAGCAGTTTTTATCAATTCTTTCCCTCGGGATCTTCAGCCGGGTTATGGTTTGCCTCGATCAACTGGAATCCAATGAAAAATTTACGGAGCATGAATTTTCTGTTCATCAATATTCCCGGAAACAACTGGTTTGCGATATGGATACGATGAGGAATAAGATCAGGTCGGCGGGATATTTTGATTGGGGAGGTTAGTTGGGAGCTGTGAGGTATGAGCTGTGAGCTGTGAGCGGTAATAATTTATATGAAAAAGCTCCGTAGTGATTACGGAGCCCCTGGTATTTTTATTAAAATAAGTATCTATTTCACTTCAATCTTCAGCATACTCTTACCATCCATAAATGCTTCAAGTTCGTCGCCTACCACACATTCGCCTACACCAGCAGGAGTTCCGGTAAATACAAGGTCGCCAATGTTTAAAGAGAAATAATTGGAGATATGTGCTATCAGGCTATCAAAACTGAATATCATTTGGCCAGAGTTACCTGTTTGAACGGTTTCCCCATTTTTATTAAAAGAGAAATTGATATTCTTTTTATTGATTTCAGGTGTAATGTCTACAAATTTTCCCACTGCCGCCGAATTATCAAATGCTTTTGCTTTTTCCCAGGGCAATCCTTTCTTCTTACACTCATCCTGGATATCACGGGCTGTAAAATCAATCCCTACTGTTACACCATTATAATAATTAGAAGCATGGCGTTCCTGGATATACTTTCCATTTTTGCAGATACGCAGTACCAACTCACACTCGTAGTTCAGCTCATTGGTAAATTCAGGATAATAAAATGGAGTATGTGCCTGCAATAAGGCACTCTTGGGTTTCATAAATATTATTGGTTCATCCGGTATGTCGTTTCCGAGTTCCTTAGCATGATCCGCATAATTTCTACCTATACATATTATCTTCATATCTGTTAATCGCTGGTTTTTTTAGGGACTTAGTTTTTGGAGCACCGAAAATAAACAAAAACACATTAAAAAAACCACGTGTTTGAATTATTCTTGGGCTTTATAAACCAGATTATTTACTACACTCATCGTTCTTTCCAGTCCGATAGTGGCAAATTGCTCTATTATTTCTACACTTTTTTCAATTTTAATCTTTACCAGTGCAATTTCTTCAGGCTTCCATTTACCCAGTACAAAGTCGGCCTGCATGCCTTTGGGATAATTACTCCCGATGCCGAAGCGCAGTTTGGGATACGCATCTGTTCCCAATACCTGCTGAATATCCTTAAGGCCATTGTGCCCGGCATCACTACCCTTTCCCCTTAAACGCAGTTTTTCCAGCGGCAGGGCCAGTTCATCTACAATGGTAAGCGTATTTTCCAGGGATACTTTCTCTTTATCGAGCCAGTATTTAAATGCTTTTCCGCTCAAATTCATGTACGTGGTCGGACAAATACATATAAACGTTTTTCCTTTCCATTTTATTTCAGCCCTGTACGCAAGCCTGTCTGTTTTGAATTCGCCGCCATGTTTTGCCACAAAGGCATACAGCACATCAAACCCAATATTGTGCCTTGTATGCGCATATTCATTTCCCGGGTTGCCGAGTCCTACAATTAAAAATTTAGACATGAAATGTAATTGGCGCTAAATTAAGGAAAGTGGAAGTATGAAGATGAATTATGAATGTTGAATTGTGAATGCTGAATTGTGAATGCTGAATTGTGAATGCTGAATTATGAATTATGAATTATGAATGGAGAATGTGATTACAGGAATTAGATGGATTGCACGAACTATTATTAATTAATGGAAGATAAAAGTAAACGAATTCAAGTCCCTCTCCTTTGAATAAGGTGGGGTGAAGTTACCTACGTACATAAAAAAGCGCCGTTACACAACAGCGCTGTAAACTTATTATCCCATTCACAATTCAGCAATCTTTAAATCATTTCATTTAGATGCGCCTGTAATTCCGATTCTGTTTTAATCAACACGTCTCTTACCTTGCTGCCCTGGTTCGGACCCACAATGCCTGCGGCTTCCAGTTGATCCATGAGGCGACCTGCACGATTGTAACCGAGTTTCATCCTTCGCTGAAGCAGGGAAGTACTTCCACTCTGGCTGCCAACGATGAGCCTCGCCGCATCTTCAAACAACGCATCTTTATCATTAATGTCGAAATCTTTGCCTTCCATTTCCTTTTCATCTACATATTCCGGTAACAGGAATGCCTGGGCGTATCCACGCTGACCGCTGATGAAGTCAACAATCTTATCTACTTCAGGTGTATCCACGAAAGCACACTGCAAACGAACCAGTTCACCATTATAACTGATGAGCATATCTCCTTTACCAATCAATTGTTCGGCGCCGCCGGTATCCAGGATGGTTCTACTATCGATCTTACTACTCACCTTAAACGCAATACGTGCCGGGAAATTCGCCTTGATCGTTCCGGTAATAATATTTACAGAAGGGCGCTGTGTGGCAATGATGAGGTGAATACCAACCGCCCTGGCCAATTGTGCCAAACGGGCTATCGGCATTTCAACTTCTTTACCCGCCGTCATGATCAGATCGGCAAATTCATCTACCACCAATACAATAAATGGCAGGAACTGGTGGCCTTTCTCCGGGTTCAGTTTTCTTGAAACAAATTTTTCGTTGTATTCCCTGATGTTTCTGCAACCCGCTTCTTTTAACAGGTCGTACCGGTTGTCCATTTCAATACACATGGCATTCAGCGTATGCACAACTTTCTTGGTATCGGTAATGATGGCATCTTCTTCGCCGGGCAATTTTGCCAGGAAATGCTTTTCAATTGTTTTATAAATACTCAACTCTACTTTCTTCGGATCCACCAATACAAATTTCAATTGCGATGGATGTTTGCTATATAATAAAGAAACGAGTATGGCATTTAATCCCACTGATTTACCCTGCCCGGTGGCACCTGCCATCAGCAAGTGAGGCATATTGGCAAGGTCTACAATAAAGTTTTCATTGTTGATCTTTTTACCAATCGCAATAGGCAGCGAGAAACTATTCTTTTTAAAACGATCTGTATCGAGCAGTGTTCTCATACTCACAATCGTTTTCTTCGCATTCGGTACTTCAATACCAATCGTTCCCTTTCCCGGAATGGGCGCTATGATACGAATGCCCAACGCTGCAAGACTTAATGCAATATCATCTTCCAGGTTCTTGATACGGGAAATGCGCACCCCCGCAGCCGGTATGATCTCATACAATGTTACTGTTGGGCCCACCGTTGCAGAAATCCTTGAAATTTCAATATCGTAATTCCGGAGTGTATTGATGATCTGGTTTTTGTTATTCTCCAGTTCAGTTGCATCCTGTACAATTTTTTCACTTCCATGATTTTCGAGTAATTCCGTTGTGGGATATTTATAGTCACGGAGGTCGAGAATGGGATCATACGGTTTTTGCTCCGGTATTTTTTCCGTTGCTGTTAATTCTTCCGCAGGTTTAGGTTCATCCGCTTTTATTTCCAGTTCCAGTCCGGATACCGGTATCGGCTTAGGTTTAGGTGTGATAATTTTTTCCGGTTGAGGCAATACTACTTCCACAGATTGTTCAACAGGTGTTATCTCTTCTTTAACCGGTTTTTCCTTTGGCGCTTTTTTTACAGGCTCTTCCTTTTCTATTATTTGCAGATCATGTTCATTTGCAGGTGTGGTTTCGGGAATAGTTAATACAGCCGCATTTCCTTTGAGGTTATTTCCTTTAGTGGTTTCTTCGAGTACATCTTTAGACTGGTCTGCATTTTTTGCAACAGCACTATCTACCGTCATTGTTTCTATGGCTGCTTCTGCTGCCGGTTGTTTTGCCTTCAAACCAAATGAAGGATTGAAACGCCAGATCACATACGCCAGGAAAGCAACGGCAATGATGCCGATGGTACCTATTTGCCCGATGAGGCCGTACATCCAATCCCTGATCATATCACCAACAGCACCACCCCATGCGAATGCATTTCCTTTCATGATTACAGCAGCAGTTACGCTTAACAATGGCAACCCGATAACCAGGTATTTTACATTGCGAAGAATAGAAAATACTTTTTTTCCAAAGAACAGGTTAACGCCCACCACAAAAAACAAACTGCACAACAGGTACGATGCAATACCAAATCCTTTGTAAATAAAGAAGTGAGAAACAAATGCACCGAACGTTCCCATGAGGTTGGCCACTTCGGCATCTGTACCGATCAGTAATTTTGATCCGTGCTGAAATACTTTATCCTGGTCTTCATCCCAGGTAAAAAGATAAGAGGTAAAGGCTATAAATAAAAGTAACGAAACCAGGATACAAACGCTACCGGCAATTTTATGGGTGCGTTCATCTTTCAGAAGTTTTTTTACTTCAACTTTTTCAATCTTTTCCTGGGGAAGTGTTTCTTTTTCGGAAGCTTTCGATTTTGTTTTGGCCATCGGTTACAAAGATATAATATCAGGTGGTTTTAATCAGGTTTATACAAATACGAATTTATGCAGGAATGTTAGTAAACCCAAACCCGGCGCAGCGTTTTTACAATATTTTGAAAATGGAAATAACCGGTATTTCGGTATTATTTTTTGACTACGGATGCAAACAAACACAACCATCCGCCAATAAACGAAAGTCCGCCAAACGGAGTTATGATACCTATAAAATTCCATCCCGGAATTACGGCACCTTTTATCCATGTAAGAAAATACAATGAACCACTGAACAGGATAATGCCGATGATAAAAAGTTTGCCTGCCCAGATGGTTACTGCCGTTGGAAAATCTTTGTAGATGATGGCCGTAGCCAGTAAGGCAAACACATGATAAAACTGGTAACGCACACCTGTTTCAAAAATCGCCAATGCCTCGTTGCTGATGGTTCCTTTTAAGGTATGCGCTGCAAATGCACCAAGTGCAACGGTTACTGCTGCGAGAAAGGTTGATATTTTGAGAAAAATAGTATGCATGATTAGCAAAGCGTTTTTAGCAAATAGCTGCGAGCTACGGAATGTACAATGTAGAATATATTTTTTGCGTTGATTTCATCCTTGACCTTTTTTGGTTTTGAAGAATGCCCATAGCTCCATGCGCATTGCTTTCGGCTTATGAAATAATTTTATCAAAACTCTTCTCCCCCAGGTCCTCTACCCTTAACCGGATCTTTGATCGTTCATAAAAAGGCAATCGTTCTTCGAGTTTCTTCTGAACAAAAAACAACAGCTCTGCTTCATTTACATTTTTCACAAGAGGCCTTTTCTCTTTTTCTTTCATAATGTTTTCCAGCAGCAATGATGGAGATGCATGCAGGTAAACAGTGAGGCCGTGTTCATTCATCCATTCTATATTACCATCGAAACAAGCCGTACCGCCGCCACATGCAATAATACAATGATCTTCACCCGCCAGGGAGCGCAGTGCGGCTGATTCTAATTTCCTGAAATAAGCTTCTCCCTTTTTTTCAAAAATATCTACTACAGCTTTCCCTGTTGTTTTTTCTATCATTTCATCGAGGTCGTAAAAAGGAACTTCATGCTTCTGTGCCCAAAGCTTTCCCCAATACGATTTACCACTACCCATAAAACCTACAAGGAAGATTCTCATGTTGCAAATGTATGGGCAAATTGCAATCTATGATCGAAAGCACACACACTGAATTTTTACTGAATAGGAATACAACGATATTTGTACTATGCAACACATCATTGACTCTACCATTCAGTTTGTACAAACAACTTTAAAAAACGCGGAAGGAGGCCACGACTGGTTTCATATTGAACGCGTTTGGAAAAATGCACTAACCATTGCAAAAGGCGAACAGGTGGATATGTTTGTTGTACAACTCGCAGCTTTACTGCATGATATTGCTGATGCTAAATTTCATGATGGCAATGAAAATATCGGCCCGCAAAAAGCCCGTATGTTTTTACAACAATTAAACGTTGAAGAAGCCGTCATTGCTCATGTGGAGCAGATCATCAGGAATATTTCTTTTAAAGGTGGAAATTTTGCCGCAGGTTTTTCCTCACCCGAATTGTTGGTGGTACAGGATGCCGACCGGCTCGATGCTATGGGTGCTATTGGCATAGCCCGTGCATTCAGTTATGGCGGGTATAAGAACAGGGAATTGTATAATCCTGCCATTAAACCCGATATGAACATGAACAAAGAAACCTATAAAAAATCTACGGCACCAACGATCAATCATTTCTACGAAAAATTATTGTTGCTTAAACACAAAATGAATACCGGAACAGGAAAAAGATTAGCCGAAAGAAGACACGCATTTATGGAACGTTATGTAGAAGAGTTTTTTTATGAATGGGAGGGAAATTGATGAGGTGACAGGAAGAGATCATTATGAAGAAATGAAATAACAGCATACTGATCATTCTTTTGCTGATTCAACGAATTAGCCAATCAGCTAGTTAATCAATATGAAAACTGCGCATACACAAAGAATTCAATATTTTTTATTCAGCCAGTACCTGGCAGACGGATTTCGTATTACGATCACCATCGTTTTACCGGTAATTTTATTTGCACAATTTGGAATGATGGCTTACGGACTCACCATTGCGCTGGGTTGTTTGTGTGCCAGCATTGCCGACATCCCCGGGCCAATTGTAAGCAAACGAAACGGGATGTTATATTGTATCGGTTTCGTTTTTACCATGTCGCTGCTTACAGGTTTGGTTAACGACCACAGCATTTTACTGGGCATTCTCATTGTACTTGCTACTTTCTTTTTTAGCATTATAGCTGTGTTTGGTAACCGGGCTGCCTCTGTTGGCACTGCCGCATTACTGGTAATGATCCTGCGCATGTCGGATAAAAGCACACCGCAGGTAGCCCTTACCGATAGTTTGCTCATTGTTGCTGGTGCTGTATGGTATTTATTGATCGCCTTATTGTTTAACAGGCTATCCCCATACCGGTCGGCACAGCGGGCGTTGGGAAACTGCATTCATGAAACAGCAAAATTTTTACAGATAAAATCCGAACTGTACGACATCAACACCGACCTGGAAACGGCGTACCGGAAACTTGTAACGCAGCAGATCATTGTAAGCGAAAGCCAGGATGCAGCAAGAGAATTGCTCTTTAAGAATAAAGAAATTTTAAAAGAACCATCCAGGATAGCAAGATTACTGGTAGTAACATTTGCCGATAGTGTTGACTTATATGAACAGGTAATGGCCACCTGGTACGATTACAAACTGCTGCGGGAAAAATACGGCGCAACAGGTTTACTGGAAGATGTATCCGTAATTATTAAACGCATCGCCGGTGAACTGGATAATATCGGCCTTGCCATCCAATCCAACAACAGTTTTACAAAGCAATACAACCTTATCAGTGAATTGAATACTTTAAAATTGAAAATTGATGCGCTTGACGACAACAACAGCAAACTGGTATTAAAAAAAATATTGGTTAACCTGAGAAACCTGGGTAATCATGCAGATGAACTGATGAATTATTTCAGTCTTACCATTTCTGCAAAAGGCCGGCTGCGCAGCAGGAGCGACTATTCAAAATTTGTTTCTCACATGGAGATTGACAGTACGGTGTTAAAAAACAATCTTACACTCCGTTCGGGCATATTCAGGCATGCAGTCAGGATGACCATCACCTGTTTAGCAGGATATATTGTTTCAAAAACAATTCCTTACGGGCATCACAGTTATTGGATTTTACTCACCATCATTATCATTTTAAAACCGGGATTCAGTTTAACCAAAGAGCGAAACATTGAACGGTTTGCGGGAACCATGGCCGGAGGTTTACTCGGGCTTGTGCTGTTGCATTTTATTCACGACAGGAATCTGCTGTTTGGATTGATCATCTTTTTTATGTTAGGCACATACACATTCATGCGGTTGAATTATATCGTGATGGTAATTTTCACTACGCCTTATGTACTCATCCTGTTTAATTTGCTCGGGCTTGGTTTTTTAAAAGTTGCCGAAGAGCGGCTACTCGATACCGGTATAGCCTGTGTATTGTCTTTACTGGCGGGTTATCTTTTATTTCCTCATTGGGAATCCCTGCAAATTGAAAGTTATATGAAAGAGGTATTGAAAGCCAATATCCGTTATATGAAAAAGTTGTCGGGTTTTCTTATGGGACAAACCATTTCCACCCTGGAATATAAACTGGCGAGGAAAGAAGTATATGTTTCAACAGCGAACCTGAGCGCTGCCTTTAACCGCATGTTATCGGAACCGAAAACCAAACAACGCAATGGAAAACTGATTTATGAATTTCTGGTACTGAACCATGTACTTTCTTCAAATATCGCCAGCCTGTCGGCAGATATGCTGCAGAAAAAACAAAAATTATATCCTAAAGAAAATATACTTCAGGTAAAAAGAGCCCTGGGCTGCCTTGACGAAAGTTTACAACAGATGGATAAATCGTTTACCAGTGAAATAGAAAATCCTATGATACATGTTCATTCAAATGAACAGTCAGATAAAAACCTGAGCAATCAACTCGATTTTATTTATAAGGTTACGCAGGATATACAAAAAGTGACGAAATACATAGCTACGTGATGGGAACGCAGATAACACAGATTAAGAGGATTTTCACCGCCTTTTTGCTTTTAATACGCTAAAATTACTGTGATTTAACTGGCGACAGAATTTCGGGTTAGCATTACTTTGTGAATAAAAAAATGCTGTTTGAAGAGAAGACAGAATTAATAATTAAATGCTTTTACCAGGTATATAATTATTTCGGCTACGGATTCCTGGAAAAAGTTTATGAAAATGCATTAATTATTGAATTAAACAGACACGGCTTTTGGTGCCACCAGCAATGTGCTGTAGAAGTATGCTACAAGGATATTAAAGTAGGAAACTATTATTGTGATATTCTTGTCGATAATAAGATTATTCTTGAATTGAAAACTGCTGAGAACGGTATTGTAAAAGAGCATGAAATTCAACTGTTGAATTATCTAAGAGCTACTGAATTGGAACTTGGACTTATTCTAAATTTCGGGAAAACCCCCTCAATAAAAAGGAAAATAAATACCAGGAACTTTAATGATTAACTTTCCCAATCCGTGCTTGAGCATTAATCATTCAAAAAACAGCGCTCATCCTATAAATCCGTAAAATCCGCGTTCCTATTCTACCCCATTCCTCTTTACTAATTTATCAAATCATCATTCAAGAGAAAACAGCGCTCATCCT
>JAFDXE010000037.1 GCA_018268085.1 Bacteroidota bacterium
AACTCCTTTTACCTCTGTGGTTAATCCTTCGTGCTCCTTTCTGCCTTTCAGCCTTCGTGGCAAAAACTTCTGTGTTAAACTCCTTTTACCTCTGTGGTTAACCCCTTCCAAAAAAATATTTTTCATTTTACCCAACCCTTTTACCAACCACTACGGTTATATAAGTGTTGCAGTGGCGGCTGCAATGGTTTTCAGGGTTTTTTATTTAGTTAAAAAACAGATTAGGAATGAACAGACATGTCCGTACCCTATTAACTTTCTTCCTGTTTATTTCCTCATTTCTACTGTATTCATTATTTGCAATTCACTATAACAATAGCCATTTAGCGCTCTTCATTTTTTCCTATCGAATCCCTACCTTCGCCATTCTAAAATTCTAACCACTAAACTGTAAATGAATGGCCAAGATTAAAGTTGCAAATCCGGTTGTTGAACTGGACGGAGATGAGATGACAAGAATCATCTGGAAATTTATTAAAGACAAACTCATACTTCCCTACCTCGATGTACCCATTCAATATTATGACCTCGGAATGGAATACCGCGATCAAACCGACGACCAGGTTACCATTGATGCGGCCAATGCCATCAAAGCCTGCGGTGTAGGTATTAAATGCGCTACCATTACTCCGGATGAAGCCCGTGTAAAAGAATTTAACCTGAAACAAATGTGGAAGAGCCCGAATGGGACTATCCGCAACATTCTCGACGGCACCGTTTTCCGTGAGCCAATTGTTATGCAGAATGTACCAAGACTGGTTACCAACTGGACGGCACCGATCATTGTTGGTCGTCATGCATTCGGTGATCAATATCGTGCAACCGATACCGTTATTAAAGGAAAAGGTAAGTTAACGATGACCTTTACACCTGAAGGTGGCGGCGAACCACAAATTTTTGAAGTGTTTAATTTTAAAGGAGACGGTGTTGCCATGAGCATGTACAATACCGATGAAAGCATTATGGGATTTGCCCGCAGTTGCTTTAATATGGCGCTCAGTAAAAAATGGCCGTTGTACCTCTCTACAAAAAATACCATTCTTAAAAAATATGATGGTCGCTTTAAAGATATTTTTGAAACCATTTATCAGAACGAATTTAAAACGCAGTTTGAAGCAGCCGGCATTACTTATGAACATCGTTTGATCGATGATATGGTGGCGAGTGCTTTAAAATGGAACGGTAATTTTGTATGGGCCTGTAAAAATTATGATGGCGACGTACAAAGCGATACGGTTGCGCAGGGATTCGGAAGTCTTGGTTTGATGACATCTGTATTGGTTACACCTGACGGAAAAACAATGGAAGCCGAAGCGGCACATGGAACGGTTACACGTCACTATCGTGATCACCAGGCAGGCAAGAGAACATCAACCAACCCGATCGCTTCTATTTTTGCATGGACAAGAGGACTGGCTTTTCGCGGTAAACTCGATAACAATCAACCGTTGATCGATTTCTGTAACAACCTTGAAGCTGTTTGCATTGAAACAGTGGAAAGTGGTAAAATGACCAAGGATCTTGCAGTTTGTATTCACGGCAATAAAGTAAATCATGGTGAACACTACCTGTACACCGAAGAATTCCTGGATGCTATTGATGCAAACCTGAAAAAGAAAATGGGAATGTAATGCCTATAACTGTATTTAAAAAAAGGAAGCTGCAAAACGGCTTCCTTTTTTTGGATATATACGATTGTAAAGTAGGGCTATAACAACTGGAAACTCACGGGCAATGTAAATTTTGTCTTTACATTCTTGCCTTTCAACTTACCTGGATTCCATGCAGGCATTGAATTCACAACCCGTAAAGCTTCTTCATCCAATCCATAACCAAGTTTATTGCCGGAAACATGAGCATTCGATAATTTCCCGGTTTCATCTACGGTGAACAAAATATTTACCGTGCCTTCAACACCATCATTACTGGCATCTGCGGGGTATTGCAGGTTTTTGTCGAAATAAGATTGAAGCCCTTTGCTGCCACCTGGAAACGACGGATACACTTCCACGTTAGTATAGGTACCGGATTTATCTGCTTCCATTGCACCCGACATTTTTGGAGATTCCATCACTGTAACTTTTCCTTTCATACCTTTTTTGGCCGGGTTGGGTTTCGCAGTTGCAACACCATCTGACTTTGCAACCGTATCGGTGCTTTCCGCCTGGGCCATAGAGGTAGAACTGGGATCAGCATTTTGTATAACTACTCCGGTAGTGTCTGATTCCGAAGGCCGGCTGGTGGTATCATCGTTGTAACAACTACATAACAGAAAACTACATAGTGATAATAAAAACGTGAGCGGCTTAACTGCCATTATTTTTTTGTATTGCATAACATCCATTTTAATGAAAAATAGTTGACATGGACTATTTTTCAAATGTTATGCCTGTGTAGAAATACATGAATGAATTCAAAAAAATCTGATTTCAGATTATTTAAGGGAGAAAATTTCCCGCTTTGTAGAAAGAAGGCAACTTATTTTTTTGATTCCCTGGTTCCTGCGTACAATTCGTATTCAAACAACCGGCAGTCGATTTTGCTTGTATAGAATTCGATTCTCCTTTTGGGTTTGAGCCCGATTTTTTTTGCCAGTTCGAGGTTGCCTGTAAAAATATAACCTGTATATCCTTTGCATTGTTGCTTTAAAAAATCGCCCATGCGCCTGTATGTTGCCTGCAATGCCAGCTCTTCCCCCAACCTGTCACCATACTCTGGATTAAAATAGATGACGCCATTTCCATTTTCAGGAACCTTTGTTGCTGCAAAATCACACACTTCAAACTCAATTAAATGCTCCACACCGGCAATGCCTGCATTAATAGAAGAAACATGAATCGCATCTTCACTGATATCGGTAGCAATGATGCGCAAACCCGGAACATCTGTAACATTACTTTCAATTTCTTTTAGCACCTGTTCATACATTGATGCTTCATACTCACGTACATGCATAAACGAGTAATTATTCCGGTATAAACCGGGCTTTCTTTGTGTAGCCAGCAATGCTGCTTCAATAGCAATGGTTCCCGAACCACACATCGGGTTTATAAAAACGGATTGCCTGTTCCAGTTGGTAGCGAGTAAGGTTGCGGCGGCCAGTGATTCAAGCATAGGCGCTTTACCTGGAATTTTACGGTAGCCGTGTTTTGATAAGGTTTCCCCGCTGGTATCGAGAAATATTTCTGCAATATCTTCTTTCCAGTAAAGATGAATGACAATGCCGGTAAGATCAGCACCGGAATCGGGCCTGCTGCCGGTTTTATCACGAAACCTGTCGGCAATGGCATCTTTTACTTTTACATTGGCAAACAAATTATTGGTGATGGTTTCATTGCTCACGTTACTGCTCACCGAAAAATATCCACCGGCAGGTATCAGCTTTTCCCATTCTAAGTTCAATAGTTCCCTGTACAGTTCATCTGCATTGCGTGATCTGAATTCTTTAATGGAAAACAATACCTGGCTTGCGCAACGCAAATGAAGGTTAAGCCGTATGCAATCGTGCAGGTTGCCGTTCACTTCAACGCCGGTTTTAAATACACGTACGGGGGTATAACCAAGTGACGTTATCTCCTGTTGCAGATAAACAGATAAACGGTTGCTGCAGGTTACTATTATTCTACCGGGGTGAAGAAGATTCATATTGGCAAATGTAAGCGAATGTGCGTAGCAGGTAATCAAAGACAGTTATCGTTGTAAATGTTTTTTAATGCGTCGGCAGAATTGTACTTACTTTGTGGTATGAATGAAAAAGATATACGGTTGGCAGTATTGATAGATGCCGACAATGTTCCTTACAGCAATATTAAAGATGTAATGGAAGAAATTGCCAAATACGGAACACCTACTTTTAAACGGATTTATGGCGACTGGACGAAGCCAACTGTTTCCGGTTGGAAAAATGTATTATTGGAAAACGCCATCACACCGATTCAGCAATACAGTTATACCAGCGGAAAAAACTCGAGTGATTCTGCATTGATCATTGATGCAATGGACATACTGTATTCGGGTAAGGTTGATGGATTTTGCATTATATCCAGCGACAGCGATTTTACCAGGCTGGCAACCAGGTTACGGGAAGCAGGTATGAAAGTTTTCGGCATCGGGCAAAAGAAAACGCCCAATCCGTTTATTGTGGCCTGTGATAAATTTATATATATGGAGATCATTGGCGTAACGGATGAAAATGCTACGGCTGAAGCTGAAACCAAAACAGCAATTTCAAAATCAAAAGCAAAACCTGCAGTTGAAAAAATTGGCAAGGGTACATTTAAACTCATTAAAACAACCATTAACGACCTGGCAGATGAAAACGGTTGGGCATTCCTTGGAGACGTAGGAAACCTGATATTAAAAAAGCAACCGAACTTTGATTCCCGTGTGTATGGTTTCTCTAAATTATCTCAACTGATCAGATCATTTCCCCAGTTTGAAATGGATAAGAGGGAAACCGATAAATCCGGTATTAAACTTATCTATATCCGTAATAAAGATTAATAATCCGATAGCCCTGTTTCCTTAATATGGATGTTTTCCTTCGAATTCATATACATTTTTATGAGTTTGATAAATAAATTCGTATCTTAAATAACCTTTTCTCCTACGAAAATTCCTCTCTCTTTTTCCCGCTTCATTTACTATCCTGTGTAGTTTATTATTATTAATACACATTTATATGATAAGAATTAATACCATTATTTTTTTGGGATTAATTATAGGGTCCCTGTTACCACACCTGCTGCTCGCCCAGTCTTATAAAAAATTTTCTGCCTTTGCTGGTGGAAATGCAGCCGAAGAAACCATAAGCTTAAAAGAGGTAAATGGGGAAACTTACCTTCTGGGATACACGAAATCCAGCAATTTTCCGGTAACGAACGGAACAACCTACAAAGGATTTAATGATATCACATTGGTAAAATATGATGTTGCCGGTAATGTGCTGTATGCAACCTACCTCGGCGGTACAGGCGATGAATCTAACGTGGTGATGCAGGTGATAAACGGAGAAGTATTGCTCAGCGGTAATACATCATCCAGTAATTTCCCTGTAACCAATGGCACTCCTTATCATGGAGGAACACAGGATGTTTTTGTTACCAGGCTTTCGTCAACCGGTTCAATAACGTTTTCAACTTTAATAGGAGGATCAAAAGCAGAATTTATTACCAATAACGGTTTACAGGTATTGGGAAACGAAATTATTATTGCAGGCAATACATCCTCATTAAATTTCCCTTCTACAAATGGAGTTGCATACGCCGGAGGAACCAATGATTTCTTTATCACTAAAATAAACAGTACAAATGGAAATATCATCGCATCAACATTGATTGGCGGAACAAATGCAGATGTGCTTACCTACGCAACATTCGATAATGATAATTTTTACATCATGGGCAATACCTTATCAGATGATATACCCATTACCATTGGTAGCCCGGTATTAAACGACCCGAATGAAACCGGTTTTATTGCCAGCGTTAGGCGCACCGATCTGAATATTAACTACGCAAGGTACCTGGGTGGTCCCGGAACAGACTACGTCAATTCGGGAAAGTTACACAATGGTATTTTATATGTTTGCGGATTTACCTATTCCCTCGGATTTCCTGTAACCAATGGCAGTGCCCCAAACTTCGACGGCCTTGATTACCTTGACGGATTTTATACCAAATTAGACAATGCCGGCAATATCCTTTTCTCAACTTATTTATCAACCAACGAACTTGATGTAATTAACAGCATTGAGATAGATAATGATGAAATTTACCTGGTAGCGGGAACCGGATACAATCCTTTTAACGGTGAGCGCAAACTGATCCTGTTTAAATTTAATGACAACAATGATTTATTATTTTCAAAAAAAATAGGTTTAGGTTTTGGTGCACCGGCTCAATTCCCTCTTTTCTACAAAGTTGTTAATGGAAATTTTTATGTTGCCGGCATTTGTAATGCTGCAACATATCCCGTTACAAATGGCAGCCAGTTCTTTAGCGGAGGCACAGGTTATTTTACAAAAATTGATGGTCAGGGAAGTATTCTTTATTCGAGTTTCCTGGGGAAGATGAACAACATTTTACCATTACAATTTTCCAATAATAAATTTATCATTACTGCCAGTACGGATCTCGCTAGTTACCCGATGACTGATTTTAGTGTTCCATCAGGAAATACTGATAATGTATTGATCGTAAAAAATACAAATGGAACAGATGTGTACAGTGGATATATTGGTGGTGCAGATGTTGAAACGCCGGTTGCCGTACAGGTAAACGCTGATGATATTTACATCGCCGGAAAAACATTTTCTGCCAATTACCCGGTTACTAATACTGTTCTCTATAAAGGAAACGGCGACCAGTTCATTAGTAAAATTTCTTTTTGCCCCGACAAATATTTTACTGTCAATGATACTTTGTCGCCTAAAATACAAACTGCCTGTAAATTCGGGCTTGGGCAAAAAATTATCGGTAGTCAATTGCAGGTTCCATCAGATAGTCTGCCTGTAATTTACCTGAATGGTATTGCTACACCACAACCTCCCGTTACTGCCAATTTCCAATGGCAGATTGCCAATTCTATAAATGGTCCATGGATCGATATTCCGGCTGCAGTGTTTAAAGATTATACGCCGCAACTGGGAGCGTTCAGCCAGTATTACAGGAGATTGTCTTACACGGCGAGTACATGCGGCAGCCAGTTGATTCATATTAGCGATACAGCATCTGTACTTGCCAATACATTAACTGCTCCAACTGTAAATACCGGCGGCACGTTGATTACATGTCCCGGAACTGCTGTTACGCTGGGTGGTTCTCCCACTGCAACAGATGGAAACCCGCCATATGTTTCTTACATATGGGACAATGGTGCTGCCCCTGTTCCCAACCCAACGGTAACGGTTAGCAGCAATACTATATTTACCATCATTGTTACCGATAGTGAAGGATGCCAACAGATTGGACAGGCTGTTGTACTCACCCATCGTGCCGATGCCGGACCCGATAAAGGTGCCTGCGGAGGAAGTCCTGCACAGATAGGAACATTTCCTATTCCCGGTGCAGGTATTACATATAGCTGGCAACCATCAACAGGTTTAAATGCCGGTAATATTGCACAACCATTGGCAACACCTGCTATTGTTACCAGTTATGAACTCACACTAAGTATCCCGGTATCAGGTGGAGGAATTTGTATCACAAAAGATACGGTTGTTGTTACACCGGTAGCTGCACCGACAAATACAAATATTGCGGGGCCCGACAAAGTAATTTGTTTGGGAGACAGTGCGTCTATTGGCTCAACAGCACAAGGTGGATTTAATTATGTGTGGAGCCCGGGAAGCTATCTTACCGGAAACACAACCGCTACAACATGGTATTACCCTGGAAATATTACCATGCCCGAACCTAATCCGGCCATTTTGTTTCTCACTGCACAAAGAAACGGATGTTCATTTCCTGACGAAACAGTTGTAGCTACAATTGAAGCAAGGGCGGGCCTTGATGGCTGCGGACCAAGAATAATCGGACTACCTGATCGTACACCCGGTATCAATGAAGTGTATTCCTGGTCTGTTATTTCCGGAACGGGAGCATTTTTAGGTCCAACGGATCAGCCTCAGGTTGCCGTGGGTGCATCGGTTGGCGGACCTACAATATACGAACTAACGGTAACGTACAACGGCCATAGTTGTTCCGACCAGGTAAAAGTTCCGGCAGATTGTGGTGGATGTGTTGTGCATATTGATGTTAATGCACAATACGATTGCCCAGATTTTGATACGAATGGCGGTAGCGTTACATTGGTTGCAACATCTGGGCTACTAAATGCGGTATATACATGGTCGCCACAGGTTGGACTATCATCTTATACAGGTAGTACAGTGCAACTAACGGATGATGTACCAAGAGTATATTTTGTAACGGCTACAAACCTAAACGATACATCGGTTCATTGCACCACAAGCATATTTGTAAATGATCCTGCATATTCTCTCCCTGTTTTTAATGCAAACGATACTGTTACCTGCGCAGGACAACCAGTAACTATTGGTGCACCTCCGGTAGCAGGATATACCTATGAATGGTCTGGCGCTGGTTTGTCGAGTAACTTAATCAGCAATCCTGTAGCTACCATATTTACACAAACCAGTTATCCGGTTTTAATAACAGACGGGAACGGATGTAAACTAAAAGATACGGTGCTGGTTTCTGTGCAGAATTCACAAGTGAATGGTGGCCCCGACTGGGTAATTTGCAGTGGAGGTACGGTACAATTAGGAACAGGAACTCAACCGAATACTACGTATTTGTGGGAACCACAAACATCTCCATGGCAGAATGGTACGAATCAGTTCTCTGCACAACCACAGGTATTTGTAGCCACGAACGCAGACTTCATTGTAACGGCTACTACTTCTGCAGGCTGTATAACAAAAGACACCGTGCAGGTTGTAGTGAATGCAAATGCCGGCATTCCTGATGCCCCGGATAAATTCATTTGTAAAGGAAGCACGGTTGTGATCGGAAGCCCTGCAATTTCAGGTGCAACTTACCAATGGACTCCTGCAACAGGATTGAGCAATCCAACTGTTGCACAGCCGGTGGCAAGCCCTCAGGTAACAACTACATATACTTTAACTGTAACTTTCCAGGGATCATGTGCCATCAGCGCTACAGATCAGGTAACCGTTACCGTTGGTAGTGCAAGTTTCAGTATGCCGGATATAAACTTTTGCCCGGGAAGTGGCGCAGTTTCGCTCGGTAATAATGCCCCTGCAGGCATGATAAGCTATAGCTGGACGCCAACCGCACTTGTTACCAATCCAAATATTGCAAACCCGAGTACTCTCAATCCCCCACCATCTGTAACAACACAATTCACTTTACTTGTAACAGATGCCAACGGATGTAAATACAGGGATACAATATTATTGATTCCAGCTATCACAAAACCCGATGCCGGACCTGATAAAGTGATCTGTAAATTCAGTACAACGAATATTGGAAGTGCAGCTAATCCTGTTTCACCCGATTTTACATATAGCTGGACCCCGGCTACGAACCTGAGTGACCCTTCAAGCCCTAACCCGGTGTTTACCGGAACTACGGGCGGCACCTTTAATTATATACTAACGGTAACCAGTAACCTCGTTACATGTACTTCGTCAGACACTGTGCAGATAAAAGTAATTGACATTTCGTTTCCACAGCTCAACAACCCAACAATTTGCCAGAACAGTTGTGTACAGATCGGAACAACGCCTGTGCAGGGGGTACAATATCAATGGTTCCCTTCAACCGGATTGTCTGACAGTCATATTGCAAACCCCGTTGCCTGTGTTGGCTCAAGTACCGTTTCTTATACACTTACAGCCACCAACCTGAACGATTGCTTTTCGTCTGCCACTACGGTAATTGGCGTTTATCCTTTACCGGCAGCACAGGCAACAATTCCACCGGTAAGTGCATGCCTTGGAGATTTAAACACATTCTTTAGTCCATCCATTAATCCTCCGGGGAATTATTTGTACACCTGGACACCGGATAATGGAACACTTAGCGACATTCACTCATTAACGCCGGTTATCTCGCTAACGAATGTTGGCAGCAGCACTTATTTTTTACAAATAACGGATACGTCAACAGGCTGCGCAAATATTGCCATTGGAAACGTTACGGTAAATCTTTGTCCCGATCTCTCCGTAATTGGCGACTATATGTGGTTTGACCTTAATGGAAACGGTATCCAGGATGTAAATGAAATTGGCGTGAGTGGCATGGAAGTAAAGTTGTATAACAATGCCGGATTTAATGTAGCTACTACCGCTACGAATTCAGATGGATATTACCAGTTTTCCAATGTTCAGCCGGGGAATGATTACTATGTGATCTTTACTAAGCCTGCCGGTTATAGTTTCACTTTACAAAATATAGGTGGTGTGGCTGCTGCAGATAACAGTAAGGCGGATGCAACCGGACAAAGCAACAACTTCAATGTACCTCCTGCATCTTCCATTCTGAACATTGATGCAGGCATAGTAACGGGATCGGTGCCGGTAACCTTGCTCAGTTTTACTGCAAGGTTGAGAAATAATAATACCGTTTTACTGAACTGGCAAACTACTGCAGAGGTAAATAATGACTATTTCGATGTAGAAAGAAGTATTGATGGAATAAACTTCGCAACCATTGGAAGGGTTGAAGGCCATGGAACAACTTTACTGCCAAATAACTATGCGTTGATTGATCCAAATCCGGTTTCAGGTTACAATTATTATCGCCTTCGCCAGGTAGATTATGACGCACATTTTATGTATTCACATACAGAAGTTGTGGAGCTAAAAAAACCTGAACTGGTTACAGTCTTTTACAACGAACAGCAAAATTCGATACAGGTTCAATTCAGCAATTCACAAAATAACCTGAGGTTAAAATTATATTCAGCTAACGGGCAACTCATCAAATCTGCAACTGAAAAAAATAACAATATAGCATATACATTTCAGCTACCGGTATTGGCAACAGGTATATACATGTTAGAACTGGTAAGTGACAAAGAAAGACTGGTGAAAAAAATATTTATCAGTAAATAATTTCAGGGAGCATATTGTTGGACAGGTTGACATCGGGATGTCATCTGGAATACATCAGGACGGCATCCTGAGTACATCTCGTATCCATCAAGATGACATCTAGATGTCATCTCCATAACAGTTGAATACCAATAAAATATGCAAAAAAAATCACGCCTTAACCCCTAATACCGACAAGCATTTTGCAAGGCTGGCTTCCCAATTTGGAATGGGAATTTGAAATGTATCCTTAAACTTTTGTGTATCCAATACTGAATAATGAGGTCTTTTGGCCGGCGTGGGATAATCTGACGTTCGAATGGCATTTACAAGGCAGTTGTTTCCAGTACTATTTTTAATGGCAGTTGCAAATTCATACCAGGAAATTATTCCTTCATTACTATAGTTATAAATGCCGGGCGTAAATTTTTCACTACTGATTATTTGCATAACTGCTTCTGCAAGATCAGCGGCATAAGTTGGACTTCCCACCTGGTCGCTTACAACACCAATACGTTCTTTTTCACTCATGAGACGCAACATCGTTTTCACAAAATTCTTTCCATAACTGCTATACACCCACGAAGTACGAAAGATCATGGTATCGTTGTTATTCAACATTGCGAATGCTTCCCCTTTAAGTTTTGATGCACCGTACACATTTACAGGATCAGTTTTATCTGATTCTTTATAGGGTGCTGTACCCAAACCATTGAAAACATAATCAGTAGAAAAGTGAATGAACCTTGCGCTAAATGCCTTACACATTGCCGCAAGATTTCCTGTTGCCTGTGCATTTATTTGATACGATAACTCCTGTTCGCTCTCTGCTTTGTCTACTGCAGTGTACGCTGCACAGTTGATACAGTATGAAAAAGAATTGGCGGAAAAAAATTTTTCGAGCGATGTAGTATCGGTTATAGAAAGGTCTTCTTTAGCAACAAAAACAAAATGAACTGCAGGATACTTTTTTTCCAATGCCCTGAACTCCATTCCAAGCTGGCCATTAGCTCCTGTAACTAAAATATTTTCCGGCATGTTCGTGAAGTATTAATCAACCTTTATAAACAAAATTATTCCTGCAGTCGGTAAACAGCGGTTGGTGAAGATCCTTATCAGAGATGATTCTTTTATCTGCAGGAATTTTCCAGTCGATATTCAGTACCGGATCATTGTGTGCTATCCCGCCTTCTGAATTTTTATCATAAAATCCGTCACACTTATAAAAAACTTCTGCAGTTTCACTTAATACTGCATATCCATGTGCAAAGCCATGTGGAATTAATAGCTGCCGCTTATTTTCTGCTGTTAACTCAATGCTGAATGATTTTCCAAAGGTTGGCGAACCTTTACGAATATCAACCGCTACATCTAATATAGCGCCACTCAGCACACGTACAAACTTTGTTTGAGCATGCGGATCCAACTGGTAGTGAAGTCCTCTAACTACACCATACACTGAACGTGCCTGGTTATCCTGTAAAAATTTAATATTCACGCCTGCATCCATTGCAGTACGCTCATTATAGCTTTCAAAAAAATAACCACGGCTATCATTGTGAACTACCGGTTCAAATATCAATAAATCGTGAATATCTGTTTTAATAAAAGGCATGATGAATGCTAATTATGGATGCTGTATTAGTTCTTTGCTGTATTTTTCTTTAAAAAAACGGATGGTGTCTTCCAATCCTTCTTTAAATTTCCGAACCGGTTCATACCCCAGCATTTCTTTAGCCAGTGATATATCTGCAAGCGAATTACGGATATCTCCTGCTCTTGGTTCCCGGTATGTTGCAGCCCAATCACTATTCAGGAATTCCCTGCATGTTTCATAAAGGTAGTTCACGGAAAAATTTTCTCCAATCGCAACATTATAGGCTTTTTTGAATGCCGCTTCATTTTCAGTAAGCATTCCTTTTATATTTACCTGCACAGCATTATCAACAAAAGTAAAATCCCTTGTTTGTTCTCCGTCTCCATTTATATAAACGGGCGTATGATTAAGAATACCTTTTACAAACAAAGGTATAACAGCAGCATAAGGCCCGTCGGGATCCTGGCGCTGTCCGAAAATATTAAAATACCTGAAACCCATTAACCTGATACCATACACATCTGCAAAAACCTGTGCATATAACTCATTTGTTTTTTTTGTAGCCGCATAAGGAGATAAACAATTTCCAACGCGTTCTTCAATCTTAGGCAAAGTAGGTTCGTCACCATACACTGATGATGAAGATGCATATACAAAACTTTTCACTTTGTTATCTACTGCAGCTTTTAGCATATTCACAAAGCCATTTACATTAACGTCGTTAAAATAAACCGGCTCTTTGATCGATCTTGGAACTGAACCCAACGCAGCCTGGTGACTAACATAGTCAATGCCTTCACAAGCAGCATTGCAGGTATCAATGTTACGAATGTCTCCTTTTATGAATTCAAATGCGGGATACTGTTGTAATATGGAAAGATTTGATTCAAAACCATTCACCATATTATCGAGCACTCGTACTTTTTTTGCGCCATGCTTTAATAAATATTCTGCGATATGACTTCCGATAAAACCAGCTCCTCCTGTTACGAGAAAACGATCTCCGCTTATGTCTTTACTATGAAAAATTGTATTCACTGTATATTTTTTAATGCTCCTGCTTTTCTGTAATAAACCTTTTACAAACTCCAGTATGCTCTGCTGCTTATTTTATTCCTGTATGTTCCTTTCAGATCTGCAATCAAAGCATGCTTCTCTGTAATGGAAGTAAAATATGCATCGTCAAGGTTTTTATAACTGCTATGCGGTACCGTTATGATCACGGCATCATAGTCTTTATCAAGATCTGGTGTTAATTCAAATCCATATTCATGCATCAACTCATCGCTGTCTGCATGAGGGTCGCTTACATGTACGTTTAATGAATAAGATTTAAGTTCTTTAACAACATCAGCCACTTTGCTATTCCTGATATCACTTACATTCTCTTTAAATGTTGCGCCCATCACCAGTACTTTCGCTTCACGAACATTACCATCGTTCTGAATGATATGTCGTAAAACTTTTTTGGCTACATAACCGGCCATGCCATCATTGATATTCCTTCCTGCAAGAATTACCTGGCTATCATAACCCAGCTTTTGAGATTTATAAGTAAGGTAATATGGATCAACTCCAATGCAATGTCCGCCAACAAGACCGGGTTGAAACTTAAGGAAGTTCCATTTTGTACCGGCGGCTTCCAACACTTCAAACGTATTGATATTCATCCTGTCGAAGATGATAGACAATTCATTCATCAATGCTATGTTCAAATCACGCTGTGTGTTCTCAATTATTTTTGCAGCTTCCGCTACTTTAATTGAAGACGCCCTGTGAACCCCTGCTCTCACAACCAACTCGTAAACTTTGGCAATTGTTTCAAGACTTTCCGCACAGCAACCACTCACAACTTTTACAATGGTGCTGATGGTATGTTCTTTATCTCCCGGGTTAATTCTTTCAGGTGAATACCCAATTTTATAATCATCTACCATTTTCAAGCCGGAGAGTTTTTCAATGATAGGCACACAATCCTCTTCCGTACATCCCGGATACACGGTACTTTCAAACACTACATAATCTCCTTTCTTAATTACTTTACCAATCGTTTCACTGGCACGCTGCACAGGTTTAAGATCCGGAACATTGTGTTCATCTACCGGTGTAGGAACGGCAACTATGAAAAAGTTTGCCTTGCGTAATTCATCCAGGCTATTGGTAAAAAAGATATCGCAATTTTCGAATGCAGAAGATTCTAGTTCCTGGCTGGGGTCAATGCCGTTACGCATCATTTCTACTCTTTCCGCATTGATATCAAAACCAATTACTTTGATCTTTTTCGCAAATTCCAATGCGATCGGAAGGCCAACATAACCTAAACCAATTACTGCAAGTGTTTTTTTCTTTTCTATTAGTTCCTGGTACATATTTTAAATTTAGCTGCTGTTAAACGCTGTAAGCATAAGCTTAGGGCAGTTAGCATTTTTTTAGAATCTGTTTACGATTATTTTTTTGTAATGGTTATTTACGATTATTTTCTGCTCTGAAATTCTTTAGGCAACTTACTCAGTTCTTCTTTTGGTAAACTTTTAAAATACTCGTAGGTAATTTTAAGACCTTCCGCTCTCGAAACTTTTGGTTCCCATCCCAGTATTTCTTTGGCTTTGCTGATATCCGGTTGCCGTTGTTTTGGATCATCTACCGGTAAAGGCTTATACACAATCTGTTGATGGGTTCCCGTTAACCTGATAATTTCTTCCGCAAAATCTTTCAGAGAAATTTCATCAGGATTGCCAATATTAACAGGCATCACATAATCACTCATCAACAACCTGTAAATACCATCAACAAGATCACTCACATAACAAAAACTCCTTGTCTGGCTACCATCACCGAATACGGTAAGATCCTCTCCTCTAAGTGCCTGCCCGATGAAAGCCGGCAATGCACGACCATCGTTTAGCCGCATCCGTGGACCGTATGTATTGAATATCCGAACGATCCTCGTTTCAACATTATGAAACGTATGATAGGCCATCGTAATTGCCTCCTGGAAACGTTTTGCTTCGTCGTACACACCTCGTGGCCCAACAGGATTTACATTGCCCCAGTATTCTTCATTTTGGGGATGTACCAATGGATCACCATATACTTCACTCGTACTGGCTACCAGGATTCTTGCATTTTTTGCCAAAGCAAGCCCCAGGCAATTGTGTGTGCCCAGTGAACCTACTTTCAACGTTTGAATAGGAATTTTTAAATAATCAATCGGGCTGGCTGGTGATGCAAAATGCAGAATATAATCAAGCTTGCCGGTTACATGAATGAACTTTGAAACATCATGATGATAAAATTCAAACTGCGGCAGTTTAAATAAGTGTTCGATGTTTTTCAGATCACCTGTAATAAGATTATCCATACCGATTACATCATAACCTTCCTGTATAAACTTATCACAAAGATGCGATCCTAAAAATCCTGCTGCGCCGGTTATGAGTACTCTTTTATTCAATGTATCCTGGTTATTAATTCTGAATTACTTTAATAATTTTTTCGTTTCACCTGATCAATTCAACACAGCTTTTCTGCCTACACTCTCATAATGAAAGCCCAATTGTTTCATTTGATCAAGGTCAAATAAATTCCTGCCATCAAAAATCGCTTTGCTGCTGATCATCGCGGCTATCTTTTCAAAATCAGGTGTTCTGAATTCATTCCACTCTGTTGCAATAATCAATGCATCTGCATTTTTCAATGCCTCGTATTGTGTTTCTGTAAAATTAATCTTACTGCCAAGCAACTCCTTTGTATTGTTCATTGCTTCAGGATCAAACGCAGTAACAGTGGCACCTTCCGCCAGCAGGGCATCAATCATATACAAAGCCGGTGCTTCCCGTATATCATCGGTATTGGGTTTAAATGCCAGTCCCCACAATGCAAAATGCTTACCCTTTATATCGCCTTTAAAATATCTTTTTATTTTAGGAAGAAGATGGAGTTTTTGTTTTCCATTTACTTCCATTACTGCATTCAGAATTTTAAAATCATATTTTGCTTCGGTAGATGATCTTACCAACGCCTGTACATCTTTTGGAAAGCAACTGCCGCCGTATCCGATACCCGGAAATAAAAATCTTTTTCCAATCCTGCTATCGCTGCCGATACCTTTCCTGATGAGGTCAACATCTGCACCCATTCTTTCGCAGAGGTGTGCAATTTCATTCATGAAACTGATTTTAACTGCGAGGAATGAGTTTGCTGCATACTTGGTTAATTCTGCTGAATTCTCATCCATGAAAATGATTGGGTTTCCCTGGCGCACAAATGGGGCATATAGATCATTCATTAATTTAATCGCCCGTTCAGATGTTGTACCGATCACTACCCTGTCTGGTTTCATAAAATCTTCTACGGCTACCCCTTCCCGTAAGAACTCAGGATTGCTTACCACATCAAAGTCAACAGTTGCATTTTTTGCAATAGCAGCTTTTACTTTTTCTGCAGTACCAACAGGCACCGTACTTTTATCAACGATTACTTTGTATTCTTTAAGAATTTTTCCAAGATTATCTGCTACACCCAGAATGTATTTCAAATCTGCACTACCATCTTCTCCCGGCGGCGTAGGTAATGCAAGGAAAATGATCTTTGCATTTTCCACTGCTGCTTCGAGTGAAGTAGTAAAATATAATCTTCCTTCCTTTTGATTCCTGAGAAATAATTTTTCCAGTCCGGGTTCGTAAATAGTAACCTGGCCGGATTGTAATTTTTCAACTTTTGCCTTATCAATATCTACGCAGGTAACTGTATTGCCTGTTTCTGCAAAACATGTTCCTGTTACCAAGCCAACATAACCAGTACCTATAACTGCAATTTTCATAAATGCTTTTAATTATCTATTAATAAATTCCAATACCTGCGAAACGATAAACGCTTGTTGCGCTTCATCCAGTTCTGTGTGAATGGGCAGAGAGATTACTCTTTCTGTAAGCCAGTCTGTAATGTCAAGTTTATATGAACTACCGCCAAATGCATCAAACATCTTCTGGCGATGTGCAGGTACAGGATAATAGATCATGGAAGGAACGCCTTTTTCGGCAAGGAAAGCATGCAATGCATCCCGGTTTACATCATGCAGTATTAAAGTATATTGATGAAAAACATGTGTATTGTTTTTATCGCGATAGGGAATTTCGATTTTTTTATTGCCTGCAAATGCTTTGTCGTAATAATCTGCTGCTTTGATACGGGCCGCAATATATTCATCGAGATGTGTAAGTTTAATATTTAAAATTGCTGCCTGTATTGCATCCAGCCTGGAATTGCAACCCACTACATCGTGATAATATCTTTTACTTTGACCGTGAGAAGCGATCATTTTCAATTTTTCAGCCAGGGCATCATCATTTGTAAAAATAGCACCGCCATCTCCATAAGCACCCAGGTTTTTAGATGGATAAAAAGACGTACAGCCGATATGACCGATGGCTCCTGTTTTCTTTATTGTACCATCGCTGAACCTGTAGTCATTACCGATAGCCTGTGCATTGTCTTCGATTACAAATAAATTATGTTTGGCAGCGATCTGCATAATAGCTTCCATATTGGCTGCATGACCATACAGGTGAACCGGTACAATTGCTTTTGTTTTGGGCGTTATCGCTTTTTCGATAGCCACAGGGTCGATACAGAAAGTTTTTTTATCTACCTCTACAAACACAGGTTTAATCCTCAGCAAAGCGGCAACTTCTACCGTAGCGATATAAGTGAAAGAAGGTGTAATCACTTCATCGCCGGGTTCGATCCCGAGCGCCATCATAGCGATCTGCAGGGCATCCGTTCCATTTGCACAGGGAATTACGTGTTTGCTGCCGTTGTATTTAGCCAGGTTTTCTGCGAATGAACTTACTTCTTTTCCCCCGATGAATTGCGAGCTTTCAATAACTGCCAGTACCGCTGCATCTACTTCCGTTTTTATTTTATGATACTGGGTTTTAGTATCCACCATTTGTATGGGCCTCATAAGTGTGCTCTATTTTGAGGCGCAAAGATACAATTTTGATGCACCAAATCAACCTCCAAATCAATGAATTGATTAAACGATAAACTCGCTGTATTTTTGGGCCAAAACCAGCGATTGAGTCTACTATTCTATAACATTTTTCTTATCCTTTTCAGAACGGGCATCCGCATTGCCGCCATCTGGAATAAGAAAGCCCGGCAATGGAACCGGGGCCGCAGCAAGTTCCCTCATATCCCTTTTCATGAAAAAGTAATTTGGGTACATAGTGCCAGCCTGGGTGAATTTGAACAGGGCCGCCCCGTGCTGGAAGCCCTTAAAGCACAATACCCCGGCTATAAAATTGTTTTAAGTTTTTTCTCTCCCAGCGGATATGAAGTGCGGAAAAATTATTCGGGGGCTGATACCATCATCTACCTCCCGATTGATAATGTTTTCAATGCAAAAAAACTGATTTCGGCCATCAACCCCTCTTTGGTAATTTGGATAAAATATGAATACTGGTATTATTATCTCACAGAATTAAGAAGACGCAAAATTCCTGTCTTGCTTGTGTCGGGTATCTTCAGGGAATCGCAACCTTTTTTCAAATGGTACGGAGCGATCTGGCAGGAAATGCTGCATTGTTTTCGCCACCTGTTCGTTCAAAACGAACATTCACAAAAATTACTGAGCAGCATCCACATTGATGAAAACGTAACCATTGGGGGAGATACCCGTTTCGACCGGGTAATTGCCATTGCAGAAAAAAAAGAACCTGTAAACCATATCATGCGTTTTGTTGCCGGAAAACAGGTATTGGTTGCCGGTAGTACCTGGGAAGACGATGAAATTGAACTGGTGCATTATGTAAAAGCACACCCCGAAATAAAATTCATCATTGCTCCGCATGAAGTGGATAAGGAAAATATCGCAGATGTAAAAAAAGAATTTGCACAATCTATTTTATATTCAGAACTGGCTTTGGGAGCATTGGTACCTGAAAATATAAATGTATTGATCATCGATAATATTGGTATGCTTTCCAAATTATACCAGTATGCCGACATTACGTATGTAGGTGGTGGATTTGGTAAAGATGGTATTCATAATATTTTAGAAGCTGCTGTGTTTGGAAAGCCTGTAGTATTTGGCCCGGTTTACCAAAAATTTGCTGAAGCTAAAGACCTGGTGGAAAGAGGCGGCGCATTTTCTATCAATAGTGCATTGGAACTGGAAGCCCTGCTTGATAAATTATTCACCAATAAAAGGGAACTGAAATACAGTAGCGATATTGCGGCGGCTTATGTGCAGGAAAAAAGGGGAGCTACAAAAAAAGTGCTGGATTATGTTGCAGAGAATCGCCTTCTTATCAACTGATCAAATTGCTTTACGATCGGCGCCCGGTCGTCCCATCCGAGTTTCAGTTTCAATTCACGTTTGATCCAATATTCCGCTTCCGCATAAATAGCGAAACCATTGATGGTTTTAATGCTGCGTTCATACATCACTTCGTCACCACGGAACAACTCATTGATAAAAGTAAACCGGTCGTTGATATTGATTGCTTTTTTCAGATCTTTAATCGGCACATCCTGTAATGCATCGCTGAGTTCGAGTTTTGCCTGTTTCAATTTTTCGTTCAGCGAATCTCCGCCCGATGTAATGGAATCATTTATTTCCTTTGATGGTTTTGGAGCCGGTTGTTTCTGATGTACCAGTGTTGGTGTATCTTCAACCGGGTCGAAAGCAATGGGTGGTTTCGCCTGAACGCTCATGGCGTTTTTGGCTTCAGCATTTTTCCTGATCTCTTCCAATTCAGCTTCAATGGCGGCTTCATCTACCTGGAGTACTTCGTAAATTTTTTCTTCTTCCTGTACAATGGTAGTTTCTTTTTTCTCCGGGATGTCGAATGTTACGGGCACATCAATGGCCACCGAAGGTTGCGAAGATTCCGGTGCAGCAATAGATTTAAGATGCATCAGCTCAGATTGCAGCATCTGCACCGTTACCAACAAAGAATCCGGTGAGGCTTTTTGAGAAATCTGTTCCAATAACCTGTGACAGAGTGTTTCCACTCGTTCCATACATTCAGTTTAGCTGATAAAAAAATTTGGATGCAAATTATGTTTTGTTCAGTGAACAGAATCCATAATCTTTGCACGATTGGGAATAAAGTTACAAACACATTTTTAAAATTCTTACTTAATGTTTATTGAACCAAACCTGAAAGGCGAACGTCGCGGTTGGATTGAAGTGATCTGTGGAAGTATGTTCAGCGGTAAAACGGAAGAACTCATCCGCAGGCTTAAGCGTGTAAAAATTGCAAATTTAAAAGTAGAAATTTTTAAACCGGCTATTGATACACGTTATGACGAAACGAAAATTGTAAGCCATGATACCAATGCCATTCTTTCTACGCCGGTAGAGAGTTCCCAATCTATTTTATTACTGGCAAATGATGTAGATGTTGTTGGAATTGATGAAGCACAGTTTTTTGATGCGGGCATTAAAGATGTTTGTGAGCAACTCGCTTTAAGAGGGATCAGGGTAATTGTTGCCGGGCTGGACATGGATTATCTTGGCAACCCGTTCGGGCAAATGCCCAACCTGCTTTCCATTGCAGATTATATCACCAAACTGCATGCGATCTGTGTTGTATGTGGTAATATCGCCAATATCAGTTACCGTAAAGTTACGGGTGGTGGACAAGTGTTATTGGGAGAAAAAGATATTTACGAACCAAGGTGCAGGCATTGTGCGAAACTGGAAGACAATCAGTAATTCAGGTATTATATCCTGCTGATGATTCATCTATAAAAAAAGGCAATGTATGTTAATCATTGCCTTTTTTATTTTAACTATTTCCTTCTTAACCAGGTTTCCGGGTCGAAGTTGTTGTGTTCATTACTAATGTAAAAATCAATGGCGCCCACACCGTCAAAATTAGGTGCAACCTTTCCAACTGTTTGACCAGTTCTCACGTCCTGTCCTTTTTGAACCGTTACCCCCTGCAGATTACTGTAAGTTGTAAAATATTTTCCATGCTGGATGATCACCACCTGCATGTCTTCTATGGTTTGAACGGCTGATACTGTTCCATCGAACACTGCTTTAACTGAAGTACCGATATCCGAAGAAATGGTAACCGATGTAACGTCAATGCGGCTACCACTTGGTAATGTATTAGGGCCATAATGCATGAGTATCGTTCCCCTGTCGAGCGGCCAGGGCAGGTTATGCCTGTTTTTCTCGAAGCTTGCATTAAGTGCAATATTTTCTGCATTCAACAATACGCTTTCCTCCTTCTTTGCAGGTGCTGTGGTTTTTGTTGGTGTAGAAGATTTTGTTGGTTTTGCCGGGGCATTTTCATTATTCATCTTCGACAAGCGCTCTTCCTCCTTTCGCTTTTTTTCTTCCGCTAAAGCTTTTGCCAATGCTTCACGCTTAGCTTCTTCCTGGGCTTTCCGGATGGCTGCAGCAATGGCATTGTTTACTTTTTGCATTTGCTTTTGCTTGGCGGCAATTTGTTTGTTCAGTTCTTTACCCTGTTTTTTTAATTCACTTACAATCCTGTCCTGTTCCTTTTTTTGCGTTTCCAGCACTGCCATTTCTTTACTTTGTTCCTGAAGGGTTACATTTTTCTTTTGTTTAACGCCATTCAGTTCTCCAATCTTGGATTTACGCAGTTCCTGTGTACGTAAAATATTTTGCCCCTGCATTTCCCGGTACGTACGATAACTTTTCAGGTAAGTAATCCGTTTAATGGCATCATTAAAATTAGAAGACGAAAAAATAAAATTCAGGAAGTCGTAGTTGCTCCTGTTTTTATATGCATAGATCATACTCCTGGCATATTCAAGCTTCAGGGTATCCAGTAGTTTATCATACCTGCGAACATCTTTCTGCATGGTATATATGTTATTATCCAAACGATTAAGGTCTCTGCTGATATTATCGATTACCCGGTCCTGTAAGTTTACCTTTTTGGAAATGAGGGTAAGCGTAAGAAGATTTTCTTTTGTTTTGGATTTATTGCTGTTGAGCAGTTTTTCTGTTTGTTCAATCTCCTTCTTTAATTGCTGGCGTTGTTGTTCCAGTTCTTCTTTTGTTTGAGCGTAGGTAAAAGTGAAAAAGAAACTGCAGGTAAGTAATGAAAGGGTTAGAATGAATTTTATCATGAACTGAATTTTATGGATATACTAAATCCAGGATGAATTATTTAATGTGGTTTGTACAAAGAACGATTATTTGCGTTTATAATTTTTTGGTATCGAAAACGAAACAGATAATTCTTTGTTAAACTCATATTGTTTAAAATTTAGACTGATATCGATTTTATTTTTTTCAGAAGCGATGATCTGCCTGTTGGTTGAAAAAAACATTCCGTTTTTATTTTCGTAACCATCATAAGTAACATCAGCCGTTCTGTTCCTTGTTACATCAACATCATCCATTTTACTATGCAATAATAATTTATTATCACGGGATAGCGTGATCAGGTTTTTAAAATCCTTTGCCAATGATGAAATAAGTATGAAGCGTTCGTCTTCTTTATAATTGGTAATACTATCCGTATTAAAAAAAACAGGATTGCCTACCAGTAAATTTTCAACTGTTTTGTAATCGAATGGTATTTCTGTTACTTCCTGCAGGTAATCAAGCGAACGGTATTGAACTTCCTTTGCCTGTTTATTTATAAGTATAACGCTGTCTTTTGTAATTAAAACCCTGTACACTTCAATGTTTAAAAAAGTTGCTGAGAGTGATATCCAGATGGCGCTGTCTTTAATCACTTTTACAACAGCAGTGATATCCGGTTGCTTACCGTTATTATCAACAACCTCTACCTTTATTTTTGCATTGAATGTTTTGAAATCAATATTGTGTGATTTAAATACATCCATAGTTGCGTTGATAGCTTTTATTGAATCTTCAGCAGATCGCCTGTTGGAGATGTTGGTTGTATCCTTTGGTGCAATCGCTTTATTGATTTGCCTGGTAGTTTTGCAACCAAACAAGGCAGCTATAAAAACAAATGAAAAAAGTATGATTAGATGTTTCATCAGGAAGAAATAATTTTTTTACTGAATACCTGTATGACCAAACCCTCCTTTACCCCTGTTGGTTTCATTCAATTGCTGTACCGGAATCCATGAAGCCTTTTCAACAGATGCTATCACCATTTGAGCAATCCTATCTTTATTATTTATCACCACTTCTTCATCACCCAGGTTTATGAGCAATACTTTAATCTCTCCACGATAATCGCTGTCGATCGTGCCGGGAGTATTTAAACAGGTGATTCCTTTATTCACGGCCAGTCCGCTCCTTGGCCGTATCTGTGCTTCATAATTTTCGGGGATTTCAATAAATAAACCTGTGGGTATTAGCGCTCGTTGCATTGGTTTCAATATTACAGGCTCCGCAATAGATGCCCGAATATCCATACCTGCCGCACCCGAGGTTGCATATTCCGGAACAGGATTATCTGATGTATTTACAATTGGAATTTGAATAAATGTCATGCCCGGTTAAATATGATTCTTTTGTAAGAGTACTGTTGCGTAAGCCACCAATCCTTCTTCTCTTCCTGCAAAACCCATTTTTTCTGTAGTAGTAGCTTTTATGGAAATATCGCTGGTTTCAATTTTCAACACCGCTGCAATTGCATTTTGCATGGATCCTATATGCGGTGCAATTTTTGGCTTTTCAAGACAGATGGTACTATCGATGTTTACCACATGATATCCCCTGGCCAAAATCAATTCATTAGTCTTTGCCAACAAAATTTTGCTGTCAATATTTTTATAGTCGGCATTCGTATCCGGAAAATGTTTACCAATGTCGCCCAGACATAATGCACCCAATAGCGCATCGCAGATGGCATGTAATAAAACATCTGCATCACTATGACCTACTGCTCCCTTATGATGTGGAACATGAACACCGCCAATCCATAGCGCCCTTCCTTCTGCCAACTGGTGAAAATCAACTCCCGAACCGATTCTGTACATGAATGCTGAATTATGAATTGTGAATTATGAATTGTGAATTGTGAATTGTGAATTGTGAATTACTGATTCATAATAAACTAAGGATGTGCAAGATATTGATAAAATAAAAAAAGCGTTCCTTTTTATGGGAACGCCTTTAATATTATTTGTGAAATTTATTTTTTACCAAGATCAAATAACAAACTGAAGCGAACAGTATTTGAAAGCGGGTTACGGTTAACACCAGATCCTGTTGGCAGTAAATAAGCGAAGTTCAAACCGAACATGCTGTACTTTAAACCTGCACCTACAGTGAAATAACGACGGTCACCTTTTACTTTGTTTTCGTAGAAATAACCTGCTCTGATAGCAAATTGTTCTTTGTACCAGTATTCTGCACCCAGTGAAATAGTAACTTCTTTCAATTCTCCATTTTTCTGATCAGAATCACCGAAAGAACTGAACCAACTGCTCACTACTCCTTTGGAACGGTAATCTTTAATTGCCTGAGCACTTGTGTCATCCAATGGTGGAGTTGGCACCAGTAATTTGTTCAGGTCAAGTCCGAAAGTGATTTTATGATCAGCTTCAATTACTTTATTATAAGCCACACCAACACCTAAGTTAGCAGGAATATAATCTTTTTGGCTAGCATCATCTGTATAACCGATTTTAGAACCAAGGTTACTTAAAGTAACACCCCAGTTTAAACCTTCACCGGCTTCGTTGGTGCCATTGTGGTAGAAGTGAAGATCACCGGCTACAGCAGTTCCTTTTTTATAGGTTACTCCGTTTAAATTTACGCCACCACCAGCTAAATCAGAACTGATGTAACGTAATCCTACGCCGAGACTACTTTTCTTTCCTAATTTCCTTGAATAACCAAGATCGATCGCAAATTCACGAGGACGGAATTGGCCATTGATATTTCCACTGAAATCGGTGAATTGAATATTACCAAGGCTAAAATACCTCAGTGAAGCAGAGATAGCCTGAAGATCATCTAATTTATAATAACCTGCAAGAGAAGCCAGGTAAACATCATTTAATTTAAGGTCGTTTAACCATGGAGTATAGGTTACTGCCAAAGCTGCTTTGCTTTGAGAGAATGGAATTTTTGCAAGATTCCAGAAATTAGAATTTGCATCGGCAGAAGTTGCTATACCAACGTCTCCCATACCACCACTTCTTGCATCCGGAGATATACGTAAGAAAGGAACGGCTGTTGTTACTACATTGATCTTATCAGCTTGCTGAGCCTTGGTGGTTGATATCACACCACCCATAAACATAACTAAGGCAGTTAGTTTCAAAGTTACTTGTTTCATGCGTTTTGTTTGTCTTGGTTAGGTAGAGTTACCTCTATAAGCGTTTGATTTAAAAGTTTTATAAGTTGTAAAAATAGCGGATTTTGTTAAAACACAACAAAAATAAGTGCTCCTAAAAATCCGAAATGGGGTCAAATATATTAAACATCTATACGAATAAAAAAATTTTTTTACTTAAAAGGAAATATTCAAACTGAAAAACGTGACTGTATATCAAATTATTGCACAATAAACAAATTGCCAGTTAAAACAGTATACCCCATCCAAAATATTTTTTACACAGGATATTGATAAAAACCGTTGTAATATTTTTTAAAAAACGAACAATTCTGTTTCCATGTGATTCAAAGTATTTATATTCGCAGATAGTTGTAACCTCAATACAATATAAAAGAAAACCTTTCGTTAAACAATTTGCTAAACGAATGCACATGCAAAAAATAATTTCAGGTAAAAGCCTGATGCTCTTATTAGCCTTAGCCGTTTCAATGAGTTCATGTAGCCTGTTTTCCAAGAAAAAAGGGAAATCAAGTGTAACAGGATGGGCCTATGACGATAAGAAAATGGGTAATTTCCACGTATCCAAAGTAAAATATCCAAAAGCCGGACCGGGTCTCGTGTTCGTTCAGGGAGGATCTTTCGTAATGGGTGCCAAAGATGAAGATGTTATGGGTGACTGGAACAATGTTCCCCGCAGGGTTACTATTCCTTCGTTCTTTATTGATGAAACTGAAATTGCCAACGTTCACTACCGTGAATATATGTACTGGATTGAAAATACATTCAGCGGCGATACTAATATTGTAAATAAAACACTTCCCGATACATTGGTTTGGAGAGAGGAACTCGCTTACAACGAACCTTATGTAGAATATTATTTCAGGTATCCGTCATACAATTATTACCCTGTAGTAGGTGTTAACTGGCAGCAGGCTCATGATTTTTGTATCTGGAGAACGGATCGTGTAAACGAATTAGCCCTTGTTAAAAAAGGTTACCTGAAAAAAGATGCGATTAAAAGGGAAATGAAAGGCGCCGGCGGCGATGGTTCATTCAATACTGAAACTTACCTGATGAACCCGGACCTGATTCAAAACAGGCAAAAACCTAAAAAATCTGAATTTAAAGATATTAACGGTAAACCACGCAGTACTGTAAAAATGGAAGATGGTATCCTGAATATGGGTTACCGTTTGCCTACGGAAGCTGAGTGGGAATATGCAGCTTATGGATTACTGGAACAGAACCCTTCTCCACGTAAAAAAGAAAAAAGTTCAGGTGAAGAATTACGTTCTAACCAGCAAATTTATTCCTGGAGTAAAAATCCAAACGGCTTAAGAGATAACCGTCGCGGTAGCTGGCAGGGTAAATTCCTTGCTAACTTTAAACGTGGTAGCGGTGATAACATGGGTGTTGCCGGTGGTTTGAATGACCGTGCAGCTATTCCAGGCCCGGTTAAAGCTTTTTATCCTAATGCATTCGGCTTATATAATATGAGTGGTAACGTGAGTGAGTGGGTTGGCGATATATACAGGCAGGTTACTCCATTGGATGCAGAAGACTTCAACTATTTCCGTGGAAATAAATTCCAGAAATACTATAAAAACAGCAGTGGCGAGTATGAAAGAGATAGTATGGGACATTTGAAGAAGACAGATATTTCTGATGAAGAAGTAAAGAACAGGGCTAACTACCAGCACAATAATGTAATCAATCACCTGGATGGCGATTCAGCCAGTAAAGTAAGTTACCAGTATGGTGTAACCACATTGGTAAGTGATAAATCAAGGGTTATTAAAGGTGGAAGCTGGAATGACAGAGCTTATTGGTTATCTCCGGGAACACGTCGCTTCATGCAGGAAGACCAGGCTGCAAGCACCGTTGGTTTCAGATGTGCTCAAACTTATTTAGGGCCACCAGAAGGACCTGGATTTAAAGAAGGTAACATCTTCGGAAAAAGAAAGCAAAATAAACGCAAGAAAAAATAAAAGAAAGCTCCCGGATAAATACCGGGAGTTTTTTTATACCCACACTGCAACAAGTTTTAATTTTGTTTTCATGGACATACAAAAATTATATTCGATTTACCTCGATTACCCCTCCGTAGAAACTGATACACGCAAAATAAAAAAGGGCGATCTGTTTTTTGCGTTAAAAGGGCCAAACTTTAACGGTAATCATTATGCTAAAGCTGCCCTGGAAGCCGGCGCTTCGTATTGCATTGTTGATGAAAATCCCGGATTTGACGATGAACGATTGATGTATACTGAAGATAGTTTAAAGACCCTGCAGCTCCTTGCCAAAAAACACCGGGAACAGTTTTCCATTCCATTTATCGGCATTACCGGTAGCAATGGTAAAACCACTACAAAGGAGCTGATTCACGCAGTATTGTCATCTCATTATATAACCTACACTACTGCTGGTAATCTAAATAATCATATTGGTGTTCCACTAACACTATTAAAAATCAAGAGAGATGCAGAGTTTGCAGTAGTTGAAATGGGCGCCAATCACCTGCGGGAAATAGCGGGTTATTGTGAATACGCCATGCCTACCCACGGACTCATCACCAATTGCGGAAAGGCACACCTGGAAGGATTTGGAGGCGAAGCCAATATCAGGAAAGGAAAAGGTGAGTTATTCGATTATTTAAGGGCGCACCAGGGAACTGCATTTATATTTAATGATTATGATTACCTGCAAGAAATGGTTAAGGGAGTTGAATCTGTTATCACTTACGGGACGGATGCAAATAAATCGGAGTATGCCGGGTTCGCAACGCCAGACAGCGAATTCCTGGAAGTGAGGGTACAAAAAGGTTTGTCATTCCCACAACTAAAAACACACCTGGTAGGCAATTACAATTTGCCCAATGTACTTGCTGCCATAGCTATTGGGAAAACATTTAACGTGCCCGATGAAAAGATAAAAATTGCCTTGGAAAATTACCTTCCATCCAACAGTCGCTCACAATTGATAGAAAAAGATGGAAATAAAATTATTCTGGATGCGTACAATGCAAATCCATCAAGTATGAAGGTAGCAGTTGAAAACTTTTCAAAAATGAAGGGAGACAACAAAGTGCTGATGCTGGGCGGTATGATGGAACTCGGTGAAGATAGCCAAGCAGAACACCGTAAACTGGTAGAATTGATTGAACAAAGCCCGTGGAAACACATCGTACTGGTAGGCAAGGATTTCATTGATCTTCCGAAAGGATTTATTCATTTTAATAATGTTTCAGAAGCGAAAGATTGGTTTAAGCAACAACAATTCCGGGATGTACAGATACTTATCAAGGGTTCCCGGAGCATGCAGATGGAAAAGCTGCTGGAATGATTTTAATTTCAGCGTTTAAGAGTGTACATTTGCATCCCTGTCAAAAAATACGGAGACGTGTCCGAGTGGTTGAAGGAGCACGCCTGGAAAGTGTGTATACGGGAAACTGTATCGCGAGTTCGAATCTCGCCGTCTCCGCCAAAAACATTTCAAATCATTCTAAAACCGCTTAAATCACTGAATTCAAGCGGTTTTTTATTGTATCTACTGCAAAGGTTGCCTAATCCTGTACATTTATTCGGTTAGCAATTCGGTTAGCAGAAAGAATTTTTAAGTTTGCTAACCGAATAAGATTTCCCCAATCACATCGAACGAAAGAAAAAAAGCTGAGTGCCTTTAATCAATTTTTTCATTTTAAAGGTCACAACATGAAACAGCGACAATTCTCCATTCTATTCTGGATTTCAAAAAACAGAATCAAAGAAGGCAAAGCTCCCCTATCAGCAAGAATTACTATCCATGGCGAGCGCTCAGAAATTTCATTACAAAGAGATATTCCGGTTATTGACTGGAATCCAAAAACTCAACAACAAAATGGCCGGTCAAAAGAAGCCCGCGAATTGAATGACTACCTGGCGGCAGTGCGAACAAAGCTTCTCAGTTATCACCAAAAACTAGAGGCCGCAGGTGTCCAGATTACTGCGCAAAAATTAAAAAATGAATATGTTGGAATTGTTGAAAAACCACGCAGCATCGTTCCCATTTTCATTCAACACAACGAAAACGTTAAGAGCTTGATTGGAAATGGCTATGCAAGAGGCACATGGGTAAAGTTCAGAACCTTACTTAAACACCTGGAAGAATTTCTGAAATGCAAACATCGTAAAACAGACATTGAACTTTCTTCTATTACCCGTGAATTCATTTATGATTTTGAATTTTTCCTGCGATCTCAAAAAAAAATCGACTTAAACACAACTGCAAAGTATCTCCAGGGATTAAAAAAAATACTCTCATTTTGTGTTGATATGGGTTGGCTTTCCAAAAGTCCTTTCATCGGTTATAAATTTAAAACCAGGCCCGTTGATCGGGATATACTTACTGAAAATGAATTAACCGTCTTACAGGAAAAAGTATTCGATACTGAGCGGCTTAACATTGTTAAAGACATCTTTCTATTTTCTTGTTATACCGGACTTGCATATATCGATGTATTTAATCTTAAAACAAGTGATGTCAATATTGGTATCGATGGCCAAAAATGGATTTTTACCCATCGCCAAAAAACAGAAACTGCTTCCCGAATCCCACTTCTACCCCCTGCTATGCAGATCATAAACAAGTATGCAGATTTAACTGCATTGAACAAAAACAGATTATTGCCTGTAAAGTCAAACCAAAAAATGAATGAATATTTAAAAGAAATAGCAACTTGTTGTAGAATAAACAAACAACTTACTTTTCACATTGCACGTCACACTTTTGCTACCACTGTAACGCTAAGTAATGGTGTTCCCATTGAAACAGTAAGTAAAATGCTTGGCCATAAAAAACTACAAACTACACAGCACTATGCAAAAATCCTGGATACTAAAGTAAGCAACGACATGCAAGCGTTATTTACCAAATTTTCTAATTCAAACGAGGAAAAGAAAGTCGTCGCCAATGGCTAATTGCTTTAACTCAAGTGCAGATATTATATTTGCTTCATGAAATAACGAATTTTATATAAATAAGTAATAGCGATAGCTATCAACTGGCATACTGAAAACCGCGAAATTTCAATCACCCGCCAAGAAGATAGACCAGTCGCTCACGCACAGCGTGGGCACGGTTTATTGGCGGGTCGGACTTCGCGGTTCCTCAGATGCGGTAAGCTCGTGTTCCACGCTATTTTTAAAAAATTATATTCCTCCTCAAGGAACACCGGAGTACACTATCAATGCACAAACATCCGGACCTCCACAAACCGATTGAAGAACTCCCATTCAGCGATGTTTTCAAACTTTCAGCAAAACAAATGCAGCTCCATACATTAGCTGATATCCTGGAATACGATTCTGCATCACTTTTAAGAAAGCCTGGATTTAACTATCATTTCCTGCAGGAGTTTATTGCGTATATCGAAAAAAATAAGATGACCGATCTATTGAAGGATTAATCATAGGTTCTTAACTTATTCATCAACTGTATCATCACATCTTTCATCTCTTTTACAGATCTTTTTTCATAGCTGTATGCTTTATTTCTTAGGCTATCTTCTGAAATCGTTTCTGATTTTTCTGTTCTAAAAGTCCTGGAAACGTTTCGTATCAACTCTGTTACATTTTTGTGCCGAATGATACCAGTATCAAGTAAAAGCTTTAATGCCAATGAAAGATTTGAAACCGATAAATTAGTTAGCACTTTATCACTAGGTTCAGTATTTAAAACTTTTGTATTGATACCTCCCGGTAATAACGAAAGCTTTTTTTCGAGGAAATATATTTCTTCTGCAAGCCAGCTCACCAACTGATCTCTTAAAGACAAAGTATCAGAATGCAGGCCAGAATTCTTATTCATTGCAACCTGGTTAATCAATTTCAACTCGTATGTATAATACACAATCAATTCAGCAACCGGCATTTCAGTCTCATTCACCGGCTTTATTTTTTCAATATAATAATTGAAAAAGCGTTGACTATTAAAATTTAGCTTTAATAATGCCTGTAACACGTCGGTTGTATTTGTGCTATCATCTATTCCTTCTTTAATCGACTGCAGAAAGTATATTGCCCGGTAACTAAGCTTTGATTTTTTAATAATTTTCTCAAATGGGGATATTATAATTTCAATTAAGTGAGGATCCAAGGCAATTGCGATAAGTTTATTCCTGATAATATTTATTTCATCAACAATTTCAACTTCATGCTTAACCGCAATAACAATTGGCAGGCTGGCATCTAAATCAAAATATGAAAACAAACGCTGCTTAAAATATTGAAATACTAAAAATAATTCAGATTGAATCGCTTTAAAAAATATGGATAAACGTTTCTTTTCAGCTATACTTTTTATTTGTTGCAGGTACATTTCCTCATTTTCACTCACTCTATCTATCAACACGGTTAAACATATCTGGAATTTCTTTGCACTGGAAACAGCTCCTGAATCTGGTGTATTATTAAACTTAAAAAAATTCAACCGCTCAATTACATTTCTACACGCTCCTTTCAACTTCGCAAGCAATTTATTTATTGCAATCGGCGTAAGTTGCCACGGTCGTTTGCCATTAGGTTGCATTATGCCAGATAAAATTTCTTCCAACTCTCGTATATCAAGTTCCAAGGACGAATTTGTTAATTAGGTTCAAATAAGTATTTAAATCAGTAGAATATTTTGACTCTTTACAGGTAAAACTCTCAAAAAAATCAGAAATAATCTGTTCGAATTGGAAGAGAAAAACACCCGAAAAATATGTTTTTATTCCACCAGGATTAAGTTGAATTCATTTATCCGGTATAAAATACGGCAACGCGGATAAAGAAATATTTTTATTGAAACCCTTGTCCAGCCTGCACTTTACAGGGGTTGCGCAACCCCTGCAACCCCGAACGCATTTGTTATTCCCCTTGTTTTGCTTTCATAAAAATCACCACCATGGCAGTCAACATCATAACCCAGGAAGATTTGCAAAAGTTCAAATTTGAATTGTTTGCAGAACTAAAGAATCTCCTCCCGCAGATATCGGGCTCTCCTTCAAAAAAATGGCTTAAGTCTTACGAAGTGCGGCAAATGCTCGGTATCTCCAGGGGCACATTGCAAAACCTGTATAACACGGGGGTGTTACCTGGTAATCGTGTAGGCGGTCTTACATTCTATGATTACGATGATATCCAGAAGCTAATGCAATCCAACAAAAAAGTTTCAAAGAGAGCCTGACCGTTAGTAACTGAGGTATTATCCAATTCTAAATCGAAAATCTATGTTCTCAAAATTTAGGGGTCGTAGTTACACCCATTCCCGGAACTATCGCAAACCATCAATAGGTGCAAAAAAAAATGCGAAACTTATTTCGCCTATTGCTAACCGCCAGTATCAAAATGCTGATTTAGCCACTAACAAAAAATCGCTTCACTGGGAAGCATACAGGAGGGCTGAATCATGAACTATATCAGGCACCTCAATGCCTTTTTTTCTTTCGTTCGTTGTGATAAACGGCTCACTTGTTCTCATGTGAGCCTTTATATGGCGCTCTTTCAATGCTGGAATATCAACCGCTTTAAAAATCCATTTACCATCTCCCGGGAAGAAACCATGAAACTAAGCGCCATTGGTTCTAAAAATACCTATCACAAAAATCTGAAAGAACTGCACGATTTCGGTTACATCTTTTACAAGGCTTCTCTGAATAAATTTTTCAAAAGTTCGGTGCACATTGTTGTATTTGATAATCCGAATCCAGTGAATATTCATCAGCTTAATTTATTTGTTTCTGGCGCAGAAAAAAATGAGAAAAAACAAGAAGTTACTTGCCCAAAACTGGTACAGGATGAAGAAAACGTCGGTCCCAAAAATGATACCGTACCGGTCCCAATTTTGACCGATGCCAGTCCCATTTTTGATACCGTACCGGTCTCAAAAATGGGACTATTAATAAAACATAAACATATAAACAGTAAACAAGAGAGAGAAACAAACTCACTCACTCAAAATATATTTTCTAAAAATAGAAACTTACAGGAAGGCATAAACGAACTGGCCGCGGCGCCAAAAAATGGGACGCCGTCACCAGGATCTTCAACTACGAAGATGGAAAAACCAACATTGCAACAAGTAAGTGATTTTTTTGCCGACTGCAGCTATCCCGCCACCGAGGCGCATAAATTTTTCAATCATTATCAATCAATCGGCTGGTTGGTTGCAGGCAAGATTCCCATGACCGATTGGAAGTCATCAGCCAACAAATGGATGATCAACGCAGTCAATTTTCAAATGTGCTTAAAAGTAATCGATGGAAATCACCAACAGTCAAACCTGGATACCCGAACGGATAAAGACTATTCGCAGCCACTTTGACTATGCAACAATCTGGACTTTCATACAATCAAAAGGCATCGAATTGTATGGCAAAAATTTTCAGTTACTGGAAGAAGATGCTGAACCAATTATTAAACTCATCTGCTGGTTCATTAAAGACGAACTGCAGTCAAAAAAACTTGGGATAGACATGGACAAGGGAATTCTATTAAATGGACCTGTCGGGTGTGGTAAAACCTCTCTAATGAACATTTGTAGATTTCTTTTGCCTGCCGAGAAAAGACATACTATCAAATCATGCCGTGACATTTCATTCGAATTTATGAAGGAAGGCCATGAGATATTTCACAAGTACACGAAAGGCTCTTTCCACCAGGGACAGTTCGAACCAAAAACCTTTTGCTTCGATGACCTTGGTCTGGAAAATGATATGAATTTCTATGGCAATGAATGCTCTGTGATGGGTGAAATCCTCCTGTCGCGTTATGACTTATTCCATCCTTTCGGTATGCTTACACACATAACAACAAACCTGAACAGCGATGAAATTGAAAATCGATATGGGAAGCGTTTGCGTAGTCGCTTCAGGGAACTATTTAACCTGGTGGCATTTCCGGCTACTTGCCCGGATAAAAGAAAATAATTCATTCACAATTAAATCAAAACACTATGACCACAATTAATTTGAAAGATTTGTACAATGTAAATCAACAGAACATTTATGTATTATTACTGAATGCACAAACTCAGCATTTTGAAATAATTATTCCGAAAACACACAATCCTGTCGACGATGATGAATTTTTAATCTTCTGGGAATATCACATCATTGCTTACGCCGGCCAGCAACTAAGTGATATGTCAACGGAATTTACTTATAACATTCCTTTTCCGAATTCTACAAAACATTTCGTTTTTGAAATTAAAACGAAGGAATTCGAAAAGTTAGCAGAGCTTTTGTATATGATTCAAAACTGCTTTTATAACGAAGACCATTTAGATTCCACAATTGATTTCCAATTTAAAGCCTCACAATATTTTAATGATGCGTTTGACAATAAAATCGAATCCGCAACCTGGGGTTTGTTAGCATCTGCAAATAATTTTCTATCAGAGTAACAAAATGAACTATGCCACATTTACCAGCTTTTCAAACATCCTGTCCATTTCATTGTCAAGATATGGTTGCACAAAGTTTACATACCGGTAAAATGACTTACTATCATTGGCATGACCGCTTATTTTTTTTACGATGTGTTCTTTCATCCCCAACATAAGCATCGTAGTAATAGCTGTTCTGCGCATTGTGTGTGATGAAACAAGGTCGCAAAACCTGTATTGCTTTTGTTGTGTTTCTGTTAAGATAGTATGCGCTACTCCCCTTTTAGAACGCTGTTTACCTATTATGTTAGTCCAGCCCGCCAATGATGCAATTTCTTTCAGGTGATTATTAAATCTCGTTCGTGGAACCGGAGGAAAAATGGTTTTCCGATTTTTTGAAGCCTGCTTAAATTCATTAATAATATCAATTGCATACGCGGGTAACTTAATTCGTATTGTCGTTCCCGTTTTTTGAGTTTTTACAACCAGGTAGCAACCACTTTGTGATTCTTCTATATCTGTAAATCTAATAGCAAATAAATCGGAAACACGCAAGGCAACTGTACAACCGAAGACAAAAATTGATTTCGATTTCCTTAATGAAATATTAAGGCGATCGGTAAATGACTGTTCGTTTATGAGAAATTGCAATTGCTCGGGCATTAATGTTACAATAGGTATTTCTTCTTTACAAACATAAAAACTCTTGTAAAAATCCCCTGTTATAATTCCCTTTTCTCGGTTCAGGTAATTAAAAAAAATACGGATTGTTTTTATCACATTACCCACATAATTATCAAAGCACTTTTTCTGTTGGTATAAAAACTGCGTGAAGTCGAGGTAAAATTTCTTCCAGTAATTTTTTTCAGCAATAAAACTTCGTTTGTCATTGCTTTTAAAAATTCGTATCCGTAATTTTTTACCATGCCTTCCCTCATACTCATTTAGATATTTAAGGACATATTCATAATTTCTGACCGTTTGCGGCCTGATTCTACTACCATCAGGTTTTAATCTTTTGCCTTTACTGCTGCTTTTAATAAACTCTTCAAAGAGCATAATAAGTGAAAGTTCTTTGTTTGCCATATAGATGATTTTTTAATAAAATAATGAACATTTATGGCAATATTTTGCTTAATTTAGAAATAACAAGTTCTTTGAGATTCGCACTGAGTGGGCATTAGCGCAGTAATGACTATTATCCCTTCGGAATGGGAATGGTGGGAAGGGAGTATCAGGCAGGTA
>JAFDXE010000038.1 GCA_018268085.1 Bacteroidota bacterium
GAAGTGATATTATTTTTTTCAGCGTTCAATTCTTCCATCCATTGAACTGCTTTGGTTTGATAATTTACTTTGTTGTTGTAATATCCATACGTGTACATAACCGGAACCACTGTATTGATCATAATATTTGTGATCATATCTTTTCCTACAGTCTTCTTTTTAAAACTGCTTTCCTCATCCAGCATATAATGATAGTGCCAGTAATCATTTGCGGTAACCTGTAATAAAGCCATTGCTTCTTTAATCTGTTGTATTTCTTTCAGGGTTTCAAACAGGCGGGAATTGTTATGCATCAGTGCTGCCAATTGTGCCAGGCGGATGGTAGGAAAATTTGCCGGGCGCATTCGTAAAAAATACAAAGGATGCAATACCGGTTTCAGGTTGTATTTTTTCTGCAGAAAGCGATATTCCTTTTTCAGGAGGATAGCATAATCATCTGTAAAATCTTTATCGAGTAATCCCAGTTGACCGAGTAATAGCGCCTCTACCTGTATTAACTGGTTGCGGTGTTTGGCAATAAGATTAACCGGAATTGATTGGGCCATTTTTTCAAAAGCATCCGCATTGATTTTCGTTCCGAAATTGCGGGATAGCAACCACCAGAACGTTTCTTCCCAATGGTTTTGATTTTTTTTGAGCATACATTGGATGAAAGCCGCTTTTTGTTGCAGCCGCTCAATGAGTAATCTTTCCTTCCATTTTATCCAAACCAATTCCTGAACAGTTGAAATTGTTTTTTCACAGGGAATAAAATTCCGGGCACGAATGAGATCTTCATATTTTGTCAACAGGATTTTAGATACAAATTCCTGCAGGCACACTGTTGGAAACGGAAGGTTGAGTTCAGCATCGTTGATCCAAACTATATGCACAATTACATTGTTATAATTTTTGTCTGAACTGTGCTTGTGCAATTGCCAATCGCTGGCGTTGATATGTATTTCAATACTTCCGGCCCATACAGTAGTATCAATTTTCAGTTTGGCGTTTAAAAAGTCCGGCCCCTGGTTGCTGTTTAATAATCCAGGATAGATCACCTGCACCGGTTGCCCCTGTGTAGTAAACAGGTTACCGGTTTTGAAATACTGGTGCTGCCAGATGAACTGTAGTAAACGTTCGTTCATGATACTGCGTTATGCGTTCAATGATGTGTGCAACACAAAATTGAAAACGGCAGCGGGAAAACGCAAGTGAAAAACAACTGTAATTATTAGTGTTTTAACCGGAAATTAGAGAGGATTTAAACTCCGTATTGTTTTGCAGGTTATTACAATAGCCTTAACTCCTGCACTACCCTGCTTACAGGTAATCCCATTACGTTATAGAAATCTCCGGAAATAGATCGGATGCCGGTAACGCCAATCCATTCCTGGATAGCATAAGCGCCTGCCTTATCATAAGGCTTGTATTTATCTACATAAAATTCGATCTGATCAGCAGTAAGGGTGTGAAATTCTACTTTGGTAATATCTGCAAACGACATCTCCTGGTTATTGGCGATGATGGTTACACCGGTGATCACATTGTGCTTAGTACCGGAAAGTTTACCCAGTATTTCTATGGCATTGTTACGGTCTGTTGGTTTTCCGAGTATTTCGTTGTTACATACCACGATGGTATCTGCGGCGAGTATGGGCATATTTGTGCCTGATTTTTCTGAAACAGCCAGGGCTTTGTTGCGTGCGATATGGATAGCTGTTTCTTCGAAAGTAAGATGTGACGGGTAGGTTTCATCGCTGTCGCTAACGATAATGTCGAATGGAACTTCAGCCCATTCAAGTAATTGTTTGCGCCGGGGAGATTGGGATGCGAGTATTATTTTTTGCATATTTTACGTATAAAGGTGTAAACTTTTAAAGAGGTGTAAACCTTTAAAAAGTTTACATCCTTACCATAACCATCGATACAATGCCTGCCAGCATTACCAGTTTTACCATCGAACTGATGCGGTGGTAATCGGGAGGCGTTGTTGCCTTAAACAGTTTTCTTAAAATGATCATCAACGGCACAATGAGGGCTGCGATTATATACAATGCCACATACCACCAACCCGATTGCCAGGCATACAGTTGTATTATCGACAACGATCCAATACATACCACTATCCATACTGCCACAAATACTTTGGCGGCTGGTACGCCCCATTCAATGGGCATTGTTTTGCATTGGTATTGTGCATCGCCATACATATCTTCTATGTCTTTTACCACTTCTCTTATCAATGAAACAACAAATGCAAAGCCTGCAAATAAAATGGTGTACTTGTATAATTTTTTTATATAGAACGGATAACTGCTTTGCAACCAGCCTTTGTAATTAATTAAGGTTGCACCTGCGTAAAAATAAACCACTACAATTACCCATGCCGTTAGTGCTGCGATGATAATATTACCGATGAGTAATTTTCTCTTGAATGTGGTAGAATACAGCCATAGCAGCAACACACATCCAACATTTGCAGGAAAGATGATCCACTTGCGGGTTTTGTAGCTGATATATGCGCTGATAGCCATCCCCGCAGCCGATAAAATCAAATGCCACATTATAGCCCACCTCCGTTTTACTACACGGTCAACAACCACTTTATCCGGTTTATTTACCGAATCTATTTTCAAATCGAAATAATCGTTTATTATGTAACCGGCGGCAGCAATGAATACAGATGCTGCCATAAGTAAATAAAAAAGCTGGTTGTTTTGCGGGGAATTGGAATTGCCTGCATTATTGATATACAACGACTGAACTATACAGAAATAAAAAAGCCATTGAGTAAGGGCAATGAAAACCAGGTTAGGCCACCTGATCAGTCGCAAAAAAGCTGCAAATAATTTCATGAAATGGATGAGGCTCAAATTAAGATGAAAACTTCATAGCAGGAAATTGAATTAGCGTGAGGCGATACTGGCATCTGCCGTCCAGTGTTCGTTTAACTTCAATACTTTTTCAATTACATCCCGTACGCAACCGTAACCACCATTTACAGGTGAAATATAACCAGCAATAGTTTTTATTTCGGGCACTGCATCTGCAGGACAGCAGCGTAACCCGGCCAGTTGCATGGCTTCCATATCGGGAATATCATCGCCCATATACAGTAATTGTTCTGCAGTAAGTGTATGGGCATTCATAAACTCCTGCAGTAAACTCTTTTTATCCGTGACAGCCATGTGTACGTTCATTACCCCAAGTTTATGTAAACGGGCACGTACGGCATCAGAAGATGATCCGGAAATTACGAGTATGTGATATCCTTTTTTTATGGCGAGTTGTAATGCGTATCCGTCTTTAATGTTCATGCGGCGGGCCATTTGTCCGTCTTCGAGTAACAGTAACGACCCATCGGTGAGCACACCGTCTACGTCGAGTATAAATGCTTTGATGGGTTTAAAAGCTGCGAGAATGTTCATGTGGATTGGTTAGTTCATTAGCTAAAGTACCAATTAACTAATTTGTGGAAAAGGCATTAATTTATTTCACTACTGTTTAACCCGGTTACGCTGCAACGTTTCTTCTGCTCATTAATGCATCAGTTCATTTGCAGATTTGCTGACTACTTCTGGTTATCTCTCCATTCATACACCCATGCACTCTGAATCATTTCCAGGTGTCCTTCATTGCTTTCTTCGGCTTTACCTACAAATTCGGGGATCTCCATAATCCATTTGTGTAAGTCGGTGAAGCGGATGCGGTAGATTTTACTTTCATTGAAATCATCGCCGAAACGTTCATACAGTTTCATGGCTATATCTTCATGATCGTTCCAGTGGATGGGAAGTTCAAAACTCATAATACTTATTGATTAGCTAATTGGTGATTGGAAAATTAGCTAATAATCCCATTAGCTAGTTATTAAATTATTTATTCTCCGAGGAATTGTGTTTGATCCGGCAATGTAACCACAATATTTCCTCCTCCCTGCTGCAACACGCACTGGCAACCCAGTCTTGAATTGAGTCTTGGATTTACAGCCCGGTCGATAAAATCTTCTTCTTTATCGCTTAGTTCTTCCACGAAATCTTCGCCTTGTTCCAGGTATAGGTGACAGGTGCTGCAGGCACACACACCGCCGCAATTGTGGTGTAATTCGATGTCATTCTTCAATGCTACTTCCAGGATCGACTGATCCGACTCAACATTTTCAATGGTAACAGGTTGCAAGCCCTTCTGCTCAAACTTAAACGTAATATTGTACATACCGCAAATTTCGGGTTGCAAACCTAAAGCAAATTACCAATAAGGGAAAATCTGTATTCATACATATTTTGATTATTTTGCTCCCTTAATTTCTTACATATTATGAGTTGGAGTAAAAAGTACCTGTTAAGGATCCTGAATGCATGCATGGTTGTTTCTGTTATTTCCTGTGGCGGCGAAAAAGATAAAAAGGAAACGAATAACACTCCTCCCGTAATTTTCAGAAAAGATACGGCCACCCAAAAAAAACCGGATGAAGTGAAAATGACACCGATCATTAACCTCACTGATTCCCTGGCGCCCAAAGCGAATATCATTTATATAAAAGACAGTGCAGCTACCAGTGTACGCCTCGGGCAAAAACTGTCGCAGATCTATGCCACAAAACTGCAGGCGGTGATCAAACAAAATAAATTAAAACAAACCGGGATGCCTATCGCCTGGTACCGCAGCCAGAAAGCACCTTTCTTTTTTGAAGCAGGATTGCCAGTAGATAAAAAGCCGGCTAAGCTGCCGAAGAATATTTTGTTCAAAACTATTGGCGGCGACAGTGCTGTGATCGCCCATTTTTACGGGCCGTATGACCAGACTTCCATGGCCTATGAAGCGTTGAGCGACTGGTTGAAAGATCATAACAAAAAAAGTACAAGAGCGCCTTATGAAATTTATGTAACGGATCCGATAGACAAGACAGGCAAACCGGTAGATCCGTATAAGGTGCAGACGGATATTATTTATCCGCACAATTAATAAGGGGCTTCAATTGTAAGAATATCAATTTTTACCTGAAATATATTGTTGGGCGCAATTTGTTGAAACTCTCTAATAGTTGAAGTTTTGAAAAGGATTAAATAATTTTAACCCAAAGCAATTTAGAATTCGTTATACTTTACTTTTGCTGACATTTTTAACTGCATATTTCCTGGTGCCAGTTTCCATTTACCACGATAATCCATTTGCCATGTTTCAAAAAAATCTTCACCTTGAAGTGCTTGTTTTTCATTATATATAGTTGACAAATATGGGACAAATTCACTGTGAAGGATTTTTCTCCCCCCAATATTTGATTTTACTTTATTTTCATTAAATGGAATATAGAGCCATTCGATGGCCACGAAGAAATCCATTTCAGGAATAAATATTTTATATTTTTCAAGGTTGATATTTACATGTTTGCTCCTTGACCTTACTTCAATAATTGTATCAGTTAATTCTGTTGAGGGTCTCCTTGATAGTGAATCCATATTAAAAACCCTTATTCGGAATATGCAATCACCAATAAATTTGCAAAGATTGATTTCTTTTAGTAATGAGTGTTGCGAAGGGCTTCTAAAATGTTGTGCTAACATGACAACAGAACCACTACCAATGAACCAATTCATTCCACAATTTGAATAATCATTAAGCAATATTGATTTGTCGTATTTCCCATTAACTACAATTTCTTTTAATGTAACTTTTTTTTCTTCTAACTGAATTTCCATGTTTTGAGTCAATTTTTCAACAGGAATTTTGGATGTCTCATAACCTACACATGAAATTATCAAAGTGTCATTTTCAATTTTTTTTGCAATAAGCCTAAACTCACCTCGTTCATTTGCATTTGTACCCAAATTTTCTTTGAAAAGGCCTATAGTAGCAAAGGGCACACTAACTTTCGAAGATTTATTTACTATCCTACCTTCGTAAATTGTCTGTCCAATGGAAAAAGTTGAAAAAAATAATAATAATAAAATTATTATTGAACATCTAATTGATGTTATAATATTTCCTGAAAATATTAGGCGTTTTTGCAAGGTTTTAATGTTAAATTACTTATCGATATAAAAATACATTTTTTGGAAATAGATCATGTATATATGTGAAAAACAGGCATTACTATTAAGATAATAACGCCTGTATGATTTTTAATAGCTTCTTATTTAATTACGGGCATGGACCATAATGACCACTATCTGGAACATCATTCCCCCAATGTCCTCCATCTCCGATCCAAAAATAATAATGAGTAACCCAATAGGTCTGCCAAATATAGCATGTTCCAGGAGTATTTGTCGGAACCCATTGTGTGACTGGGATATCTGTATGCCCAAACATTGGCCTTGGTTTGCCAGTGCTGGTTTCTGGTTCATTTATCCCAAAGGGGGTATAGTCAACCATTGCAAGCAGATCAAAATTTTCTTCCAATCTATTTACATTGATTTTATCCATTTTAAGCTCATCGTAAGTTTCATTAAGGAGCTTACTGTATAGATCAGGATCAAGATTCTGTTCTTTAATTATATACAGAAATTTTTCATTGCTGCTTATTTTTATCAAAATATCTTCTATTTGCATTAATCCTTCCTGGCTAAAATAGTCAGCATAAGTATCATCTTCTTCTTTAGAGTATAGAGAAATAATTGGTTTTTTTATAAATCCTTTTGATTGCAGATTCGAAATCAGGTAATCTCGTTTTGAAGAATTAATGAATTTTGAATATTGGATTAGATCCTTTTGTGATGAAAATACAAGATACCCATTTGGGCTAATTGAAATTCTGTTTAGTAAAGGATTCGGATCTATATTCTCTGTTTGAATGCCTTCTGTTGTTGGCTGTTGCGTAGTATTATTTTCCTTTTTACAAGATATGAAAGTACATAAGGACAATAAAAATAAACTGAATCTTAAAATATTTTTCATTTAATAAAGTTTTGAGTAAATAATATAATTACTTGTAAGATTCTGTTTTTATAAGGCGGTGATTTATTGTTACTAAACAGCATGTAAAGGATAATCAAAATCGGAATAAATTGCCTTAAATTATACATTAAGGCTTGTAAGAAAATGGGTTTTTTCACCCAATTATTTAGAGGTTTTTCACCTAGGAAATAGGAATTTTTAGAGATTATAGTTTATGAGATATTAATAGTTATGAGACTTTCAACTTTCGCCCAATAATGTGTTTGCCGCAAGTGGAGGCTGAGAATCAATCTTCAGCAGCAATTATCTAATCATCTTTTTTAAATCGGCTTGACGAAGTACTAAACCGCCGCAGCATTTTGCAACACACTTAGTGCTGCGGCTTACATCCGGGTTTGACAAAAATTTCGTTTCTTTACTTGCCTGCCGGCAGGCAGGTTGTGTTGGCCGGCCAGGCAGACGGAATGTTAATTCCCCACCTGCTGCAAGCGCCGGTCGTTATCACCCACCTTAATCTACAACTATGTATAAACTTATCTTCACCATTATTATCGGGTTAACCGTTCAGTTTGCCCAGGCACAGGAGAATTTAAATGAGAATATGAATACGGCAACAGTGTATCTGCAATCCGGTAACTATCAAAAAGCTGTAAATGAATATTCTTACATTCTAACAAAAGCAACAGATAATCAACTCAGGAAATTCTGTTTTATCTATCGTGCATTTTCATACAACGGACTACATGATTATAAAAACGCAATTGCCGATCTTGACAAAGCAATTGAGCTGGATCCCAATGACATTGCATCCTATACAGACAGGGGAAAAACAAAAGCTGAAGCAGCAGACATGGATGGCGCTAAAAAAGACTTCCTCTACATATTATCCAAAGAAAGCACAGGTGAACAGGCAGAAGCTGCATTGTATTACTTAGGAAGAATTGCCTATACGGAAAAACAATTTCAGGAATCAATAAAGTACTACGATAAATTTCTTGCTTTGGTTCCCAACGATGCCGAAGGTTATTTTGACAGGGCTGCCGCAAAAGGATTGATGATGGACCTGGCGGGTTCAATAAAAGATTATGACAAAGCAATAGAAATAGATCCCAACTTTATGGAGGCATACGCTAATCGCGGAATTGCTAAAATTAATATGCAGACAAAAAATGGAAATACGCAGCCAACAAAATATCAGACAAGAGATGCTTGTGCAGACCTGAGGAAAGCAAAAAAAATGGGCGATTCTTCAGTTGACGATATGCTTTACATTTATTGTAATGAGAATTAATATTGCTGTTTATAACCAGGCATTTATTGTAAAGGCGGATGCGCAATTAATTTCAACCATCATCATTTTTTAGCTGGTACAGAATCGCAGCGACATTGCTTTTTAGCGGTAAGTTTAGGGCGATTGTGCATTCAATAAATAAACTGCAAAAAATGAACAATTGCAAATGACAAGACAAGAAGCAGAAACAATTTTAGAAAGGACATTCAAACTCCCAAAGTTTTATGACGAACAATGGCTGACAATTGATAAAATCCTGAAAGGCGAAAAAGTATTACTTATCGAAAAAACAGGTTTTGGAAAGTCACTATGTTTTCAATTTCCTGCGATAGTATTTAAAGGAACAACTGTAATATTTTCGCCTCTAATTGCATTAATGCGTGACCAAGTGAAAAAATTGACATCACTTGGGATTTCTGCAAAATGTATCAATAGCGAACAAACACCTGAAGTAAATACACAGATAATAAGTGAAGCCAAACAGGGCCAAATCAAAATTCTTTACATAGCACCCGAAAGACAAGAAAACAGCGAGTGGATTGAAGCTACTCGACAAATGAACCTGTCAATGGTGGTAGTTGATGAAGCACACTGTATTTCCGTTTGGGGACACGACTTTAGACCGGCGTTTAAAAGAATAATCAATCTCGTAAAATTATTACCTAAAGGACTCCCTGTATTAGCAACTACAGCAACAGCGACAAAAAGAGTTGAGCTTGATGTAGCAGAGCAAATCGGCAACAATATTTTGACCTTTCGGGGAAACTTAATGCGTGACAATTTCAAATTGTTTGTAGTCAAAGTTTCTTCCGAAGATGAAAAATTGATTTGGCTCGGTAATAACCTTAATAATCTTCCAGGTTCAGGAATCATTTACACAGGAACAAGAGTTGATACAGAAATTTACTCTAAATGGTTTGAACATCTAAAAATATCATCTACCGCTTACAATGCTGGTTTAGATGCAGATTCAAGAATTGCTATAGAGAATGGACTGATGAGCAATAAATGGAAATGTATTATTTCAACTAATGCATTGGGTATGGGTATAGACAAACCCGACATTCGATTTATCATTCATACTCAAATTCCACAATCACCAATTCATTATTATCAGGAAATTGGCAGAGCAGGTAGAGACGGACAACCTTCAAATATCATCCTATTCTATAATCCTGAAGACAGAAAACTACCTGAAGCATTTATAGAAGGAGGAAGACCTGCGATTAAAAAATATGAACGAGTTATAAATACTGTAAAATCCGAATTACTTGGAGAGAGAGATTTAATGAAGCGAACTAACTTGAAACAAAATCAAATTAGGGTTATTAAAGCTGACTTAATTGAGCAAGGAATAATTCGAGAAGTTATAATTGGGAGAAGCAAAAAATTTGAATTTGTTCCAAATTCACAACCTCTAAACACCAAAGCATTTGAAGAATTGAGAAATGCTAAGTTGGAAGACCTTGAAAATATGATTGCATATGTTGAAACTGATAAATCCAGAATGAGATTCCTCTGCGATTATTTAGGCGATAATTCAAACCATACATTTAATAATTGCGATAACACTGGAGAAAAGAAAATTACAGTTTCCATAACGCCTGAATGGTCAGAAAAACTGCAAAATTTCAGAGAAGATTATTTCCCTGAACTCGAAGTTGAGTCGAACGGTTCAAACATAGTTAACGGAGTGGCTGCATCCTATTATGGTGTTTCAAATGTTGGTGCAGCATTGCACCGTTCAAAATATGAGCAAGGCGGTGACTTTCCGGATTTTCTACTAAAATTGGTATTGAAGGCGTTTCGTAAGAAGTTTGGGCAAGAAAAATTTGACTTGGTCCTCTACGTCCCTCCGACCTCATCGGGAGATTTGGTAAAAAACTTTGCTGTTAAAATTTCACAAGTTTTAAAGTTTCCAATCTCACATAATCTTGTAAAAGCAAGACAGACCAAAGAACAAAAAGTGTTTGAGAATGGGTATCTCAAAACAGACAATGTAATTGGTGCTTTCACGTTTGCAACCCCGAATGATATAAAAGGAAAGAGTATTTTGCTTGTTGACGACATCTTTGATAGTGGTGCAACCTTGAAAGAAATAGGTAGATTATTAACTAACTTTGGAGCAGTAAAAATTGCACCTATTGTAATTGCAAGAACAGTAGGTGGTGACATTGTATAAAATGAAAAAAGAAGAAGCAACATATTGGATAGCGTTGGCACATTTGCCAAGATGGGGGCATTTGAAAATAAATAACCTCATCATAAAGTTTTTTCACGAAAACAAGCTTTCTATTGAAGAGTTTTTTCATTTGAATGAAAATACTTGGAGAGACCAATACCAGTTAGATGATAAACAGGTTTCAGATTTAAGGCAAGCAAAAACTGAATTAGCAAGCAATGCTTTTTTGGCGGAATCATTTTTCAGCCAAGGTTTTGAAATAATCCCGATTACTTCACCCGAATATTCAAAAACTTTAAAAGCTAATTTAAAAGCTGCCTACGCACCTGCTGTTTTGTATGTAAAAGGGAACAAGAAAATCCTTGAAGAAAAATCTATCGCAATTGTTGGCTCAAGAGATGCCTCTGAAAATGCATTAAAGTTTACAGACAACATTGCAAAACTTGCGAGTAAGGAATTTAAAGTTGTAGTAAGCGGTTTTGCCAAAGGCGTTGACAAACAAGCATTGGATTCAGCAATAAACTATAAGGGACAAAGTGTTATAGTGTTACCTCAAGGTATAATGACTTTTAGTTCAGGTTTTAAAAATTATTACAAGCAAATCATAGATGGAGATGTTTTAGTTTTAAGCACTTTCTTTCCCAAAGCTCCTTGGAAAGCAGAATTAGCAATGGCACGCAACCCAATTATTTACGGACTCGCTGATGAAATTTATGTTGCTGAATCAGCAGAAAAAGGCGGGACTTGGTCAGGTGTTGTTGATGGTTTAAGGAAAGGCAGAAAAATCTTCGTAAGAAAACCTGAGCCAAACGAAAAAAACGCTAATAATCTTTTGATTCAGAAAGGAGCTATACCAGTTGACTTTAATGGAATTGAATTAACAAAAAGCTACGACTCGACAATTGCTGAAAAAGTATCTATTGTTCAAGAACCGACCGACAATGAATCATTAGAAGCTAAAGTTCGTGCTGTGTTCAACGGCAGGCCTTTGAGTGCAAAAGAATTACTTACAAAACTAAATCTCACTTGGACGACACAGAAGTTAAACAGGCTTTTAAAAGAATTAGATTTTATCGAAGTAGTGAAAGAAAAGAAAACAAATTTATACAAACTCAAAGGACCATCAGACACAACACAAACGACTCTTTTTGTTTAGACTAAAGGAATAAAGCCTCCAATAAAAGGTTTGCTTCTAAGCTGGCGGGAGGAAGATGAATTGGCAGTTGAACTGTTATTAGCTAATATATGGCTTGACCGGATACAATTTTTTATTTTAATTATTAACTTCATTATCAGTTTTTTATACGGCTTAAATTGCGGGGCGCACTCAGCAATAATTCGCACCATGTCGCTCCTTGAAATGTTATGCCCAAGTAATGCTTTCGTAAATGTTATAAAAATTTCCTTTACTTACCTGGCGGCAACAGCAAGCACAAAATGATAAGCAAACATTGAATAACGATTGACGATAGGCAGACAGTTGTTATGGATTCATAATGCTGTCGGTAAGTCTTAAGTACGTTGTTCTTAGCTTCGGATGATTGGTGAGTACTCTTAAATGTTTATCGAGTGTCTGGATATCTTTACGAACCGCGGGGCCGGTTTGTAATTTGGATGGTGAGGTATGTTGTATCCTGTTGGCAGTTTCCATGATGAGCGGCTTCAGCATATCAAATTCAATATGTTCCTTGCTGCAAAAATCTTCTGCAATGGCATACAGGTGATTGGTAAAATTGCTTACGATAACTGCTGCTGCATGTAACTTGAGCCGATCATCATCGCCTACTCTTCTTACTATTGGCGATATGCTCCTGGCCAAGTCTTCTATGTATTGAATTACGCCTTCACTATTGCCATCAATTAATAATGGAATTTCTTCCGGCGTTACCGGTGCATCTTTCACCAGGCTTTGCAATGGATATAATACACCGTAATTGGCCGACAATTCTTTTAATACTTCTTTAGATACAGAACCGGCAGTATGCAGGATGAGTTTGTTGTTGAAATGCAATTGAGGTAAACCTTCCAGTACCACAAAATCGGATACGGCAAGTATGATTACATCAGCGGATTCATCCGGCTGCCCCGATAAATCTGAATAATTTACATTGAGTTCATCAGCTAAAGCACGTGCGTGGTCGATGTTGCGACTCATTACTTGCAGAACCTGGTGGTTGTTTTTCAAAAGTAGCCTGCTCAATACGGTTGCCACATTGCCCGACCCGATAATTACGATTTTCATTAAGGATAAAATTTAACGAGCGATGAATGTACAAAAAAAGTTAATATGTGGTTCATTATTAGGCGAATTTGTTTGGAGGGATGATGTTGGATAGAAGATAGCGGATACAGGTTTAAAGATACGGGATACATGATTGCAGATAATGGATAGCAGATAATTGATAGTTTATAAACGTTGGAGGATTGATGATAGTCTTGTAATACTGAATACCCGCTCTTAGCTCTTAGCTCACAGCTCATAGCTCATAGCTCACCACTCATTTTTTCAAACAATATGCTGATTTTTAAATTTTAGAGTAATATTGCAGCGCTGTAAACATATTTTGCGGCCAGGAGATTTGTGGCTGAAGTGTGCGACGCAACGATGATGACCAGAGCTGGTATAGCTGGTGAACCAAAATAAAATTGAAAATTTACCCGTTACACTGAGCAGGAATAACGAATAAAGGACTGAAGTGCATATTATATATATGTATTGAAAAACCAAACACGACCGAACCCCGAAAACCTTTGAACATTATGGCTAAAAATTTATTGATAGTAGAGTCACCGGCAAAGGCAAAAACCATTGAAGGCATCCTTGGAAAAGAATTCGAGGTAAAAAGTTGTTATGGTCATATACGCGACCTGGAGAAAAACGACATGGGTATTGATATAAGCAACAACTTCAAACCCAAATACATAGTGCCTTCTGATAAAGAAAAAGTGGTAAAAGATTTAAAGGCCATTGCCAAAAAAGCGGAAGAAGTATGGCTGGCATCGGATGAGGACCGTGAAGGAGAAAGTATTAGCTGGCACCTTGCGGAAGTGTTGAACCTCGATCCGAAAACAACCAAAAGGATCGTGTTTCATGAGATCACCAAACCGGCGATCCAGAAAGCGGTACAGAATCCCAGAACCATAAACATGGACCTGGTGAATGCGCAGCAGGCAAGAAGAGTGTTGGACAGAATCGTAGGTTTTGAACTAAGCCCGGTGCTGTGGCGCAAGATTGGTCAGCAGGGCGGACTGAGCGCCGGAAGAGTGCAGAGCGTAGCGGTGAAATTAATTGTAGAAAAAGAAAGAGAGATCAACCAGTTTACACCGGTGGGCAGTTTTAAAATAGAGGCATCTCTCGCTGCAACAGACCTCAATAATAAAACCGTTGCCTTTAAAGCAGAAGGCGGAAAATACAGTGAGTCGGATTCGGCAGAACGTTTTTTAGCAAGTTGTATTGGTGCAAAGTATACCGTTAAGGATATCCAGGTTCGCCCCGGCAAACGTACACCGGCTGCACCCTTTACCACCTCTACCTTACAACAGGAAGCCAGCCGGAAATTGGGATATGGTGTAAGTAAAACCATGTTGCTCGCCCAGCGTTTGTACGAAAGTGGTAAGATCACCTACATGCGTACCGACAGTGTGAACCTGAGTGAAACGGCAATGGATTCGATCAAAGAAACGATCCGCAGGAATTATGGTAATGATTATATACAGGTAAGAAAGTATAAAAATAAAAGTGAGAGTGCACAGGAAGCACATGAAGCGATCAGGCCAACGTATATGGAGAACAGCAGTGTAAGTGATCCTGAACTGAACCGCTTGTACGAACTGATATGGAAGCGTACCATCGCCAGCCAGATGAGTGATGCGGAAATGGAAAAAACAACAGCCAAGATCAACATCAGCACCAATAACGAAGAACTAACGGCCAGCGGGGAAGTGATAAAATTCGACGGGTTTTTAAAAGTGTATTTCGAAAGTACCGATGATGAAGAATCAGAAGACAATACTGATGAAAGCAGGCTTCCGAATTTAACCGTAGGACAAGTGCTGGAGTTTCGCCAGATGACGGCAACGGAAAGATTTACCCGTCATGCCGCCAGGTACACAGAAGCATCACTGGTAAAAAAACTGGAAGAACTGGGTATTGGCCGACCAAGTACGTATGCGCCTACCATATCTACCATCATTAAACGAAATTATGTTGAGAAGAAAGATAAAGAAGGTGTAAAGCGTGCGTTTCGTGTGCTGATGCTGAAGGCAGATAAAGTAGAGAAGATAACGGAGTATGAAAATACGGGAGCGGAAAAAGCAAAGTTGTTTCCTACTGACCTGGGTTTGGTAGTTACAGATTTTCTGAACCAGCATTTTAATAAAGTGATGGACTATTCTTTCACGGCAAATATTGAAAAGGAATTTGATGAAATTGCTGATGGAAAAATGGTGTGGAATAAAATGGTGTCCGATTTTTATAAACCGTTTCACAGTGGTGTGGAGCACACATTGGAAACGGCGGAACGTGCTGTAGGTGAAAGAATGCTGGGCACAGATCCGGTAACCGGTAAACCTGTGACAGCCCGTATGGGACGTTATGGCCCGATGGTGCAATTGGGTGCACAGGCGCAGGGAGAAGAAGATGAAAAACCACGGTTCGCAAAAATTAAATCAACGCAGAGTATTGAAACCATCTCGCTGGAAGAAGCGCTGGAATTATTTAAACTGCCGATGAGCCTGGGAGAATACGAAGGATTGGATGTATCGGTGAATATTGGCAGGTTTGGTCCGTATGTAAAATTCGGTGAGCAATTCATTTCCATCCCGAGAGGCGAAGACCTGGGTGATATAGATTTGAAAAGAGCCGTTGAAATTATTACGGCCAAACAAATAGAAGATGCACCTGTTGGGTATTTTGATGGCAAACCGATTACGAAAGGAAAAGGAAGATTCGGGCCTTATATAAAATGGAATGATCTTTTCATCAACGTACCAAGAGCGTATAATTTTGATGCGCTTACACAAAAAGATCTGGATGAACTGGTAGAAAAGAAAATAGCAAAGGAAGCCAACCGGTTTGTGCAGCAGTGGCCGGAAGAAAAAATTGCGATTGAGAACGGAAGATGGGGACCATTTATCCGCTTTGGTAAAAAGATGCTGAAATTATTACCCAACGGAGCCAAAGGAAAATATACGGCTGAAGAACTGGCTGTAATAGATGTGGAAGAAGTGAAGAAAATGATATTGGCCCAGGATCCGAAAGCTTTTGATAAAAAGGGCGGCGCCAAAAAGAAATCAGCCACCACAAAAGTGGCAGCCAAAAAAGCCCCGGCAAAAAAGGCAGCAAAGAAAAAATAGTGTATGCATTCACGATAGAAAAGAGCTTATAAAACGGCTCTTTTCTTTTGTGGTAAAAGCAAATAAAATGGTTAGCATAAAATACTCACTTTCCAAAGATGATTACGTGAATTACTACACGTATATGTGGTGGGATGCGCCGGGCAGGAAAAAAAAACGGCTGATATACTACATAAAGCAATTGTCGCCTTTATTATTATTCCTGGTAGCGTTTTATTATACAGGACTGTTTAACCGGTCGGGTAATTTTATACTACTGATATTCGGACTGGTAGTGGCTACTACCCTGCTAACGTTTATCGGTGCCCGAAATAATACCATGAAGCAGGCGGAGAAGATTACGGAAGATCCCGACAATGCGAGTATTTTTTTGGAAGTAACCTGTACAGTTAACGATTCGGGAATTACCTTAAAGAACGAGCAGGCTGAGAGCAGGTGGCAATGGAAAGCGATTATCCGGAAGCTGGAGAGTAAGAACTATTATTTCCTGTTCATTAACGGGATACAGGCGATCATTATTCCTAAACGGGTATTTACAGGTACAGAAGAGAAAATGGAATTTGAACGGATGCTTACGCAGTATTTGTCGTTTGAGGCGGAGGTGGGATAAAGGGAGTAGTTAGTTGTTAGTTGATAGTTATTAGTTGTTAGTTTCTAGCTGTGAGCTATGAGCTGTGAGCTGTGAGCTTCGGGCTAAACAATCAGTGAATCAATTGCGACCTTTATTCTTTTCCCGTTTTTGAATTTTGACTTTTTACTTTTGATTTTTCAACCACAGAGTTTACAGAGTATTATCACAGAGGTTGCCACAAAGGCGCTAAGGCAGGAAGGAACACAAAGCATTAATCAGTGAATCAGTGGCAACAAAACGAATCAATGTTGAAATTGTATTGTTGATTTCATGTAAGTTAATCACCTCTGTGGATAGTTTTGGCTTTATTTTATATACCATCTTCCCGAATTTGCGTTTAATATTTCAGCAACAGTTCCCCCGAATTTGAAAGACATCAAAGAAATAAATGCGCTGCTCAACCTGATTGATGATCCGGATGAAGATGTGTACAATACCATCAGCGATAAGATCCTTTCCATTGGAAAGGAAATCATTCCACACCTCGAACACCTATGGGAATCGGTTAACAACGAAGAAACACAGGAAAGAATTGAATGGCTGATACACCGGCTGCATTTCAGCGATCTTACAACCGAATTTATAAAATGGAAAGATGGTGAATGTGATTTATTACAGGGTGCCATCATCGTTGCCAAATATCATTACCCCGACCTCAACCCGGTTCTCATTATGCAGGAACTGGAAAAACTACGCCGTAATATCTGGCTCGAACTCAACAGTTACCTCACGCCCATGGAAAAGGCAAATGTGATCAACAGCATTTTGTTCAACTACTACAAACAACAGGGCGTTGAGATCAGCTATGATAGTCCGGATACATTTTTAATCAACAAAACCATCGAAGGCCGCAAGGGAAATGCCATCAGCAATGGCATCATCTACCTTATCCTTTGTGAATTGCTGGATATACCGGTAAAAGCGATCAATATACCCAGGCAGTTTATTCTTGGATATTTTGATCAGCAGTTTGAGGCATTTAATCCTGCAGGTGCCGGGCATGCATCCGAAAAAATAAAATTTTATATAGATCCGCTTAACGGACAAATGTATTCGCACAAAGACATTGAGAATTATTTTAAGCGAATGTCGGTGCCTCCTGTGAATTCATATTTCAGGTCCATGAGCAATCGCCGCATCATACAGTTTTTACTGGAAGAATTAAGTAAGTGTTTCGACAATGCGAATAACCAGTACAAAATGGATGAACTGTTATCACTAGCCAATATGCTTGAATCATGATCTACCACGTTACACAAAAAGCTGCATGGGAAAAAGCCCTGCAAAACGGATTTTACGAAGCCCCTTCTTTACACACTGAAGGCTTTATACACGCCAGCGCCATTAACCAGGTTACCGGTGTATTAGAAAGGTATTTTGAAAACCAGTCAAACCTGGTGTTACTGCATATAGATGAAAATAAATTAACGTCGCCGGTAAAATATCAACTGGCAACATCTGTTGAAGAGATCTTTCCGCATATTTTCGGTCCTATTAATATTGATGCTGTAGAAAAAACAGAAATCTTATGATCAGTTGGGATGATTTTGAAAAGATAGACATACGGGCCGGGACGATTATTGCCGTAAAGGATTTTGAAAAAGCAAAAAAGCCGGCATACCAATTAACCATCGATTTCGGTAAAGAAGGTATAAAGCAATCCTCTGCACAAATCACTGCACACTACGCTAAAGAAGCATTACTGGGTAAACAGGTTATAGCCGTGATCAATTTTCCTCCAAAACAAATCGCAAATTTTTTCAGTGAATGCCTGGTGTTAGGTGTGTACGATGCAAATAGAGAAGTAGTGTTACTGGAACCAACCATGAAGGTAGAGAATGGAGATAAAGTGGGGTGATAGTTTTTAGCTGTTAGTTATTAGTTATTAGTTGATAGTTATTAGTTGTTAGTTATTAGTTGCTGGTAGTTAGCTGTTAGTTGTTAGCCATTAACTGTTAGCTGGCGAATTGATCGAAATAGGTTCCGAGTTTTTTAAAGTTTTCTTTATTAAGCGAGAAAAAATTATTCCTTCCTTCCTTCCTGCATTCAATGAGTTCGCTGTCGGCAAGCAGTTTAATATGGTGTGAGCAGGTGGGTTGAGACAATCCCGTTAACGAAACCATATCGCAGCAACGTATAGAGCCTTTTTCCAGCATCTCTTTTAAGATACTCATCCGGTACGGATCGGCTACCGCAGCGATGGCTTTTTCAAAAAAAATATGTTCGGTGGTGGATGTCATTTATGTTGCAAATATAGTTGAATGCTGAATAGTTGTGACAAAGTATAAGCAGGGAGAAAGGATGTTGATTCGTACATTTATATTTTAATACAACCTGTATTGCCGTTCTGTTGGATGCATAAAAATTAACATGAATAACGCTGTTTTTTATAATAGTCCGGTTGGTGCCTTGCTGATAGAAGCCAATGAAACCGCCATTACAAAAGTTTCATTTGTAAACACCGCAGAACGGGTGGTTGCTGATGAAAATTCAATACCATACAGGGAAACGGATGTTCCGCTTTTGCGAACCTGCATGCAACAACTGGATGAATATTTCAATGGCGATCGCTTTTTATTTGATCTTCCGCTTGCGCAGGCGGGAACAGCATTTCAACAGTCTGTGTGGGATCAGTTACAAAAGATAGATTACGGAAAAACCCTGAGCTATTTATCGCTCAGCAAAAAGCTCGGTAATGTAAAAGCCATTCGTGCGGTGGGAACGGCCAATGGCCGTAACCAGGTGGCGATTATCGTTCCCTGTCACCGCGTAATTGGCAACAATGGTTCACTCGTGGGGTATGCCGGCGACCTGTGGCGGAAAAAATGGCTGCTGAATCATGAAGCGGTACATGCCAATGGCGTACAGGTTTTATTCTGATGGGCGGCATATTTTATCTGATGAATTGCTTTACAAATAATGCTACTACTATGCAGGTATCCAAACAAACGCTATTCCTTTTTATTTTCATTGGATTTTTATTCATCAATTGCAACCGTTCATCTGAAAACACAAAGCTGGCTGTTGCTGATTCTGTTAATGCTGATGCATTGTTTCAGAAATATCATCTCAACAAAATAAAACTGCCTCCCGGATTTACGATCAGTGTGTATGCCGAAGTACCCAATGCCAGGAGCATGACGATGTCGCCTTCCGGTGTATTGTATGTGGGAACCAGGAGCAGTGATAAAGTATATGCTGTTACGGATGTAAATAAAGATGGCAGGGCCGACAAAGTGTTTACGGTTGCTTCCGGTTTACATTCTCCAAATGGGGTTGCCTTTAAAGATGGTAATTTGTACATCGCTACCATTTCGGCTATTCTTACCATTAATAATATTGAAGCCAGTCTTGCTTCACCGGCAAAACCGGTAACTATCTATGACGGCTACCCGAAAGATGAACATCATGGATGGAAGTTCATTGCATTTGGCCCGGATGGAAAATTGTATGTGCCCGTTGGCGCTCCCTGCAATATCTGTGAAAGCGAGAACCCGGTATATGCAGGCATCACCCGTATGAATGCAGATGGAACAGGCATGGAAATTTTTGCCAGCGGAATAAGGAATACGGTAGGATTTACCTGGCATCCCGATACACATGCCATGTGGTTTACCGACAATGGCCGTGATGCCATGGGTGACAATATTCCCGGCGACGAATTGAATGTGGCTTCAAAGCCGGGGATGCATTTCGGTTATCCATATTGTCACCAGGGAAATATCCCCGATCCGCAGTTTGGTAAAAATAAATCCTGCAGTGATTATACAGCACCGGTGCAGGTGCTAGGGCCGCATGTGGCGGCATTGGGATTGCGTTTTTACACCGGTAAATCATTCCCGGCAGCATACCACAACCAGTTGTTTATTGCAGAACATGGAAGCTGGAATCGTTCGGAGCCGATTGGCTATCGCATATCGCTGGTAAAAATGGATGCAGGCGGTAAAGTACAATCTTATTCAACCTTTGCTGAAGGCTGGTTGCAAAAAGACGGAAACGTGCTGGGGCGTCCTGTAGATGTGTTGGTGAATACCGATGGCAGTTTACTGGTTAGCGATGATTATGCCGGCGTGATTTACAAGATAGCGCACAAATAATCAATATACATTACTTCAGATCACCTTCGCCAAAAGATAAAGGCAATAACATACCCGCTTTTTCAATAACGAAAACTTTGCCGTCCATACCACTTAAAATTAAACGGATCGGTTGATTTGTTCTCGATTCATATTCTGCAATGTATTGCCTGCACATGCCGCAGGGAGATGCGGGTTTGCTGCTGCTGCCATTAAGATTATGATAAGCGATGGCCATGGTTTGTATGGGAACATTTGTTTGCAACATAGCCGCGGAAGCCAGTAAAGATCTTTCTGCGCATAATCCTACCGGGTAGGAAGCATTTTCCTGGTTGGTTCCTGAAATAATGGCGCCATTGTTTAGGATTGCTACGGCGCCTACATTGAATTTGCTATAAGGAGCATAAGCTTTTTGCGTAATCTCTCTTGCCTGTTTCAGTAATGAAACATCACCGGCATTTAACTCTTTGTCGGATTCGTACACCTCGTATCCAAAATGAATTTCTTCTTTCTTCATAATAAATAATTAGATAAAAAATCCTCCCACTGAAGAGAGGATAATTTTATTTGAAAATAAGTATTTCCGGTTGATTGGCAAAATCGGGTATCACGATCTCCTGCCCTGCTGCAATTATTTTATCGAATTAAAAATCCGTTTCCATCTTGGTCCGCCTTCCCAGCTAAACCATATAAGTGATGCTTTACCTACCACGTGATCTTCTGGTACAAATCCCCAATAGCGACTGTCGAGTGAATTGTGCCTGTTGTCTCCCATCATCCAGTAATAATCCATTTTAAATGTGTATGAAGTTGCAGGTTGATCATTGATGAAGATCTGCCCGTTGCGGTTTTCAAATTTGTTGCCTTCATATACCTGGATGCAACGTTCGTAACGGATAAGGTTATCAGGCGTTAATTCAATCTTCATTCCTTTTTTAGGTATGATGAGCGGGCCGAAATTATCTACAGTCCATGATTTGTTGGCCGCATAATACGGGAACAACGATTTATTGGAATATTCCATATCTGAGGAATCAGGTATAAAATCGAGCAGGTGATAATCGGCAGGTAATTTTAATGCGGCTTTCTGAGCATTGGTAATATTTACCATATACGTATTCGGTATTGCCGTTTGTTTAACATCACCGATATTATCACCATCATGAATGGTAATTCCCAATTCCTTCAGCTTGTCTTTATCTATATATACATTTTTAGGCGCCTGTAACAGGTAATATCTTTCTGCATCCGGGAAGTCAGGAGATTTTTGCCCGTTGATATACACATGCCCATTTACAATTTTCAATTCATCGCCGGCAATGGCTACGCAACGTTTAATAAAGTTTTCTCTTTTATCAACCGGGCGTGTTATGATGATGTTTCCATAATCTTCCCAAACCCTGTCTCTGCCCAATGCCCTCACTGCTTCATAATAAGTGATTTTGCTTCCGAATCTTTCTTCATCATTAATGAGCGTATCATTAACCGGGAAGTTAAACACTACTACATCGTTTCTTTTTACCGGGCTGGCAAACCATCTTGTGTATGGAATTTTAATCCACTCAACATAAGATTTTGTATTGGTAACCGGCATAGTATGATGAACAAACGGCATGGCCAGTGGTGTATTGGGAATGCGTGGGCCGTAACTGAATTTACTCACGAACAGGAAGTCGTTTACCAACAAGGTTTTTTCCATGGATGGTGTCGGGATGGTGTACGCTTCAAAAACAAAAGTGCGTATAAGCGTTGCCGCTACTATGGCAAAAAATGCAGCATCGATCCATTCGCGGGCGCTGGATTTCTTGTAATTATCTACTACGAGTTTACCGGCAAATCTTTCATTGGCCGAATAACCCATGTACGGAAAATAAATAAACGGAACGAGAACCGTAGCTGCGTGATGCCAGAAACCGAATCGGCCGAAATGTTCTACAAATTTGATGCAGATCCAGAGTGTAACGAATTGTCCGGCAATGGGCACAAGCTGAAAAAAGAACCAGATCTTTTTCAGTTCCATCTTTTCAACCATGCACCAGGTATTGTATAGAGGGATCAGCGCTTTCCAGGGTGTGATGCCTGCCTTCTTAAACATTCCGTATAAACCAATATGCCATCCTATTGCAGCGATGATAAATAATATCCATCCAATGCTCATAAGTCAAAAATTTTCGGCCAAAAGTAAGATTGTATGTTTAATTATGGGAAATAATTATGAAAAACGGACATGTAAGGGTAATATTTAACAATGTAAAAGGGTTTGAACATACAATGATGGCTGCGATTGCTGATACAATTGCAGCATACCATTAAGCTTGAGTGGTCTGTTCTCCCCGGAATTACGGATTACTTTTTCGGCAGCACAAAACTTTCCACGTCTTCGGCTGTGATGGTTTTGCCAGATAATATGATCAGTCGTTCTACCACATTCCTTAGTTCACGAATATTACCGGTCCAGTTGTGTTGTTGCAAAGCGTCAATTGCATTTTTGTCTATCGCTTTTTTCGGCTGTCCGTATTCCGTTGCAATCAGTTCCAGGAAATAGTGAACCAGGTGCGGAATATCATCGCGTCGTTCATTGAGTGAGGGAACGTGGATAATGATTACACCCAACCGGTGGTAGAGATCGAGGCGGAAATTTTTATCTTCTACTTCTTTCAACAGGTCTTTGTTGGTAGCGGCGATCACGCGTACATCCACGCTGATGTCTTTATCTGCACCCACTCTTGTGATCTTCCCTTCCTGTAAAGCCCTGAGTACTTTGGCCTGGGCGTTGAGGCTCATGTCGCCAATTTCATCGAGGAATAAAGTGCCGCCGTTAGCCTGTTCAAATTTGCCGATGCGTTGTTTGATCGCAGAAGTAAAAGAACCTTTTTCGTGACCGAACAATTCGCTTTCGATGAGTTCTCCCGGAATAGCAGCGCAGTTTACTTCTACCATCGGACCCGTATTGCGGTTGCTTTTTTCGTGGATCCATCTTGCAACCAGTTCTTTGCCCACACCGTTTTCGCCTGTTATTAAAATCCGGGCATCGGTAGGCGCTACTTTTTCAATGGTATTTTTGATCTTGCCAATCAACTCACTCTCTCCCACCATTTGCTGCACTTTGCTCACTTTTCTTTTGAGCACTTTCGTTTCGGAAACAAGGTTTTGTTTTTCTACTGCATTGCGCAGTGTGATCAGCAACCTGTTCAGATCGGGTGGTTTGCTGATAAAATCAAATGCCCCTTTTTTTACTGCTTCAACGGCGGTATCAATATTACCGTGGCCGCTGATCATAATAATGGGAACATCACTATTGATCGTTTTAACCTTCTCTAAAAATTCGATGCCATCCAGCTTTGGCATTTTAATGTCGCACAACACAACATCGAAAGTCTTTTCAGTAAATTTCTTTAATCCTTCTTCGCCATCCGCTGCCTCCTCAATTTTATATCCTTCAAAACCCAATATCTCTGACAAGGTTTTCCGAATCGCTTTTTCATCGTCAATAATTAAAATATTCGCCATTCACATTTAAGTTTTCGTAAACAAAAAAATTGCAATCTTGTATTGTCGCGTTTCAAAAATAGTCAATTATGAAGTGTAAACTACTTACCCTTTTATTTCTTTGTTATTGTATCGCCTGTAAAAATAATGATTCAGTGATGAATACGGCTTCCCGTGTAGACGGCTATATCCAGCGTATTGAAAGTACAAATCCGTATGATTCAATTGCGGCTATTCCTGTTCCTGCAGGATTTGAAAGAAAGAAGGAATTACCAGATTCGTTTGGAAACTGGCTGAGGAAAATTCCATTGAAAAGAGACAAGACGGTGTATTTATACAATGGTGAAAAAAAGAAAAATCAATTGGCTCAATTTGCGGTGCTTGATCTTCCCGTTGGAAATAAAGACTTGCAGCAATGTGCAGATGCGGTTATGCGTTTACGTGCATCGTGGCTTTTTGATCAGCAGCGGTATAATGATATCTCGTTTGCAGATAATGAAGGAAAACAATACAGGTTTACTTCGCCATATACAAAGGAACATTTCGAAACCTATCTTCAAACAGTTTTTGCCCGTTGTGGAACGGCGTCTTTATCGAAGCAACTTAAAAAGACATCGTATGATCAACTACAGGCAGGAGATGTATTGATACGTGGAGGTTTTCCCGGTCATGCTGTGATGGTAATGGATATTGCGGTGAATAAGGATGGAGAGAAAAGGTTCCTGCTGGCACAAAGTTATATGCCGGCGCAGAGCATTCATTTATTGGTAAACCCGGCAAGTGAAGATCATTCGCCGTGGTATGAAACAGATCCGGATGATGAACTGATTGCCACGCCTGAATATAGTTTTTACAGTTTTGAATTAAAAAGATGGTAAGCAGGAACGGCAGTTAATTTAGCAGGAACGAATGTTTTGAAAATTATTTAATAGCCTTTACATTTGCAATCCGGTAAAATTCGGGATGTAGCGCAGCCCGGTAGCGCACACGTCTGGGGGGCGTGGGGTCGCAAGTTCAAATCTTGTCATCCCGACTGTTAAATCTCTATGTGAATAGAGATTTTTTTATTTGGGGGATGAATCAAAAGTAAAAAAAGTAAACCAAGGGGTTGGGTATACAGTAGTGGAAGTTATTGTAGAAATTCAATCGATAGTTGGATTTCTTTTCTATTCTTACGTATAAAGTTTACACCTTTTAGAAAGTTTACATCTCTGATAATGCTATCGCTTTCTCCATCTGCTGAGAAATTTCACCCGCTGCTGTTACGCCTGATTTTCTCCATATGATATTCCCATTTTTAAAAATTACCAGGGTTGGAACAGACTGCACCTGGTACTTCTGTGCATAAGCCGGATTTTTGTCTACATCCATTTTAATAATGGTACCTCTGTCTCCTATTTTCTTTTTTACTTCCGTTAAAATGGGCGGCATCATTTTGCACGGGCCACACCATTCGGCTGAAAAATCTACCAGCACTGGTTTACTTCCGCTGATGAGTTGATCAAAATTATTCATAGTTGTTTGTTTACTGTTTGGTTACTTCCCTACTCTCAATAATTATTCCTTCAGCAACCAGGATCATTTTTAAGGATAATTCAAATAAAACAACGATCTTAACAAGACTAAAAGACAGCATTCTTTTACAAAATGCTCATTTTGTCACCTTAAAATTCCTGTAATGAAAAAGAAAATTCTCTTTTCCCTGTTTTTCATCATGCTTATTGCCACCGTTTACATTTCCTGCGAAAGCAAAGACGCAGGCAAAGAACAATCTGCACAGCCAACAGCATTAAATACTGACAGTGCAGCATTATTAAAACGTGGTGAATACCTGGTGGCCATCTGCGGCTGCGATGATTGCCACACACCTAAGAAAATGGGTGCTCACGGGCCCGAATTCGATATGGATAGAAGACTCTCCGGTTTTCAATCTACCAATAACCTGCCACCTGTTGATACCAACATCATTAAAAAAGGATGGGCAATGACCACACTTGACCTGAACGGTTGGGCCGGCCCCTGGGGCGCTACATTTGCGGCTAACCTTAGCAGTGATGAAACAGGTATCGGTAACTGGACTGAAGAGCAATTTAAAAAAGCGCTTACCCAGGGAAAATGGAAAGGCATGGACGGCAACAGGTCACTTTTGCCACCAATGCCCTGGCAGGATTTTGCTCACATGACGGATGAAGATGTAAAATCAATATTCGTGTTTTTAAAAAGTACCAAACCCATTAAAAATGTAGAACCGCCTATCCGTGCGTTCGCAGATCTGAAGTAAACTGTAACTCCACCTATAGCTGCACTATTGAAAAATGGTGCAGTTTTTTTATGCTCCATGCTTACGCAATTCATACATAATAATTATCAATTCGTTCCCAACTGTATTTTTTTTGGCCTGGTTGCAGAATAGGTTTGCATACGCAGCCATTAATCGAAGTGCAGCAGTATTGTAATCATTACTGTTTTCGTAGATCCTAAAAACCGCTTGCAAATCGTTTTCTAAAGCAATCAGAAAATAATTAATCATGAAACGAATATTGACCTGTCAACTTTTTTGTATTGCATTGCTGATGCTGGCATGCAATACGATGTATGCTCAACAATCCACTGCGTTTGAACGGGCATTACAATCATCCTATACTTCTCTTGTTCCGTTGAAAAAGAAAAAAGATGAAGTTGCTGTAAAAAAACAAGCAGACAAACTGCATCCTGCAATTCAACAGGCCACAGATGAATTGAGTACAGAAACTAAAAAATCTTTAACCGGTTTTGCTCAAAAAAGTGAACAGGTTAATAAAGCAATACAGCAAAATTATGTGCCAAAGAAAACGACGATTGACCTGGTAAGCGATCTGTCTGCAGCACCAGCGCCGCTAACTTCTCCTGTAACCGCAGTAAAAACCGATATTGATAAAATGTATCAGTCGTTTTATGATCTGCTGGGCAGGAGAAAAGATCAGTTAACAGCACTGGATAATAAATACAATCCATACAAACAGACATACAACAAAGAAGGAAAAGCGGGCCTGGAAAAACAGGCAGTTGCAGAGGCTGATAAGAATGCTTTGGTAAGAGAGATGGGGGGCGCTGAGCAATTAAAGAATATGAGTGATGCAGAACGCAGGCAGGCGGCAGAACGGATGAAAGCCAGCATACAGCAAAACCCAGGAATGCTCGTGAGTAAATCGCCCGACGCCGGAATTAATTCCCTGCAGCAAAAAATAATGAGCGATCCTGCGTATGCAAAGAAGTTTAGTGCAATGACGGAAGCAGAAAAAGAAGCAGAGATGAAAAAATATATAACCACGAAACCGCAACAGGGTACGGCTAACCGTGAGTACATAAAATCGTCCGACCAGGTAAGGGCTGAGAGAACAATTGAAATAAATGCACTGATCGATCGTACCAGAAAGCGTATTGAAGCAGCAACAGCTATTTACACCGACATGTTGAATACGGTTACCAAATTAACAGATGCATATAAAGGGCAACTGGAGCAGTGGGTAAAAAGTACAACGCATACTATTCCAATGGTTGAACTCGGAGAATATGGCCATGACCATGATCCTGAAATGATGAGCGCTATGGAAGATACCCGGAAACTGGCTTATTATTCCATTGCAAAAAAAGAGGCTGAACTTCGCAGCATTTGCTGGATCCAGTATAAAAATGCGGTGGCTGCGGCTATGATTGAATTTAATAATTATGCTGATGGCTATGCCTGGGGACAGGAAAATAATGACAGGATATTCAACGGCACTTATAATGACCCGGTGATCATTTCCACCTATGCCTGGTACTACGATATGATCAGCGAAATAGCCAAAACATCACAAAATATTTCAAAAGATAGTAAAGCTGCTCAACAAGCAATTGAAAGTCTTCTGTAGCCGGAAGTTGATGTAGTATGGCCCGTTCATTTTTATGGCGGGCCATTTTTATACATTTCATACAACGATTTTTACGGTTCACACAGGCTGCCCTTTTCGCCCGGCTTCGGTGAAATTACCTTGCTCCTGTAAATCACAAACAATATGAAGTCTCCCTTACGAATATTTGCTTTTATCGTCGTTTGCCTGGCATTGGTAACGGTTTCATTGTATGCAGGAAGATCAGCGTATTCAAACTGCGATCAATGTCATTACTTCAGCAATGGGAAAATGATCAGGCAGCCGGATCCATTCCTGCAACAAACACATACAATTCAATTCACCAAATATTAAATCAAAACAATGAAAAAGATCATCGGGTTATGTTCAGCAGTAGCAATTGTTGCTATCGCAATATTAGTTTCCTGCAACTCAGGTTCTTCTAAACCGGCAGGTAACGAACTTAGTAAAGACAGTTTAATTAAACGAGGCGAATACCTGGTAACCATTACCGGTTGTGATGACTGTCATTCACCTAAAAAAATGGGCCCCCGCGGTCCGGAAATAGATATGGAACGGCGTCTATCCGGTTACGATATGAGGGATACTTTCCCTTCAGTGGATACCAATATCATTAAAAAAGGATGGGCGCTTACCAATATGCAGTTAACAGGGTGGGCAGGTCCATGGGGTGCAAGCTTTACGGCCAACATCACCAGTGATGAAACGGGTATCGGCAACTGGAGCTATGCGCAATTTAAAAAAGCAATTACTGAAGGAAAATGGAAAGGAATGGATGGCAACCGCCCACTCATGCCGCCAATGCCCTGGCAGAATTATAAACATTTTACAGAAACATATCTTCAGTCAATTTTTGCTTTCCTTCAATCAACAAAACCTGTAAAGAATGTTGAACCTGCCATTAAGCCGTTTTCGGATCTTAATTAATTGGTGAATGAAAGTTCAAATTGATGAAGTTGTAAAATCCAACTGTTATACAAAACCAGGATGTAACAGATCCCAGCAAACAACTTCTAACCAACAACTCGTAACTTTCAATTCCTATTAACCATACACAACAGGTACACCAGGATGAAAATTAGGCTGCCACAATATTCCAGCAACGACAATTACATCATGTTATTCGTGATGTTACCACTGACGCTGGTATTGAACAGCATTCTTTTTGGGAAATTATATTTCAGCAGCATTACAATTTTTACCCTGGCTACTCTAATCAGTGGTACAGGAGCATGCATAGATTTTATCATTTGCGGATACATTGCCGTTGCTTTAAAAAAGCGATTCCCATTAGAAAAACAGGTTGCCAAAAGGCTCACCCTGATGATCCTCGCTTTTTTTATTGTAACGGGTTTGTTTCTCTATACTTTATTTCATGGATACGAAGCCATTCATTTTTATGGTTATCGTTTTTATGAAGCCGGTTTTATCTGGTGCTATGTTGCAATGGGCATCATGAATATATTTATTACACTGATACAGGAAGGTGCATCGAGGTATGAAGACTGGAAAAAAAACATGGAGGAAACAGACGCCCTGAAAGCCTCATTCAGGCAGAGCCAGTTGCAGGGCTTGAAAAGCCAGGTGAATCCGCATTTCCTGTTTAATAGTTTGAACTCCCTGTCGAGCCTGATCTATGAAGATGAAGAGAAAGCCGAAACTTTTCTTAATGAAATGAGCAAAGTGTATCGCTATATGTTACGCAATGATGAAGACCAGTTTGTAACCCTGCAAACAGAGCTGGCATTTGTTCAATCTTATATGTATTTGCTTAAAGCGAGGTATGGAGATGGACTGGTTCTGGAGAAAAAAGTAAGTAATGAAGATCTTACAAGACTGATACCGCCGCTCACATTACAGGTGATCATTGAGAATGCCATTTACCAGAATGCAATTATTAAGAACAAGCCATTGGTGATTTCAATAGAAACAGTTAATGATGGTTTTATAACGGTATCGAATAACGTTCAGCCGAAAATTGTAACTGAACCGCTGGACCAGGAAGCGGGCCTTGATAACCTCGTAAAGAAATACCTGTTGTTAAGCCAGTCGGAATTGCTGATACAGGAACAGGAAGATTTCAGGAGTATCCGTCTTCCATTGATCATCGATAAAAAGGAAGATCAATGAAGAAGTTAAGTAAGCCAACCAAATTGCAGTTATATTCTTTTGTGGCCTCAATGCCCCTGATAGATATACTGTTAAACTACATCATGTTTGATCAACGGATCTTTCATGATTACAAAATCTGGTTGATTTCATTTCCGCTGATTTACTTAATCGGCATTGGCTCCTGGCGTACGCATATTCTCATTTCAAATTTTACGAAAGTTAAATATCCCGGGATAAAGCAAACAAAAACAAGGATATTGATCATGGCGTTGTGCATTATTCCTTTTATGGCGCTCTCGGTAACCCTGATATTTTTTATTTATAACAGTGTTGAAATTTTAGGTTATCAATTTAGTTTCAGTGATTTTAAATCCGGGCTGCTGGTAGGCTTCTCGGTTAACCTTATTTTTGAAACCTTGTTTGAAGCAGAATATATGCTGGAAAAATACAAGGAAAGCGTTTATGAAAAACAAACTTTTCACCTGTTGTCGGTAGCACAGGAATTTGATGCATTGAAGAACCAGGTAAATCCGCATTTTCTTTTTAATTGTTTCAATACGCTGTCATCATTGATCTCGGAAGACAAACAGAAGGCTGAATTATTTCTTGATGAATTGAGTAAAGTGTACCGTTATCTTTTACGTAACAATGAAGACGGAATGAGCACAGTGGGAAAAGAAATAAAATTTATTGAATCGTATTTCAAATTATTGCAAACACGTCATGGGGATGCCGTTAAACTGAATATTCAAATTGATAAGCAGTATGAACCCTATCTCCTGCCCTCGCTTTCATTGCAGCTCCTGGTAGAGAATGTGGTAAAGCATAATATCCTTTCGAAAAATGATCCGCAGGTGATTGATATTTTTACCACGGCGGGGAACAAACTCGTAGTAAATAATAACCTGCGCAGAAGATCTGTAAAAGCGCCGAGCAACAAAGTAGGGCTCGAAAATATAAAAGCAAAATATCTTTTGTTGAATCAACCCGGCTTCCATGTAATTGAAGATGAAAAAAACTTTACCGTTGTGTTGCCATTGATATGGAATAATACCGGTTCGGGAATATTGAATGAACAAAAGAAAATGATCAATAAAAATTAATTGTAACAATTAAAACAACAGGATATGAAAATCTTAATTGTAGAAGACGAAGAACTGGCAGTTAAAAAGATTCAGAAAACACTGGCATCTGTTGATGAATCTGCAATAGTAATTGGCGTTACCGATAGTATTCAGTCTACCGTTAACTGGCTTGCCGCCAATGAAGCGCCTGATCTTATCCTGATGGATATAGAACTGGCCGACGGGCAGAGTTTTGAAATATTTAATCTTGCTGAAGTAAAAAGCCCGGTGATATTTACCACTTCGTATGATGAATATGCATTGAAAGCATTTAAAGTAAACAGTGTGGATTATTTGCTGAAGCCGATTCAGAAAGATGAACTGCAGGCTGCCTTACAGAAATTCAGGCAACTTCAGCAAACATTTGCACCTAAAGAAGAATCAACCGGTATTAACATTGAAAGCCTGGTGAAAGAACTGCAACAGAAATTGCAGCCTAAAGAATACCGTAAACGTTTCCTGGTAAAACATGCTCAGAAACTTGTGAGCATAGAAGTAACAGATATTGCTTATTTCTATAGTGACGGGAGACTGAATTTCTTTAAATCAACCGACAACAAAAAATATGTGGTTGATTATACAATGGATGAACTGGAAGATATGCTTGATCCTGATCGCTACTTCCGCATCAGCCGTTCATTTTATGTATCTATAGACAGTGTTGAAAGAATTGATGATTATTTTGGCAACCGGTTAATATTATCACTTAAGCCGGCAGTAGATAAAGAAGCATTGGTAAGCCGGGAAAAGGTAACTGAGTTTAAGAAATGGATGGGCAAGTAATGAATTGTTCATTTTTCATGAGTTAATTTCCTGTTACGGGTATATTCAATACGATCACCGAATTTGTTTTGTGAACCTGAACTTCCATTGCAGCATGAATGGATTGCATGTGTTTTTCAAGATCCTGGCGGTGTAAAAGGTTATTCAATGCCTGCATGTCGCAATTACTATTGTCAAATTGCATGGTAAACGTGAGCTTATTTTTTTCATAGCCTATATGAATGGAAACTTTTTTCGTTCCGGCCTGTAACAGGTTCTTGATTCCTTCTTTAAACAGGATCAATGCTCCATGCCTGAATTTCATATTCAATTCAAGCAATTCAACCTTCTCCTCAACTGCAAGTTCAATTTGTGCCGTAAACCTGCTTTTCAATTCATCAATGAATTCACGGATACGCCATATTGTTTTTACCATACTGTCGTTGCCGGGATGCAGGCTCCACAACATATCGTCCATGGAGTTAATCATATTATGACTCCTCGTATGAATCTGTTCAATATATTCTTTGGATTTTGCAGGTTCGGTATCAGCCTTAATTTTAGCCATCTCGCTCAGGATATTGATATTGTTCAACGCTGTATGAATTTCACGGTGAAGATTATCCGCAATTTCACTCCTTATCTTCAGCAGGCTTTCTTTCTTTTTCAACTGGAGCCGGTCGATCCAATATAGTAAAACTGAAAACAGTACAATAGTAAGTGAAATGAACCACCATGTTTTCCAGAATGGCGGATGAATTTTAATAATTATCGACGAAACCGGGCTGTTACCTGTAAAATCTACGTACTCTGCCTTTACTTTAAAAGTGTAGGTACCGGGTGGTAAGTAATTGTACACAGCCAGGTTAAGTTCATTGGATTTTTTCCACTCTTTATCGATCCCTTCCATCATGTAGAAATACATCAGTTTGTTCCCTGGTAAATAATCCAGGTTTGAAAAGCCAATGGTGATGGAATTATGGTCTGCAGGAAGATCAACTCTTCCCGCTTTCAACAAAGAATCAACCGATAATGAATTATTCAATACACTGAAATCCGTGATAACGGGCGGATGTATATTAATGGCTACTGCAGCTTCTGAAGGATTGAATACAACAAAATCGCTGCTGGTTCCAAATAGAAGGCGACCATCGGCTAAGCGGTAAGATGCACTTACATCGAATTGGTCGTTCGCAATACCATCGTTCCTGTCGTAGTAACTGAACGTTTTTTTCTGCATATTCATCCGGCAGAGTCCTGTCATTGTACCAATCCAGATAAAACCTTCATTATCTTTTTCCATCGACACAACCATATCTGATGGCAAACCGTCAACTGCACTCACTTGTGAAACCAAACCGGAATGTGTATTGTAAATATTTACTCCTCCGCCGCCAATGATCATCAGGCTGTCGTTGTATTCCAGTAAACAACTCACCGCATTCGATAAAATATTGTGCCCCTTGTCCCCTTTCTCCGTTAAGTGAATCAAAATTTTCCCTGATCCCGGATCAATCTTATACACGCCATACAATTCTGTTGCTACCCAGATATTTCCGTCATGATCTTCAATCAGGTTACGTATTTGCGTTTTCGGTATTCCATCAAACCGGGTTATACCTGTATCCATTTGTTTGATACCCGGTAAAGCGTTCCCCTTAAACAAACCTCCATGATGAGTACCATACCACATATTGCCGAATTTATCCTGCAAAACCTGTCTTATCGTTACCGAATTGAACACTGCGGGTTCAAATCGTTTTGTTTCACCGGTAATTTCATTATAGGTAATGATGAATCCCGGCTGTCCAATCATACAGATCACCGGCTCTGTTTTTAAACGGCACATACCCCAAACCGTTAGCCCATTAACTTCTTCAATGCCTTGTATGTTCAGGTTAACCGGTTTTAAATGCTTATCATACCGGTATAAACCATCTCCCCAGCATCCAACCAGTAAATCATTATTTGAGGTAGTCATAAAAGACATTACGGCTCCCTCTCCTTTTGTTAGTTTGATCCGGTCGGTATGACTTACACTTTTCAATAATTGTTTTGAAGGATTGAATACGTACAAACCATTATTGCTCGTGCAAACCCAAATACTTCCATTGCGATCTTCAAACAGGTTTGCACTTTCATAATATATACCCTTACCATTGGAATCGTCGCTTTGTATTTGCGTAAAGGTTTTACTTTGTTCATCAAATGACGCCAGTACATTTAACCCATATATCCACAAACTGCCGTCTTTACATTCCCGCATCAGGGCTGGCTCATTGTATTTTTTTACAATAGGGCTAATGTTGAACTGATTTAAAACAGGTACTTCTTTTTGCAGATCAAAACAGTAGATCAGGCATGGGTTACCGTTAGGCCAGTTCATAAACCAAAG
>JAFDXE010000039.1 GCA_018268085.1 Bacteroidota bacterium
TGTTAGTTGTTAGTTGTTAGTTGTTAGTTGTTAGTTGTTAGTTGTTAGTTGTTAGCCACGAGTTTTTTGAAGATATGGGGTGCTGCCTGGTTCTGATAAATTTAAACAGGTTGTGGAATGCAAAACCGCAGCATTGATAATTGCAGTTGTGCTGCGATTACCATGCTGCGGTAAGGTGCTGAATATTGATATACCGTACAAGTGTGCGACGCCTGTGAAGCCGGGTTGCAGCACTGATGCCGGTGCAATAATTATTTAGAGATCAATCCGGCGAAATGATGTACGGTACGTACCAGTTGTGATACATAGCTCATTTCATTGTCGTACCAGCTAACTGTTTTTACCATTTGACTATCCCCTACGTTCATCACTTTTGTTTGTGTGGCATCAAACAATGAACCGTAAGTAATACCAATTACATCACTGCTTACAATTTCATCTTCTGTATAGCCGAAGCTTTCGTTGCTGGCTGCTTTCATCGTGGCGTTGATTTCTTCGGCCGTTGCCTTTTTAGACAGGATGCTGTACAGTTCGGTTACAGAACCGGTGATCACCGGGATCCTTTGCGCTCCACCATCCAGTTTTCCTTTCAACTCAGGTAATACCAGTCCGATAGCTTTTGCGGCGCCCGTACTGTTAGGAACAATATTAGCGGCAGCAGCTCTTGCCCTACGCAAATCACCTTTCGGATGTGGTGCATCGAGTGTGTTCTGATCGTTGGTATAAGCGTGGATGGTGCTCATGATACCGGTAACAATTCCGTATTTGTCATTGAGCGCTTTTGCCATTGGCGCCAGGCAGTTGGTAGTGCAGCTAGCGCAACTGATAATGGTTTCGCTGCCATCGAGGATAGAATGGTTAACGTTAAACACAACTGTTTTTAAGTCGCCTGTTGCAGGAGCTGAGATCACTACTCTTTTTGCACCGGCAGTAAGGTGGGCAGCGGCTTTGTCTTTATCGGTGAAGAAACCAGTGCTTTCGATTACCACATCAACATCGTGCTGACCCCATGGAATCTGGGCAGGATCTTTTTGTGCGTATATTTTTACTTCGTGGCCGTTAACTACAATAGCGTTATCGGTAGAAGTTACTGTTTCGTTGAATCTTCCCTGGGCGCTGTCGTATTTTAATAAATGAGCCAGTGTTTTTGGGCTTGTAAGATCATTGATGGCCACAACATCAATACCTTCCATATTGTGTATCTGGCGGTAAACAAGGCGGCCGATGCGACCAAAACCGTTAATGGCAACTTTTACTGTACTCATAGCTAAAATTTGAAGAGTGAATTGATAATTTTTTGTGGCCGCAAAATTACAGGAATTAAGAGGATTTCGGGACGGAATATTTAAGAAAAAACTGATATGGTTTGTTATGTGAAAACTGATACAGCCAGCCAGGAATAGTTTTGGCCAAAACGGGCATTTATGGCATAAGCTTTTAAAAAATTTGGCAGCAAAGCGTAGCCGCGTTATCTTTGCCGTCCTTAAAAAGAGATGCCGCGTTGGTCAAGAGGTTAAGACGCCTCCCTTTCACGGAGGAATCACGGGTTCGAGTCCCGTACGTGGTACAAAGAAGCCCTTTCGGAAGAAAGGGTTTTTTTATTGGGGGAGTTTTAACCGTAGCGGTAAGGTAGTATGCCACAGAGGCTCAAATACAGGAAGGAGCACAAAGGTTTACCACATCGGCAATGGGCAGGCCGGTTAATTATCTTTCGTAATTGAGTCGCTGAATTTTATTTAGGATTTAAATAGCCCGGTTTATTAATGAACTCAACTTTCTCATTCCTTATTTAGCCTTTCTTATTTTATTTTTTTACGGACAATCGTACTGAAACAATACCTGAGATTACAAAATAGCAGATGAGCATCCAGGATAGATAATTACCATAGTGGTTCAGGCCAAACCAGTCGCCGGTAAACAAAATGATACCAATGCCTATAGCCGCTTTCAGTAATTCCCATACAGGGGCGTAGCGACTTCGATCCATTAATTCGGTGAGTGCATACACGTATAAAAAAATAAAGCCTCCGTAAACAAAAATCCAGGGTTTGCCGATGCTGCCGATATTACCAAACAGGTAGCTAACAAATAACAAGAGCATGATCAGTTGAACCCAGGTGCAGCATAAGAAAAACCTAGAGAATGCGGTATCATATTTTTTAAAGTGGTACACGTCATCTATTTTATACACGGGAAAAGCTTGTTCTACATCTGCCGGCCGCCAGCCCGTTGGTTTGAACCAGATGAGCAATTTGTCTTTGAAGTGCTTTGTATGCCAGGCATCTTTTATCATCAGCCACATGTGCTGGAAATTTATTTTGATGGGATTCCAGGTTTGTGCCGGACGTGTTATGCCATATACTGCAGGAACTTCCTTTAATTCTTCCTGGAAAGTGCCAAAGAGTTTATCCCAGATGATCAGAATTTGCCCGTAATTTTTATCAATGTATTCTTTGTTCATTGCATGATGAACGCGGTGGTGCGAAGGCGTTACTATGATCTTTTCCAGAAATCCCATTTTACCGATGTGCCGGGTATGATACCAGAACTGTGCAAACAAATGCAACGGCGCTACAATGGCGATTACGGTAGCAGGCACACCCAGCAAAGCAGCAGGCAATAACAATATCACGAACAGGCGGATGAAAATGGAAATATTCTGCCGGAGAGCGCAGGCAAGATTGAATTCTTCACTGCTGTGGTGAACGATGTGACTGTTCCAGAAAAAATTTATTTTATGATCGATGGCGTGAACAACATATCCTGCGAAATCCAATACAATAAATGCAACTACATAAGTTAACCAGGTAGCTTTGATATGGGTAACAGCGATATGTTCTACCAGCCATTCGTAGCTGATGAGTGCGATGCTTAATCCAAGAACATCTTTGGTAACATTGGTAACGCCACTGGTCAGACTGCTGATCATATCCATGCTCCGCACGGTGTCATTTCCTTTTCTCCAGCCATACCATTTTTCAATTAGCACCAGCAGGAGAAAGATGGGCATTGCGATGAGTAGTATTTTGCCGTATGCTTCCAAGTTGAGATATTAGATATTAGTTATTAGTTATTAGTTGCAAGATGTAACTTGGGGTTTTAAACACTTTTTAAGCTGTGAGCTGTGAGCTATCAGCAGCATTCGTAATCCAGTACTTCTATTGCTTTGTCATAAAATTCTTTTGCTCTTTCCGGTGTACTGCCGATGCAAACCATTCCGAGTTTTCCGTATTCTGACAATGCCCCTACGAGGTGAAACATTACACCTTCCTGTGCCGCACCGTTATACATGAGTGAATTGAACATGGCGATATCTATGAGGTCGCCGGGAGTAAGCCCGATGTATTGCTCACTGGTAACGTTATCCGAAGCAAAATAACATCGTTTACTGCCACTGGCAGTGGTGAATTCTCCTGTTTCCGCATCATATTTACCATCTGTGAGAAATTGCAGCATCAGGTATGGATGCGTAGTTCCGCCTTTACGCAGGTTTATTTCAATTGCATAATGTTGCCAGGTTCCATCGTTTTGTTTTACGGAGATAAAGTCTACGGCAAATCTTCCCATTACGCCTTTGTTACGCAATACTTCTGCAATTTTTTTTCCTGCAGCACCGATCTCGCTTGCATATTCTTTTGCGGCGGGAAATACAGCACCTAAAAAAATCTGTCCTTCATCACCTCCCAGCATCTGGTCGTGCGTACTCACAATGTCTATTTGTTTGTTGGGATTGATCACACATTGAACTGAGGGAGACATTTTAATTTCTCCTTCTAAAAACACTTCAACGATTCCACCCATTTCGTTGAACTTATCAAAAAACAATTCCACCGACACGTCTTTCGCTACCGGTTTTGTTTGCTGCAATAATCCCGCTGCGATATTTTTTTCCAGTTTATCATCAATGGCAGTTTCCGTATAACGGTAAATGGCATTACCATCGCCGCTGAATCCATCATTCATTTTTATCACTGCCTTACGCAAATCGGGATATTTTATTTTTAATGCCGTTAATGCCTGCACCACCTGGTCTTTTGTATTCAGGTCTTCAAAACCATCTGCCAATCTAACGCCCGCCTCACGGAATGTTTTTCTTCCTCCCGATTTTGATCCTTCATAAAATTTATCCGGATCTGTTCCAAACAAAGGAATACCGAGTTGCACCGCCAGTGTTTTTTCCAGGCTGGTGATATTGAAACAAGTGAGGTGTGCAGCGCTGAAATCTTCTATACAGCTTTTTATTTTTTCTATCAGTCTCGGCCTGCTTAACACTTTTTGTGTTAAAGATTTGGAGGATGAATCATAGCAACTGATCATCGTTAATCTTTTCCTGGCATGATGTCCTGTAATACCCGGTAATAACGTTAAGTAGTAATCGATAATTACTTCTGATACCGGCGTGCTGCTGATATAAATTAATTTTGTTTGAGGCATACGCAGCAACATCAACAGGCACAACATGCGTTCTTCATAATGTACGATGCCCTTAACCTTAGCTAATATTTCCTGGTCGAGTGTGAAAGAGGGTAAAATAACTACCGTTCGTGGCGCCAGTTTATCCGGAAAAACTGTTTCAAATTGTTTTTGTAACACTTCCTGCAGCCTGTTGAATGCTTCTTTTTCTTCAGCAGATCCGGGAGCCGGGTAAGCTGTATTGCGCATAAATGTTTTTCTTGCTGCTGGGGATAACATGGAAGCGGTTTATTGGGCAGGAAGTTACGAAAAAGTTGGGTGAAGATTGCTGTTAGCTATTAGTTGTTAGTTAGTAGTTTTTAGTTATTAGTTTTTAGCTATTAGTTGTTAGTTATTAGTTGGTATAAGATCGTAATTGCGTTTCAACTATTCTATCCCAATCCAATTTCAAAATGGCGGTCGGGAATTTCTACATCGAGGAAACCCTTTTTAATCAGTTTCATTTTAAAATCCAATTGAACAGGATATTCTCCATGCACCAGGAATAGCTTTTTTACCTGCCGTGGATCCTGGCAGCCGAGGAATTGCAACAGATCATGATAATCTCCATGAGCACTCATGCTTCGCATCTGCCCTATTTCGGCATTCACTTCATGCACTTGCCCGAAAATGCCCACTTCGGTAGGATGTTCGAGCAATCTTCCTCCTAACGAATGGGGTTCGCAATAGCCGGTCATTAAAATTGTATTGCGGCTGTTCTCAATATTATTACTGATATGATGTTTGATCCGGCCTGCATCCGCCATACCACTTGCAGATATAATTACACAAGGTTTTTTATAATAGTTCAGCAACTTCGATTCATCTACGCTATTAATAAATTTCAAACCTTTGAACGAAAATGGATCGCTATCACTTTGTAATACTTTCTGAATACGTGCATTAAAATATTGCGGATACCTTTTTACGATCTGGGTTGCTTTGATGCTTAAAGGACTATCTACAAAATATTCAATTTCAGGTAAGCTGTTTTCCAGTTCAAGCTGGTTAAGGGTATATAGAATTTCCTGGGTGCGGCCAACACTGAATGCCGGTATGATGAGTTTTCCTTTTTTCTCCAGGCAGGTGTGTTTGATCCATTGTAACAAAACATCTGCTGTTGGATTGGCATCATCATGTAAACTGTTGCCATACGTGGATTCAAGAATGATGTAATCGGCTTGTGAAAAAGAAGAAGGCGATTTTAAAATCAGGTCACGATACCTTCCCACATCGCCGCTGAATGTCAGCCTGCTTTGTTTACCTTTTTCGGTGATACGCAAGTGTACCACAGCGCTGCCGATAATGTGGCCGGCATCCGAATAACATACTTCAATGCCATCATCTATTTTGTGCCATTGTTCGTACTCGAGTGTTATAAATTTTTCAGCAGCGAGCAATGCGTCTTCTGTTGTATATAATGGCTGGAGATAAGGAAGTCCCTGCAATGCTCTCTTCTTATTATCAAACTTAATATCGGATTCCTGTATACCTGCGGAATCTTCCATTAATATGGCGGCAAGGTCTTTTGTTGCAGGTGTTGCATAAACATTGCCTTTATAACCGTCTTTGATCAACTTCGGAATCAATCCGCAGTGATCTATATGAGCATGTGATAAAATCAGGTAGTTAATTTCTGCAGGATTAAATCCCCATTGATTATTTAAATCGTCTGTTTCATCTCCCATTCCCTGGAACATTCCACAATCGAGTAATATTTTTTTTCCATTTGCTAATGTGAGCAGGTGCTTCGATCCTGTTACTGTTCTGGCAGCGCCATGAAATGCAATTTTCATCTTTTACAATTTTGTGTAAACAATCTTCAGTATCCCTGATTATTTTTAAACGCTTACCGCCAGCCAGGCCATCATACCCATTCCATTTTCAATGGCACGTTCATCAATATTAAAAGTGGGCGTATGTACATTGCTGCTGATGTTTTTTTCTATATTACCCACTCCCAACCTGAAAAAACAACCCGGTATCTTATGTGAGTAGAATGCAAAATCCTCGGCGCCCATTCTTAATTCGGTTTGCGACACGTTTTCTTCCCCGGCATACAATGCAGCTTTGCGGCTAGCCTGTTCCGTTAGATCTTCATTATTGAATACAAACGGGTAACCCACATCAATCCTGATGTCGATTTCCGCACCCATGGCACGCACCAGTTCCGTTGCCTGTTTGATGATCAATTCATGTGCTTTGAATCGCCAGGTTTCGTTCATTGCCCTGAATGTTCCCATTAGTTTTACTTCGGAAGGGAGTACATTGGTGGTATTACCACCCTGGAAGGAAGTAATGGATAAAACGGAAGGATTGAACGGATCATTATTCCTGCTGATGATTTGCTGCAGGCTTATGATTAGGTGCGATGCAATTAAAATGGTATCGGCAGTAAATTGCGGACCGGCAGCGTGTCCGCCTTTTGATTTAATGGATATATAAATTTCATCGGCACTGGCCATGGCCATACCTCCGCGAAAACTGAATGTACCAACGGGTAACCCGGGATGTACATGCAAAGCAAATATTTTTTGAGGCGCCGGATTTTCCAGCACACCTTCTTTGATGAGTAAACTGGCGCCGCCGGGATTTCTTTCTTCACCAGGCTGGAATATAAGCTTAACGGTTCCCTCCCACTGGTCTTTTGTTTCACTTAATATTTTTGCAGCTCCTAATAAACAGGTGGTATGTACATCATGTCCGCAGGCGTGCATCACACCTTTGTTTACTGAAATATAGGGAACATCATTTTCCTCCACAATGGGAAGCGCATCCATATCTGCCCGCAGTGCTACAATTCTTGAAGAAGGATTTTTTCCTTCAATTAAACCAATTACACCTGTTGTTGCTTTTACTTCAAAAGGAATATTCCATTCAGACAATTTAGCCTGGATGAATTTAGATGTTTCAAATTCCTGGTAACTTAATTCGGGATGTGCATGCAGGTGATGGCGGATATCTATAAAGGCGGGCGAATGGCTTGCTGCTAATTTTTTTATCTGTTCAATCATGAAAATAATGTGGAAATCGCATTTATACTGTTGCAGATTTTAATTCCAAATGTATCAATTATAACAACATGAACAGTTGTGAAAGTTTATTGATCTTCCGCAGCAGCCTGTTTTGGTTTTACTTCTATCATTTCGGGTACAATGTAAATATTGCCGGTTACGATTTTTGAATCACTGATGAGCTTCCTCATTTTTACAGCGTCATCATTTTCCTGGAAATCGCCAAATTTCAGTTTAATGTAGGGCGACTGAAATGACATGTAAACATTCTGATCGGGAAATTGCTGCAGTAATTTTGATCTTACCTGGATGGCGTGATCCCGATCTGTTGTGCTTAATATCATTAACCTGTATCCTTTTTCGAGGTGCTTTTTTGTAGCCAGGCTTTCATTGTACTCCGCCATTTTTTTTCCGAGAACATCAATGCGTTCGTCTTTTGTAATCGTGATCGCCTTACTGCTTGAATCAGGATGTTGCTGTGCAAATGATGCTGTTGCAAAACAAAGTGTAATGAGAAAAAGAAAATATTGTTTCATGTTTACCAAAATATGTTTGTTCTTTTCAAATATCATTCCGCAATCACTGCAACTGCGGAACATCAAGATAAAATATGTCTTTACACACCAGTCTTGCTGCGCCGGCTTCAATCCAGTTGTAATAGGAAGTTACATCAATACTATCTCCGCATTTAAGCTGAATGGCATCGGCAACGTGTGTACGAATTAATTCAAGTGTATCAAATGAAAGCCTGTTATTGGAAGTACCGGATGATATTTGAATAAAATCTACGGAGGCTGCTCCATATACATCACAGCAGGCAATGATTTCATCTTTAGTAAGCAGGGCTGCCTCAATAATTACCTTTATTGCTTTGTTGCTTTTCCTGATCACTGCCAGTAACGTATTTATTTCTTTGGCCAGGTATTGCCAGTCATTATTTTTTAAGGCAATGTGGTTGATCATTACGTTCAGTTCATCGGCACCATCAACAATTGCCAGTACTGTTTCCGCCAGTTTTCCTTCGATGGCATTATAGCCGTAAGGAAAACCAATAACGGTTGCAACTTTGATATTCATTTCGCCGATCAGCTCTTTGGCTTTTTTCACGAACATGGGTGGTACACAAACTGCCGCCACCTGGTATTGTTTCGCTTCACTGCACAAAGATTCAATATCTGCAATGGTAGCCGTGGGTGATAAAAAACTATGTTCTGTAAATGATCCGTAGTGCATATTGCAAAAATACCTATGAAAAATGTAATTGCTGTATAATTCAAATTAAATGTTATTGAAATAAACTATTCAGGTATAATTCTGTTTATAAGTGTTGCGCATGATTTACTTTTATCTATTGAAGATGTAAAAAAATGAGTATGCTAAAAACAATTGCCGGAATTATTTTGGGGATGATGATTTCTATAGTAAGTGCCGGCCAGCAGTTACAACCCGGATTTGACAAACAGGAATTTTTAGAGTTGTTAAAAATCGGTGCTAGAACAACAGCAGACAGTGGCTATTATAATAAGTTGCCTAAACCTTTACATGCAAGATTAAAATATGAGTCTGCGTTAACCGGTTTCGACAATTACTGGCAGATGTGGCAAATGGATAACGGCGTTGGCGTGATCAGTGTTAGGGGTACAACCAAATCGCCTATCAGTTTCCTGGCAAATATTTATGCAGCCATGGTGCCGGCCAAAGGCGTGCTTGAATTAAGAAAAGATTCCGCCTTCCATTATACTCTTTCTGAAAATCCAAGGGCAGCCGTACATGCCGGTTTCCTGGTGGCAATGGCGTATTTATCGCTGGATATTGTTCCAAGAATTGATTCGGCGTACGCATCCGGAACTAAAGAATTTATTCTTACCGGCCACAGCCAGGGCGGAGCCATAACGTATTTACTTACCTCTTACCTGTACCAGCTAAAAAAAGAAAAGAGATTACCTGCAGATATCGTTTTCAAAAGCTGCATTGCCGCACCGCCAAAACCCGGAAACCTGTTTTATGCTTATGACTTCGAACACCTCACAGCTAACGGCTGGAGTTATGTGGTAGTGAATGCTGCCGACTGGGTTCCGGAAATGCCGATCTCCATTCAAACGGTGGATGATTTTAATGAAACAAACCCGATGCCTTTTGCAAAGTCGATGATCCGGAAGCAAAAATTTCCCATCAACCTCGTTTTGTCAAGCGCTTATGGAAATATGAGCCGGCCTTTAAAAAAAGCACAACGCAGGTACCAGCGCTGGCTGGGAAAACGACTGGGAAAAATTGTACAAAAAAATCTGAAAGAACTCTCCACACCGGCTTTTTACAACAGCAACAACTATGTACGAACCGGGAATACGATTGTACTGATGCCCGATTCGGCTTACTTCGTAAAATTCCCGGAAGTAAGAGACAGCATCTGGCACAACCATATTCACGCACCTTATTTATACCTTACAGAAAAATTACCTGATAACGACAACGCACACACGAAAGTAAACGACCAGCCGGCGCTGAATGGCGAATGGCAACTGGAATACATTGCAGGGCAACATACAGCGCTGGATTCATTATTCCCGGGTAGAAAGCCATTGCTGGTTTTACAAACAACCGAAAAACAACTGCACGGAAATTCAGGATGCAATTCCATATCGGGAACATTTGAGTTCACTCCTTCAGCAATTAGTTTTAAAGGACCCATTGTAATGACAAAAATGTTTTGCCCCGGCGATGGCGAAAAAATATTTTTAGAAACATTACAGTCCGTTAATAATTATGCTGCAACAGGCACAACACTAACGCTGATAAAGGATGATGTGGCGGAGATGCGTTTTATAAAGCTGAAGTAACTTCAGGCTTTACAATTATGAAATGAAGTATATTGAATCCCTTAAATCCTTTTTCGATCTGCCGATTTTTATTTAATCTTGCTCACTTAATTGTAAGGTATGACAAAGGATGTTAGAATTAACGTTTTGAATATAGGCCTGATGATCATGAGCTGCATAGCAGCTTTTATTATGCCTTTTGAAGTGTTCTTATTTGCCTATGCATTCATGGGGCCGTTACATTACCTCACTGAAATAAGCTGGCTGCACGACCGGCAGTATTTTGCAAAAGGCAAATATGATTTTCTTGTTTTGCTGATCGTGGGTGTTGTATTGAGTTTGTGGGACCTGGCCGGGCACTATCATTTCTGGCCTTTTAATTCAGAGGAAAACCAAGAGATGGCCCGCGGCTGGAACCTGTATGAGAAATTAATATTCATAGCTTTTTTCAGCGGATTGATCGTAGCCTTTGTAAAAAATCATTTATTAAAAATTGTTGGAATAGCACTGGTATTCTTTTTATCCTTGGGCATTTACGGACAACTATACACAGATAAAGTAAGTGAAAATGGTGATGAAGGGTTATTAACCATGCTACTTACATCCTTTGTTCCTACACTTATTCACGTATATGTATTTACAGGTTTCTTTATGTTGTTTGGCGCCCTGAAAAGCAGGAGTAAATCGGGGTTGTGGTCTGTTGTTGTATTTATCATCTGCCCAATTTTATTGTTTGCATTGTTCCGGGAAACAACTTTTGTTCCGGTAACAGCATACGGGAAAAGCGCTTATGGCGGACCGTTAACCCACGATGGTTTTTTCAGCCTGAACCAGGAAATTCTTTCAAAGTTCTTTGATCAGAAATTAGCGGTACCGGATAATATCACAACTGATGAAGCATACCGGGCTTTTTATGACAAAGAATGGTCGAGAATGGTTTTTCATTCTTCCACAGGAATTATTGTAACGCGTTTCATTGCATTCGCCTATATGTATCATTATCTAAACTGGTTCAGTAAAACGGAAGTGATCCGCTGGCATAAGGTTCCTAAAGTTCGTTTTGTTGCCGTGATATTGTTGTGGATCGTATCTATTGCTTTATATGCCTACAATTATAAAGTTGGATTGCAATGGTTATTCTTTTTAAGCTTTACACATGTGCTGCTGGAGTTCCCGCTGAATTTTACTTCTATAGTTGGCATCGGAAAAGAATTCAGAACGATCTCTAAAAACGGTTTTAAACCAGTTGCCGCTGTGGCAAAGTGATTTTAAATTATTTCAATAAAAATGGTGAGCAATGTTGCCCACCATTTTTTATTTTACTTTTATTTTTTACTCCCTTAAGCATCTTTTCCATGACATTGCTTAAACTTCTTACCACTGCCGCATGGACAAGGATCGTTTCTTCCAATTTTGGGCTCTACCCTAACAGGAGCCTGTTTCACCGGTGTTGAAGGATCGTAATAATCATTTTCGTTTGCTGCATAATCACTACCTGCCGCATCAATCTCGTTCTTATTAACGTTCATCTTACTCATATCCGTTTTCTGTTCTCTTCCTTCACGGATTTTTCCGGCAGTTGAAGATGATTGCTCGATAGGAATACCTGCATGACTTAAGAAACTCACGATGTCTTTATTCACCTGGTCGCTCATTTGCTTAAATGCATTGTAGGCTTCTATCTTATAAATTACAAGTGGATCTTTCTGTTCGTACCCTGCAGTTTGTACGCTATGACGAAGATCATCCATTGCACGTAAGTGTTCTTTCCATGCATCATCGATCAAAGCCAGTGTAATATTGCGTTCAAGTGCATTCGAAAGTTCTCTTCCTTCCGTTTCAAAATATTTATCGAGGTTAGCCAGTGCCTGTATCGCTTTCTTTCCATCTGTAAACGGAACAGCAACATTCACAATGTGATTGCCCTGTTCTTTGCGGATGTTGGAGATGATCGGCATGGTTTGCTCAATCAGTGCTTTCTTTTTATTGCTGAAATGTGTGATCGCTTCGTTGTACAGTTTTTCCGTAAGCGTAACTTCATCTGTTTTCTCCAGTTCTTCTTCGGTAATGGAAGTATCTATACCAAAGTTCATGATCGCGGCCAGTTTGAAACCTTCAAAATCCTTTGCTTCTTTAAATGAAAGAATTACACCTTCTGCAACTGAATAGAATGAATTATCAAGATCAAGCGCCAGTCTTTCGCCAAACAAAGCATGGTTGCGTTTACCGTACACCACATTTCTCTGCTTGTTCATTACATCATCATATTCGAGTAGGCGTTTGCGTATGCCGAAGTTATTTTCTTCTACTTTTTTCTGTGCACGCTCAATGCTTTTCGTGATCATACTGTGCTGGATCACTTCTCCTTCCTTGTATCCCATCCTGTCCATTAATGAAGCAATACGTTCGCTACCGAACATACGCATCAGGTCATCTTCAAGAGAAACGAAGAAGTTGGATGTTCCCGGATCTCCCTGCCTACCGGCACGACCACGCAACTGCCTGTCTACACGCCTGCTCTCATGCCGCTCTGTACCCAGTATCGCTAAACCGCCGGCTTCTTTCACGCCTGGTCCGAGTTTAATATCCGTACCACGACCCGCCATGTTGGTAGCGATGGTAACTGCGCCGGCCAAACCTGCTTCTGCAACCACCTGTGCTTCTTTAGCGTGTTGCTTTGCATTCAATACATTATGCGGAATGTTTTTCTGGCGAAGCATCCTGCTGATCAGTTCACTTACTTCAACAGAAGTAGTACCAACGAGGCAGGGTCTGCCTGCTGCCCGCAGTTTTTCAATTTCATCAATTACAGCCTTATATTTTTCACGCTTGGTTTTATATACAAGATCCTGCTGGTCTTTTCGGATAACCGTTACATTGGTTGGAATGGTTACCACATCCAGTTTATAAATGCTCCACAATTCTGCAGCTTCTGTTTCAGCAGTACCGGTCATACCACACAATTTGTGATACATCCTGAAATAGTTCTGCAGGGTAATGGTTGCATACGTTTGCGTGGCGGCTTCAATCTTCACATTCTCCTTTGCTTCCAGTGCCTGGTGCAAACCATCAGAATACCTTCTTCCATCAAGGATACGGCCTGTTTGCTCATCTACAATTTTTACCGCACCATCCATTACCACGTATTCTACATCTTTATCAAATAAAGTGTAGGCTTTTAGTAGTTGCTGAACGGTATGTATGCGTTCTGCTTTTAATGAATATTCGTTTAACAGGTTTTCCTTGCGTTGTAGTTTTTCTTCAGTAGTTAAATCTGTTTTTTCAATTTCACTCAGCTTTGTGGCGATATCCGGCAATACAAAGAATTCAGGATCTTCGCCGCTGCGTGTGATCAACGCTAATCCATTATCCGTTAACTCTACCTGGTTGTTTTTTTCATCAATGGCGAAATACAATTCCTTATCTACCTGCGGCATTTGTTTTTGCTGATCGGCGAGATAATAGTTTTCGCTCTTTTGCAGTTTCACTCTCATACCAGGTTCACTCAGGAACTTGATTAAGGCACTGTTTTTAGGTAACCCCCGATGGGCACGCATCAATGCAAGGCCTCCGTCTTTCGGATCATCATTGCCTTCAGCAATTTTTTTCTTTGCTTCAATGAGGAACTGTGTTACTGCTTTTTTCTGTGCTTCCAGCAATCTTTCAATTCTTGGTTTGAGGTCGAAGAACTGTTGTGTATCGTCGTTTCTTCCGATCGGTCCGCTGATGATAAGCGGTGTACGGGCATCATCGATCAATACGCTATCCACCTCATCCACCATGGCAAAATGGTGTTTGCGTTGCACCATTTCCTCCGGGCTGTGCACCATGTTGTCTCTCAGGTAATCGAAACCGAATTCGTTATTTGTGCCGTAGGTGATATCTGCGTTGTACGCTTTTCTCCTGGCGTCGCTGTTGGGCTCGTGTTTATCGATACAGTCAACCGTTAATCCTAACCATTCAAATATAGTTCCGTTCCATTCGCTATCCCTGCGGGCGAGGTAATCGTTCACCGTTACAATGTGTACACCTTCTCCGGCCAGTGCGTTGAGGTAAGCAGGCAATGTACTCACCAGCGTTTTACCTTCACCGGTAGCCATCTCGGCAATTTTGCCTGAGTGCAGTACTGCACCACCGATCAACTGAACATCATAGTGCACCATGTTCCATTTTACGGGTGTGCCGCCGGCGATCCATTCATTTTTGAAGATGGAATTTTCGCCTTCAATGGTAATGTAATCTTTCTTTGCTGCCAGTTCCCGGTCGAGATCTGTGGCCTTACTCACTATATTTTCATTCTCCTTAAAACGTCTGCCGGTTTCTTTTACCACGGCGAAAGCGTCTGGTAAGATCTCCTGCAATACTTCTTCAATCTTTTTATCGCGGTCTTTTTTCAGTTCGTCTACTTCTTTGTAAATCGCATCACGGCCACTGATGTCTTCGGCGGGTAAATCTTCCGCTTCTTTATTTTTTGAGGCAATTGTGGCATCAATCTCTGACAAATGCGCTTTGATACGTGCCTTAAACTCCTGGGTTTTATTCCGGAGCTGGTCGTTAGTGAGGGATTGAAACGAGGCAAAAGACTTTTTCACGGCTTCAATCTGGGGCATCAGCTTCTTTACGTCTTTTTCGCTTTTATTTCCCCCGAAAAGTTTCGATAATAATCCTATCATAAATAGTTGCAGATATCTTTAAAAATGAAAATCCGGCTGCCAGTTTTTGCAAATAAGGTGCTACATGCATCCAATCGTCAAATTGACAGGGGGGCAAAGGTACAAATAACCATTTACCTGACCATTGAATATTGGCCATATTCCGTATAGGGTTGGGAGATTTACCAATTCTGAAACATCTACGATAAAACCCCGGAAGCCAAACGGCTGTAAACCCCGGATTATTCCTCTTGCACTTTAACCGAATTGCCCTATTTTTGCGCCCGAAAATAAAAAGCAACCAGCTATGAGTGGCGCATTAAAAGAAGTAAGAAACCGGATCAAAAGTGTTCAAAGTACCCAGCAGATTACCAAGGCCATGAAGATGGTGAGTGCGGCAAAACTGCGCAGGGCACAGGATGCCATTACTCAAATGCGCCCTTATGCCCAGAAATTACAGGAAATGCTCAGCAATATTGTGAGTAGCAGCGAAGGCGATGTGGCGATGGACCTTGCTTCTGAAAGGCCGGTTGAAAAAGTGATGATCATTGTGGTAACCAGCGACCGTGGATTGTGTGGTGGGTATAACAGTAACCTGATCAAATTAACCAAGCAATTAGCAAGGGAAAAATATGCAGCACAGTTTGCAAAGGGAAATGTTCAGATCCTGCCGATTGGTAAAAAAGGATATGAACACTTTTCGAAAAATGGTTATAAAGTGGTGGATGCTTACTGGGATATTTTTACCGGGCTCAGCTTCGAAAAAGTACAGGCTGCGGCAAAATATGCAATGGATGCGTTTGCCTCAAAATCTGTAGATGCCGTTGAAGTGGTATATAGTGAATTTAAAAATGCAGCTACACAACGTTTTGCATCAGAGCAGTTTTTACCGGTAAAAAAAGTAGAAAATAAAGAAGGAAGTAAGAAAAAAGCTGATTTCATTTTCGAACCCAGCCAGGCTGTGCTCATCGAAGAATTAATGCCGAAAATCCTCAACACCCAATTGTATAAAGCAGTGTTAGACGGTAATGCCAGTGAACATGGCGCCCGTATGACGGCGATGGACAAAGCCAGCGATAATGCGAATGAATTACTGAAAACGCTTAAAATAAGTTATAACAGGGCAAGACAGGCAGCCATTACCACGGAACTTACAGAGATCGTAAGTGGTGCGGCAGCTTTACAGGGATAATCAGCAACTCATTGCCTGTTTCGATAATTTGATGATCGGAAATATTACTTTACTTTCAGCTAAATTATTAACATCACCCAATCGCCAAATCATCCGATTAACATGGAACTCTCTCAAATCATTCCTCATATTGAAGCATTGATCTTTGCCAGCGATAAACCATTGCTGGCACCGGAGATTACAGAACTGGTGAATACAGCACTGGGCTTTATTGAAGACCGTGCAAGCCTCGACCAGGTAGAAGCGGCCATTACCGGAATTAAAGAAAAATACGACACCGAGTTTTATGCGTTTGAGTTAAAACAGATCGGTGGCGGCTGGCAATTTCTCACCAAACCCGAATACCATAAAACGGTTGCGCTCATCAATGGCGATAAATTTATAAAAAGACTCTCACAGGCCGCAATGGAAACACTGGCCATTATTGCCTACAAGCAGCCCATTACTAAAAGTGAGATTGAATCCATCAGGGGTGTAAACTGTGATTATGCCGTACAGAAACTGCTGGAGAAAGACCTCGTAATTATTTCAGGCAGAAATGAAGATGCCGTAGGAAAACCATTGATCTATTCCACTTCAAAATCTTTCATGGATTATTTTGGTATCAACAGTGCAGATGAATTACCAAAGATCAATGAAGTGTTGATGGATGAACTGGTAAAAGCAACCGCCATTAGTGAACACGCCAGGGCAAATGAAGAAGAAGAAATGGAAATTCCACAGGGAGTGATCATCAATATAACATCAGCAGAAACAGAACAACCGGAAGCTGACAACAGCAATGAGGAAGAAGGAAGTAATGAGGAAGAATCCGGCAACAAAGAAAATTCCTGACAATGCTCACATCGAAAATTTATTAATTGGGCATATTTTTATATGCCTTTTTTTATGCTTCTTATTCAGCAAAAGAATTTAACCATACATGTCATTAGAATTAACTCATGCACAACTGCTTGATATCGCAAAGGAATTCGGAACGCCGGTTTATGTGTATCACGCAGAAAAAATTTCGGAACAATACGCCAAACTTCAACAGGCATTCAGCGGTATTGATGCCAGAATTTTCTATGCCTGTAAGGCGCTTACCAATATCAGCATCCTGAAACATATTCATTTATTGGGCGCATCCCTCGATTGTGTAAGCATCAACGAAGTGAAACTGGGACTGATGGCAGGTTTTCCCAAAGAACATATTTTGTTTACACCCAATTGCGTTGATTTTAACGAAATGCTGGAAGCAAAAGAACTGGGCGTAAACATCAACATAGATAATATTTCCATCCTGGAACAATTCGGAAACAAGTTCGGCAATACGTATCCCGTTTGCATTCGCCTGAACCCTCACATCATGGCTGGCGGAAATTTTAAAATTTCAACCGGTCATGTTGATAGTAAGTTCGGCATTTCCATTCACCAGATGCGGCATATCGAACGCATTGTAAAAAGCACTGGTTTAGAGGTACACGGATTGCACATGCATACCGGGAGTGAAATAAAAGACATCAATGTATTTTTAATGGGACTGGAAGTAATGTTCGACCTGGCAGATCATTTCCCCGGCCTTAGGTATGTTGATCTTGGCAGTGGATTTAAAGTACCCTATCAGCCTGGTGAAAAAGAAACAGACGTGTCATTGCTGGGAGAAAAACTAACGGAAGCTTTTGCTAAACATGAAAAAGAAACCGGTAAAAAAATACAGGTTTGGTTTGAACCCGGAAAATACCTCGTTAGCCAGGCAGGCTATTTCATCGTAAAAACAAATGTGGTAAAACAAACCCCGGCTACCGTTTTTGCCGGGGTGAATAGCGGGTTTAATCATTTGATACGCCCAATGATGTATGATGCTTATCATCATATTGAAAACATTTCAAACGCTGATGGTGTGCAGAGAATTTATACGATTGTAGGCAATATTTGCGAAACCGACACTTTTGCCTGGGACAGAACATTACCGGAAGTACGGGAAGGAGATTTCCTGGTATTCCGCAATGCCGGTGCGTATGGTTTTGAGATGGCCTCCAATTTTAACTCCCGTTTGAAACCTGCAGAAGTGATGGTGAAAGAGGGTAAAGCAATGTTGATCCGTAAACGGGAGGAGTTTGAAGATCTGTTGAGGGGACAAGAGTAGCTGCAGGCTAATAGTTGTTAGTTTTTAGTTGTTAGATCCAAGTCAGGGTGATAAGCCTGAAGTTCAAAATGGATTCAGAAAGAGTGCTTTCCAGAGCGCTTTGCTAAGAACAACCATTCAAATTTATCAGGACGTATTACCTGCTCTTCGAAAGTTCCTGGATTTGTTTTCAACTTTTGTTGATTATTAACAACCGTAAGAAAATTCCTTTTTGCAGAATTCAGATTTTCTTACAACATTTATGAAGCGAATTAAAACCGCTTATTCATATGGACTCCTGTTACTCGCCCCTGGCGAACAAAAAATCAATCCCCCTTTTTTTAACTACTCTCTTTTTAATCTTCTTCTTTACAGCCTGCAACAAAAAAGATGATGCCAGGTGGTTGGATGTTGACCCTGCATTTGCGAAATACGTTGAAGCGTACACAACAGGTGTTATTTCCAAAACGAGCTCCTTACGTATACGGTTAGCCGCCGACGCATCAACAACGCATACCATTGGCCAGCCGGTGAAAGAAGAACTGTTCGAATTAAGTCCTGCTGTTAAAGGAACAGCTACCTGGATCGATGCAAGAACCATTGAATTTAAACCGGCCGCTAACTTATTACCCGATCAATTGTACCAGGTTAGTTTTAAACTTGGTGAAGTAACGAAAGTACCTGCGGCATTTAAAACACTCCGTTTTACCGTTCAAACAATTAAGCCGGCATTTAAAGTTTCCCAACAGGGATTGAGGAGCAATGGCGATAAAAATAAAATGTTTCTCAATGGAGAATTGCTTACTGCAGATGCAGAAGACGGCGCAACTGTTGAAAAATTATTAACCGCCACCCAAAACAATAACGGATATAAAATTACCTGGCAACATACAGATGGAAATAAAACGCACAGTTTTACCATCAATGATATTAACCGGTCCGAAAATACATCCACACTTACATTACAATGGGATGGTGCTTCTTTAAAGTCCGTCAATAAAGGACAAATAGACATAGCCGTGCCTGCCATCGGCGATTTTAAAGTGCTGAATGTAGTTGCGGTAAACGATGCGCAACAATATGCTTCTGTTCAATTCAGTGATCCGATTGCTGTAGGGCAGGATTTAAATGGCCTGATCACCGTTAGTAACCAGTCTGACCTTTCTTACACGATAAACGGAAGTGAAGTAAAATTATTTGTGAGCAGTATGCTCGACGGCAATTATACCGTTAATGCAAATGAAGGAATTAAAAATACCTGGGGTGCCAGCCTGCTAAGTGCTTTCACGTCTAATATTGTGTTTGAAAACAGGATGCCTTCCGTTAAAATATTCGGTAAGGGAAATATTCTCCCTACTTCAGGAAAGCTTGTTTTACCATTTGAATCTATTAACCTGAGTGCGGTAGATATCAGCATCATCAAAATTTACGAAAACAATGTTCCGCAATTTTTGCAGGAAAATGATTTAGGAGGATACAGCGAACTAAGACGGGTAGGTAAGCCCATCGTACAAAAAACATTGCGACTCGATGACGACAAAACGCTCGACCTGCACAAGAAACAAAGATTTACACTTGATATAGACAAATTCCTGAAAACAGAACCCGGTGCCATTTATCGTGTAACCATTGGATTCAGACCAGAGTATTCCTTGTATAGTAAAACAGAAGCACCGAAAAAAGTAACTACAGACGAAGAATCAACATCTGATGAAGAAGGATCAGAGGAAGAAGAGGCAGATAATTATTATGACAATTACAACAGCGACTCACGGTATGGTAAAGACGAAGATGAAGATTTCTGGAACCGTTATGATAATTATTACCCGTACGGATACAACTGGTCGAAACGGGATGATCCCAACAGTCGTTCTTACTACAACAAAGAACGCTGGGCCACCCGTAACATCCTGGCAAGCAATATCGGGATCACTGCAAAAAGAGGAACTAAAAATGACCTCATCGTTGCTCTAACCAGCATTCTTACCACGGAACCATTGAATGGAGTAGAACTTGTGGTAATGGATTACCAGCAACAGGTTATAGGTAAAGGATCGAGCGGCAGTGATGGATTTGCAACCATCGAACTCAAACAAAAACCTTATTTACTCATTGCCAAAAAAGGAACGGAAAGAGGTTACCTGCGTTTAGACAATGCAAGTTCATTACCCTTAAGCCGTTTCGATGTAAGTGGTGAAGAAGTTAAGAATGGCATCAAAGGATTCATTTTTGGCGAACGGGGTGTATGGAGACCGGGCGATAGCATGTACATCAATTGCATCATCGAAGATAAAACCGGCAATCTCCCGCCAGATCACCCGGTAGAATTCAGTTTGTATAATCCGCAGGGACAATTGTTCCGCCACGCAGTACAGAGTGGCGCTTATGATGGATTTTATGTTTTCAAAACAGCAACAGATGCAGGCTCACCTACCGGTAACTGGCAGGCAAAAATAAAAGTAGGCGGTGCGGTTTTCGACAAAAAAATCAAGGTAGAAACGGTAATGCCTAACCGCTTAAAAATAAATCTTGATTTTGGAAAAGATCCGGTACTGGGAATTAATAGTACAAACACAGGAAAAATAAATGCTGCATGGTTATTTGGCAGCCCGGGTAAAAACCTTAAAGCAAAAATTGATGCCTCACTGAGTTCACGCAAAACACAATTCGCAAAATTTGCCGGATATGATTTTGATAATCCAACAGCCGATTATAGCACGCAGGTGAAAACGATATATGATGGCACACTGGATGAGCAGGGTAATGGCACCATTAAACCGGATTTTAGTGTGGATGAAACAGCACCGGGAATGTTATCTGCCAACCTGCAGGTAAAAGTTTTTGAACCGGGCGGAAGTTTCAGTATCGATAACATGACCATTCCCTATTCTCCTTACCAGAGTTATACCGGGTTGAAAATGCCGGAAGGAGAAAAACCTTTTAACTATTTAATAGCCGGAAAACCGCACAGCATTCAATTGGTTAATGTAGATGGCAAAGGAAATTTACTACCTGGCAGTAACCAGGTTGAAGTTCAATTCTACCGCATTCAATGGCGCTGGTGGTGGGATGAAGGATCCGATAACCTAAGCAATTTTACGCAGGATGAATATAACAAGCTGATAAAAAAAGAAACCGTTACTTTAACTAACGGTAAAGGACAGTGGACATTCAATACATCTTCCTCTGAATGGGGCCGATACCTTATCCTGGTGAAAGACCTGAATAGCGGGCATATCAGCGGCAATGCATTTTATATCGACGGTCCCTGGTGGCAAAGCCGTTCTGGTAATGATGAACAGTCTGCCGCATCCATGCTTTCCTTTACCAGTAATAAAGAGAAATACAATGTAGGCGATGAAATTACCTTAACGATTCCCAGTTCAAAAGGCGGGCGGGTATTGGTAAGCCTGGAAAGCGGCAGCCGGGTGATCAAAAATTTCTGGCAGGAAACAACACAGGGACAAACCATTGTTAAGTTCAAGGCCGACGCAGGTATGACGCCGAACATTTATGCAACTGTGAGTTTACTTCAACCACATGCACAAACGCTGAATGATCTGCCAATAAGAATGTACGGTTCCATACCGTTGTTTATAGAAGATAAGAATACCATTCTGAAACCGGTTCTTACCATGCCTTCTGCCATCAGGCCCGAACAGCAGGTTTCCTTTACCGTTAGTGAAGAACAGGGAAAGGAAATGACGTATTGTGTTGCCATTGTGGATGAAGGTTTACTTGATCTTACCCGTTTTAAAACACCCGACCCTCATGCCGCATTTTATGCACGGGAAGCATTGGGTGTTTTCAGTTTCGACATGTTTGATTACGTAATTGGCGCCTGGGGCGGAGACCTGGAAAGAATACTTACCATTGGCGGTGATGCGGATGCCGGTGCTGCCAAACAAAAAAGAGCAAACAGATTTAAACCAGTAGTAAAATACCTCGGGCCATTCACGTTAAAAGCCGGGCAAAAGCAAACGCAGTCATTCACACTGCCTGCATACATCGGTTCTGTAAGAGCAATGCTGGTAGCGGCACATAAAGGAAGTTATGGTTGCACAGATAAAACCATACCTGTTAAAAAACCTTTGATGGTATTAACTACGTTGCCAAGAGTTTTATCACCGGGTGAAACATTGAAAGTTCCGGTTACCGTTTTTGCAATGGAAAACAATGTGAAGAATGTAACGGTTAGTTTGAAACCCAATGAATTTTTTGAAGTGCTGGGTAGCAATTCCCAGAATATCAGCTTCACGCAAACAGGTGAACAGATGGCCTACTTTGATGTTCGTATAAAAAATGCAGTGGGAATCGGAAAAGTTACCGTTGCAGCAAGTTCTGGTGTTGAAAAAGCAAATGATGAAACGGAAATAGACGTACGCAATCCTAACCCGGTAATCACTAATGTGCAGCAAATAACATTAGGCCCGGGTCAGCAATGGAATATATCAGCCTCACCCATAGGCATACCCGCTTTAAGTAAAGGCACTGTGGAAATATCCTCGATTCCTTCCATGAACCTCGAAAAACGCCTGAGTTACCTGATCCATTATCCCTATGGTTGCATAGAACAAACTACTTCATCTGTTTTCCCGCAACTGGTATTAAATCAATTACTGGAATTAAATGATGCACAAAAAGCATCGATTGAAAGAAATGTAAAAGCCGGCATCAGCAGGTTACAGAATTTCCAGCGGAATGATGGTGGATTCAGCTATTGGCCGGGAGGAACCGAAAGTGATGACTGGGGTTCAACCTATGCAGGTCATTTCCTGGTTGAAGCAATGAATAATGGTTATTACGTAAGTGACTATATGATTCAGTCCTGGAAGAACTATCAGAAAGGAAAAGCAACGAACTGGATTCCATCAACAACAAATTTCTATGGCGGCGACCTGGCACAGGCTTATCGTTTGTACACACTTGCATTGGCTAAGGCCCCGGAGTTAGGTGCTATGAACCGGCTTAAGGAATTCAAATACATTTCACCTGAAGCCAAATGGCGATTGGCCGCCGCTTATCAACTGGCAGGGCAGGCGAATACGGCTTTGGATCTTGTGAGCGGACTTGCCACAGAATTCCCTGCACGCTATGATGCCGGGTTTACCTATGGCTCTGATTTGAGAGACCAGGCCATGGCGCTCGAAACGCTAACGTTGATGAATAAACGAGACAGAGCAAACCAGTTACTTACAACAGTTTCGGCAAGATTATCGGAAGACGACTGGTATAGCACACAAACAACAGCGTATTCATTAATTGCCATTGCCAAATTCTGCGGTAAAAATGCTTCAGGGGCGAAGATCATTGCGATGACTAATGTGGCAGGTACTAACACGAATATCAATTCTGCAAGTTATGTACGCCAGGTTCCGGTATCATTTACTTCAGGAAATGTACCTGTAACGGTAACAAATAAAGGAACCAATAACCTGTACCTGAAACTGGTTACCAGCGGACAGCCGCTAACGGGCGACAGCAGCAGGGCATTTTATACGCCTAATGTTTTATACATGGGCGTTGAATATATTTCGAGAGACGGAAAAGCTGTAGATATTGCCAAACTTCCGCAGGGAACGGACTTTATCGCCAAAGTAATGATCCGGAATACCGGCAAACGCGGCACCTACACACAAATGGCATTGTCACAGGTATTCCCTTCCGGATGGGAAATATTAAACCCGAGGATGATGGATGGTGAAGGTCCGTTTAAATCATCTGCAGCCACTTACCAGGATATTCGTGATGACAGGGTGTATACTTTCTTCAATATTAAAGAAGGAGAAATTTTGTACTACTACATACAGTTGAATGCAACCTATCCCGGTAAATACTATCTGCCTTCTACACTTTGCCAGGCCATGTATGATAATACCATTACGGCATCCAGTGCTGGTAAATGGGTAGAGGTAACAGGAAACTAGTTGTAACAAATTATCCATAATGAATAAGATGATCGTTGAGGAATTATCAACGGTCATCTTCATTTTACAAATACATCAATTTATTAAACCGATTGACTAATTTCAGTGGAAGTGCTGAAAAAAATATTACATAAGATTCGGCTGGCAGTGCAGAACAGTTCACTGAAAAGCAAAATAATTATGGCAGTAACGGTTGTATTGTTGCTGCTGTTCTGGTTCTCTATGCCCAAACGTTTGTTCAGCAACCCTACCAGCTTTGTAATAGAAGATAACCAGGGAAACCTGTTAAGCGCAACGATTGCTTCCGACGGGCAATGGCGATTTCCATACAACAATACTGTTCCGGAAAAATTTATCGACTGCATTACAACGTTCGAGGATAAACGCTTTTTTATTCATCCCGGTGTGGATATTGTTGCGATTTCCCGGGCGGTAATTGCCAACACCCGGCACAGCAAAACAACCCAGGGCGGCAGCACCATAACAATGCAGGTTGCCAGGATTGCCAGCAAACACGAAAGCAGGAATGTGTGGAATAAATTAAGGGAAACGTTGATGGCGGTAAGGCTGGAACTATCCTATTCCAAAAAAGAAATTCTTGCACTTTATGCATCCAATGCGCCCTTTGGCAGTAATGTAGTTGGGTTGGATGCCGCAGCCTGGCGATACTTCGGCAGGAGCGCTGATAAATTAAGCTGGGCTGAGATGGCAACGCTGGCTATTTTACCCAATGCGCCATCACTCGTACACCCGGGTAAGAACAGGGAAATATTACTGGCAAAAAGAAATGGATTGCTGGATAAACTTTTCTTGTTGGGTAAGTTAACTAAAGAAGATTGTGCACTCGCCAAACTGGAACCATTACCTGGAAAGCCATTGCCCCTGCCACAGTATGCACCCCACTTACTGCAACGTTACCGGAAAGAATATAACGGCATTGGGCAAACGAAATTACGATCTACTGTAGATGGAACATTACAGCAGGCTGTTACCAGGATCATTGAACAACAGCAACAACTCTTAAAAGGCAATGGCATTAATAATATTTGTGCACTGGTATTAAATGTTGAAACAGGTAATACCCTGGCTTACGTGGGAAATGTTTATCAACCATCCAATAAAAACCTGGAAAGTGATGTGGATGTGATCAATGCGCCCCGGAGCCCCGGCAGTACTTTAAAACCTGTGTTGTATGCAGCCATGCTGAGCGATGGCATGATCTTACCGGATGCGTTAGTGCCCGACATTCCAACTGAAATCGGTGGATATACCCCTCAGAATTTTGACCTCGGTTATGATGGTGCTGTACCAGCGAGCAAGGCTTTATCCCGTAGTCTTAACATTCCGGCAGTTCGATTATTACAACAATACAAATACCAGCGCTTCTACGAGGTTTTGCAGCAATGCGGTATTAATACCCTAACCAAACCTGCAGATTTTTATGGATTGAGCCTGATTCTTGGCGGATGCGAAGTAAAAATGTGGGAACTCGCCGGCTTGTACGCATCTTTTGCCCGTTCCCTGAAACATCAAACAGCAAACAGGGGCATTGCACAGGCTGAAGATTTTCATCCGCCGAAATACTATGAAACACAAAAAGAAAAAAAGAATGAAAAATCAATGACAGCTATTGACCCTACTTCCATTTATTTCACCTTCCAGGCCATGCAGGAAGTGATGCGGCCCGGGGAAGAAGGACTGTGGCAGCAATTTTCTTCTTCACAAAAAATTGCCTGGAAAACAGGAACAAGTTTTGGTTTCCGTGACGGGTGGGCCATTGGCGTAACACCTGAAAATGTGGTAGCAGTGTGGGTGGGAAATACTACCGGTGAAGGAAGACCGGGATTGATTGGCGTAAATACCGCCGCACCGGTGATGTTTGATATTTTTCGGCTACTACCCAACGTTAGCTGGTTTGAAAAACCGAAGTACAACTATAGTTATATACCGGTTTGCAGGCAGAGTGGCTATCGTTCCAATATTGATTGTACAGATGTTGATACACTGTTCATGCCATTTAACGCGATAAAATCTCCACTATGTCCTTACCATAAAATGATACAACTGGATGCAGGCGGCGCCTTCCAGGTAAATGAAAGTTGTGCTTCTCCTGCAGCTATGATCCACAAAGGCTGGTTTGTTTTATCACCATCAATGGAATATTATTATAAACAGCGCAATCATGACTATAAATTATTGCCCCCTTTTAAACCTGGTTGCGTGCAGGTAGAAAACAGCAAACAAATGGAACTGCTGTACCCTCAGCCGGATGCTAAAATTTATGTGCCCGTTGAAATAAACGGTGAAAAAGGAAAAACGATCTTTACGGCAGCACATCGGGATCATCATGCAAAAATATTCTGGTCGCTGGATGATCAGTTTATTACCACTACCGAAACTACGCACCAGGTTGCCATTAGCCCGTCGCCGGGAAAACACCTCATCACCCTTACAGATGATAAGGGTAATAACATATCACGGAGTTTTGAAATCATCGACAAAGAAAAAAATTAAATGCAAGCAACTAAAAATTGTAGATTGCAAACTGAACAATCATTTATGAAAAAATTTATCCTCTCAACGGTTTGCTTATTGATTTGCACGGCATCATTCGCCCAGGAAAAAAAATTATATGATCCTGCTGCTGATGCCGAAAAAGACATTGCTGCTGCTGTAAAAAAAGCAAAAGCAGCAAACAAATATGTACTCTTACAGGGAGGAGGAAACTGGTGTAGCTGGTGCGTTGAATTTGCAAGATTCGTAAAAGCAGATGCCCAACTGGATTCAGCCATGAATGCAGGCTTTGTATGGTATCATCTCAATATGAGTAAGGAAAACAAAAACGAAAAAACTTTTGCCAAGTACGGCTATCCACAGCGATTTGGTTATCCTGTATTCATTATCCTGGATGGAGAAGGCAACCGCATTCATACGCAAAACAGCGCATACCTGGAAGACGGTAAAAAAAGTTATGATAAAGAAAAAGTGCTCGACTTCCTCGCCAACTGGAGCCCATCGGCACTGAATCCTGCAAACTAAATGAAGTAATGATAAGCCCGGTTAACAGGTTTTTAGAACTTACGCAACATCCTTTAAAATTCAGGCTGTACTTATTATCAAAATTGCCCAGCGCTTTTTTCAGCGGTGTAAAAGTGAAGTATGCTGATGAAAGTAAGGCAGTAGTAACTGTTCCATATAAATGGTTTAGTAAAAATCCTTTTCGCAGTACCTATTTCGCCTGTTTAAGTATGGCTGCAGAAATGAGCACAGGTGTACTGGCAATGGCATTTACTTATGAACAACAACCTGCTATCAGCATGCTGGTAGTGAAAATGGAAGCAGTGTATTCTAAGAAAGCTACGGGGTTAACTACTTTCACCTGCGAAGATGGCTCATTATTAAAACAAGCTATCCAGGAAGCAATGGCAACGGGTAAAGGAACCAATTGCACAATTCGTTCGGTAGGCAGAGATAAAGATGATAACATCATTGCAGAATTCAATTTCACCTGGTCGTTCAAGGCTAAATTATAAAAGCTTCACATTACCTCTTTTTATACTATTAAAGTTTCAAGCTGCTAAATTTGTAAATTGCAATCTTACCTTGTTCAGTTTGGCTGTACATGTTGAAATGATTAACACCCGTTCGAACGGTTTTTATCAGGGCGGAAACGATGTTGAATATTGATATGATGCAGGCGAACAACAGCACTGAACAGGACAAAGCTCAATTATGGCAAAAGAACATCGTAAACAGGAAGCATTAGAATACCATTCCAAAGGAAGACCCGGAAAAATAGAAGTTGTTCCTACCAAAGATGCAAAAACGCAGCGTGATCTTTCATTAGCTTACTCTCCCGGCGTAGCCGAACCCTGTAAGGAAATTGCTGCCAATCCCGAAGACATTTATAAATACACTGCAAAGGGAAACCTCGTTGCGGTAATCAGTAATGGAACTGCGGTTCTCGGACTGGGCAACATTGGTCCGGCAGCAAGTAAACCCGTAATGGAAGGTAAAGGTGTATTGTTTAAAATCTTTGCAGACATCGATGTGTTTGATATTGAAGTGAACGAAACCGACCCGGAAAAATTTGTACAGATTGTAAAAGCACTGGAGCCAACATTTGGCGGTATTAATCTTGAAGACATAAAAGCGCCGGAATGTTTTTACATAGAACAACAATTAAAAGCAAATTGTACGATACCGGTTATGCATGATGACCAGCATGGAACGGCTATCATTTCATCGGCTGCGATGCTGAATGCACTGGAACTTCAAAAGAAAAAAATTGACCGCGTAAGATTTGTGATCAATGGGGCTGGTGCGGCGGCAATGGCTTGTATAAAATTATATGAATCGCTGGGTGCTAAGCCATCCAACTTCATGGTATTTGATAAAGATGGTATTTTATATAAAGGAAGACCGGATGTAGAAGCCTTAAAACATCCGTTTTGTGTTGATGCTAAGTATAAAGACTGGAACCTGGAAAAAGCCATGAAAGATGCTGATGTGTTTGTTGGCCTGAGCGTAGGCAATGTGGTAACGCAGCAGATGATTCGTTCCATGGCAAAAAACCCGATCGTATTTGCTATGGCGAATCCTGATCCGGAAATAACTTATGATGCGGCTATCGCTTCCCGTAAGGATCTTATTATGGCAACGGGCAGAAGTGATTTTCCCAACCAGGTAAACAATGTACTGGGTTTCCCGTATATATTCCGTGGGGCGCTGGATGTAAGAGCCACACAGATCAATGAAGCGATGAAACTGGCAGCGGTTAAAGCACTGGCAGAATTAACCAAATCGCCGGTACCGGATATCGTGAACCTGGCATACAATGAAAAAACAATTGCATTTGGTCCTTATTATATTATTCCCAAGCCTGTAGATCCTCGTTTACTCGCTACCGTTGCCCCTGCTGTAGCCAAAGCAGCAATGGAAAGCGGTGTGGCAAGAACGCCGATAAAAGACTGGGATGCCTATGTGATTGAACTCAATAACAGGCTCGGTTTGGATAACCAGCTCAGTCGCGTTATTGGTGCGAAGGCCAGGAAAGATCCGAAGCGTGTTGTGTTTGCCGATGCAGAAAATCCCAAAATACTTAAAGCAGCGGCGCTGGTGCTGGAAGAGAAAGTCGGTTACCCGATACTGTTAGGTGACATCAACAAGATCAACAAAATAGCTGCCGCCAATTCGATAGACCTGGAAGGCATGCCGGTTATAAACCCGAAAGATGATGATATGGAAGAAGTAAGGAAGCAATTCGGGGAAGCAATGTTTAAGAAACGGCAGCGGAAAGGCATTAACCAGTATGAAGCATTTAAGCTGATGAAAGACCGCAACCATTTTGGTTGTATGATGCTGGAAACCGGGGAAGCAGATTGTATGATCAGCGGATTGAGCAGAAACTATCCCGATACCATTCGCCCGGCATTGCAGATCATAGGTACCGATGAAGGTGTGAAGAAAATTGCGGGTATGTACCTCTTGTTTACCAAACGGGGGCCTTTATTCCTTGCAGATACCACGGTAAACTTTAATCCCACTGCAGATGAACTTGCTGAAATAACATTACTCGTTGCGAAGGAAGTGCGCCAGTTTAATGTTGTACCTAAAGTAGCAATGCTGTCGTATTCAAATTTTGGCAGCAGCAATTCGCCGGAAGCAAATCTTGTTCGAAGGGCAAGGGAAATTGTAAAACAACGTGAACCTAACCTGATATGTGACGGAGAGATACAGGGTATTCTTGCATTTAACAAAGAAATTCTGAAAGACAATTATCCGTTTACCGAACTGGTAAATGGTGAAGTAAATACATTAGTGTTCCCGAATCTTGCAGCCGGTAATATTGCCTATAATTTATTGCAGGAAGTTGGCGGCGCTGATAGCATCGGTCCTATTTTGCTGGGATTGAAAAAACCGGTGCATGTGTTGCAACTGGGTAGTTCTATCCGCTCTATATTTAACATGGTGGTTATTGCTGTGGTTGATGCGCAGTCAAAATCAAAATCGGATACAACTGAGCAGGTTAAAAAAAGCCGCTGGTGGAAACGCCCTCAAAAAAATAATGGCACAATTACTGAAACTACTCCCAATCATGCATAATATTGTATAGATTGTTCCACACAAATTGCTCATGAATTTTTTATCACAGTTCGGGAAATATATTTTGATGCTTAAAGGCATGTTCAGTAAACCTGAAAATGCCAAACTGTATTGGAAAGAATTCATGCACCAATGTGCGGAGATCGGCGTTGGTTCGCTGGGTATTGTTGTGCTCATATCGGTATTCATGGGTGCTGTAAGTACGGTTCAAACATCTTACCAGTTGGTGAGCCCGTTAATTTCAAAAAGTGCTATTGCTCAAATTGTAAGAGATACCGTAATCCTTGAATTTGCACCTACGCTTGTATGTATTGTACTGGCCGGTGTGATTGGCAGTAAGATTGCGAGTGAATTGGGTAATATGAGAGTGAGTGAGCAGATTGATGCATTGGAGATCATGGGTATTAATACCAAAACCTACCTGGTGATGCCGAAAATTGTTGCATCGCTGATTACGATACCGATGCTGGTGGTATTGGCAATGGGATTGGGAATTTATGGCGGAAGACTGGCGGGATCTGCTGCAGGAATATTGCCGGTAGAGGAATTTGATCGTGGACTGATGGAGAATTTTATGCCGTACAATGTTACGTTTGCGTTGATTAAAGCCTATACGTTTGCGTTTATTATAAGTACCATATCGGCGTTCTTTGGCTATTATGTAAGTGGCGGATCACTGGAAATTGGAAGAAGCAGTACCAAATCGGTGGTGGTGAGTTGTGTGATGATATTGTTGGCGGATTATGCGTTGGCGGCGCTGCTGTTGTGATTCCTGCCTCAACGACTAAGGACAAAATAAACACAAAGCATACAGGGCATTTTGAATTTTTACTTTTTACTATTTTATTTATCCCGTGATTGAATTTACAAACCTTAAAAAAAGTTTTGGCGAAAAGCTGGTACTGGATGGCGTTAGTCATGTAATGGAAACAGGCAAAACCAACCTGATCATCGGCACAAGCGGCAGCGGTAAAACCGTTTTACAAAAATGCCTGGTAGGTTTGTTCGAACCCGATGAAGGTGAAATCATATACGATGGAAAAAATTTCACCGAAATGACACAGGATGAACGCAAATTACTTCGCCAGCAGATAGGTATGCTGTTCCAGGGTTCGGCATTGTTTGACAGCATGACGGTACAGGATAATATAAAATTTCCACTCGATATGTTTACGAAAGATGCTCATGCAGCTAAAATAAAAAGAGTGGATGAAGTGCTGGAAAGAGTAAACCTGGTTGGCAGCAATAAAAAATTTCCTTCTGAGATCAGCGGAGGTATGAAAAAAAGAGTAGGTATTGCAAGAGCCATTGTGTTAAACCCGAAATATCTTTTTTGCGATGAACCGAATTCAGGACTTGATCCGCAAACATCGATGCTGATTGATAAACTGATTGCCGAGATCACCAAAGAATACAATATGACTACGGTTATTAACACACACGATATGAACAGTGTGATGGAGATCGGTGATAATATCCTGTACATGAAAAATGGCAAGAAAGAATGGACGGGCAACAGTAAGGATATCATTTTCTCCGATAACCAGGGATTGAATGAATTTATCTTCGCATCAGAATTTCTCCAGGATGCCAAAAATATGCGCAAACTGGAAGCGCAGGGAAAGGTTGACCAGAACGGCGATATAAAAAAATAATCTTCCATTTATGTAATCCGGAAAGAAACAACATCTCAGTGGCAGAAACACTAAATTTTTCTGTTATGTTAAAAAAACTGAGTATGAAAGCCTTTCTTTCCTTTTTGTTCTTCTCTTTCCTTTATGTTCATTCGTTTGCCTATAACGACAAGAACAAGGTAAAGTCTACATTAACCAACGTTACCATTTACCGCAGCGGTGCAGAACTAACGCACACGGCTACCGCCAGTTTAAGCCGCGGCGACAATGAACTTATCGTGGAGGGTATCAGCAGCTTTGTTGATATAAACAGTATCCAGATCAATTGCCCCGCCACCGTAACCATATTGGGCATAGAGTTCAGCAACAATTACCTCGCATCAGAATTGGTAACACCGGAATTAAAAATGATACGGGATTCGCTGGAAAAAGTAAATACTGAACTGGAAAAAACCGATGTATCTATTGCAACCACCAGCGATTTACTAAATGTATTACAATCCAATAAAGAGATCAAAGGATCGCAGACAGGTTTGAGCGTTGCGGAATTAATGAAGCTGATGGATTATTACAAAAACAAATCTGCTGAACTGCAGAATGAACTTTCTGCACTACAAAAGAAAAAAATCAAATTAAACCAACTCATTGCCCGGTTAAACCAGCAACAGAATGAGGAGATGAAAAAAAATACAGTTACCGGTGGCCGGCTCATTCTTCAACTAGCAGCGGCATTGGGTGGTGAACAAAACTTCACCATCACTTATATCACACAAAATGCATACTGGACGCCCTACTACGACATTAAAGCAGATGATATTAAAAGTCCACTGAAAATAATTTACAAAGCAAAGATTGTACAAACCACCGGCATAGACTGGAAGAAGGTGAAATTATCCTTATCAACTTCCACCGCATCACAATACGGCCAGGCGCCATTGCTCAGCAGTTGGTTCCTGAGTTATATTAACCCCGTAAGAAGGATGGAATCTGATTTGTATAAACAAAATACTATTCCTTCTATTGCAAAGAAAGAACTAGACTACGATAAAATGAAAGACATAAGGCAGTTGAATGAAATTTCAATCAGAGGGCAGGGAACTGTTACTAATGCCAGTTTGCCATTGTATGTAGTAAACGGAGCTATGATGGAAGCAACGGATTTCAACCAGTTGAATCCTTCATCGTTTAAATCAATTAATTTGCTGAAAGGAGATGATGCCACTTCGATGTATGGCGCTAGAGGATCCAACGGTGTGGTGGTTGTAACATTGAAAGAAGGGTTGGACGATTATGTTTCTGTAACCGACAATGCTCTTGATGTTACCTATGATATAGAGCTGCCTTATGATGTACCTACCAATGGTAAACAACAAATAGCTACGTTGAAAGAGGAAACAATTGCAGCCATTTATAAATATTATGCTGTACCAAAGCTGGATAAAGATGCTTACCTGCTGGCGGAAGTAACGGGCTGGGAGAAATTGAATTTATTACCGGGAGAAGCAAATATTATTTTTGAAGGAACCTATGTAGGCAAATCATTTATTGACCCGGGCAGTACCAATGATACGCTGAATCTTACATTAGGTAAAGACAAGCGTGTGATCATTAAAAGAGAAAAGCTGACAGATTTCAGCAGCGTTAAATTTCTAGGTACAAATAAAGTACAAACGATTACTTATGAACTAACGGTAAAAAATAATAAGAAAGATGCGGTATCCATGATCCTGAAAGACCAATACCCCATCAGTACCAATAAAGATATTGAAGTAGAATTGCTGAACAGTAGTGAGGCCGTTATTAATACAGAAATTGGCGTATTAACCTGGAAGATGGATCTGAAACCCGGAGAGAGCAGGAAAGTGAGGATTAGTTATAGTGTGAAATATCCGAAAGGGAAAGTGTTGAATTTGAATTGAGGGTGGATGATGTGGTGATTAGCTGATGTGATCATTTTTTCAGTGAATCAGCGGCGGAAAAAATAATTGCCGCTGATTCACTGATTTTTTTATTTCCCTATTTGTTCCACCTCACCCCCAGCCCGCCCCGAAGGTGAGGGAGGATGATTCGTTTGCATTTTATCATTGGTCAACCTAACAAGACTTCTCGTTCATATAAAAACTAATTCAGCATTTTTTCAGTGAATCAGTGGCGGAAAAAATA